>CALJUR010000016.1 GCA_937975765.1 uncultured Myxococcales bacterium
TGCGGAACGCGTCGCCATGCGCGCCACCTCCTGGCCCGAGGGTCAGGGGTGGGGGTGTTTCCCATCCAGGCGCGATTTGAACATTTGAGATGGTCGAACTGGGTGTCGCTGGCCCTTGGGATGTCACGAATTGAAGGTTTCCTGATGCCACCTGGACCGCCGTTTCGACGCAAGTCCGGGTAAGGACCAATGTTCAGATTCTGCTTGACACGTCTTCGTTAGCGAGCTACTGGAGCAGTGCTTTGTCTCTTGCACCAGTGCCATCGTGCCACGACGGCCTCCGAGGAATCGATTGGCCGCGTGAGCGCGGAAACCGAGCTGGGGGTATTGAATGAAGAAGCGCCTATTGCTGCTTGTGGCTCTGCTCGTGGTCTGCGCGGTTGGCTTCGTAATCGCGAAGAAGTTGCTGACTCCCGATTCCGGACTGACTAAACTTCGCGTTGCCTATATGCCTATCGCAGAATGCGGGCCGCTATTCCTCGGTATCGATCATGGCTTCTTCCGGGAAGAGGGGCTCGAGATCGAAGTGAAACAAGCGCCCGGTGGAGCCGTGATTCTTGAGTCGATTCTTGGTGGGAGCATCGACGTCGGTTTCAGCAATCTGGTCTCAGTTGCGTTGGCGAGGTCTGAGGGTATCGATCTCGTAGCATTTGCAGGAAGCACTTTCGAGGACGCAGCACATCCTTTGCATGGACTCGTAGTCCCAAGCGGCTCGCCGATTCGAGAACCTTCTGACCTCCGTGGTAAGACCATTGCGCTCAATACCCGCCGCAATGTCGATCATCTGATGCTCGTGCGATGGCTACGTTCCAACGGGGTTTCTCCTGATGAAATCAAACTGGTTGAGGTCCCATTCCCTAGAATGGAAACGGTGCTCAAGGACGGAGGCGCACAAGCCGGTGCCATCGTCGAGCCATTCCTGGTACATGCAAAGAATGAAGGGTTGAGAGTTGTTGGGAACTACTTCCTTCCTTCTTCGAATTCTCGTGTTGAGGTCACTTCCTATGCAGCTCAACGTGAATGGCTGGTGAAGAACGATTCGGCCGCCAAGAGTTTCGCGGCAGCCCTGCGGAGGAGCATTCAATACTCTCTCGAGCATGAGTCTGAATTGCGCGAAACGATCGCTAAGTGGACGAAAGTTGATACTGCCTTGACTGCCAGGATGGGTCTGCCCGGCTTTTCGGATATTCCTTCGTCGGCAGGTGTTGAGGTGTTGTTGAAGGACATGCTCGAGGAAGGATTCCTCAAGAATGCTCTTCGCTCTTCCGATATCGTGCGAGCGACTAGTCCATAGGCGTTGTCCGGGTCAGGGGAGTCCTGCATCGCCCATGGCGGAGGACTAGAGATGCCATTGAAGATTTCCGGCCTCGGGAAATGGTTCGGGGTTGACGGACAGAAGTTGCATGTGTTCAGCAACTTCAATCTTCAGATCGACGACGGCGAATTCGTTGTTCTTGTTGGGCGAAGTGGCGTTGGAAAGACCACACTGTTGCGCATGATCGCCGGTCTAGATCTGCCGGATGAGGGGTCCATAGAGTACTCCGATGCCGCATCCCGTTCCTTTATCTGTACACCCCACGCTCAATCGATGACATCGGTTGCAACGATGGTCTTTCAGGAATACGAGCGTTCGCTGCTTCCCTGGCAGAAAGCCGACAAGGCAGTTAACTGGGCCTATCATGGCCCGCAGGACCAACGTGTTTCAACTGTCGAGAAACTGATGGAGCAGATGCAGTTCAATCAGGACCACCTGTCTCAACGTCTTCCTGCCATGATGTCCGGTGGACAAAAGCAAAGAGTTGCGATTGCGAGAGCTCTCGCTAAGCACCCGCAAGTGTTCTTGCTGGATGAGCCATTCGGTTCGCTCGACGCGTCCTGGCGATACAGCCTGGAGGAGTTGTTGAGGAACGTCTGGCAGTCTAGAGAGCCAAGACCGATGACGATCGTGGTCACACATGACATCGAAGAGGCGGTGTACCTTGCCAATCGCGTGCTAGTCTTGGGGGGAAGACCCGCGACGGTTTGCGGGGATATTGGCCTTTCCTCGCCGCCTATCGATCGTGGCAACCCGGCCGTGCGTGAAACGACAGACTTCACCCACTACCGGGCCACCATTAGGCAGGCGCTCCAATAGGAGGCTGGGAGATGCGGGGGCACAAGGGCGATTCGCTGTTCACCAGGTTAGTCCATAGCACGCCAGGTGCGCTGATTCTGGCCTTCATTTTTGCCTTGATTGCAGATTGGCTAATCAAACGTACCGACCTTGGAGTTGGCCCATGGCTCGAACGATTTGGCGATACTTTCGTGCGGAGCGACGTTTGGACAGGTTTGGGACTCACTCTCAAGCGGTTCTTTGCCGGTTACCTTTGGGCGGTGGTCTTGGGGACCGTCCTTGGCGTCGTCATGGGTCGCGTTCGCGCGTTCGCTCGCGTGCTGTCGATTCCTGTTAACGCTTTTCGCGCGATTCCTTCTGCTGCTGTCGTGCCGTTCGCGATGGCCTTCTTGCCATTGGCAGGCGATGAGATGAAGGTGTTCGTCGTCGCATATGGCGCGATTTGGCCCATCCTTCTCCAGGTTGCGCAGGGAAGCAGAGACGTCGATCGCCTGCTAATTGACAGTGGTCGCACGCTTGGTAAGAGCAATCTAGCTGTTTTCACGTCGGTTGTTCTACCAGCAACGTTGCCCGCAGCCATGACCGGTGCTCGCGTTGGGCTGGGCATCGGACTTCTCCTTGCGGTAACAGCGGAAATTCTGACGCCCTCCGATGGAGGTCTGGGCTTCATGATTCTGGACTTTGAGAGAGCCTTCTCCTATCCGGAAATGTGTGCGACGGTTATCGTGTTGGCAGTGGTTGGGATCGTACTCGATCATGCTTTCAAGAGGTTGGAGTACAAGTTGGTCGGTTGGCATCACGGCCACCGATAGTTGCCATTGGGGTGTCACCATGAGGTATTACTGAGATGTCAAGGAGCGAGAAGCCGTTCATTGTGGTCGGTGTTGGCGAGAACCTTGGCTCCATCCCTCATCATCGTGATGTGGTCGGTATTGAACGTATCTTGCTACTCAGCGGCAAGTTGCTCGCTTCATCTCCGATCCATGTGGCAGGGCATCTTGTGACGAGCGCGGGAACTGGCGCGTCAGCCGAAGAGTGGAAGTATACTGAAGCGCACGTTCACGACTGCGACGAGGTGAACGTTGTTTGGAGTGAAAGCGGTGAACTCGTTTACCGCATTGAACTCGACGGTGCGTCTCATCTTGTGCGATCACCCTCGGCTGTGTTTGTGCCTGCCGGAACACGGCATCGTGCAGAAGCGGTCTCTGGACGCGGGTCGTTCTTCTGTATCCTTCTGTCACCTCACAGTAAGTAGTCAGACATTTGGGGGTTTCGGGTTCTCTGGCGGGTCCGTCGGAAGGCCAGATGTCTGACGCGTTCCCGAGAGGGACACGTCGTTCGGATCCCCATCGCTGACGATCCCCAACCGCCGCCGGTTCTCGACGTCCATCGCAATCTCGGCGTCCACGGCGTCGGGATCCTGCCCGTAGGACGCGATCACGTCGCGGCGCGATCGGGTAGCGTTCCGCATCTCGCGCAGGTCCGCCTCGGCGTCCGTCTTGCGATCCACGCTCTCGACGCGCGGGCTGGACCAGCGGCACGGGAACGAGTCCGCCTCCAGGGGCAAGAGCCCTGCGAACTGCCCCGCCTCGCAGAACCACTGCCAGATGGGCTCCATGGCCAGCGGCACGAACACCTGCTCCCGCAGCGCACGGATCATCCGGTTCTGCTCGTTCAGGCCGAGGCGAATCGACGAGAAGTTCACCTGGGACAGGTCGCCCGTCAGCACCTCGTAGGACAGGCCGACCCCGGCCGCGATCTCGTGCAGGCCGACGCGCTGGTACGCGTCGAACCCGGACGGCAGCGACGGGTTGTTGATGGCGACCTTCTTGCCCGGGGGAAGGTACGCGATCAGGCCCGGGTGCATCTGCTCGACCGGGTCGCCGTTCATGTCGAGCACCAGGTTCCCGGCTTCGTCCTCGACGCCGGTGATCCCGTCCGGGCGGGGCGGAGTTCCGTCATCGGTGTCCATGCTCTCGACGAACGCTGCCAGGCACGCGGCCATCTTGGACCGCGCGCGCTCCGCATCCGCCATTCCACCCAGGTCCCACAGGGCCATGACCACGGGCGCGAGCCAGGGGGCGCCGCGAACCTGGCCGGGACGCGCCTCCTGGAGCAGGTGCAGCACTTTCACGGCGTCCACGCGCTGGGGGGCGACGGCACCGTACCCGCCGGCCACGGCCCATCCGTCGCCCGGGTGGACGGGCAGGAGCCAGTAGGCGACGCGCCGGTCCAGGGGGTCGAGTTCGACGCCCTGCACGATCCGGTTCGCGCTCCGGGTCGGGTCAAACATCGTCCCGTGCCACAGGGGCATGTGGTCGCCCTCGAGGACCTGGAGTTGGAGGGGCGGCAGCGCGAGCCCGAGGTCGTCGATCCGGCGCAGGCGTCTGCGCACGAGCACCTCGCCCGACTCGAAGAACGCGCGGGCGATCAGGCTCTGGACGCCGTAGATGCCGAGGCGCGCGATCGGGTAGCAGGCGTGGCCCCACGCCTCCCACAGGTCGATGAGGCGGCGGTCGAGGTCATTGTCGCCGGTCGTGGGGATGGGGCGCAGGCCCGTCCCGACCAGGTTCGAGACGAGGGCGTCGATGGCGCGGCGGGCCCAGGCGTTGTTGCGGACCAGGTCCCGGGCACGGTTGCGCAGGGAGTCGAGGGACTGGCCGACCTCGGAGTTCGCGGACGTGCCGATGGCCTGCCAGCCGTCCGTGCGCGCGCCGGACGAGGCCCCGTCGTAGGCGCGCCGGCCACGTACAGGGAACTGCGTCGCGTCGCGAGTCCCCACGAGGGCGTGCCAGGCGTCGCGGACCCGTCCCATCACGGGAACCTCCGGTAGCCGGCGGTCCCGCTCCGGAACTTCCGCCGTCCCTGGAGCTCGCGCCGGATGCGCTGGATCGCGGCCCACAGGGCTTCGAGGCTGTCGTAGGTGTACGAGCGGTCGCCGTAGCGGACGGTCGTGACGCCGGCGGCGTAGGCCTCCTCGAGCGCGCGGAGCTGGTCGACCGTGAATGCCATGGTCCCTCGCCGCGGGGATCGCCGTCACCAGCGGTCGCGGCCCCGGCCCGGTCCCCGGCGGGACCACCAGTCGGCACCCACGCCGCGGCGCGACTCCCTGGGCCGATGCTCGCGGAGGGCCGCGTTTCCCATCCAGGCGCGATTCGGCGGCGCGGGCGGGGTGATGGGGTCGGGCCTCGGAAGAACGGGCGTCGGGTCGGGCTCGCGCGTCGCGGGAGGCTCTGGAGCGGCGCGCGGGTCGAAGAAGCCCGGGCGGCCCATCTGGACCGAGTAGGCGGCGGCCAGCGCGTACACCATCGTGTCCAGGACCTCGTTGCGCCGGCCCTCCGTGATCGGGCGCCAGCCCCGCACCTCCTTGCCCTTCTCGCGGTAGCGGACCTTCCGCTCCGCGGTGAGCTGCTCGAACCAGTCCGGGTAGGCGCGCGGGATGCGACTGGGCACGTGCAGGAACTTCGGCCCGGGCATCGTCACCTTCAGGCACTCGTGCAGCTTGTCCTTCGTCGAGTCGGTCCCGACCGCGTAGAACTGACCCTGGTGCTTCTGCTTGCCCGCCTTGCGGATGGCCTTGTCCCAGATGGGCTTCGCGGGGCCCCCCACGCCCTTGATGGCGCGCACGCCCCACCGCTTCCGGGTGCGCGCGTAGTCGTAGACGGCCTGGGTCCGGTGCCCGGAGTCCACGCACGTCGCGGCAGCGCGCAGGGGCCGCCCGTCCTCGGTCTGCCAGTGGCGCAGCACCAGGGCGTCCAGCGCGGTCCACGTCTGCTGGTCGAGAGGGTCCGACAGGATCACGTTGTACGACAGAACCCACATCTCCCACCCGGCCCCGATCCCCAGCGTGACCGCCTCGAGCCGGTCGTCCTGGACGTCCACGCCGATCACGATGCAGAGCACGCCCGCGGGCACCGCGTCCCAGTCCGGGTCCAGGCGGTTCGCGAGCGCGTTCGGATCGATCTGCTCGCCGGGCTCCGCGAACGATTCCGCCAGCCGGGTGTTCACGAAGGCGCGCAGTTCCTCGATGTCGCCGGCCCGGACGCGCTCGTTCGCCTTCTCCCACTGCCGGGCCATGTCCGCCCACGAGTACATTCCGACCGGGGAGTAGAGGGCGTTCAGGGCGAACGAGACGATCGTGCCGCCCTCGCCCAGGTCGGGCCGGTCGGGGCGCCACTCGCCCGCGGGCAGAAAGGCGTTCTTGTCGCGGTTCTCCCAGGCCGCCCCGCACCGGGCGCACAGGTAGCGGGCCTCGTCGGGATGCCCCTGGGGCCAGACCAGCCGGAACGCCCCCGTCTCCGGGTCGCGCCACTCGAGGACCTGGAACTCCCCGCACCGGGGGCACGGCACCCAGTAGCGGCGGCGGTCGCCCCGCTCGTACCACGCCTCGATCTCGGAATCGCCCTTTACCTTCGGGGACGACACGATCAGCGTCTTGCGCATCTCGCCGTAGGTCGTCTGCCGACCGAGGGCCAGCGACACGGACGACCCCGCGTAGGAGACGTTCGCCTTGTGGTCGTCCGCCTCGTCCAGCAGCACGTAGCGGCACGTCATGGACGTGAGGCCCGAGGCCGACTGCGCCCCGACCAGTTTCAGGTAGCCGCCGGGGAAGGTCTTCATCTTGATCGTGTTGTCGCGGCTTCGGGACTTGGCCTCCGCGACGCGCGACCGCAGGTGCGGCGAGTCGCGAATCATCATGTCCAGGCGGTACTTCGAGAACTCCTCGGCCTTGGTGTCGGTGTCGGTGACCACGAGCATGGGGCCCGGGTAGTACCCGACGACCGCGGCGATGAAGGCCTGGCCGATGATCGTCTTGCCGATCTGGACCGGTCCCTTGAACACGACGGTCAGCGCGGGGTGGTCCGGGGAGAGGCAGTCCATCGGTTCGCGCAGGAACGGCGTGCGCGCCAGGCGGATCGCGCCAGGCTCCTTGCTGTATTCGCGGGAGAGGACCAGGTCGCGCTGCGCGATCTCGCTGACGGTGAGCCGGGGGCGCGGGGTCCACGCGGCGAGCACCGCGGCCCGGAACGCCCCGGCCGTCCTGCCCTGGTCATCCGTCCTCGCCGGTGCCAGGGCCATCGTTCATCCCCCGCTCCGCTGCCACCTCCGTGAACGCCCCTCCGCCCTCCAGGACCGCCCGCTCGCCGGTGAAGTCCTGCCACCGCTTGACGATGACGTCCGTGTAGAGGGGGTCCAGTTCCATGAGGAAGGCGCGGCGCCCGGTCTGGTGGGCGGCGATGAGGGTCGAGCCGGAACCGCCGAAAAGGTCCAGCACGTGCTCGCCCACGCGCGAGGAGTACTCGATCGCCCGGCGCGCGAGCTCGACGGGCTTCTCGGTCAGGTGGACCATGGCCTGGGGGTTCACCTTCTTCACGGACCACGTGTCGGTCGCGTTGTTCGGGCCGAGGTAGACGTGCGCGGCCCCCTCGCGCCAGCCGTAGAAGCACCACTCGTGGTTCCCCATGAAGTCCTTGCGCGTCAGGACCGGGTGCTCCTTGACCCAGATGATCGCCTGCGAGAAGTAGAGGCCGCTCTCCTTCAGGGCCGGGGGGTAGTTCGAGCAGTTCGCGTACCCGCCCCAGATGTAGAAGCCCCGCCCGGGCTCGAGCATGCGCGCGGCGTTCCCGAACCACGCCCGAAGCATCCGGTCGAACGCGTCCTCGGACACGAAGTCGTTCTTCAGGGGACGGTCCTTCGGGCGCATCCGGCGCGTGGTGCCCTTCGCCTTCCCCGGGTGCCGCGCCAGGTCGAGGGCCTGGTGGTGCGTCTGCGGCGTGGGCGCGAAGGACGACAGGCCCGCGGCGATGGCGTTGTTGGACCTGGGTTCGACCTTCACGTTGTAGGGGGGATCGGTGTTCACCAGGTGAATCGTCGCGCCACCGAGCAGGCGATCCACGTCCGGCGACGAACTGGAGTCCCCGCACAGCAGCCGGTGGTCGCCCAGGATCCATAGGTCGCCCGGCTGCGTGGTCGCGTCCGCGCAGGGTTCCGGGACCGCGTCCTCGTCGGTCATCCCGGGCGGGGCGCCCGTGGAGTCGAGGTCCGCGAGCAGGCGGTCGATCTCCCCCGCGTCGAACCCGGTCAGGGAGAGGTCGAAGTCCAGGCCCTGCAGCGCGGCCAGTTCGACGCGCAGGATCTCCTCGTCCCAGGCCGCGTCCAGCGCGAGCTGGTTGTCCGCGATCACGTAGGCCCGGGCCTGGGCCGGGGTCAGATGGTCCAGGCAGATCGTCGGGACCTCGGCCAGGCCCAGGGACTTCGCCGCCTCGAGGCGCGCGTGGCCGGCGACGATGGTGCCGTCGCGGTCCACCAGGATGGGGTTCGTCCACCCGTACTCCTGGATGCTCCGGGCGACCTTCGCGATCTGCTCGGGCGTATGGGTCCGGGGATTCCGGTCGTAAGGCCGCAGCCCGGCCACGGGCCGCATCACGATCCGCGGGTCGTTCGTCATGGCACGCCTCCCGTCCGCCGTTGCCAGCGTGGGACGGAGGCGCGTTGCCCATCCAGGCGCGATTGACTATCTTCGGCCGATGGGACGACTCGAACATCATCGCGTCGAAGTCGGGGACGATTCCGGAGTCACCCATACAGTCATCGTCTACGTGAGCGAGGACCCCGACGGCTGGGGTTGGTGGTGGGAAACTGGCAAGGACGGATGGGGGGGCGAGAACCCCCCTGATCGGGTCGCGCCTTCCGCCGAAGAAGCCTACATCGCGGCGCTTGATGATGTCGGCGCTCGCTTGCGTTCGCCGTAGTACCGCAGGCGCCGGCCGCCGACTTCAACTCGGGTCCGAAGCCACTTCCTTCAACTTCCCGGCGTTCTTCTGGTACTCGAAGGTGTCGAAGACGAAGTCGAGGACGGTCTTCGCCGCGTTCACTGCGAGTTTCGCATGATGGCGCGCCGGCTTGTAACGCCGAACGTGTGCGTCGCCCATCTTGTTCCGCAGCGGCGCCAAGCCACCAATGATGCTGACGAGGCCGCGTAGCAGTTGACGGAGGCTGTCGTTGATGTCCTTGCGGTCGGGATCGAGATTCAGCAGTTTCTGGACGCGCTTGAACAACTTGCCGAGGTCACCGTCGTAGTCCGGAGGGGAGGAATCGAGGCGACTCTCGATGTCGCACAGCACGGCTTCAACCGCTGATCGGGCGTTCGTGATGGCGCCGTCGTAGTCCTCGTCCAGAAGTTTGCGGTCGCACTTCGCGATCTGTTCCGCGATGAACTCGTGCGAGGCCCGCCGTTCAGGTTCGAGGGATGTCTCCACGACGACCGCGGGTTCACACAGCGTGCGCAGCCTGAAGCCACGACTGGTGGACGTGAGCACGAGTCCGTCGAACGCTAGGTACTGATTGAGGTACTCAGCCGCCTTCTCGACCGTCAACGCAGTATCCACAAAGGCCGTGGGGTCCAGCGCGGCCTCGATCGCCTTCACGATTCCCTCGTTTCCGTTCAGTTCGCTGAGGCGCCCCTCGACGTATGACCATCGCGAAGGGAAACCTCCCTTGTATTGGTAGACATCGTCGAAGCCCAGTTCGTTGAAGAACTCGACGAGAGCGGGACCGCTCCTGTATGGCCCCAGGGGCCCACCCGGAAAGTCCGAGTCGCCGTTGATCACGCGTCTAATCGCCGTGATCGTCTTCCGGGGCAATTTCGGCTTCATGGCTCTCCCGGCTATCGGCTGGATTGACCACCCGTAGCGTGCCGATTCTACATCGGTTGACGGGCGTGGGACCGCAGGAGTCTCGACCTGCCGTGTCGATGTCGATCCGTGACGCGACCCGATGGTACTAGGAAGGGCTGCTGGGTTGAACGGCGCTGATCTCCGGGGCCATGATGATACTCTGCAGCACCGCCTCGACCTCGTCGCGCAGAAGGTCCCGGATGAAGCGGACGTCGGTCTGTCCGACCAGGCTCGGCGCGACCCGTTCCGGCATGGCCTCCAGCCGGGTCTTGGCCTCGTGGAAGATGTCGTAGTACACGCGTTCGGCGGTCGCGCGGTCGATCGTGCGTCCCTCCTCCCGCTCGACCGCCATCTGGAGCAGCTTGGCCTGGAGCGTCTCGCGCATGGCCCGGGCCTTCAGCAGCCTGGCGCCGTCCCCGGACGCGGTCGCGGCCCCGCCGGCGAGGCGGTCGGGTGGACCCCCGAGCGTCGGGTCCCGGTCGGCGGCCACGCGCGCCAGCGTGGCCCGGACGTCCAGACGTCCGTCGCGCCCGTTGACGACCCATCCCCGCGTTCGCCATCGCTTCACCGTCCGCTCGTCGACCCCGAGTTGGCCCGCGGCCTCGCCGTTCGTGTAATTCCTGCCATCACGTGACCTGCCGCTCATGGTTCGCCTCCATTCGGGACATCCGGGACACAATCCGCAAACCCGCGTATCTGGCGGGTGCCCGCGCCAGGCGGTACCCCCGGCCCGGCCCCCCGCCGGGAAGGAACCAGCCGGCCCCCCCTCCCCTGCCTCCAGGGCTCACGACGCGCCCCGCCGATCCCCGCGCAGGACCTTCGCGACCGTCCCGACCGGGAGGCCGTGCAGGTGGGCGAGCGCCCGGTAGCCGTGCTCGCCCGGCCGGTACTCGGCGCGGATCGCCGCGATCACCTCGGGCGGGATCCCGGGGCGGTGCCGTCCCTGCTCGCGGGCCCGGTCGCCCCAGGCGTGCCCGGCGCATCGCGGGTCCGGGCAGCCCCGGCGCTCGCGTCCGTCGATGCACACGCCAGGGAACGTCCGCTTGCAGTAGGGGCAACGGTACTCGGGCGCCCCGGCCGCGAGCGCGGTCGCCCGCTCGATGCGCCGCTGGTTCACGGCCAGCACGGTCGGGTCGGTCGACGTGGGCTCGGACCACGGCAGCACGCCCGTGTCGTCGGACACGAGTTCGTCCAGGCCCTCGGGCATGCCCGTGCCGTCGATGCCCAGGTCGTCGTCGCCGGGTTCGGCGCTCGCGTCGGTGCGGAGTCCGGCATCGCCGTCGTCGGACCACGCCTCGCCCCGGTCGCTGTCGTCGCCCAGGCCGACCAGGAACTCGCGCAACGCCCCGCCGTCCGCCTCGCGGAGCTGACGCAGGGCCTCGCACTCGATCTGGCGCACGCGCTCCCGGGTCAGGCCGAGGACGCGGCCGACCTGGTCGAGCGTCAGCGGCCCGCGCTCCGCGAACCGCAGCGAGCACGTGCGGGTCTCCATGCCGTACAGGCGGGTCACCCGGACGTGGACGACGCGTCCGTTCTCGACCACCCGGTCGAACCACAGGTGGTGCCGGCACTCCAGGAACGGGCACGGCACCGGGTGCGGCGGGCACTCGCCTCGGGTCCGGGGCATGGGGTCGTCGGTCGGAGTCATGACGTCACCTCCATTTCCACGCCGCACGGGTCCACGAATCGCAGCGGCAGGCCCATCGCCCGGGCCGCCGCCATCTCGGCCTGCACGCCCTGGCTCTCGCGCCACCCGTGGACGCAGACGACGGTCAGCGAGTCGCAGGCCGCGAGCATCCGCAGGTCGAGGCGCTCCCAGTAGGCCCAGGAGACCGGCAGCAGGCCCGAGGCAGCGATGCCGTGCCCATGGGCCACGGGCGAGAACACGAGTTCGCCGCGGGCGCACAGGATCGCCGCCACGGCGCAGGCGGCCCGGTAGCGCCCCTCGCGGACGTCCGGGTCGCGGTCCGAGTACGGCGAGGCCAGGTAGGTCAGGTGCTCTCGCTGGCCGTTCATGCCGCCACCTCCTGGCCCGAGGCGAGGCGCAGGCCGACGCCAACGTGCTGCTGGCGCACGTCCCACAGTGCGTCCTTGATGACCTCGAGGTAGTTGTCGCAGACCCACCGCGCCGCGAACTCGTCCACCACGGCGAGCACGAGCACGTTGTCGACCAGGCCGAGGGGCACCAGCGGCTCGATCCAGGTCTCGATGCCCCGGGGGTCCAGCCGGGCGCGCAGCAGGTCCGTCGCACGCTGCCAGAGCTCCCGGGCCGCCGGGGCGGTCGCGACCAGGTCGTCGGGCTCGAGCGTCATCCAGGCCGGGTCGGGTCGCGGCGGCGCCGGTGGCTGGGGCGGCGCCCGCACCGGCACCGGGTCGTCCAGGAAGTTCCCGTTCGCGACCTTGGCCCAGTTGCCGGCCTTGACCAGCCAGTCGAGCGACGCCCGCCACGGCTGGCGGTCCCCGTGCTCGACCCGCCCCGTGCAGAGCCGCGACGCAGCGACCGCCTCGAACTGCCCCCGGAACGCCGCCATGCGCTCGTCGTCGGTCGAACCCGCCTCGAACCACCGGGCCCGGATGGCGCCCTTCCAGGCGTCGGGCACCTTGCGGCAGGCCGTGGCCCCGGCCGGTGCGGCGATGGCGTTCCAGGCCTCGACGATGGCCGCCACCGGGACGCTGACAGGGCGGGTGGTGGCCGGTGCCGGCTCGGCCGGCGCCGGCAAGGGGTCCCCCCGGACCCCCTCCCCTGCCCCGTTGTCCCTTGTCCGTTGTCCGTTGTCCGTTGTCCGATCAAAGTCCTCCCGTGGGACTTCGGTAGCGCTACCGTGGGACTTCGGTAGTACTACGGTATTGCTACCGTGGTCCCTCGGAGCGGCCTCGGTGCTGGCCGCGAGGGACTTCGGGAGCGGTTCGATAGCGGCTTCGAGGTCGTTCGTCCCGGGCGGCGCCGGGATCTCGGAGCGCTTCTTCCGCTCGTCGGCCGACAGGTACTGGTGCTCGTGGAACTTCGGGATCGCGATGAAGGCGCCCGCGCCCACGCGGTAGCGCACGACGAACCCGGCCTCCTGGAGCCGGGTCAGGCCGGCGTCGCAGTCGTAGTCGTCGTACGGCAGGGCCTCGGCCTTGATCCTCCGCGGCCGGTCCTCTAGGCGCCCCTCGCAGTCCGCGAGGCACCACAAGGCCGCGAAAAGAATACGGTCCAGCGGCGGCAGCGCCGCGAGAACGTCGTTCGTGAAGTAGCCGGGACGGATGTTGCGTGTCCGCATGCCAAACCCCCGAGTTTTCGACTGGCTGCGAACCAGTCAAAGAAAACGCGGAGTTGGCTAGTTACGGCAAGACGGGAACGGTGCGTAACACGCGGAAACTTTTACGGTAAGCCTCCCTGGGGGTCAAGGGGTCGTGCGTTCAAATCGCACCGCCCCGACCAGAAATGGTCGGTAATTCCGGGAGTTCCGCTTCCTTTTCAA
This sequence comes from uncultured Myxococcales bacterium, assembly GCA_937975765.1. Classification (GTDB taxonomy): domain Bacteria; phylum Myxococcota_A; class UBA9042; order DTJE01; family DTJE01; genus CAIZWN01. The sequence goes on from CALJUR010000016.1 coordinate 13,254, forward strand.
CAGTCCCTTCCTCGGCTAGCCGCACGCCCGAGACGATTCCCGAGACGAAATCCGTCCCGCCTCGTCCTCGTCCGGACCTCCCACGATGACCCTCAGCGCCTGCCGCCGCTCCGGGGCGCCCACGTAGTGGCGCGTCGCCGAGGAGTGCGACCGGTTCGAGTACCAGCTGACGGGAAGGGATGTGGAGTAGTACGCCTTCGCTGCGTCCCTACCCGAGAGCCCCGAAGACCCACCCTGCCAAGGACGACAGCAGGATGACCAGGGTGACGTAGGCCACGGTCTTCCGGGTTCCCAGGACGCCGCGGATGACCAGCATCGAGGGGAGGGACAGCGCGGGACCGGCCAGCAGCAAGGTGAGGGCCGGCCCGTCGCCCATCCCCGATCCGATCAGGCCCTGGAGGATGGGCACCTCGGTCAGGGTGGCGAAGTACATGAACGCGCCCGCCAAGGCCGAGAAGAAGTTCGCAAAGAGCGAGTTCCCGCCCACCAGGGACGCGACCCACGACGACGGCACCAGGCCCTCGTGCCCGGGCCGGCCCAGCAGGAACCCGGCCACCAGGACGCCGCCGAACAGCAGGGGCAGGATCTGCAGCGCGAACCCCTTCGTGGCGTCCAGCCACTCCCGGAGCTCGTCGCGGCGGAACCACCGCCACAGCATCAGCGCCAGGCTGCCAAGGCTCGCGCCGGCCAGGATCCACTTCACGGAGTGGACCGCCGCGAAGAACCCGCCCTCCCCTTCCGGCGGTTTTCCCCAGTTCGCGAAGACCAGGACGCCGACCATCGATGCGAAGTACAGGGCGTCCTGCCACAGTGCCCTCGGGAGTTCGCCGGCCGGTGCGGCGCCGGTCCTGGCCGACGCCCGTGCGGCCTCCTCCTTGCGGAACAGTGCGTGCATGGCCAACCCGATGACGACCGCGAAGGCAATCGCCCCCACGGCTCGCGCCACGCCCAGTTCCAGGCCCAGGACCCGGGCGGTCAGGATGATGGCCAGCACGTTGATGGCAGGGCCGGAGTAGAGGAAGGCGGTCGCCGGACCCAGCCCGGCCCCCCGCACGTGGATCCCCGCGAACAGCGGCAGGACCGTGCACGAACAGACGGCCAGGATGGTCCCGGACACGGCCGCCACCGGGTAGGCGACCCACTTCGAGGCCGCGGCGCCCAGGTACTTCATCACCGCGGCCTGGCGCACGAACACGCTGATGCCGCCTGCAATGAAGAAGGCCGGCACGAGGCAGAGCAGTACGTGATCGCGCGCGTACTCGTGCAGCATGGCCAGCGACTCGACGAGAGCCCCCTGAAGCCGCGTTCCCCCTGCGGGAAGCTGTTCCGCCGGAAGGACCCAGGCGACCACGAACACGCCGACGACCAGGAGCCATTTCCAACGTTCCCGCATCGCTTTCCTCGCAGAAGCAGCCGCACGTACGCGCAGCGAATGTCCGCATCGCATCCGGGGAAAGGCGTCAACCTGCCCGGGCCGCCGCAGACGTGATCCAGGCCACGATCTCGGCCGTGTCGGGCACCCGGCCGGAGCACTTGACCTCGCCGTCGACCACCAGGGCCGGCGTCATCATCACGTCGAACTGGACGATCCGCGCGATGTCCTCGACCTTCTCGACGTCGGCCGCGATCCCGGCCGCATCGAGGGCCTTCCGGGTCTCTTCGTACAGCTTCCTGCACTTGGGGCAACCCGTTCCCAGCACCTTGATGTCCATGGCTTCCTCCGTTCCTTCAAGACAGCACGCCGAACACGTACACCAGCGTCAGGTAGAGTCCCACGACGATGAAGATGACGCCCGTGACGCGGCGGGCCCACTTCTCGAAGGTTTTGAGTCTGCGGAACGCCGTCCCGATGGACTTCGCGCCCAGGGCCACCACGACCGCCAGCGCCAGCACGGGCAGGCCGGTGCCGACGCCGTAGACCGCCGGCAGCAGCACGCCGGACTCGTTCGCGACGGCCAGGGGCACCAGGCTGCCGAAGAACAGGGCCGCCGAGATGGGGCAGAAGGACAGCGCGAACAGGATGCCCAGCAGGCCCGCGCCCCACAGGCCGCGCTGCCCCACGCGCTGCTGCAGGCGGGCCATCCACGCGACCCCCGAGGTGCCGAAGGACAGCAGTTCCAGCAGGAACATCCCGATGACGATCAGCAGGGGCCCGAGGACCTGGTTCAGGTACTTCTGCAGCACGTGCGACAGGACCGGCGCGTGCAGCAGGCTGGCGACCAGCAGCGCGCCCAGCGCCGCGTAGGCCAGCGCCCGCCCCAGCGTGTAGACCAGCCCACCCAGGAACACCTGGCGGGGGTTCTCCAGGCGCCGGCCGACGTAAGAGATGGCTGCGATGTTGGTGGCCAGCGGGCAGGGGCTGATGGACGTCAGGACGCCCAGCCAGAAGGCCGACAGGGAGGCGACCAGGACCTCCATCACGGCGCCTCCAGCCAGGGCCGGACCTCGGACTGTACGTAGGCCAGGAAGGCCGGCCGGTCCGCGAAGAGGTCCCAGGTCTTCGACAGCGTCTTGTGGCGCACCGCCTGGCCGTCCCTGTGGTCCACCAGCACCAGGCTGCTGCCCGTCAGGTCGTAGTCGGTGACGAAGTGGTCGTTGCCGGGCTCGTCGGTGTTGACGTCCCGGAACTCCAGCCGGCCGGCCATCAGCGCCTCCGGAAAACCGGACTCGACGGCCTCCTGCGACAGGGCCTGGATGGTGCGGCAGGTGTTGCAGCGCTTCTGGCCGTGGAAGTAGTAGGCGACCAGGCGGCGCGGCGCGGGACTGTCGGGCGCGGCACCTTGCGCGACCGCGCCCGCGGGGGGCGTGGCATGCGGCGACGGCGAGACGCCGCCAGCGCCCCCTTCCTTGAACAGCAGGTACGCGACGCTGGCCAGCACGAAAGCCAGCAACGCGGCGGTCACGATCTTCTTCACGCCTTGCCTCCCGGCGCCACGAACACGCGCCGCAAGCGCACCACCAGTTCGTCACGGACGCTGCGGAAGGCAGTCCGTCGCGCCTCGTCGTCACCATTCACCGCCGCCGGGTCGGGCAGGCCCCAGTGCAGGCGGTGCGCGCGGCCCAGCCAGGCCGGGCAGACCTCCTCGGCGCACAGCGTGATGATGGTGTCGACGCGGTCGGCCGGCACCTCCGGGATCCCCTTGCTGCGGTGCCCCGAGAGGTCGATGCCGATCTCGGCCAGCGCCTGCATCGCCAGGGGGTTCAGCCGGCCGGGGTTCGATCCCGCCGAGAAGACCTCCACGCCGGCAGGGGCCAGCGTGCGGGCGATGCCCTCGGCCATCTGGCTGCGGGCCGAGTTCGCCACGCACAGGAACAGGATGCCCCGGGGCGAGCGGGCGCGCAGCGCGTCGGCCTCGGCCCTCCAGTCGTTCCCGGTCGCGGTCATCTCAAGCCTCCGTCTTCCGCGCCTGGAACTTCGCACTCCAGACCTTGCTGGCCACCTCGCCCGCGATGGCGTCCATGTCGAGGGAAGCCGACTCGCCGCAGCAGCAGGGCGAAGCCGCGGGCGCTGTCCCGCAACACCCGCCGGCCGTCGCGTCCGTCGGCACCTCCGACGCAATGAATGCCTTCACCTGCCCGAGGTCGTATGGGTAGCGCTCTGCGACCCGCACGTCCTGGAGCCCGGCCCGGCGCAGGCCCGCGACGTACTCATCTTCGGACACGGCCCCGGCCACGCAGGACGCGTACAGCGCCATGCTGCGGCGAACCCAGTCGGGGACGTCCTGCACGACGATGTCCGACACGCTCATGCGGCCGCCCGGCTTCAGCACGCGGGCGATCTCGGCGAAGACCCGGTCCTTCTCGGGCGACAGGTTGATGACGCAGTTGCTTATGACCCAGTCCACGCTGCCGGACTCGACGGGCAGGTCCTCGATGATGCCCTTGCGGACCTCGACGTTGGCGAGGCCGGCCCGCGCGACGTTGGCCCGGGCTCGGGCGATCATCTCGTCGGTCATGTCCACGCCGAGGACCCGGCCGGTCGGACCCACCTTCCGGGCGGCGATCAGCAGGTCGATGCCGGCGCCGCTGCCCAGGTCCAGCACCACCTGGCCGGGCTGCACCTCGCTGAACGCCAGCGGGTTGCCGCAGCCGAAGCTGTTCTCGACGGCATCCGCGGGCAGGCCGGAAGTGTCATCGCAGTACGCCGCGAACTGCGCCGCGAAGCCCTTGGGGACCAGCGCCTCGCCCTCCGCGGGCGCGCTGCCGCAGCACGAGGACGCGGGACCGCAGCACCCGGTACCCGCCTTCACGGCCTTCGTGTAGAAATCGGACACGATCTTCCGGACGTCGTCGTTCCCGCTCATCGCCCGCACCCTCCCAGGCCGGCATGGGCCGGCCCCGACGCGAACCACTTCCGCTGGAACCACAGGGCCACGTTCACCAGGCCGATCAGCGCGGGCACCTCGACGAGCGGCCCGATGACCGCCGCGAAGGCCGCGCCGTGGTGGATGCCGAAGGTCGCCACCGCCACCGCGATGGCCAGCTCGAAGTTGTTGGACGCCGCCGTGAAGGACAGCGTGGTGGCCTGGCCGTAAGACGCGCCGACCTTCTTCGACATCCAGAAGGATGCCAGGAACATCACAACAAAGTAGACCAGCAGCGGCACGGCGATGCGGACGACGTCCAGCGGGAGTTGCACGATGGTCTCGCCCTTCATGCTGAACATCACGACGATGGTGAATAGCAGTGCGATCAAGGTAAGGGGGTTGATCCGCGGGATGAACTTCGCGTGATACCAGTCCTTGCCCTTCCACGCGATCAGGCCGAAGCGCGTGACGATGCCCGCGATGAAGGGGATGCCGAGGTAGATGAAGACGGACTTCGCGATCTGCCCGATGGTGATGTCCACTTCGGCCCCCGGAAGGCCCAGCCAGCGTGGGACGACCGTGACGAGCACCCAGGCGTACACGCTGTAGAACAGCACCTGGAAGAGGCTGTTGAACGCCACGAGGCCGGCGCAGTACTCGGTGTCGCCCTTGGCCAGGTCGTTCCAGACGATGACCATCGCGATGCAGCGGGCCAGGCCGATCAGGATCAGGCCGACCATGTAGTCGGGCCGGTCCCGCAGGAACAGCACGGCCAGGGCGAACATCAGCAGGGGGCCGACGACCCAGTTCTGCACCAGCGACAGCAGCAGCACGCGCCAGTTCCGGAAGACCGGGCCCATCTCCTCGTACCGGACCTTCGCCAGGGGCGGATACATCATCAGGATCAGGCCGATGGCAATGGGGATGGACGTCGTGCCGACGCTGAAGCGGTCCAGGAACGGCACGATGTCCGGGAACACGTAGAAGGACCCCACGCCGGCCGCCATGGCCAGGAAGATCCACAGCGTCAGGAACCGGTCCAGGAAGGACAGCCGGCCGACGACGCCCTTGGCATCGCTCATCATGCGCCTCCCGTGGCTGCCTTCGCGGCGGCGACCTGACAACCACGCGCCTCCCGCTTCGCGTCCTGCCATTCGTCCAGTCGATGCTCCAGATGGGCAAGATCCAGGTGGGCCAGGACGGGCTTCACGGCCTTCAGCACGGAGGCGGGGGCGGCCTCCGGGTCGGCCCGAACGCGGTAGTACACCCAGACGCCTTCGCGCCGGTCGCTGACAAGGCCCGCGTGCAGCAGGTAGCGCAGATGTCGCGAGGCCTTGGACTGCCCGATATCGATGACCTGGACGAAGTCGCAGACGCACAACTCGCCGCGCCGCATCAGTAGGGCGAGCATCTGCAGCCGCGTCTCGTCCGACAGTGCCTTGAAGATGTCCGCCAGGTTTCTCATCCCCTCCTCCCCGGGCCTCGGCCCGAATCGATATGCTTATATCCGCCTGGACGGTTGTTTGCAAGTCAGGGACGCTGGGAGTTCGATCTCGAACGACCTTCGCGAGAATCGTCGGGCCTTTGGAAGTGGCGTGCTACCGCACCACCCGCCCCATCCCCAGCGCGGTCCCGAGCGCCCCGCACGCCGGGCACCAGGGCCCGGTCCGCAGGGCGCGGGGCACCTCCCAAAGGTGCCCCAGCGACACCAGGATCTCGCGGTTCACCAGCAGGAGCCCCGACACCGGGTCCTGCTCCACGCCGGATCCCTGGCCGCGCAACTGGGCCACGTGCGAATGACCATAGACCTGCCATGATCCGTAGTGCGACTTCGGCCACACGCGCATGGCGTAGTGGCAGGCGACGACGTGCTGGCCTTCGATCGCCCGCTCCCAGATATGCCCAGCGCGTGAGGCGGAAGCCAAAGGTCGTGCGACCCGCGCACGAAGACATGATGGCCCTGCTTCACGTTGGACACGATTACGACCTCCAGCCAAGCCCGGACTGCGATGGTACTCTGCGCGTCGGATCGCGTCGAAGGAGTGCATGCGCCCCGACGGCGTGGACGCCCATCGCGCCTCGGCCCGCGAGGCCCACCCGCGCTGCGTTCGCCGCCATGGCAGAACAGGAAGGAACGCATTACAATACCCCCCTGGCGTTCAGGAAACCTCGGGATGGTGGTCCTCGGGAGGAGACAGGGATGAAGCACCCGATACTGGCCTGCGGATTCGTCCTGATCCTGGCCTCTGCCGGAACCGGATGCCCTGGCGAAGAGACTCCCCCCGAGTCGGGCATTGCGGACATTCTTCCGTTCGGCAGCGAGGACGTTGGGGGGGGGGACCCTGGGTGCGTACCGGCCTGCGCCGGAAAGGTCTGCGGGGACGACGGCTGCGGCGGTTCGTGCGGGACCTGCACCGGGGACCGGGAAATCTGCGTCGAGGGGCAGTGCGCATGCCAGCCGACGTGCGAGGGCAAGGAATGCGGCGACGACGGCTGCGGGGGCGAGTGCGGTCCCTGCACGAACAGCGAGGCCGTCTGCCTGAACAACCTGTGCTGCACGCCCGATTGCGCGGGCAAGGTCTGCGGGAACAACGGCTGCGGGGGGAAGTGTGGCACGTGCAAAGAGAACGAAGGATGCTTCGACGGGGCCTGCTCGGAATGTCCCGAGGTGGACTGGGAGGCGGACCCCTGCTCTTCCGACGGCCTCTCGCTGCACGGTGGATTCACCAATGGCGATTCCGGCTGCATGGAAGTGAACTGGATGCCCTGTGCGTGGGACGGAGGGCCCGGCTCGACCTGCTACCATTGGACCACGCCCGACGGGGACACCGCGGGCGCCTGCTCGTGCGAAGGCAACTGGACTCCCTGCAACACCAGTTACATCCGGGGATGCTGCAGTCCGAACTCCACCTGCCAGGTGTTCAGCGAAACCAGCACGGGCTGCCTCTGACCGCGTCCCCCGATCGCCTGCTCCAACCTGGCCTGGCGAAGCGAGTCCCCGGGTCGGTTCTGGATGTGCAACGGCATCGGGATGGGGTTCACCGCCCTGCTGCTGGTCGCCACCGGCGCCTCGCTGGCACGCCGCCCGGGCGGATGACCCTTCGGACCGACGTTGCATTGCGCCGGTTCCGGTGATATTCGAGGATCCAACTCGCTGCAGCGAACAGGATGATCGGGAGGCTTCCAGCCCTCGCCATCGCGATCGGGGTGATCGCCTTGCCCGCCGGGGCCCTCGCGGGCAGGTGCTTTCCGGCCACCCTGGTACGGGGATCCGCCGACCTCTACCTGGAGAAGGACGGCACGTCCCTTTTCGGAACGATGACGATCTCCGACGTGGAGGCCCTGCGCGTCTGCCGCTTCGAGGGCGAGTGGGCGCGCGTCGAATACAACTTCCAGCACCTCTGGATGAGGCAGTCCGACCTGAAGTTGTCGCCGGAAGGACGAGAGGCGCTGGCCCTCGATCTCCCCTTCAACAAGGTGGGTGCCGAGCCGGTCGAGATGTGTTTCGAGGCCATCGTGACGTCGAAGGAAGCCACCCTCTACAGGGGAACGCCGGACAGCATCGAGGGTACGGAAGACGTGATCCGGGGCTCGCTGCTGATGGTCTGCAACGAGAAGGAGGACTGGGTCGAGGTCCAGGTCGAGGACCGGTCGGGCTGGATGCAAAAGGACGGCCTGCGGATCTCCACCTCCCAGCGCCCCAGGAGCATCGGCTTCCGCCAGCGCGAGGTCTGCCGGTCCTTCGTCTGGAACGGACGCGTCACGCGCGAGACCCGCCTGGTCCGCTGGGAAGGCCAGAATGTCGTGTCGGTCATCGACATCCCGGAAGACGGCACGGTGATGGCCTCCGACATCGACGGTCGCTGGCTGTGGGTCCAGTACGGCGGGGAATGGGGATACGTCGAGGCCGACGCCGTCGCACTGGAACCCGGGATGACCTTCGCGGAGGCCAGGTACGCCCCCGTCTCGCAGTGCATGGGCGAGTTCGTCCGCGCGAAGGCCGACGCAGAACCCATCCTGGTGCTGGGCTCGGTGGCCAACGGCAACGTGATGGTCACGATCCCCCCGGAAGCCGAGTTCGCCGCCTGGCCAGATGACCACTCCGTCGGGGCGACCGGGGAGCAGGCATCCTGGTTCAAGGCCAGTTACCTGGGCAGGATCGGCTGGATCGACAACCGGCTGGCGACCCTGGTCGGGGGCAGGCAGAAGATGTCCGTCCAGACGCCGTCCGAGCCCGTCGATCCGTCCCTTTACCGGGAGGCACTGTCCCCCCGCAGGAGCAACGCTTCGGCGCTGTCCTTCGACATCGCCACCGGCCTCGCCTGCTCCCCTCAACTGGGCCTGACGGGCCTCGGCCTCCTGGCGGACATGCGGGTGGCCGTCCATCGTCACGTCGGGGTCAGGGGAGGCCTCCTGGCGGCAGTGGCCCGCGACAATGCAATCGTCGGGCCCGAGTTGTCCGTCGATGGCCGCGTGGCGATTCCCGGGCTGCGGGACGCATCGGCATTCATCCGGGTCGCCCTGGGATCCCATTACTGGACGGGCGACCACAGCACCTGGATGCTGGGATGGGGTACGGGCGCGGGACTGGTCGTGGGTCTTTCGGACGAGATCCACCTGGGCCTGTCCTACGATCTCCGGGCATTCCACCGTCTCGGTTGCGACGAACAATCGTGCTCGCTGGAAAGCGAGCCAGAACTGATGCACCTGATCACCCTCTCCCTCGGACTGGGGACCTAGCGAGGATGACGACGCTGGCGCGATGGGCTTCCGGGACGGTCCTGCTGGCATTGCTGGCCGCGGCACCGGAATCGTCGGGCAACGCCGCCACGCCCGGCCCGACCGTCCCCGTCACGTGGGAGGAGTTGAAGGAGGCGGCGTCCCGGCTGCCGGACGACTCCCTGGTGGAGATGGTGCGGCTTCGCGGGATCGACTTCGAGATGGGCCTGGGCCACATCCGGCTGCTGCGGCAGAAGAGGCTGTCCCACGCGACGATCCGCAGGCTGCTGGACGAGATCCGGGTCCGGAGGGACGCGAAGGACAAGGCGAAGGGCCCGACGTTCCTGTTCATCCCGGAGAACGATGGGATGAAGATGCCGCCCGACTCGCAGACGGCGGAAGAGCCTTGCGCATCCCCGGGCCTGGACGGCACTGCGCCCCCCCGGGCGGCTCCCGCCGAGGCGGCCCCCGAGGCGGCTCCGGGACCCTCCCCGGTCAACGACTATGGTTCGGACTACTCTTTCATCCCCATCGGGAAGACCTACGAGCCCTCCAGTCCCGTGGAGATCGGTCCACGGCCCGAAACCGGGGCACAGCCTGCGGCGGCCAGGGCCGGAACCGGCCCGGCGACGCAGTCCGGCCCGGCGGCATCCCCCGGAGGTGCCGCAGGCGAGGGAACGGGCCCCTCGCGCGACGTTGGACTTCCCTCCCCGCTGATGTCCGGCCCGCTGGATTCCACCCCGACGGATGCGCCCCCGGGCACCAAGCCGGTCGCCACCGAGGATCCCTTCCGATTGATCCCGGAACCCGACGCCGGGACTCGCAGGACCGGCACCGCCCTCGATCCTGCGCAGTGCGAGTCCCCCTGGCGCCAGGCCCTTTCGGGCGCGTTCAACCCCCTGGAAGCCATCGCCTCCCAGTTGGACCTGGCGCGTCGTCCCTCGATCGCGGACGGGGCGCCCCCGCTGGCGCCACGGATGGCTGCCGCCACCGGGCTGGCCCGCGAGGGCTTCCCGGAAGCCTCGTGCCTGCTGCTGCAATCGCTGGCGGCCTCCTCGACCCCCGATGCCGATTACGCTTGCGTCCTGTTGCTGATGTGGGAAGTCCGGGACCAGGCCACATGTCCCCTGCCCGACCTGCCGTCCCTGGCCGCCCGCGACACCTCTGCACTTCCGCCGAACGTCGCGCCCCTGCACGCCTACATGGTCGCGCGGGACCTGTTCGAATCCGGCGATGGGACCCCGGAAGGCATCTCGGACCTGCTGAACCGGGTCCCCGCGAACTCTCCGCCCTTCGGGCGAGCCGTCTTCCTGCAGGCCCTGCTGGACGTCCGGAACGCCCATTATCCCCGGGCCGTCAAGGCCTTCCTGAACACCTCGACGTTGCAGGATCAGGACGTCGATGGCGTGACGATCGGGGACCTCAGCCAGATGAACCTGGGCCGGATCGCCGGCGCGAACGGGTTGCACGACATCGCCGCGTACCACCTGGCCCAGGTGCCTCCGACCTCGCGCGCCTGGCTCCAGGCCACCTACGAACGCGTATGGGAATTCGTGCAGTCGGGCAACAACGCTGGTGCCCTCGGGACCATCCTGGCCCTGGAGGGATGGCGCCGGACCCCGAGATACCATTTCTGGGACCTGGCCCTGGTCGCGGCGGCCATCCTGGACGGCTACTGCCATGGCGACGAGGCGCTGCGGGTCGTCCAGAAAGGTCAGCAGCAGGCGAGGAGCGTGCGGGAAAGACTGGCCGTCTTCGAGGAGACGCTGGGCAGCGTGGGGCCCTACTGCGACGGCTTCTGCCGATCCGACCTGGCGACCCGCGTCCCGCCCGAGAACCTGCTGCGCGTTGCCCCGGTGACGCTGGAGGACGCGGAGGTTCGACGAACCGCGCTGTCGCTGCAGCGGACCCGGCGGGAACTGGACATCCTGGGGCGGGCAGGCGCCGAATACGCGGGCCTCGCCGATCTGGTCGTCCAGTTGCAGCAGTCCGAGAAACGCATCCGTGGCGATCTCGCCCTCTTTGCCCTACGGGCGATCGGCCGGCAACTCCGGGAACTGGATGAGACCCTGATCAGGTTCAAGGAACTCGAGGTCGACTACGTAGCACGCCAGATCCAGGCCGACCAGGACCGGGTCCGCGAGATCGTGGAGACGGAGGGGGGATCGTTCCGCAGGCGCTTCCTGGAGGAGGCGTGCGTGCGCGCCCGCCAGGCGACCCCCCTGGAGAACATGGTGGAATTCGTGAACTGTCGCCGATCACGAGAAACCGCGTAAACCTGGACGTGCTGGCCGGTCGCTGT
>CALJUR010000017.1 GCA_937975765.1 uncultured Myxococcales bacterium
AGATCGTATTCGGTGACTGGAGTTCAGACGTGTGCTCTTCCGATCTTCGTGGTTCGCCTCGCGCCGCTGGTGACGATCCTGCTGGCCGCGTCCTGCGCGATCTCCCCGGAACGTGCCGCCCGCGACCGGCTCCTGACCGGCATGGAGATCGCGGTCGGGCAGGCGCGCCACGTCGAGGCGGAGGCCACGGCCCGGGAACTGCTGGAGGACCCCGGCCTCGCCCTGAGCGATCGCTGCGCCGCGCTGCTGGGCCTGGGACGCGCGCTGGACGGGCAGGGCCGTCCGGCCGAGGCCCTGGACGTCCTGGCGGTTCTGGGGCGCGATTGCGCTTCCCGCCCGGAGTCCGCGAGGGGGCTCCAGCAGGTGGCCCTGCTGGCCGCCCGGCTGGGGCGTCCGGAGGTGGAGGATCGCGCCTGGTCCCGGGTCGTCACGGCCTTCCCCGACGATCCGGCCGCACTGCGCGCCGTGGATGAACTTTCGGCGCCGCGGGACCCGGGCCGGACGCCGGTGTCGCGGGTCGCCCGGCTGCAAGGGTTGTACCGGCAGGTCCCCGATCGCGAGGTGTCGCCCTACCTGCTGGTGAAGGCGGCCCGCATCGTGGAAGCCTCGGCGGCATCGAACCCGGCGGCCGCGGAACAGGCCTTCCCGCTGTACCGGCGCATCGTGCAGGCGCACCCGGACTCCCCCCAGGCGAACGACGCCCTGCTGGCCATGGCCCGCCTGGCGCTGGCCGCGGGCCGTCCCGCCGAGGCGGCCGGATACGCCGAGCGCCTGCTGGCGCTGCGGGAGTGGTCCTTCCTGATGGTCTCCTACGACACGGCCGTGTACCCCGCCGCCGCCTTCCTGCGGGCCGAGGCCGCCCGCGCGGCCGGCGAGTCGCCCGCCTCGGTCGCGGACTGGTACGACGCCTTCGGCCGGTGGTTCCCGGAAGACCCCCGGGTCCCCCTGGCCCGCCTGCGCGCGGCGCGCGCCATCGAGGCCTCCGGCGATCTCCCGGACGCCCGCGCCCGTTTCCTGCGCCTGGTTGCGGACCATCCCGGCACCCCCTCCGCCCGCTGGGCCGACGACCACATGGCCGGTCGCGACCCGGGTCCGGAGCCGGTGCCGTGATGTCTTTTCTCGGCGATCGAGGCCGTCCGGAGGGTCCGGTCGGTGCAACCGGGCTTCGCGGGTTCGAGGAGGCGGGGGACGGGACCCCCGCCCTACAAACCACTGGCAATTTCGGCCGCATCCTCCCTTGCGCCGGGTGGCCTGCTCTGATACCCTTTCGCGGCCCCGAGGGAGGCTTTCGATGACGTTCCAGGACGTGATCCTCCGGCTCCAGCAGTTCTGGGCCCAGCGAGGCTGCCTGATCACGCAGCCCTACGACCTGGAGAAGGGCGCCGGCACGTTCAACCCGAAGACTTTCCTGCGGTGCCTGGGACCGAAGCCCTGGAACTGCGCCTTCGTCGAACCGTCCCGCCGCCCGACCGACGGCCGCTACGGCGACAACCCCTTCCGGCTGCAGCACTACTACCAGTTCCAGGTGCTCCTGAAGCCCGCCCCGCACAACGTCCAGGAACTGTACCTGGAGAGCCTGTACGCGCTGGGCATCGACCCGCGCGAGCACGACATCCGGTTCGTCGAGGACGACTGGGAGTCGCCGACGCTGGGCGCCTGGGGCCTGGGCTGGGAGGTCTGGGTCGACGGCATGGAAGTCACCCAGTTCACCTACTTCCAGCAGTGCGGCGGGTTCGACCTGAACCCCATCACCGCGGAACTGACGTACGGCCTGGAACGGATCACGATGTACCTGTCGGGCATCGACAACGTGTACGACCTGGAGTGGGGCCACGGCGTCAAGTACGGCGACGTGCACCACCGGTCGGAGGTCGAGTTCAGCACCTACAACTTCGAGCGCGCCGACGTCCCGCTGCACTTCGACCTGTTCAACCGGTACGAGGCCGAGTGCCAGCGCCTGCTGGCGATGGGCGACCAGGCCCTGCCGGCCTACGACTACTGCATGAAGTGTTCGCACGCATTCAACGTCCTGGACGCCCGCAGCGCCATCTCGGTGACCGAGCGCCAGTCGTACATCGGCCGCGTCCGGGCCCTGGCCCGCGGCTGCGCGAAGGCATACCTGGAGACCCAGGGCGGCTGACCGAAGACCTTCCCGCGGCCGAACGGGGCCGCGGTCCGGAGGACAAGGAGCGATGGAGACGCGTGACCTCCTGCTGGAGATCGGCACCGAGGAGATCCCGGCCCGGATGCTGGACAACGGCGTCGCCGACCTGGCGCGCCTGCTGTCCGAGGCCGTCGAGGCCGCCGGGCTGCCCCCCGCGGGCGTTCAGACCTTCGCCACCCCACGCCGGCTGGACGTGTGCCTGGCCGGCCTGGCCGTGCGCCAGGCGGATCGCGAGGAGGTCCTGACCGGCCCGCTGGTGTCCGTGGCGTTCGGCCCGGACGGCGCCCCCACCAAGGTTGGCGAAGGGTTCGCACGGTCCCGCGGCGTGGCCCCCGAGGCCCTGGAACGCGTCGCCGGCCCGAAGGGCGAGGTCGTCGCGGTCCGCAGGGCCATCGCCGGCCGCCCGACGATCGAGGTGCTGTCCGAGGTGCTGCCGGCGGTCCTGGCCCGGCTGGCCTTCCCGAAGTCGATGCGCTGGGGCGCCGGCGTCGGCCCGTTCGTGCGGCCGGTGCACTGGATCGCCTGCCTGTTCGGCACCGAGATCGTCCCCTTCGCGTTCGTCGGCATCGCGTCGGGTCGCTTCACGCGCGGCCACCGTTTCCTGTTCCCGGACCCGGTGGACCTGCCGGACCCGTCGGCCTACGAATCCACGCTGCGTGCCCGGGGCGTCGAACCGCTGCCCGCCGCCCGCAAGGCCGTCATCGTGGCCGCCCTGCAGGCCGCCGAGCGCGACACCGGATTCCGCTTCCTGAAGAACGACGGGTTGCTGCACGAGGTGTCGAACCTGGTCGAATCGCCGGTCTTCGCGATCGCGAAGTTCGACCCCGACTTCCTGCGCCTGCCGCGCGAGGTGCTGGTCACCGCGATGGGCACGCACCTGCGCTTCTTCGCGATGGAGGACGCCGCCGGGCACCTGGTGCCGTCGTTCGGCGTGGTCAGCAACACGAAGGCCCGCGACATGGCCGTCGTGGCCAGCGGCAACCAGCGCGTGCTGGCCGCCCGCCTGTACGACGCGCGCTTCTTCTACCAGCAGGACCGCAAGCACGGCCTGCCCGCGATGCGAGACCGCCTGCCGGAACGGCTGTTCCTGAAAGGCGTGGGCGACATGGCGGTCAAGGCGGGGTGGGTGAAGGACCTGGCCCTGCGCCTGTGCGACGCGGCCGGGGTGGACGGCGAGGCCCGCGCGACGCTGTCCGAGGCCGCCGGCCTGGCCAAGGCCGACCTGATGTCCGCGATGGTCGGCGAATTCCCGGAACTGCAGGGCATCATGGGCGCGTACTACGCCCGCCCGCACGGCGAACCGGAGACCCCCGTCGCCACCGCGATCCGGGAACACTATCTCCCGCGCTTCTCGGGCGACGAGATCCCGTCCACCACCGCCGGCGCCCTGCTGGCGGTCGCGGACCGGCTGGACAGCGTCTACCGCTGCTTCAAGGCCGGCGCGATCCCGACCGGCTCGAAGGACCCGCTGGCCCTGCGCCGCGCCGCGATCGGCCTGCTGCGCATCGTGATGGGGCGTCCCGAGTTGCAGTCCCTGTCGCTGGGCCGCATTCTGGCGGCGATCGACGACGAGAAGGCGTGCACGGTCACCCCGCAACTGGAGTCCTTCTTCGAGGACCGCTTCCGCGGCATCCTGGCCGAGGACTTCGGGGTCCCGACGGACTTCGCCAACGCCATCGCGCCGCTGCTGGCGTCGGGCGCCCCCGGCGACCTGGCCGTCCGCGCCCGCGCGCTGTCCGAGTTCGCGGCCGGCACGTCGGACTTCCGCGACTTCCTGGACAACGTGTTCAAGCGCGTCGGCAACCTGCTGAAGCAGGCGGACGACAAGGTCCCCGGCTGGCGCGATGCCGCCCAGGCGGCCGGGCTGCTGGACGTCGAGGCGGACCACGGCACGGCGCTGGCGCACGACCTGGAGAAGGAGGTCGAGGCCACCCGCCACGCGGCGCTGGGGGCCTACCACGGCGCCCGGGAAACGGGCGCCTACGCGGACCTGATCGCGGCGCTGTACTCGTTCAAGGACCCCCTGGCACGGTTCTTCGGCACGGGCCGCGACGGCGTCCCGGTGCTCATCGAGGCCGACGAGGGCAAGCGGCTGGCGCGCCTCGCGCTGCTCCACCGCGTCCAGGCCCTCTTCGATTGGTTTGCCGAGTTCGGCAGGATCTCAACGAGGTGACGTGATGGCTCAGAAGTACGTCTACAAGTTCTCGAAGGAACTGGCGGAAGGCGGGAAGGAACTCCGCAACACCCTGGGCGGGAAGGGCGCCAACCTGGCCGAGATGTCCCGCATCGGCCTGGCGGTCCCCCCGGGCTTCACCATCACGACGGAGTCCTGCGTCCACTACTTCCAGAACGGCAACACCTGGGCCGACGGCCTGGCCGACCAGGTCACCGAGGCCGTGAAGTGGCTGGAAGGCGCCACGGGCAAGGGCCTGGGCAACGCCGCCAACCCGCTGCTGGTGTCGGTCCGGTCCGGCGCCCGCGCCTCGATGCCCGGCATGATGGACACCGTCCTGAACCTGGGCCTGAACGACGACACGCTGGAAGGCATCGCGAAGTTGACGGGCAACCGCCGGTTCGCGATGGATTCCTACCGCCGCTTCATCAAGATGTTCGGCGACGTCGTGCTGGGCATGAAGGCGAAGAAGGGCGAACACGACCCGTTCGAGGAGATCCTCGAGGGAGTCAAGCACAAGGCCGGCAAGAAGCTGGACACCGAACTGACCGAGGCCGAACTGGCCGAGGTCGTGCGGCAGGAGAAGGACCTGGTGGCGAAGGTCACCGGCAAGCCGTTCCCGACCGACCCGCACCAGCAGTTGCTCCTGGCGATCAACGCGGTCTTCGATTCGTGGATGAACGAGCGCGCGATCGAGTACCGCAAGCTGTACCGCATCCCGGACGACTGGGGCACCGCGGTCAACGTGCAGACGATGGTCTTCGGCAACATGGGCGAGGACTCCGGCACGGGCGTCTGCTTCACCCGCGACCCGGGCACCGGGGAAAACGTGTTCATCGGCGAGTTCCTGATGAACGCGCAGGGCGAGGACGTCGTCGCCGGCATCCGCACCCCGCTGAAGATCGCCGAGCTCGAGAAGGTCATGCCGCACGCCTACCACGAACTGCTGGCGTCCAAGGTGACGCTGGAGAAGCACTACGGCTGGATGCAGGACCTCGAGTTCACCATCGAGAAGGGCAAACTGTTCTTCCTGCAGTGCCGCGACGGCAAGTCCACGCCGCTGGCCGCGATCCGCATCGGCGTCGAGATGCTGGACGAGGGCCTGACCGGCGAGCAGAACGTGCTGAACCACGTCGAGGCCGACGGCGTCACGTACCTGCTGCGCCCGATCTTCGACCGCGCCGCCCGGAAGACCGCCGTGGACGAGGGCCGGCTGATCGCGAAGGGCCTGAACGCGGGCCCCGGCGCCGCGACCGGCCGCGTCGTGTTCTTCAGCGACGAGATGGCTGCCAAGCGCGACGAGTGGGCGACCACCGACAAGCACGGCAAGAAGGTCCCCGGCAAGACCATCCTGGTCCGCATCGAGACGTCCCCCGAGGACATCAAGGGCATGGAGCAGGCGGAGGGCATCCTGACGGCCCGCGGCGGCATGACGTCGCACGCGGCGCTGGTCGCCCGCCAGCGCGGCAAGGTCTGCGTGGCCGGCTGCGGCGTGATCGAGGTCGACTACAAGGCCCGCACCCTGAAGGTCGGGAACCACCTGGCCAAGGAAGGCGACTGGATCTCCCTGGACGGATCCACGGGCGACGTGTTCCTGGGCCAGATCCAGACCGCGCCGTCCGAGGTCCTGCAGGTCCTGAAGGACAAGACGCTGAAGGCCGAGGAGGCGCCGGACTACCGCCGCTTCGCCCGCCTGATGGCGCTGGCCGACAAGTACCGCAAGCTGGGCGTCCGCACGAACGCCGACGCCCCCGGCGAGGCGGCGCTGGCCGTGGCGTTCGGCGCGCAGGGCATCGGCCTGTGCCGCACCGAGCACATGTTCTTCGAGGGCGACCGCATCACGTCGATGCGGAAGATGATCATGGCCCAGACCGAGACCGAGCGCCGCGCTGCGCTGGAAGAGTTGCTGCCGCTGCAGCGGTCGGACTTCTACGGCATCTTCAAGGCGATGGAGGGCCGGCCGGTCACGATCCGCACGCTGGACCCGCCGCTGCACGAGTTCCTGCCCCACGAGGACACCAAGCAGGTCGAGTTCAGCGAGAAGACCGGCATTCCGCTGGAGACGATCAAGAAGCGCGTCGAGGAACTGCACGAGTTCAACCCGATGCTGGGCCACCGCGGCTGCCGGCTGGGCATCACGTTCCCCGAGATCACCGAGATGCAGGCCCGCGCGGTGCTGGAAGCGGCGTGCGACGTCAAGAAGGAAAGCCTGGACGTCCACCCCGAGATCATGATCCCGCTGGTCGGGCACGTGAACGAACTGAAGAACCAGGAGCAGATCGTCCGCGCGACGGCCGAGAAGGTCTTCGCGGAGAAGGGCGTCCGGGTGGACTACCTGGTCGGCACGATGATCGAGGTGCCGCGCGCCGCGGTCATGGCCAACCAGATCGCCGAGGTCGCCGAGTTCTTCAGCTTCGGTACCAACGACCTGACCCAGATGGGCTTCGGCATGAGCCGCGACGACTACGGCAAGTTCATGCCGATCTACCTGTCCAACGAGAAGGGCATCCTGAAGCAGGACCCCTTCGTCAGCCTGGATGACGGCATCGCGGAACTGGTGCGCCTGGCGGTCGAGCGCGGCCGCGGCACCCGCCCGAACATCAAGCTGGGCATCTGCGGCGAGCACGGCGGCGAGCCGCACTCGATCACGAAGTGCCACAATATCGGGCTGAACTACGTGTCCTGCTCGCCGTACCGCGTGCCGGTGGCGCGCGTGGCGGCCGCCCAGGCGGCGCTGGCCGCGGGCAAGGAGGGCTGACGCATGGAACGGCTCCGGACGGTCCGGGAGGCGGCCTCCCGGGTTCTGCGACACGGCCCCGTCGTGCCGGGGATTCGCGGCGGGACCCTCCCGGCCGTCCGGACGGCTTCCGTGCTGGCGATCTCGCTGCTGGCGGCCTGCGGGTCGATGCGCGGCGAGGTCCCCGACTTCAAGGCCTTCTCGTACCCGACGGCCGTCGTGGCGGACCCGTCGGGAGACACGGTCTACGTCGTCTCCACGAACTTCGACAGCCGGTGGCAGTACGGCTGGGTCTCGCCGATCGACGCCCGCACTTCCACGATCCTCGATGCGGGGGCGGTCGAGACCGGGTCGTTCGCGGGCGAGCCGGCCTTCTCGGTCGAGACGGACGCGGTCCGGATGGTCCTGCCCGTCCGCGACGACAACAGCGTCGTGCTGATCGACCGAACCACGGACGGCGTCGGCGTGCCGGCGCTGTCCTGCGGCGATGCGGGTGACGACGGCCGCAGGCGCTGCGACGGGGACAGCAGCATCCCGCTGGACGGCCTGGCGAAGGACGAGGACGGCGAGGACATCGAGGCGGACGATCCATACGCGGTCGCGATCGGCGCGCCGGTGGTGGTGCCGGGCGACGCCGGGGGGCCGGACACGCTGGAACGCCCGCTGTACGTCGGCAGCCTGCAGTACGGCACGGTGCTGCTGTTCTCGATGAAGGAAGGCGGCAAGCCGGTGTACCAGGGCTACCAGGTGCTGCAGGAAGGCCTGCACACGCTGATCGAGTGGCCCCTGTCCGACGACGAGCGCGTGCTGCTGGCCAGCACCCGGCTGGGCAACTCGATCCACGTGGTGCGGGTCCGGCACGCCGGGGGGACCTGGAGCGCACGGGTGGACCGATCCCTGGTCCTGCCCGTCTCGACGTCGACCGGCGACTACGTTCGCGGGATGGCGCTGTCGAAGCGCGGGCCGGTCGTGTACGCGGCCTACCGCGCCCCGTCGTCGCTGGCCATCCTGGACCTGGCCGCGGACGGCCGCCCGTCGCTTCGCCAGCTGGTGGCGCTGGGAGGCGAGCCGTCCGGCGTGGCCGTGCACGCCCCGGACGGCGGTCCCGAACTGGTCTACGTCACCGACTTCGGCGGCGACGCGGTCTACGTGGTCGACCCGTCGATCCCGGCCGTCGTCGACCGCTTCCTGGTGGGGCAGGGGCCCTACGGGATCGCGATCGCCGCGGACCGCGCGTTCGTCGCGAACTTCGAGGACCAGGATGTCAGCGTCGTGCCGCTGGGCCTCGACGACCCGGACCGGCATCGCGAAACGAAGAGGCTTCCGTGAATCGCAACACGATCCTCGCGGCGGCCATGGCCGTCCTGGCGTGCCTGGCGTGCAGCACCACCGAGAACTCCCCCACCCGCATCCTGCGGCGCCCGATCTCGCTGGCGATGACCTGCGAGGACGCGTCGGGTGCCGCGGTCCCGCTGGCCTCCTGCGAACAGGAAGGCAACACGGCCCTCAGCTGGGTGCTGGATGCCGATGCCCGCGGGGTCTCGATCGCGGTCGCGGAGTCCGGCGACCATTTCGACGCCGACCTCTTCCAGCCGGGGTTCACCGCGCTGCCGATCGGCGGGGACGGCATCGCGATCCGGGCGACCGCGGGTTCCGACCGGGTGATCGTGGCGCTGCGCCGGGACGATTCGACGGGCCAGCCCGGCATCGCCTGGATCGCGCCTTCGCAACTGGAGTCGGGCGTCCCGTGGTCGAGGGCCCCGCTGCCGTGCCAGCCGCGGGACGTCCAGGTCGCCACGATCGTCCCGGCGGGCGCCGGGGACGGCCAGCCCGTGGAGTCCCTGCTGCTGGCATACGACTGTGCGGCCCTGACCGGGATCGCGGCGTTCCCGATCGACTCGCTGGCGGAGACGGCCGAACCGCGCACCGGCGAACGACGCTACCCGCTGCCCGCCCCGCCCCGCGCCTTTTCGGTGCGTGCCGACGGCGCCGCGGCCTGGGTCTCGCTGGCGGTCGACACCGGCGACCACGTGGCGAGGATCGACCTGTCGAAGGACCCCTCGGACGCCTCTGCCGTGCGCACCGCCCCGTTGATGGCGGCCGTTCCCGCCGCCGCCCAGCCGATCCCGGGATGCCCCGCGGGGACGATCGCGCCGGGACCGCTGACGGTCGGCGCTCCCGTGGCGACCCCCGACGGCGCCTTCGCATACGTGCCCCTGGTGCGGCCGCCCTCCGTGGCCGTGTTCGACGACGACCTGGACCGGATCGACGCGAACGCAGCGGCCGGGGGCCTGGAGGGCTCGGGCCGCGAGCTGCTGCAGCGCGTCGGCGTGAAGGACATCCCGATGGACGCCCCCGCCCGCTCGATCGCGATGGCCGACCTGGGCCAGCAGGAGGACGAGGACGACGACAGCGTGATGCTGCAGAAGGGCGTCCGCGCGCTGGTGGCGCTGCAGGACGGATCGATCGCCCGGGTCGTGGTGACGCCGCCGCAGGTCGTGCTGGAGGACGGCACGATCGGGATCGACCCGAAGAACGCGGTCCCGCACCGGATCGAGGTGGAGGATCTGGACGACGACGGCCGGGACGAGGGTTCCACCGCGCAGATGCCCGTGCTGCGGGTCGGCGACCAGGTCTACGAGCGTGGCATCGTGCAATTCAAGGAGTTCCCGTCGTTCGGGTCCCCTGAGATCGCGTCGGATACCCGGCGGGAGGACGCCTCGATCTACTACGGGATCCGGTTCAACGGCGACCTGGCGAACGAACTGACGGAGACGTGGGAGGCGACGTACGAGGGCATCCTGCCCGGCGCGTCCGGCTGCGGCCTGCTGGAGACCGAGCCGGGGGCGGACACGGCCGCCTTCTTCCGGGATCCTGCCGCGGACTTCTGCGCGCTGGGCGTCTCGGAGGCGCAGGGCGTGTTCCCCGGGGACGTGCTGGTGCTGCACCTCGACCACGGCGACGACTGCGACCCGTCCGGGGCCGGGGTCCTGGAGTATCGCGTCGCGTCGGTGAAGGCGCACCGGCTGGCCCTCGAACCCGCCTACGTGTCGCTTCCGCTGCCGGCCGCCGGCTGCCACGCCGAGCAGCCGCTGTCCTACGAGGTCCGCGCCTCCGAATCCTGGACCTTCGTGGGCACGCAGTCCGGCTTCCTGCACAACCGCGCCTCCGACGGCGAGGAGTGCGTAACCCGGGCCGACGCGAATCCCCGGTTCACCGGCCGGGCACTGACCACCCTGCCCGAGGACGGGGGCACCGAGGTCCAGGCCTGCCCGATCCGCCTGGGCGATACGAGAATCGGAATCGACGGCGGCGGTGGATGGGAGAAGTACCGCTTCCAGAACCCCTCGTTCTCCCTGAACGTGGTGCCGGGCTGCAGGGTCGATTCGCGGAACCGCAAGTACTGGATTCCCCCGGTCCGCGATACGCGGCTGACGTTCACCGCCGCGACGGGGTACGACGAGATGTTCCTCGGCGCGGGCGGCCTGCCCGAGGACATGGTGGTCGTCGGGACCACCATGTACACGGTGGATTCCGCGACCGGGCTGGTGTACATGTACGACGTCCCCGGCAACGAGATCGCGGATTCGTGGTACTGATCCCGCGGCCCGCAAGGGCCTCCCGCGGCGACCCTCCCTCGGCCCCCGACCTCCCCCCGGAACCGTCACGCGTCGCTGCAGCCCGGACTTCGCAGGGGAATTCCGCCGGTTGGGTGGCTCCGGACCCGGGTAAAATTCCGTTGACTTTTTTGGTGCGCGCCTTGATAAACTACCGCGGCGAACGGAGGCGGGGCGGATCCCCGTCTGAATCTTCAAGCGGAGTGGGACTCATGACGCGCTCTCTCCTCGGACGACGGGTTCGAAGGGTTGCGCCGTGGCTCGGAGCGGCCGTGCTGGCACTCGGGGCCCTCGGAGCGTGCAATCCGTCGTGGGAAGGCCGGCTGACGACCTTCAGCCCCAACCCCCTCCACCCGATCGAGTTCATCTCCGTGTTCCCGGCGGTCCGGTCCGCGGACGGGACCTACGAGCGGCAGTGCACCACGACGGACCTGGACGGCAACGCGGTCACCGTGGACTCGCTGCTGTTCTCGATCACGCTGCTGGGCACGGACCCGAACACCGACGACGTGGACAACTCGATCCGCCCCGGCGACCTGGTGAAGAAGAGCGCCACCGAGCGCAACGAGGTCGCGGTCGGCGACACGGTCACCGAGAGCAACTTCGAGGTGGAGATCTCCTGCCTCGAGACGTATCCCGACCCGGACCTGACCGGGGCCGCGGACTGCCAGTTGGGCAAGAGCGTGCCGAAGGCGTCCCCGCAGAAGCTGGACTACCGCAGCTACTACGACCCGTCGTCCCCGACGCTGCGGCCGCCCAGCAGCGAGAAGGACTCCATGGCGATCGCGTTCCTGATCGACCAGTCCGGCTCGATGAAGGGCTTCGTCACCCCCGAGGACGGGTACGAGGCGACGGTCGCCTCGCCGTGGGAAGGCGGCGACTTCAAGTCCCGCGCGTCGGACCCGGACAGCTACCGGACGTCCGCGGTCAAGTCGTTCGTCAGCCTGCTGAACGTGAACGACCGCACCGGCGTGTTCCAGTTCGGCGAGGTGGTCGGAGCCAACGCGAAGATCGTGTGCGACCTGTCCACGGACAAGGACGAGGCCACCCGCCGTCGCGACTGCTTCGGTGTCAACCGGCAGGCGGTCTTCGGCTGCAGCGCGGACGAGATCGCCCAGGGCTGCCAGTTGAAGGGCACCGACTTCACGAAGTTGCAGATCTCCGCCCGCGGCCGCACGCCCCTGTGGGCCGCCGTCGAGGACGTCTACAACTTCATGAGGAACGACGTGGACACGCGGGTGCGCCACATCGTCGTCGTCACCGACGGCCCGGACACCTGCCACCCGGACTCGCCGGACTACATGCCGACCCTGCGCCAGTACAAGGGCAACAAGTACATCGAATTCCAGCAGGACAACGCCTGCTCGACGGTGTCCTTCCTGCAGTTCCTGGCGACGCTGGAGGCCGACCTGAAGAACGCCGATGGCCAGGCACTGGCGACGAACCTGGTCCCGGTCCACATCTCCTTCATCCAGTTCCAGTCGATGGGCTACCACGATCGCGACCCGCGCCAGCAGGAAGTCGCCTGCCGGACGGGCGGCCACTACATCTTCATCAACTCCGGGGACTTCGAGAAGGAGACCACCGGCGAGTCCCCGCTGCGCCAGGCGCTGGTTCTGCAGGCCGTCCCGCGGCTGCGCAGCGCGATGGCCGGTTCGTGGACGCTGGCGGTGGACGTGCCCGACCTGGCGCTGGGCCGGTTGCCGCTGGGTTCCGAGATGGCGGTCGGCGGCCAGATCTCGATGTTCGCCGGGGCCGTGACCCCGAACGCCCAGTTCGACCTGCGCGTCGGGTACGTCGAGTCCGCCGCGACGGGCGCCGGGATCCCGCGACTGGACATGCGGGGCTCGTTCCGGATCCCCTGCGGGGCCGGCGACTCCTGCTCGTGGTACGGCGGCGCGGGCGACTGCGGCGCCGTGGCCTGCCGGGCCGGCGACGCCGTCTGCATGCCCTCGTTCGTCGAGGACCAGACGTCCTGCGGCACCGGGGGCGCCTGCTGCTGGGGCGAGTGCCTGACCCCGGCGTCGGAGTGCCTGACGTTCGACGCGCTGTGCAACCCGGTGAACAAGGCCGACGACACGACCTGCTCGGCGGGCGTGTGCTGCGGCGGCGTCTGCCAGGCGACGTGCCCGTGACGGGCTGGCGGGGCGCGGCCGCGGGGCCGGGCTCCCTTGGAAGTGGTTTCTCCGGCGCCCCGGGCGCCGTGGGACAGGACACATCAGCGAGGACAGACATGAACGGAAGGTGGGCGCTGCGGACCGTCATCGGCATCGTCATCCTGTGCGCCTGGGTTCCCGTCGCCTCCGCCGAGGAAGGCGCGCCGGCAGCCCAGGAGGAACGCACCACGCTGGACAAGGAACTGGACAAGGTGTGGGGCAAGGAGCGTGACCTGCGGATCATCCAGAAGCGGGCGTTCGAGAAGGACCTGCGGCACGCCGTCGGCTTCTACGTCGGCGTGATCCCCAGCAACCCCTTCTTCAACTACTTCCCGGTCGGCCTCCGGTACGACTACTTCCCGATGGAGTCGGTGGCGATCGAGGTGTCCGGGGCGTACGTCGCCTCCTCGGTCAGCGCCCATGCCGAAAGCATCAAGGACGTGTCCGGGCGGCGGGTCCTCAGCGTCGACGTCGGCGACCGCGTCCAGTGGTACGCCGGCCTGAACGCGCACTGGATCCCGATCCACGCGAAGGTCAACATCCTGAACAAGAAGCTGACCTCGCTGGACCTGGGCATCACCGCCGGCCTGGGCCTGATGGGTTCGCAGGTCCGCGAGACCGAGGCCGATTCGTGGAAGACCCGCTGGTCCTACAACGGCGCGGTTCCGTTCAACCTCCAGTTCAACCTGGGCCTGGGGCTGCACTGGTTCCTGACCGACTACCTGGCCATCCGGCTGGACTACCGGAACTACATCTACCCGAAGTACCCGGGCGCCCCGACCACGGACACCGTGACCGGCAAGAAGAAGTACCCCTCGGAGTGGGGCAACAACGTGGAGTCGCTCTCCGAGATCAGCATCGGCCTCAGCTACCTCACGCCGGCGCCGAAGTGAGCAGGGGGGGGCGCGCCGGACGGAGAACCGGTCGCGCCGCGGGTTGAGGATTCGGACCTCGCACGGAACGGGTGAGACGATGAAGCGAACCCTGATGCAGGCGCTCCTGGCGACGGCGATCGTCGCCGGTCTTGCCGCCTGGGCGCCCCCGGCCCTGGCCATCACCAAGGATGAGGTGGTGACGCTGGTCAAGCTGGGGATCCCCGAGGCGGACATCATCAAGTCGATCGACAAGGACAAGACGGTCTTCGATTTGAAGATCCAGGACATCCTGGAACTGAAGAAGGCCAACGTGCCCGACGGAGTCATCAAGTACATGCTGGCGACGGCGCAGAAGGCCGCCGCCGGTGCGCAGCCGGCCGCCGCCGCGCCCGCAGCGGGCCAGCCCGCCGCCGGTGCGCAGCCCGCCGCTCCGCAGCCGGTGGCCGCCCCGGTGGTCCGCGAGAAGACCCCCGAGGAGATCCGCGCGGAAGAGGAGCGCCAGCGCGAGGAAGCGCGTCGCCAGGCCGAGGAGGCCCGCAAGGCCGAGGAGGCCCGCAAGACGGCCTACGCGCGGGGCATCCTGCGTCGCGGCCTGTCCCTGGCCGACGAGGGCAAGTGGGTCGAGGCCGTCGGCGTCTTCCAGAAGTTCGTGCAGGAAGGCAACTTCGCGCCCGGCTCCATCGAGGCCTACAACGCGAAGTACGGCATGGCCGCCGCGCTGACGCAGGCCGGCCTGTACCAGTCCGCCGCGAAACTGCTGGTGGAAGTCCTGATGGAAGGGCCGGACAAGCCGTTCTTCAAGGACGCCTTCGGCAAGTTGCGCACGCTGCGCAAGGAGATCATCTACAACCCGCCGGACCTCGAGGAACTGACCAAGTTCCCGCTGGTGGGCTTCTCCCAGGCGTTCCAGGACGAGTTCAACTACGTGCTGGGCGAGTTCTTCTACGACTTCGCCAATTACCAGCGCGCCCTGAAGCACTTCGAGGCCGTGTCCGGGAAGTCCCCGGACGCCGCGAAGGCCCTGTACCTGACCGGCCTGGTGCAGGTCCGGTACAAGATGTTCAAGTCCGCCGTCGAGAACCTGCAGAAGGCGATCAACATCGCCGAGGCGACGAACGCCGACCCGTCCGTCGTGGACCTGGCGTTCATGGCGCTGGCCCGCATCGCCTACGAGTCCGAGAACTACGACGCGGCCATCTTCTACTACCGCAAGGTGCCGCGCGAGTCCGTGCGCGCCGGGACGGTGTTCTACGAGATGGCGTGGACCTACCTGATGAAGGGCGATTACTCCCGCGCGCTGGGTGCCTTCCACGCGCTGCACTCGCCGTTCTTCTCGAAGACGTTCTACCCGGAACTGTGGATCCTCGAGGCCCGCGGCTACGGCGACCTGTGCCGGTACGACAAGGCCGACAAGGCCCTGAAGATGTTCGACCAGGACGTCGGGCAGTACTTCGATCCGCTGAAGCGCTTCATCAACGCCCAGCGCCAGCCCGAGGACTTCTACCTGAACTTCGTGGCGTCGATGAACCAGGCCGCGAAGGAGGGCCTGGTCCGCCTGCCGAAGCAGCTGACGTGGCCGGTGCTGTCGAACGTCGAGTTCTACAACCTGTACCGGACCATCCGGCAGATCGAGCGCGAGGACAAGGAGATCCGCACCAGCGCTTCGCGGCTGGGCCCGTTCGCGCAGGAGATGGCGGTCAAGCTGAACATCCTGAAGAAGGACGGCCTGGTCCGCGCCGGCGTGAAGATCCAGCAGATCCTGACCGAGCTGCAGGCGTCGATCAGCGAGGCCCAGGTCCAGCAGACCGAGATCGAGGTCGACATCAACGCCGCCGCCATCGACGTGATGACCGAGGAGATCAAGACCTCGGTCGGCGAGGGCGAGGAGGCGGAGGCCAGGAAGATTCGCGGCAGCGCCATCGCCGTCGTCGGCGGCGACACCGAGGTGTGGCCGTTCGAGGGCGAGTACTGGAGCGACGAGGTGCCGTTCTATCGCAGCCTCCTGACCAGCAAGTGCAAGGAATGAGTTCCCTGCTCTCCTATCGAAAGGATGAGGGACGGATGAACAGGACGATCGGTTCTCTTCTGGTTCTGGGGCTGGTCGCCGGCACCCCCGCGGTCGTCGGCGCCCAGGCAGCGAAGGGTCAGCCGGCCGCCTCGGCGCAGCCGGCCGCCACCGCCAAGCCTGTCGCGGCCGCGGAAGGCCAGGGCCAGGCCCGTTCCGGCAAGTACACGCTGGAGCAGGCCGAGGCGATGGTGAACGAGCAGGTCGCCCAGAAGATGCGGGCGATCTCCGAGAAGCGTCGCGAGAACATCACGAAGCTGCAGCAGCTGCTGGAGAACCCGGACTACCGGAAGGACCAGGATCGGGCCCCGAAGGTCATGCACATGCTGGCCGAGGCGTACTGGGAAGAGGGCCTGTACCAGTACCTGCAGAAGCGGTCCGAGTGGGACCGGTCGATGGTGCAGTTCAACGCGGGCACGCTGGCCGAGCAGCCGGTCGAGCCCGTCGAGGACTACTCCCAGTCGCTGGAGTTGTACCGCCGCATCCTGCGCGAGTTCCCGAACTACGTCCGCATCGACGAGGTCTACTACTACCTCGGCAAGGGCGCGGTGAAGGAAGGCAAGGCGAAGAAGGACCGCGCGCTGCAGAAGGAAGGCGTCGACTACCTGAACCGGCTGGTCCAGAACTACCCGAAGTCCAGGTTCATCCCCGAGTCCCACCTGGCCATGGCCGAGTACTACTTCGAGACGAACTCGCTGTACTACGCGAAGACCAACTACGAGAAGATCATCCAGAACTTCCCGAAGTCCACCATGTACAACTACGCGCAGTACAAGCTGGGCTGGGTCTACTTCAACCTGCACGAGTTCGATACCGCGATCGAGACCTTCCAGAAGGTCGTGTCCGCGGTCGGCAAGATCGAGGGCAGGGGAGTCATCGAGTTCAAGAACCAGGCGCTGAACGACCTGGTGGTCACGTACGCCGAGATCGAGAACGGCTGGCAGCATGCCAAGGACTACTTCCTGAAGGTCCTGCCCGAGGCCGAGGCCTACAAGAAACTGCGCATGCTGGGCGACCTGTACGTCGGCCAGGACAAGACCATCGACGCGATCGCGGTCTTCCGGCACTTCATCGAGCGCGAGAAGACCACGAAGAACGTGATCGAGTACTACAAGATCATCCTGGGCCTGTACAAGAACACCAACGACATGGCCAAGCTGGACGAGGTCACCACCGAGGCCCTGGACTACTTCAAGCCCAACGGCACGTGGTGGACGGTCAACAAGGCCAACGACGAGGTGGTCACCGAGGCCAACGGCCTGTGCGAGGAGCACCTGCTGTACCTGTCGAACCACTTCCACCGCGAGGCGCAGCGGCTGAACAAGGCCGAACTGTACAAGGCGGCGGCGGACCACTACTCGGTGTACCTGGGCCGGTTCGCGGACAGCAAGAACGCGTACGTCGTGAACTTCTACTACGCGGAAATCCTGTACGACCAGCTGAAGGACTACAAGCGATCGCTGGAGCAGTACAGCAAGGTCATCGAGCGCGACACGAAGGGCGAGTACGTCGAGGACGCGGCCCTGGGCGTCATCTACTCCACGCAGGAACTGATGATCACCGCGGGGATCACCGAGGCGAAGAAGGGCGAGGGCATCGAGGTCGTCAAGGTCGACCCGAAGAAGGCCGAGGCCCCCATTCCCGAGACCGACCTGCACCCGCTGGAAGTCGAGTACGTCAAGGCCGCCGACAAGTATGTCGAACTGCTGACCGAACTGATCAAGGACCCCGAGGTCCGCAAGAAGAACCCGAAGCGCGGCGAGAAGATCCCCGAGATCATGTTCATCGCGGCGCAGACCTTCTACAAGCACGGCAAGTTCCAGGACGCCGTGTCGCGCCTGAAGATCCTGTTCGACTACGACAACCAGTCGAAGTTCGCGGCCTACTCGGTCTTCACGCTGCTGGACTGCTACCAGCGCCTGCAGCAGTGGCCGAAGGTCGAGGAATGGGCGCGCAAGTTGATCGCGGCACGGAACTTCACGGTCAAGCCCGAGAAGGAACTGAAGAAGATCGTCGCCATCGCGGTCATCGAGAACGCCCGACTGATGACGGTCGAGAAGAAGTTCGGCGCGGCGTACGACGAGACCATGCGCGCGTACCAGGAGAACAAGGACAACGACGACATCGGCAGCAAGATGCTGTACAACGCGGCCGCGATCCTGGAGGGCCAGAAGGAGCCGGACAAGGCCATCAAGATGTACCTGCGCGTCGTGAAGGAGTACCCGAAGAGCGACGTGGCGCCCGAGGCCGTGTTCACCATCGGCATGATCTACGAGTCGCAGACCGAGTTCGAGAAGGCGGCCGACACGTTCGAGTCGATGGACCAGTTCAAGTCCATCAAGGAGCCGGCCGCCACCGAGTCGCAGGAGAAGAAGGACTCCTACAAGAAGGTCCAGGAACAGATGGCCGACGCGCTGCAGAACGCCGGCATGCTGCAGGAGGCCCTGGGCAGGTACCAGGACGCCATCGACGTCTACCAGAAGTTCGTGAAGCAGTTCCCGAACCTCCCCGAGACCGCGAAGGCGGCCCTGCGCATCGGCATCGTCTACGAGACGAAGGGCGACACGGCCTCGCTGCGGAAGGCGCACGACGCGTACCAGTCGTGGCTGAAGAAGGACTACAAGCGCGGCGACCTGGCGGTCGAGGCGCTGACCCGTGCGGGCGCCTGCCTGAAGCAGATCGACAAGAACCGGGAGCGCAAGAACGCGACGGCCCTGTTCCAGAGGGCCCTGGAGACCTTCAACAAGCTGGGCGACAACCCCGAGTCGGTGAAGACCGCCAAGCTGTATGCGGCGCAGGCGTCCTTCGAACTGGCCGACTACCTGTACGACGACTTCACCGGCCTGAAGATCCCGTCCACCGTCGACCCGAACGTGCTGAAGAAGGCGCTGACGGCGAAGGCGGAAGGGCAGCAGAAGGCCGAGAAGGCGTTCGACCAGGTCCTGAACTACAAGTCGGGCGGCTGGTCGGCGGGCGCCCTGTTCAAGATGGGCCTGCTGTACTACGACTTCTACAAGGAACTGGACAACGTCCCGATCCCGGACTGCCCGTGCCCGGGCGTCTCGAAGAAGGAGTGCAAGATCGTGCAGGACGCGTTCAACGCCGGCGACTTGGACACGATCAACAACTACCCGTGGGGCCCGGAGTGGCTGACGGTCGCACCGACCTTCCAGGACAGCTACCGCGCCATCATCGAGGAGATCATGCGCCCGGTGCAGGAGAAGTCGCTGCGCGCGTTCGAACGGGCGCTGAACCTGGCGCACGAGGAGAAGGTCTACAACAAGTGGTCCAAGCTGTGCGCGGAGTACGCGGTGAAGGTCAACCAGGACTCGTTCCCGGTGGCCGGTGACAGCGAGGTCAAGGCCGACCACGTGAAGGACACGCTGGCCTCCACCTCGTTCGTGCGGTCGCTGCGTCGCGGCGGCATCGAGGTCAAGATGACGGAGGAGGCTTCGCGATGAACCGGCAGCTTGGCAGCGTCATCGGGTTCCTCGGGATCGTCGGGCTGCTGGCCGGGTGCGGCGGCGGCACGGCGCAGGTCAAGGAAGAGAAGGCCGTCGGCCAGGCCACGAAGGGTGGCGAGGCGAAGAAGGCGGGCGAAAAGGAGGATCTGACCCTCCGGGTCGTCGAGGCGCCGAAGGAGCCGGAGTACGTCGAGGGCGTCGATCGCGGCGCGCAGGACTCGTTCCGGAAGGGCGTCATCGCCGTGTCCGCCACCCCGCCGGATTACGCCACCGCGCGATCGGCGTTCGAGAGCGCGATTTCCCGGGACAAGGCGTTCCTGGAGGCGTACTTCAACCTGGGCATGGTGCACGAGCGGACCGGCAAGCCGCTGGAAGCCGTCAGCACGTACAAGCGCGCGATGGACGCGAACCCGGGCAACCTGGACGCCCAGGCCAGCGTCGGCAAGGTGTACCTGGCGCTGGCCAAGCGCGCGAAGAGCGAAGGCGACGCGGCGAAGGCGTCCGAGTACGAGGGCGAGGCGCGACGGATCTTCGACGACGTCATCGCGAAGAACCCCGACAACGTGGCGGCGAACAACGCCATGGCCCTGTACTGGCTGAACCGCGGCGACCGCTCGACGGCCGAGGACTTCGTCAAGAAGGTCCTGCTGGTCCAGCCACACAACGTCGTGGCACTGAACACCCGCGGCCTGATCAACCTGCAGGCCGGCAAGTTGAGCATCGCCCGGTGGGTGTTCGAGGAGAAGGCGCTGCGCGAGGACGCGAACTCGACCGAGGCGCTGACGAACCTGGGCCTGACCTACATGAAGATGAACAAGGCCCCGCAGGCCGTCGCGTCGTTCGAGAAGGCGATCCTGGTCGATCCGGACAACTTCGAGGCCCGCATGAACGTGGCGGCGATCTACCTGGACTACCTGCACTACCAGGCGTCGCTGGACCAGTACGATGCCGCGCTGAAGCTGGTCCCGAACGACGTCGAGGCGCTGATCGGAGCGGGTTCGTGCCTGCTGGGCCTGCACAAGGCGAAGGAGGCGGTCGAGCGATGGGAGAAGGCGCTGAAGCTGGACCCGGATCGCGCGGTCCTGTACGCCCGGATCGGCAAGGTCTACGAGTCCACGCTGAACGACCTGGGCAAGGCGATCGAGAACTACGAGCAGTGGGTGTCCAAGGGGAACCCCGGCGACAAGGACCCGATCAAGGCCAAGCTGCCCGTCCTGAAGGAGATGAAGGAGAAGGGCGGCCTGATGCTCCAGACCGAACCGCCGCCGGCCGAAGGACAGGCTCCGGCGGGTGGCGAGGCGGCTCCGGCGGCGCCCGCTGCGGCCCCGGAGACGGCCCCGGCACCGGCCGCGGCCCCGGCGGCGCCCGCGGCGACCCCCGAGACGGCCCCGGCACCGGCCGCGGCCCCGGCTGACGCGAACGCTGGAAAGTAGGTAGAATATCGGCGGTCCCGGCGGGGCAGGTACGCCGGGAAACGCACGGAGGTGCTGGATGAAGCGCTTCGGTTGGATCCTGGCGGCGGTGATGGTGCTGGGGATCGCGATGCCCTCGATGGCGGCGGAACCGTCGAAGGGGGGCGTGAAGTCGAAGTTCTACGACTTCAGCGACCAGCTGATCGACGGCGACATCAAGAAGCCGACGACCCTGTATACCGACGCCCGCGCGAAGGTGAAGTTCGACCGGCTGCTGAAGCTGAAGAAGTCCTTCATGGAGCCGATGCTGCAGTCCGCGAAGGAGCAGGTGTTCAAGTAGGCCCGGTTCGCCAGTCCCGCCCCGTTCCCGGTCCCCTTGCACTGGAGGCCAGCATGAAGACTCGACTTCCGATCGTGACGATCGTGGCCGTGGCCTGCCTGGCGGCCTGCGGAAGGAGCGGCGGGACGGCGCCGGCCGGCGCGCCCCCGGAGCCCCGGGGACCGGAACCGGCCGTGGCGACCGGGGCGGCGACGCCCGCGCCGGAGGCGGCGGCGAGCCCGGCATCGACCCGCGTTCCGTCCAGTTGCCCCGTGGGCCGGACGATCGAGGCCGGCGGGAACGACACGCCCGAGGGCGTGCTGTGGGACGCGTACCGGCTGGCGATCGGGCCGGACAGCGAGGATGCCATCCGGCGGTTCCACGGCCTGTTCACGGACGGCACGCCCGAGAGCCACGTGCGGCGCGAACTGTGGCCGCGCGTGCGCGAGCACGTCTCGAAGTACGTGCAGGACGTCGCGAAGCCGTCCTACGTGGTGTGCCGCACGCAGGAGATGGGGACCGGACGGATCAAGCTGTTCGTGCGCTGCAACGACCCTCGCAAGTCCGACCCGCCGACCGTGCTGACGCGGGAGGGCGGGGTCTGGAAGATCGACGTGATGACCCCGTAGGCCCGGTCAAGGGGACGCCGGGCCGGACGGCCAGGGCGACCACCGGATCGAACCCTCCTCCTCCTCCACCAGGAACCGGATATTCGCGGGGGCCGCGCCATCGGCCGGGGCGTCGGGGCGCCGCTCCAGGGTGACCGCGAACGCGCGGTTCGGGCCCCACTGGCGGCCCTCGACGGGGTCCATCCGCGGGAGGTAGAAAGTGCGGGGGACGCAGGGCAGGGCGGCCAGGTCCGCGGACAGGCGCTGCGGGGGCAGGGCGCGGGCGGTCGAGGAGAGATCGGTCGCGGAAGGCGCCCCGCGGGCCGCGCACAGTCGATCGTACAGCGCCAGCGCATCGGCGAACGGGCTGCGCTCGACCTGGAACAGGAACGGGACGGCTGCCAGGAACAGGCCGAAGGCGAACACGATCGCGATCAGCGGCCAGGAGCGGCGCTGGACGATCTCGCCCAGGAAGGGCTGGCGCGGAGGCGGGGCCTCGTCGGTCGCGACCTCCTCGCCGGTGTCCGGGGCGGGGGAAGCGTCCTGCGAGTGGGCGGTCTCCTCGACCTCGGGCGCCGGGGACGGGTTCAGGGTTCCAGGATCGCGCGGATCGTCCGCCATGATTCCTCCGGCAGCGAGCCGGCGTCGTGCACGGCGTCGGCCAGTCTGAGGGCGAGGTCCCGGTACAGGCGGCCCAGCGAGGGGTCCTGCTGGTACAGGGCCGACAGGTTCGATCGGACCGTGGCCACGTCGCCACGGGCGATCGGCCCGGTCAGCGCGGTCGCGTCCGGGCGGTCCCCCAGGTTGTCGGCCAGGCTCTGCAGCAGGCGCCCCGACACGGCCAGGGGATCCGGCACGCCTGCGTGGCGCAGGACGTCGGCCGCGGACCATACCAGCGCCGCGGCGAGGTTCGCGGAGAGGACGGCCGCCGCGTGGACCAGGGGCTTGCGGGCGGGGTCCACCCCCGAGACCTCCGCGCCTGCCGCCGCGAACAGCGCCCCGGCAACCAGCGTCCCCGTGCCGTCGCCCTCGATCAGCACGGTCGTGCCCTGGGGCATCGGCCGGGGCGGGATCGGGGGAGGGAAGGCCACCAGCGGGTGCGCCGAGAAGAGTCCTCCCGACGGTCGTGCCGGGTCGGCCAGCACGGACGAGGGCATCGCGCCGGAGAGGTGGCCGACGACCGAGGAGGGACCCAGGAAGCCGCCGGACGCCAGCGAGGCGGCAGTCGCGGTGACCAGCCGATCGGGAACCGCCAGGATCCAGACGGCCGTGCCCCGGGGCAGCGCGGGGTCGCCGGCGGGAAGGACCTGGATCCGTTCGATCCGCCGCGGGGCGTTGCGGGAGACCAGCAGGACGGGAAAGCCCGCCTGGGACAGGGCCAGGCTGATGCCGGTGCCGGCCCGTCCCGCGCCGACGACGACGATCGGGCCGGGAGTGGGGGGATGGGTCATGAAGGACCTCCGGTGCGGTACAGGCCGCGGCGAACGATCCGGTCCAGCACGGCCGAGGGGACCAGGGCCGACACGTCGCGACCCGCCGCGAGATCCGCCCGGATCGCCGTCGAGGAAACAGCCGGGAAGGTCGGTCCGACGGCCCTCGGGTCGGGCGCGCCGCGGGCCAGGACCAGCAGCGACGCCAGGGTCACGACCTGGTCGAACTCCCTCCAGCGGTGGGTCTCGGCCAGGATGTCGGTGCCGACCACCAGGTGGAAGCGGGTGCCCGGGTGCCGGCGGGCCAGGTGGCGCAGGGTCTGGACCGTGTACGACGGGGCGGGCAGGCGCCTCTCGATGTCCAGGACGCGGACGCGGCGCCCGAACGGGGCGAAGGCGGATCGGCACATCGCCAGGCGGTCGGCGAAGGGCGCGGTGTCCTTGTCGAAGGCGTGCCGGAACACGGGCACCACCCACGCCTCGCGGCACGGGGTGCACGACAGCACGTACGAGACGGCCATCACGTGGGCGCAGTGCGGGGGGTCGAACGAGCCTCCGAACAGCGCGACGTCGAGAGGGGGACGGGTCTGCGGCAAGGGGAACTCCGCCCTGGTGCGTGCCGATCCTACACCGTCGCCGGGCCGGGATACAGCAGGTGCGGCTCCCGGGCGCCCAGGAAATCCGCGGTCGCGGGCCCCATCGAGTCCGCGAGGTCGATCGGCGAAGCGCCGTCCAGCAGGCCCCGCCGCAGCGCCACGTCGCCCAGCAGCAGGTCCAGCGCCAGGCGGTCGTGCACGAACTCGTACGCCTGGGTGCGCAGGGCGAAGTCTTCCGGGTGCAGGCGCACGCAGGCGGCCAGCACCGCCAGGCCGGTCCGCAGCGGCCGGAAGGCGTGCACGTCGGTCACCGCCAGTTGCGCCCCACCGCAGCGCTTCCCGGTCCACTTGTCCAGGTTCGGGGTGAAGAAGGTCGGCCGGAACGCGACGCCGGGCAGGCGCCACCCGTCCAGCACGGCGACGAGGCGACGCGGGTCGTCGATCCACGGGGCGCCGAAGAGCGTGAACGGGGTCGTCGTGCCACGGCCCTCGCTGAGGTTCGTGCCTTCCAGCAGGCACATCCCCGGGTACACCAGGGCGGTCTCCCACGTCGGGATGTTCGGCGATGGAGGAACGAACGGCAGGCCGGTGTCGGGCCACAGGTGCTCGCGGCGCAGGCCCTCGCACGGAAGCACCGTCAGGTCCACGCCCGGACAGGCCGTGGCCGCGTGCAGCCGGGCCACCTCGCCGGCGGTCATCCCGTGCCGGTTGGCCAGGGGCAGCCACGAGACGAACGATTTCAGGGAGGAGACCGGCACGTTCCCTTCGACCTGCACGCCCCCGATCGGGTTCGGGCGGTCGGCGACCCACACCGGCACCCCGGCGGCGGCGCAGGAGTCCATCGTCATGGCCAGCGTGGCGAGATACGTGTAGTAGCGGGCCCCGACGTCCTGGAGGTCCACCACGACCAGGTCCAGCCCGCGCAGGCGGTCGGGGTCGGGCGCCAGCGAGCCGGCCTGGTCGCCGTAGAGGCTGGTGACGGGCAGGCCCAGGAAGGGGTCCATCGCGTCGGGCACCGGTTCCATGTACAGGCGCTCGCCGAACAGCCCGTGCTCGGGCGCCAGCAGCATTTGCGGGCGCGTGCGCGGGTCGGCGCACAGGCGGTCGAAGACGTAGTGCAGGCCGCCGTCCACGGACGCGGCGTGGCAGACCAGGGCCCATCGGCGACCGCCCAGCAGCCCGGGGGCGTCGTCGCACAGGCGGTCCGCACCGGTACGGATCATCGGGACCTCCGGGAAGGGGTCGCCTCCAGGGCGGCCTGCAGGGCGTCCAGGTAGTGCCGACCCCATTCGCGGATGCCCTCGGTCGGGTCGTCCGCGAAGCCGTCCGGGGCAGGACCCAGGGCCAGCGGTGCGGCGCGGGGGCCCAGGAGGCAGGAGGCGGTGTCCAGGATGCCGGGGCCGGCGAGGGAGGCGCCGGCCGCGTCGTCGGGGGGGACCAGGGCCTGCACGATCGACACGTCGGTCGCCCCGGCGTGGCCGATGCGGGCCGCCAGGGCGTCCAGGGAGTCCGGCCGGGCGGCGGCCGGGGGCAGCGCGACGGCCAGCAGGGCCCCCGAGGGGTTCGTGGCCGCGAGGTCGACGACCCGGACCGGCTGGGCGGGTGGGGGCAGGCCCTCGCGACGGAATGCCTGGTCCGCGGCGTCGCACGCGGCGCGCACGGCGTCCGCCAGCGCCAGGAAACGGGCCCGGCACGAGCCCGAACTGCCGATCGCGGCAGGGTGTTCCAGCACCCGCCATCCGCCCGGGATCGGGGAGGACGCCTCGCAAAGACCGACGACCACCCGCAGTTCCTCGGGTTCGGACAGGTGGACGCCGGACGCGGGGTGCAGCGCGAGGGGCTCCAGCGAACGGTCGAGGGAGGCGGCGGCCAGCCGTTCCAGGCCGGCCGAAGCCCCGGCTTCCGCGGACGGGCGGAAGGCGAGGGTGACCACGTCCCGCAGGGGCGCGTGCAGCGGTTGCACGGGCACCCCGGCCGCGATCGACAGCAGCACGGCCGCCGAGGACGGGGAAACCGCCCGGGGGCCGGTCGGGGCGGCCGCGATCGCCGCGACACCGGGGGTCGGCTCCCCTCCCAGCACCCATCGAAGGCCGTTGCCCAGAGGGTCGGGCCGGGCCGCGACCAGCGTGACCGGGAACCGGGTCTCCTCGGGAAGGGAGGCGACTGCCCATGCCATGGCCAGCAGGGTTCCGGCCCGGACCACGTCGGGCGAACCCGGGGGCAGTCCCGCCAGCGAGGACGCCCGGGGCAGCGGCGCCGCCAGGACCACGCCGGCGCCCGGACGCTGTGGCCCCTTGCGCCCCAGCACCGTCACGCCGCGGCCGAGATCGTCCCAGGTCGACTGCTCCAGGACCGCCAGGTCGGCAAAATACAGGTAGGACAGCAGCCGATCCAGGAACGGAAGGCGGCTTGCAAGGGCCTCGGAGGCGGCTCGGATGATGTCGAATCCCACGGCGCCTAGTGTAACCGAGGCCGCGACGCGGTACCATTCCGCGACGCGGGACCATGCGGTCCCGCGCGGTTTGGGGGGGGCGCGATGGACCGGTTGAACGCCGTCATCTTCGATCTGGGCCGGGTGCTGGTGGAGGTGGACCTGGAACGGGGGCTGTGGGCCGACCTGATGCGGGTCGCTGGCGGCCACGCGGGCCACATCGGGTCGCTGAGGGACAACGACCTCCTGATCGGGTTCCACGTCGGGCGGATCCCGCCCCTGGCGTTCTTCGCGGAGTTCTGCGCCCGGACGGGACGGAAGATGCCGTACGACGAGTTCGCCAGCCGCTGGTGCGACTGCTTCGCGCCGATGCCGGGCATGGCCGAACTGGTGGAGGAACTCCTGTTCCGGGGCATGACGCTGGGGATCCTGTCGGACACGGACCCGCTGCACTTCCCGTTCTGCTGCGGGACGTTCCCCTACGTCGGGCGGATCCCGAACCGCGTCGCGTCCTACGAGGTGGGGGCGACCAAGCCGTCGCGGGCGATGTTCGAGGCGGCGGTGCGGGCCGTGGGGGTGCCGGCCGAACGGTGCCTGTTCGTGGACGACCTGCAGGGAAACGTGGACGGCGCGATCGCCTTCGGGATGCAGGCGGTGCGGTTCACGGGCGCGGAGGACCTGCGGGAACGGCTGCGCGACCCGCGGGCCTGGAAATGAAAAACCCCGCATCGCTGCGGGGTTCTTCACGTGTTTCACTGGCGGGGTGGACGGGACTCGAACCCGCGGCCTCCGGCTTGACAGGCCGGCGTTATAACCGACTTAACTACCACCCCGGGGAATCAAGGAACGCGGCGCCTCGGACCTGAACGCCAGTGGGCGAAACAGGGCTCGAACCTGTGACCCCCGGCGTGTAAAACCGGTGCTCTACCAACTGAGCTATTCGCCCGGGGCCTCAAAGCGGGTCGGAGGATACAGGAGCGGCGCCGGGGTTGTCAACGAAAATTCGCGACAGGACCTCAGACGGCTTCGACCGTCTCGACCCCGGGGACCATCTCGCGAAGCACCGACTCGATGCCGTACTTCAGCGTGTAGATGGACGAGGGGCAGTGCGCGCAGGCGCCGCGCAGGCGCAGGAAGACCTTCTTGCCGTCCTCGGAGACGTCGACCAGTTCGCAGTCGCCGCCGTCGTTCTGCAGCGCCGGGCGGATCTGGTCCAGGACCGCCTGGATGGCCTGGCGGTGCTCCTCGGGGGTCGTAGCTGGGATCGGGGTGTCGTTCGGGGCGGCGTCCGTCATCCGGGTGCCTCGTCAAGAGTCGGCGAACGGTAGCACATCCCCGGGCGCGCTGCATCGGGGAGAACCGCATCCCCGCGAGACTCCAGGGAGTGCGCCGCAGTCGACCCGGGCGGATCCGGATGCACTACAATCGCGCACGGCGCAGCGGAGGCGAATCAGGATGAAGGTGAGGATCGGGGACCGGTTGGCCATCGAGCACGTGGTGGCAGTGGCAAGAAACGGGGCGGAGGCGGTCCTGACCGGGGAGGCGATCGCGCGCATCGCACGCGGCCGGGAGGTCGTGGATGCGCACCTGTCCGACGAACTGCCGCACTACGGCATCAACACGGGGTTCGGCGCGCTGGCCGAGGTGCCGATCTCGCGAGAGGACCTGGCGGCGCTGCAGCTGAACCTGGTGCGCAGTCACGCGGCCGGGGTCGGCACGCCGCTGCCCGACGACGACGTGCGGGCCGCGATGCTGCTGCGGGCGCAGGTGCTGGCGACCGGCAAGGCGGGCGTTCGGCCGGTCGTGGCGCAGCGCATGGTCGAACTGCTGAACGCGCGCATCCACCCCGTGATCCCGTCGCGCGGGTCGGTCGGGGCGTCGGGCGACCTGGCACCGCTGGCGCACCTGGCGCTGGTGCTGGTGGGCGAAGGGAAGGCGAGGGTCGAGGGCGAGGTGCTGCCGGGCGGCGAGGCGCTGCGGCGCGCCGGCATCGAGCCGCTGGTGCTGGAGCCCAAGGAGGGCCTGGCGCTGGTGAACGGGACGCAGGTGCTGACGGGGGTCGGCGCGCTGGCGCTGGCGGACGCGGAGCACCTGGCCCGCGCGGCGGACGTGATCGGCGCGATGACACTGGAGGCCGTGCTGGGAACGCCCGACGCCTTCGACGCCCGGGTCGTCGAGGCCCGGCCGCACCCCGGCCAGGTACAGTCCGGCCGGAACCTGCGCGCCCTGTTGGCCGACAGCGAGATCCGCGAATCCCACCGCGGCGGCCAGCACCACAAGGTGCAGGACCCGTACTCGGTGCGGTGCATGCCGCAGGTGCACGGGGCCGCGCGGGACGCGTTCGCGTGGATCCGGGGCGTCGTCGAGACCGAGATGAACAGCGCCACCGACAACCCGCTGGTCTTCGAGGACGGGTCGATCCTGTCGGGCGGGAACTTCCACGGCGAGCCGGTGGCGATCGCGCTGGACCTGCTGGCCATCGCGACGGCGGAACTGGGCGCGATCAGCGAAAGGCGCGTCGAGCACCTGCTGAACCCGGCCCTGTCCGAGGGCCTGCCGGCGTTCCTGGCCGCGCACTCCGGGCTGTGCAGCGGCCTGATGATCGCGCAGGTCGCGGCGGCGTCGCTGGTCAGCGAGAACAAGGTGCTGGCCCACCCGGCGTCGGTCGACAGCATCCCGTCGTCCGCGAACCGCGAGGACCACGTCAGCATGGGCATGACCGCGGCCCTGAAGGCGCGGCAGGTCGTGGACAACGTCCGCAACGTGCTGGCCATCGAGGCGCTGTGCGGCGCGGCGGGGGTCGATCGGCGCGCGCCGCGGCGGCCGGGCCGGGGCGTGCAGGCGGCGCTGGAGGCGGTGCGGAAGGTCGTGCCGCCGGTGACCGGCGACCGGCCGGTGGCCCCGGACGTCGAGGCGCTGGAGCGGATCGTGCGGCAGGGCGGCGGCCTGGTCGAGGCGGCTTGCGCGGCGGCGGGGATCTGACGGTCCGGGAGGCGCCGGGAATCGTCGACGAGGAGGCGGGGGGCGGGGCCCCCGCCCTACACTGGGTGCGATCGGGGCGGCTCCACCTCCTCGAACTCGCGATGGACGTCAGCGTTGCCTGCGGCCTGTAGGGCGGGGGCCCCGTCCCCCGCCTCACTGGTCCCCTAGCCCGCGGGAAGCAGCACCGGCAGCAGTTCGGCGGCCTTGCCCAGGTGGATCTCGGCGAACCTCGATGCGTTGGCCGGCGGTTCCAGGTTCACCAGGACGGTGCGCGCCCCCCGCGCCAGCGCGATCTCGACGTAGCCAGCCACCGGCCACACGGCACCGGACGTGCCCACCGCCAGGAACAGGTCGCAGTCGGCGATCGCCTCTCGCGCCGCGGACTCGACGGCGGGGTCCAGGTATTCCCCGAACCACACGATGTGCGGCCGCAGGATGCCCCCGCACTTCGGGCACCGCGGCGCGCCGTCCAGGTGGAACGACTCGTCCTCCCACGAACGCCGGGAGTCCTCGCACGCCTCGTTCGAGCAGCGCGTCCGGAACAGCGAGCCGTGCACGGGAAGGATCCGCCGCGACCCGGCCCGCTGGTGCAGCCCATCGACGTTCTGGGTCACCAGCGTGAAACGTCCCCGGGCCTCCAGGAACCGTTCCAGCGTCGCGACTGCCTGGTGGCCGGCGTTGGGCTGCACCTGGCCGGCCTGGCGTCGCCGTTCGCTGTAGAAGCGCCACACCAGGTCCGGGTCGGCCTCGAACCCCGCCGGCGTGGCCACCTGCTGGACGTCGTGCTTCTCCCACAGGCCGCCCGAGTCCCGGAAGGTCGCGATGCCGGATTCCGCCGAGATGCCCGCGCCGGTCAGGACCACCACCGAGGAGTCCGGACGGATGTCGAGAGGCTCATGCTTCATCGGGATCGAGGTACCACCTTCGTCCCGGCCCGTCAACGCCAGGAGCCTCTCCCCGACCCCCCGGCCTCCGTTTGTCCTAGAATGCCCTTGACGGGGGGTCTGGAATGGTCGGCAGCCGGCGACTCCTGGAACTCCATCGCAGGCTTTACGAGGCCAACGAGAACCGCATCCGCGAACTGGTCAGCACCCCGCGACGGTTCACCCGGCAGGATCTGGACCGCTACGAGGCGGACCTGGCGAACTCGATCCCCGACGACTGGAAGCCCTCGACCCCGGCTGCGCTGCGGGCCGCGATCCGCCGGGCCCGGGTGATCCTGGTCGGCGACTACCACTCGCTGGCGCAGTCCCAGAAAGGGTTCGTGCGCGTGCTGCGCGCGATCCGGGCGCGCCACCTGACCGTCGGCCTGGAGTTCGTGTCGGCCCGCTACCAGAAGGCCGTGGACGACTACGTGGCGGGGCGCATCTGCGACGAGACCTTCCTGCGCCGCACCGAGTACGCCCGATCCTGGCCGTCCTACCAGGTCTGGCCGAACTTCCGGCCGATTTTCGAGCACGCCCGCCGCCGCAAGGCCCGCGTGCTGGCACTGGACTGCCCCTCGACCGAGTGCGGCACCGTCTGGTCCCGGTCGGCCTTCGCGGCCTACCGGATCGCCGAATCCATCCGCGAGAATCCCTCGAACAAGGTGGCCGTGCTGATGGGCGAGGCCCACCTGGCTCCGAACCACCTGCCGGAGGAACTGCGCCGCGCCATGGATCACCTGGGGGTCAAGGCCAGCGTGCTGGTCGTCCACCAGAACCTGGATCCGCTGTGGTTCGAACTGATGGAGAAGGGGTTGCAGGACCTCGTGGACGCCGTGCGGCTGGACGAGGACCGGTACGTGCTGCCGGTCAGCACGCCGGTCGCGGCGCAGGCGTCGTTCCTGGCGGGGATGGCGGGCGAGGAGGCGGCGGAGGCGGGCGACCGGGCGGCCGTGAGGCGCGAGTTCGGGCGCTACCTGAAGGCGCTGGCGCGGTTCATCGGCGTGGGTGCGAACGGGATCCTGGAAGGCGTGACCGTCTGCGGTCCCGGCGACCTGGAACCGGTCGAGTCGCTGCGGTCCCGGCTGGACCCGGACGGGTTCCAGGTGATCCTGCACCAGGTCGAGGAGGGCGAGTCGCTGTGCCTGCCCGACCTGGGAATCGTGTACCTGGCGCACCTGGGGCCGACCCACATCGGCGAGGAGGCGGCGCACTTCCTGAAGGCGCGCCTGGCGTCCGGCCCGATCCCGGAATCGCCCGTGGATTTCCTGTACGGGCGGGCGCTGCACGAGGCGCTGGGCTACTTCGGGGCGAAGGTGTTCAACCCCAAGCGGAAGCCGCCCACCGAAATCCTCAGGAAGAGCGGCCGGCGCCGCGGGTCGGTGGAGGAGGAGAACGACGCCGAGGAGATGACCCCGGAACTGGCCGTCGCCGTGCACCTGGCCTCGTGGCACCGCGCCCACCACTGGCGCAGGAATTTCGGGCCCGATGCCTTCGACATGCACGTGCGGGCGATGGGCCTGCACGGGGGACTTGCGGACCTCGGGCCGGAACTGCTGGGGCCGCTGGTACACCTGCTGGGTTACGAGATCGGGGAGAGGCTGTGGACGGCCTTCCGTGCGGGCCGCATCCCGGCGGCGCGGGTGAAGACCTTGTTCCGGGCCAACCTGGAGGCGCCGGGTGTCGCCTTCTCGTTGTGGCACGGCTTGGCAAGCACCCTCCGTTCGATTAGACTGCCGACTCGCTTCTGACGCGCCCGGGCAGCCGCGGTGCGAAGAGAGGATGGCCTTGTCCTTCGGCGAGCCGTTCCGGGGCCTGGATGCCGACGCCTTCGCGGCCTTCGAGCCCCGCAAGTGGACCTCCAACCTGTTCAACATGGAGCGCATGCGCCTGCGCGACCAGCTGCTGTCCGTGGGCCAGTCCCTGGAGGCCACGGTGGCCCCGGACCGGCGCCTGCGCTGGGACGTGACGCCGCACGCGCCGTGCGTCTTCAACAACAAGCGCGTCAGCGAGCTGGTGCTGTTCTTCACGCGGTCCGAGGAGCAGCAGAAGGCGATCGCCCCGCTGCTGGACGCGCGGATCTCGCTGCCGGACCAGATCACCGATGCCGGCGAGCACCACCGGAACCTGTTCCTGGGGCTGCGGCTGGACGGTGCGGGTGTCGAGGCGGGCCTGATGTGCCACTCGACGGCCTGGCTGGACGTGATGAACCTGCTGAACCGCTGCCGCCAGCCGGCCGAGGCGCTGGAACTGGTGCGCCTGGTCCGGTCGATGCCGTCGGGGTGCGGCGTCCGGATCGGGCCTTCCCTGGAAGTCCCGGCCCCGGAGTTCGACGTCGAGCACGTGAAACGCCTCGAGGAATCGGTCCTGAACGAGACCTTCCTGATCCGCTTCGGGCGCGCGCTGCCGCCGGGCGACGGGACGCTGGCGGCGTCCTCGTTCGTGCCGTTCC
Organism: uncultured Myxococcales bacterium; assembly: GCA_937975765.1. Lineage (GTDB taxonomy): Bacteria > Myxococcota_A > UBA9042 > DTJE01 > DTJE01 > CAIZWN01. The sequence goes on from CALJUR010000017.1 coordinate 32,405, forward strand.
TGCGGGACCTGCTGCCGGTGCTGTTGCCCCTGTGGGACTTCATCGCGTGGCGGCCCGCGTCGAACTTCCTGGTCGCGACGTTGCCCGGTGGCGCCGCCGCGTTCAAGGACGCGCCGGTCGTTGCGAACGACGGGTCGATCATCGACTACGCGGTGGGGTCCAAGGTGCGGCTGGTCGACGGCGTCTTCAGCGGCCGCCAGGGCGTCGTCGCCGAGATCGACGCCAAGGGCCACGTCCGCGTCCTGATCGGCAAGGTCGCCGTCCGCCTCGAGGCCCGCCAGGTCCGCAAGGCCTGACACCGCGCTTTCACGCACCAGCGGGACCACCGGGTGAGCGTCGCGTCCCGGAATGGGGAGGCGGGATTCAGTCGCCGCTGTAGGGGAGGGAATAGGCCGAACCCCAGTGGAAGTCGGCCCAGTTCAGGATCCGCCACGTCTTCAACACGTTGTCCAGTTGCAGCACCAGGAAGGAATCGGCGTCGAAGGTGACGCCCCCCACGACCAGGTGGGGCACGGAGTAGTTGTCGGACAGGTTGATCCAGGCGTGGGAATGCCCCGAGATCACCAGGCGGATCGTGTCGGTGTGCCGTGCCAGGACCTCGGGCAGGCCCGGCACGATGAACAGCGGGAAGTGCAGCATCACGACCGCGGGGCGGCCGTCCGACAACTGGGACTCCAGCCACGCGGTCTGTTCCGCACCCAGGCTGCCGGAATCGTAGTCGTACTCGGGACTGGACAGGTCCAGGGTGGGACCCTTGAAGTTGTCCAGGACCAGGACCTTCCAGGTCCCCAGGTCCACCGCGTAGTACGGGTCCGTCCCGAAATGGTGCTTGAACAGCGCCGGGGCCAGGTCCATCGGCCGGCCGTTCGAGAAGTCGTAGTCGTGGTTCCCGAGGGCGGGCCAGACCGGCGCGGGCCAGGACTCGAAGATGCGCTGGGCGATGTCGAAGCGGTCGTTCGGGTCGGCCAGGTACTCGTCGTACGTGGCATAGGGCAGGGTGTAGACGACGTCGCCCGCGACGAAGATGCCGGCAAGGTCGTAGGGCAGCGAGGCGAAGGTCTGGGTCATCGCCTGGCCGTGGATGTCGGAGGAGTCGCCCGGGTCCTCGAAGTGGGTGTCGCCCAGGAAGATCGCGTAGGTGTACCGCGGGGTCTCGGACGTCTGGGTCGCGGTGTCCTGCGAGGCGTCGTTCGCATTCCCCGACACGTCGGTCGGTGCCGGGTCCGCGTCCGCCGAACGGAGCGCACCGGGCACCGTCGCGCCCGGTCCACCCGCGGCGCACGCGCACAGCCACAGGAACCCGCAGCAGAATCCGGGAAGGAAAGAGTGCTTCTTCATCACAGGCCTCCCAACTTCGAGAGGAGGGTATTGATGAACGTGCCGAACGACGCCTGGTCCGCCAGGGCGATGCCGCTGCCGTTGTCCAGCCACAGCAGGCCGTTCATCGAGGGCGAGCGGAAGGCCATCTGGCCCTGCAGCGACGCCGTGCCGTCGGCCGGGATCGGGGCCAGCGCGACCGCCTGTCCCGGGGCCGACACCTCGACGGCCGACGAGAACTCGGTCTCGGCGAAGCGGCCCGAGTCCCACGGGGTCGTCGTGTCCGCGCAGGCATCCGCATACGCGTAGGCCGGGTAGCCGTCCGTGTCGCTGCCGCCCACTGCGATCGTAGAGGCCGGGTAGCCGGCGGCGACGTACGTCGTCCACACCGACCCGCCCGCGGGAACGACCAGGGCCCCGTCGCCCGGGCTCCCGGGGGCGTCGCCCGTCGTGACCGCGACGGTGGCGGTGAAGACGCCGGTGAAGCCCTCGGTCGCCGTCGGGACCACGGCCTCGGTATCGAATGCTTCGCCCGTCCCGTCCGGCGTCGCGAACGAGGAGACGGCCAGCGAGGCGGGCGCCTGTGCCGCCGACGGATCGTGCAGGGTCAGCGCCAGCAGGTTCGTGGCGTCGCCCGGGGTCAGCGTGGCGCCTCCCTTCAGGCACTCGTACGACTTCAGGAACCCGGGCCACGGGGAGTCGGGGACCGTGCCCCAGTTCGGGAACAGGTCGCGCAGGCTGAACGGCGAGCCGACGAACGCCAGCAGGTCGAACTGGACCGTGCCGTTCGCGATCCCCACTGCCGGCAGCAGGCTGCCCAGCAGGGACACCAGTTGTTCGGGGTCTTCCGGGTCCAGCGAGTCCAGCAGGCCCGTCAGCAAGTCGGGCAGGTCGAATCCCAGGGACGAGGCGATCGTCGCGATGCCGACCGTGCGGTTCAGGAGGTCGACCAGGGTGCCCAGGGCGACCAGCACGTCGCCTTCCAGCGTCAATCGCCGGCTTGCATCGCCGGCGAGGTGCGCCTGGACCTTCAGCACGGTGTCCTTCAGCGAGGCCGCCTGGCCGTCCCAGAGGATCTCCAGTTCGGTGGCGCCACCGGGGAACGCGCCGTGCAGCACCAGGTGCGGATGGTCGTCCAGGGTCAGGGTGGCGACGTTGTCCTCCAGGCCGTTGTCCTGCGCCATCAGGTCGGCCGCGGCCAGCGTGGCGTCCGCGGCGGCCGCGATCGAGTCCTTCATCGACCGCCACGTCTCCGCGCCGCCGTTCGCCATCAGGGTCATCAGCGTCGGGTTCTCGACCAGCATGCCTGCCAGCGTCGCGGTCAGCCCCCGCTCCTTCGCCATCCGTTCCAGGCTGAGCAGCTGGACCTGGGTGTCCTGCGAGCCCAGCAGTTCCACCAGAGTCAGCATCATCTCGTTGAACGCCGAGATGCCGTGCAGTTCGCTGCGGTCCCACGAACAGCACAGGCTCATCATCGGGTGGTCGCCGAAGGCCAGGGGAAGCCCGCCTTCCAGGTGGAAGACCGGGGTCTGCGGCAGCGCCATCAGGTCCTGGAGCCGCTGCTTCTGCAGAATCGCGGCCGAGTGCAGCGCGTCGACGTTGGCGCCGACGGTCCCGGGATGCGAGACCCAGGCCCGGGGCGCCAGGTCCGGCCCGGTCGAATCGGGGTCGTGCTTGAAGTTCAGCAGCCCGGCCAGCGAGCCGAACATCGCGACGCTGGACTGGAAGCGCGCCAGGGTCCGCCCCCACAGGGCGTCCGGCAGGCCGGGAGCCAGTTCCAGCGCCCGATCGAAGGTGTCCATCGCGGCCAGCGACTCGCCGGCCGACAGCAGTTCCTTGCCGGACGCCACCAGGTCCAGCGCGATCGGGTCGACGGTCTCCGTCGCGGTCTCGGCGTCGCCGCTGGTGTCTCGATCGGAGGTGTCCTGGACCTCGGTCTCGACCGTCTCCGGGACGGAGGTGTCGCCCAGGACGTCGGCATCCGCGGCCGGGGTTCCTCCCCCACCGCCGCACGCGTACACGAAAGCGGCCAGGGCAAGCCCCATTGCCAGTGTCACGCTTCCCTGCATGAGCCCTCTGCGCAGCGTCATCGTCTTGTGCCTCCCCGGATAAGGACGAGCGGGAGTCTCCGATACCTCGGGGCGGATTTCAACGGGGATGACGATGCCGGGACGTCAGTTCGGGGTGGGATCGCGATCTCACAGGATGTAGCGGCTGAGGTCCTCGTCCTTCAGGATGTCGCCCAGGCGCTCCTTCACGTAGGTGGCGGTGATCGGGATCGTCTGGCCCGCGATGTCGGGGGCGTGGAAGGACACCTCCTCCAGCACCTTCTCCAGCACCGTGTGCAGCCGCCGCGCCCCGATGTTCTCGAACCGCGAATTCAGTTCCGCCGCGACCTCGGCCACCGTGTCGATGCCGTCGTCCTCGAACTTCAGCGTCACGCCCTCGGTCGCCAGCAGCGCCTGGTACTGCCTCGGCAGGCTGTTGTCCGGTTCCCGCAGGATCCGCACGAAGTCGTCCCGGTCCAGCGAGGTCAGTTCCACCCGGATCGGGAAGCGCCCCTGCATCTCGGGGATCAGGTCCGACACCTTCGACACGTGGAACGCGCCCGCCGCGATGAACAGCACGTGGTCCGTCCGAACCACGCCGTACTTCGTCGTGACCTGCGTGCCTTCCACGATCGGCAGCAGGTCGCGCTGCACGCCCTCGCGGGACACCTCCGGCCCGTGCCCGCCCTCGCGCCCGGCCACCTTGTCCATCTCGTCGATGAAGATGATGCCGCTGTTCTGCGCGCGTTCGAGGGCCATCTTGTTGACCTTGTCCGGGTCCAGCAGCCGGTCGCGCTCCTCGGCCTCGAAGATCGGCAGCGCCTCCTTGACCGTGGACTGCCGCGTCCGCGTCTTGCGCGGCATCGCGTTGCCCAGCATGTCCTGCAGCTGCAGGCCGACCTCCTCCATGCCGGCGTTCGAGAAGATCGACATCATCGGCGTCGCGCTCTCGGCCACCTCGATCTTCAGCGGCCGGTCGTCCAGCGCGCCCGCCCGCACCTTCTGCCGCAGCACGTCGCGCGGTTCCGACCGGACGTCCTCGTGCTGGCCGTACAGCGCGTCCAGCACGCGGTCCTCGGCCAGTTCCTTCGCCCGCACGGTCACCTTCTCGCCTTCCTCGGCGCGGACCATGTTGACGCTGAACTCGACCAGGTCGCGGATCATCCCTTCCACGTCCCGGCCGACGTACCCGACCTCGGTGTACTTGGACGCCTCCACCTTCACGAACGGCGCCCGCGCCAGCCGCGCCAGCCGCCGCGCGATCTCGGTCTTGCCGACGCCGGTCGGGCCGATCATCAGGATGTTCTTCGGGGTGATCTCGTCCTTCAGCGGGCCGTCCACGTGCCGCCGCCGCCAGCGGTTGCGCAGCGCCACGGCCACCATGCGCTTGGCCGCCGTCTGCCCGACGATGTAGCGGTCCAGCTCGGCCAGGACCTCCCTCGGGGTCAGGTCGCGTTCGCCTTCGGTCACGGCAGCTCCTCCATGGTGATGGAGTCGTTGGTGAAGATGCAGATGCCGGCGGCGATCTCCATCGCGGTGCGCGCGATCTGCGACGCGGGCAGCTCGGTGTGCCGCATCATGGCGCGCGCCGCGGCCAGCGCGTAAGGGCCGCCCGACCCGATGGCCAGCACGCCCTCGTCCGGCTCGATCACGTCGCCCGCGCCGGTGATCAGGAAGGTCTTCTCCTTGTCCGCGACGATCAGCATCGCGTCCAGCCGCCGCAGCAGCCGGTCGGTGCGCCAGTCCTTCGCCAGCTCCACGGCCGACCGGGACAGGTTGCCGTTGTAGTCCTTCAGCTTGCCCTCGAACCGCTCGAACAGCGTGAAGGCGTCCGCGGTGGACCCGGCGAACCCGGTGATCACCTTGCCGTTGTGGACCTTGCGGACCTTGCTGGCCGTGTGCTTCAGGATGGTGTCGCCGTAGGACACCTGCCCGTCGCCGGCGACCACCACGGACGCGCCCCGGCGCACCGCGATGACGGTGGTGCCGCGCAGGTTGTCCAGGGTGCGGTCGGTCGTTCTTTCTGCCATCGTGTCTCCTTGCCCGGCGGACCTCAGGATCCGCCTTTCGCCCGGGGATGGGCGCGGTCGTAGACTGCCTGCAACCGCGCCAGCGTGACGTGCGTGTACTTCTGGGTCGTGGACAGCCGGGCGTGGCCCAGCAGCTCCTGGATGTCCCGCAGGTCGGCGCCGCCGTCCAGCAGGTGCGTCGCGAACGAGTGCCGCAGCGCGTGCGGGTGCACGTGCCGGTTCAGCGCAACCTTCGCGACCGCCTGGTCGATCTGCCGCGCGATGCTGCGCACGGTCAGCCGCCCGCCGCGGAAGTTCAGGAACAGCGCCTTGGGGTCGATCCCGCGCCGCAGCAGGGAAGGGCGCACGTCCAGCCAGGCCCGGATGGCCGCCAGCGCCTTCGTCCCCACCGGCACGATGCGCTCCTTGCGGCCCTTGCCCGTGACCTTCGCCTGCGCGGCCTTCAGGTCCACCGAGTCGACGTCCATCCCCGCCAGCTCGCTGACGCGGAAGCCGCCGGCGTAAAGCAGCTCCAGGATGGCCCGGTCGCGCAGCCCCAGCGGCGTCTTCGGGTCGGGCGCCTCCAGCAGCAGGAACAGCTCGTCCACCGGTACGAAGTCCGGCAGCCGCTGGTCCTTGCGCGGCCCCCGGATGCCGGCCCAGGGGTTGCCGGCCACGATGCCGCGCCGCTTCAGGAACCGGTAGAAGCCGCGCACCGCCGACAGTTTCCGGGACACCGTCGCCGGGCCGTCGTGCCGGGCGTCCAGCGCAGCGAACCACGCCTCGACGCCGCGCCGGTCCAGCGCCAGGGGATCGACGCCGGCGCGGTCCAGGATCTCCACCAGTTCCATGCAGTCGGCGCGGTACGCCTTCAGGGTGTGCGGCGACGCGCTGCGCCCGATCTCCATGTGGCGCAGGAAGTCCTCCAGGGGCTGGCGCCAGCCGGGGGAGTCGGAGGGTCCGGTGGCGGTGCGCGTCCGGCTCATGGGGCCTACTCTGGGCACCGGGGAGGCGTTCGGCAAGGGCCGGCGCGGGTCATTCCGCCCGCACGGCCCACTGTTCCAGGTGGAAATCCTCGCGGCGCACCAGCCGGATCGGCTTCTGCCAGCGCGTCTCCAGGTCGGCCAGCGAGGTCCGGTAGCCGTCGATCAGCGCCTCGACGACGCGCGGGTGGGCCATCACGCGCAGCGTCCGGGTGGCGTTCTGCGCGGCCTCGCGGGCCAGCCGTCGCACGATCTCGGCGCAGGTGAACTCGACCGCACGCACCCAGCCGCGCCCCTCGCAGTAGGGGCACGGCTCGGTCATCCGCGTGAACGACGCCTCGCGCGGCCGTTTCCGGGTCAGTTCGACCAGGCCCAGCCGGGACATCGGCAGGACGTCCACGTGGGCCTTGTCCTGCGACAGGCCGGCCACCAGCGCGTCGTGGACCTGCTGGCGGTGCGCCGGTTCCCGCATGTCGATGAAGTCGATCACGACGATGCCGCCGATGTTGCGCAGCCGCAACTGGTAGGCGATCTCGCGCGCCGCCTCCAGGTTCGTCTGGAAGATCGTCTCCTCGGGGTCGCTGCGGCCGGAGGTGCTGGCGGTGTTGACGTCGATGGCCGTCAGCGCCTCGGCATGGTCGAACACGATGGACCCGCCCGTCTTCAGCCAGACGTGCCGGTCCAGCAGGCCCGCCGAGTGCGCGTCCACGCCGTGCGCCTCGAACAGCGGCGCCGGGCCGGGGTGCAGCGCGACGCGGTCGTCGTAGTGCGGCATGAAGGTGTCGACGAATTGCAGCAGCCGGTCGTAGTCCTCCTCGGTGTCCACCCAGATCCGCTGGCAGTCCGGGCCGAGGTTGTCGCGCGCGGTCCGCAGCAGCAGGTCCAGGTCCTCGTGCAGCAGGGCGGGAGCCTCGGCCTCGGCCAGGCGGGCCTGGATCTGCCGCCACAGCGCCTGCAGGAACTCCAGGTCCGAGGCCAGTTCGGACTCGGGCCGGTCCTGCGAGGCCGTGCGCAGGATCGCCCCGCTGCCCGGGGGCAGCAGCCGGCGCATGGTCTCGCGCAGGCGCGCCCGCTCGCCCTCCTCGGCGATCCGCCGGGACACGCCCAGCATGGGTGTCGTCGGCAGGAAGACCAGGGTGCGGCCCGGCAGGGACACGTGCGGGGTCAGCCGCGGACCCTTGCCCCCGAAGGCCTCCCGGGTGACCTGCACCAGCAAGTCCTGGCCGACCGCCGGCTCGGGCATCGGCAGGGGGGGCGGCGGCAGGGAGGCCTCCGGCGGTTCGCCCGGGGCGGACGTCTCCAGGTCGTCCTCGGGGATCGCGTCGGGCACCGCCTCCCGCGCCAGGCCGGCGTCGTCCCATTGCAGGAAGGCCCCGCGCCCGATGCCGATCTCGACGAAGGCGGCGTTCAGGCCCGGCAGCACCCGCACGATGCGGCCCTTGTAGACGTTGCCCACCAGGCCGCGGTCGTGCCGTCGCTCGGTGTGCAGTTCGCGCAGCACCGATCCCTCGACCAGCGCGACGCGGCGGTCCTCGGCGGTGGCACTGATCAGCAGCGTGTACACAAGGGGCCTCTCTGTGCAGGTTCCAGGCGGGGGACGGGGCCCCCGCCCTACATCCAGGTGTGCCCGAGGCGACTCCGGCTCCGTCGAGAGTTCCCTGCGGGAACCCATCGACTCCGCCTCCGTGCTCGGGCGGGCGCGGGCGGGGGACGGGGCCCCCGCCCTGCAGGTCAGGGTTCCTGCGCCGCGTCCTCATCGCCGGCACCGCCGGGCAGGTCGGCCAGCCGGGCCAGGCAGAAGCCGTTCACGCAGCGCTGGCGCGACGAGCAGACCGTCACGTCCCAGCCGGTCGCGTTCGCGTTGCAGATGCCCGAAGCGGTCTCGCCGCTGCAGCGCGCCTCCTGCGGTGCGCAGTCCTCCTTCGCCCTGCACTCGGCGCCGACGCAGGCCGTTCCGGAAGGGCAGGGCTGCTCCTTCCGGGCGCCGCCGTCGCAGACGACCCGCGTGTCGAACTCGCAGAACGCGGCGTCCTTCGCCGGGTCGCAGGCGTCGGGGAGGCACCGGCCCCCGAAGCACGACTGCATCGGCACGGTGCAGGGCACCAGGGTCTGAAGCAGGCCGTCGTCCGAGCAGAGTTCGGCCGTGTCGATGCCCGCGCACCCTTTCCGGCCCGGCGTGCAGCGGCGGTCGACGCACTCGCCCTGCACGCACGTCCGGTCCGGGTGGCAGGGCGTCAGCAGCACGTACGAACGCCCGTCGGGGCCGCAGGTGGCGGCGTAGTTGCCCTGGCAGGTGTCCTCGTCCGGGGTGCACAGCGTGGTTGGCAGGCTTCCGGACCCGCCGTCGTCGCCGCTGCAGGAAGGCAGGACGGCCGGCAGCGCAAGGATCGGAAGGATCGCGAGGAACGCGCGCATCGGGTGCCTCCGGGGGTCGCCCCCCGACGCTACCACAGGTGCCGGCAGGCGGGAAAGCCCGGCCGGACGCTGTCGGGGTGCTATACTCGCCGCAGTCCCGAGGCGCGAAGGAGGCAGGATGCCCGGACCGACGAAGCCCCCGGTTCCCGTGAAGGTGCGCGACGAGGTCGCCGGCGGCGTGTACGCGAACAGCATGATGGTCTCGCACACCCGCGAGGAGTTCGCGATGGACTTCTTCTACCTGTCGCCGCAACTGGCGGTGCTGAACGCGCGGGTGATCACCAGCCCCGGCCACCTCAAGCGGATCATCCGGGCGCTGTCCGAGAACCTGCGGCGCTACGAGGAGGCCCATGGCGAGATCCGGGAGGCGCCCGAGCCCAAGCGCGACAAGTCGGTGAACTAGGAGGGTGCGACGATGGAGTCCGGCGTGCCCGGGTACCTGCACGGGGCGGCCTCCCGGGGCCACTGGGAAAGGATCGGCGTCCGGAGGCGGCGGGGCGTCTGCGTGCCGCTGTTCTCGCTGCGCAGCGACCGCGACTGCGGCGTGGGCGACGCGGGGGACCTGCCCGCGCTGGTCGACTGGTGCGTGCGCATCGGTGCCGAGGTCATCCAGTTGCTGCCCGTGAACGACATGGGCCTGGACGCCTGTCCGTACTCCGCCCTGTCGGCGTTCGCGCTGGACCCGGTGTTCGCGGCGCTGGACCGGATCCCGGGCCTGGAGGACGACGCGGACTGGCGGGCGCAAGTGCGGACGGCGGCCTCGGGGATCCCGGACGGGCCGCGCGTAAACTGGGTGGCGACCCGTCGCGTGAAGGACGGGCTGCTGTCGGAGGCCCTGCGGCGGCTGGACGGGCCCGGGCTGCGCGGCGCGCTGGCGGGTTTCCGCGCCGAGAACCCCTGGCTGGAGGACTACCTCCCCTACCGGGTCATCAAGGAGGCCGAGGGCTACCGGTCGTGGGAGGACTGGGGACCGCGATACGCCGGCGAGGGGGCCGTGGCCGCCGCGATGGAGAGGATGGCGGACCGCGTCGTGCACCACCTGTTCGCGCAGTGGGTGCTGGACGGGCAGTTTCGCGAGGCGCGCCGGTACGCGGCGCAGCGCGGGGTCCTGATCGAGGGGGACATCCCGATCCTGGTGTCCCGGGACAGTGCCGACGTCTGGCGCCGGCCGCACCTGTTCCACCTGGACGTCTCGGCGGGTGCGCCGCCCGACATGTACGCGCAGGACGGCCAGAACTGGGGCTTCCCCACCTACGACTGGCCCGCCATGCACGCCACGGGCTGCGACTGGTGGCGGGACCGGCTGCGGCAGGCCGAACGCTATTTCGACCTGTACCGGATCGACCACGTGGTCGGGTTCTTCCGCATCTGGACGATCCCGGCGGGCGAGAGGACGGGCCGCAACGGTGCATTCGTGCCCGCCGAGGAGCGGACCTGGGGCGACCACGGCCGCCGGATCCTCGAAATGATGCTGTCCGCCAGCCGGATGCTGCCGCTGGCCGAGGACCTGGGCACCATCCCGGACGTCTGCCGGCAGACGATGCACGACCTGGGAATCTGCGGGTTCAAGGTCCAGCGCTGGGAGAAGCGGTGGAACGGCGACCGGCGGTTCATCCCGCCGGGCGACTACGACCCGCTGTCGATGTCGACCCTGTCGACCCACGACTCGGAGATCCTGGCACAATGGTGGTCGGAGAACCCGTCCGAGCGCGACGAGTTGCACGCCCTGCTGGGGCACCCGGGGCCGGCCCCGGCGGAACTGACGCCGGCCCTGCACCGCGAGGTCGTGCGGTGGCTGGCCGGCGGGTCGTCGCTGTTCCTGGTGCTGCTGCTGCAGGAACTGCTGTGGCCGGTCGGGCTGCTGCCGGGGGCCGCGGCGGACCACCGGGTGAACCTGCCCGGCGTGGTGAACGCCACGAACTGGACGTGGCGCTCGCCGGTCTCCTGCGGGCAACTGCTGGCCGACGAGGGGCTGGCGCAGTCGATCCGGTCCGCGTGGGATGCCGCCGCCCGGTGAAGGCCCCCGGGGCCTCGCCGCCGCCCGGCATACGGGGAGGTCGATCATGCCCGTGGTGATCCGCGTGGTCTCGAACGAGCGGCGCCGGGAAGGGAAGGGCGGGGAGAAGAAGCCCGGGAAGCAGGACATTCTCCCGATGTCCGTGGCCGAGGACCCCGGCCTGGATCGCCCGCCGCGCCAGCGACCCAAGCCGCCGGCCTTCTTCCTGGCCGACGTCCGCATGCCGGGGCAATGACCCCCCCGCGCCCCGGCCCCGAACCCCGGATGCCCTGAAAAGAAATTGACAAATAGGGGGGCGTTCGATACCTTGGTTCGGGTTCTTGCCCGGGGCGATCGGACCATGGAACGCCGGACGGTCGAGGTCGTGCTGCAGGGCCGCCGATTCGTTTTGCGCACCGGTGCCGAGGACGAGAACCTGAACGAACTGGTGGCCTTCGCCGAGTCCCGACTGGAGGAGACCCAGCGGGCGACGGGCGGCATGGCCCCCCACCCGGTGGCGCTGCTGGCGCTGCTGGGCGTTTGCGAGGAACTGCTGCGGGAACGGCGCCGCCTGGAAGGCCTGAAGGACCAGATCCGGAACAAGTCGTCCCGGATCCTGGAGATGCTGGACGGCGTGCCTCGCGCGGATCCCGGGAACAACCCTCCGGCAGGAGGGATGAACATATCGGTCGCGACGGAACATGGGACACCGTGACGAATTGCCGGGCGCCCGCAGGGGCGTTCGGAAGATCGAAGGGCCCTGGCGGAGGCGAGACGCCGTCTCGAGGTAGCGAAGGCCCGACAGTCCCCTGACCGGCTCCGGCGGTCCGCGTGACGGCGGCCCGGCCGGGAGTTCGGCCGTCCGACCCATGCATCCTCCACCTGCCGGCCGCACGACGTGCGACAAAGGGTCGTTCCCTGTGGAATCGATTCAGGAATCGCCCCGGGCCTTGCCAAGGCGCCGGGGCCCCGGGACGGATGCGTCCCGGTGCGAGGGAGGTGGAGCCGTGGACCCGATCATCCTGATGGTCCTCGGGGTCCTCCTCGGCCTGGTCGTGGGCGGGGGCGCCGCCTTCGCGGTCCTGCGCGGGAACCTCCGCGCCAAGGCCGCCGAGGCCGACACCCGGGTGGTCGAGGCGGTCCGGGACGCCGAGCGGCGTCTGCAGGCCGAGGTGGCCAATGCCCAGGCACAGGCACGGGGAGCCGAGGAGAAGGCCCGGAACCTGGACCGGGAACTGAAGAACGCACGCACCGAGAACCAGAAGCGCGAAGAGAAACTGGCCAAGCGCGAGGAGATCATCGACCGGAAGAGCGAGACGCTGACGGCCCGGGAGTCCGAGGTCGTGCGCCGCGAGAAGTCGGTGGCCCAGAAAGAGGAGTCGATCGAGACCAACGCGAAGGAGCACGAGCGCCTGGTGACCGAGGCGCGCGCCACGATGGAGCGGATCGCGGGCATGAGCACCGACGAGGCGCGGCGCACGCTGAACGAGAAGTTGCTGGAGGAGGTGAAGATCACCGCCGCCCGGCAGATCAAGATGATCGAGGACGAGGCGAAGGAGGAGGCCGAGAAGCGGGCCAAGCGCATCGTGGGCATCGCCATCGGGCGCTATGCGGGCGAGTACACGAACGAGCGGACCGTGTCCGTCGTGACGCTGCCGTCCGAGGAGATGAAGGGGCGCATCATCGGCCGCGAGGGCCGGAACATCCGCGCCTTCGAGGCGGCGACGGGCATCGACGTCATCATCGACGACTCGCCGGACACCGTCACGCTGTCGGGCTTCAACCCGGTGCGGCGCGAGATCGCGCGCCTGTCGCTGGAGATGCTGGTCAAGGACGGCCGCATCCACCCGGCGCGCATCGAGGAGATCGTCGAGAAGAGCACCAAGGAGGTCGAGGCCAAGATCAAGGAGGCCGGCGAGGACGCGCTGTTCCAGTTGGGCCTGGGCACCATGCACCCCGAACTGGTCAAGCTTCTGGGCCGCATGAAGTACCGCACCTCGTACGGCCAGAACGTCCTGCAGCACAGCATCGAGTGCGGCTTCCTGTCCGGCCTGATGGCTTCGGAACTGGGCCTGCCGATCAAGGAGGCGCGTCGCGCCGGCCTGCTGCACGACCTGGGCAAGGCGATCGACCACGAGATCGAGGGCCCGCACGCGCTGACGGGCGCCAACGTGGCGCGCAAGTTCGGCGAGTCGGCCGAGGTGGTCCATGCGATCGCCGCGCACCACGAGGAAGAGAAACCGATGACGCTGCTGGCGCAGATCGTCATCGCGTCGGACGCCATTTCCGGCGCGCGCCCCGGCGCCCGCCGCGAGAGCCTGGAGAACTACGTGAAGCGCCTGGAGGACCTGGAGGGCATCTCCAACTCCTTCCCGGGCGTGGAGCGGTCGTACGCGATCCAGGCCGGCCGCGAGGTGCGCGTGCTGGTGTCGCACGAGCGCGTCTCCGACGAGGGCGCAACGGTGCTGGCCCGGGACATCGCCCGGAAGATCGAGGAGAAACTGGCCTACCCGGGCCAGATCCGCATCTGCGTCATCCGCGAGACCCGCGCCGTCGAATACGCCAAGTAGGACGGAGCCCCCATGGACGATCGCAACCCCGCCATCGAGCACGAGCTGGCCGAGCTGCTGGGTGGCTGCACCAAGTGCGAGACCCCGGCCGAGCTCGGGAAGAAACTGCAGCGTTCCCGGGAGACCGGCAAGCCCCTGGTCGTGAAGGCGGGCTTCGACCCGACGGCCGCGGACCTGCACCTGGGCCATACGGTGCTGCTGAACCGCATGCGGCGGTTCCAGGAACTGGGGCACCAGGTGGTCTTCGTCGTGGGCGACTTCACCGCGATGATCGGGGACCCGACGGGGCGCAACGAGACCCGCAAGCCCCTGACGCCCGAACAGATCCGGGGCAACGCGGAAACGTACACCGCGCAGGTCTACAAGGTGCTGGACCCGGCCAGGACCATCGTCCGGTTCAACAGCGAGTGGCTGCGGCCGCTGGGCGCCGAGGGCCTGATCCGGCTGGCCGCGAAGTACACCGTCAGCCGGATGCTGGAACGCGACGACTTCAAGAAGCGCTTCGCGTCCGAGACGCCGATCGGGGTGCACGAGTTCCTGTACCCGCTGCTGCAGGCGTACGACAGCGTGGCGCTGAACGCCGACGTGGAACTGGGCGGGTCCGACCAGCTGTTCAACCTGCTGGTGGGGCGGGTGCTGCAGCGCGACGCGGGCCAGGAGCCGCAGGTCGTGCTGACGATGCCGCTGCTGGAAGGGACCGACGCGAAGGTCGTGGACGGGGTCCTGACCGGCGCCAAGATGTCGAAGTCCCTGAACAACTACATCGGGGTCAACGAGGAGCCGGCGACCCAGTTCCTGAAGGTCATGGCGATCTCGGACGACCTGATGTGGCGGTACCTGGACCTGCTGTCGGCGAAGTCGTCGGCCGAGGTAGCGGACCTGAAGGCGCAGTGCAAGGCGCACGCGCTGAATCCCCGGGACGTGAAGGAGGCGTTCGCCGGCGAGATCGTGGCGCGTTTTCACGGGGCGCAGGCGGCCGGGGACGCGAAGGCGGCGGCGAACCGGTGGCTGCGCGAGAAGTCCCAGGCGGAACTGGCCGAGAAGACGGTCGAGGCCCCGCCGGAAGGCGTGACGCTGGCCGTCGCGCTGCGCGAGGCGGGCCTGGCGGCTTCGTCGGGCGAGGCGCGCCGGAAGATCGGCGAGGGCGCGGTCTGGCTGGACGACCAGCGGGTGACGTCCGACGTGCTGCTGAAGCCGGGCGAGATCCGCAACGTGCGTTACGGCAAGAAGGTCGCGGCGCGAATCACGATTGCGGCGAAGGCTCTGTAAGACGAGGGCCGGTCCAATGTAGGGCGGGGGCCCCGTCCCCCGCCTGCAACCCCAGGGCCCACCGGCGAGTGTCGTGATTCCAGGAGGCGGGGGGCAGGGCCCCCGCCCTACAGGATCAGTCCTTCAACTTCCCCAGGATCCTCTTCTCCAGGGCCTTCATCCGGCGGGTCTCGGCGGGATCGTGGTGGTCGTGCCCCAGAAGGTGGCACAGCCCGTGGACGAACAGGAACCGCACCTCGGCCTCGAAGGCCTGCCCCGGCGCGACGCCCGGCACGTGGATCGGCCCCTGCTCCTTCGCGCGTTCCAGCGAGATGACGATGTCGCCCAGTTCGTCGCCGGCGAACGCGGCCCCGTCCCCCTCGCGCGCCGGGAAGGACAGCACGTCGGTCGGGGCGTCGACGTCGCGCCATTCCCGGTTCAGGCGGCGGATGGCGGCGTCGGACACCAGGACCAGCGTCACCTCCTGGTCCCCCACTCGCGCCGCGGCCATCGCAGCCTCCAGGCGCGTTCGCATCGTCGCGAGGTCGATCGGGACCTTCCTCTGGCGGTTCAGGATCGTCAAGGCCATGAGTGCCTCCCGGACGGGCCGTTCAGCCCGTCTCCCCGGTTCCCGAAGCCGCCGGTCCGCGCGCCCTCTCGTAGGCCCGCAGGATCCCGGCGACCAGCGGGTGCCGCATCACGTCGCCCTCGTCGAACTCCACGAACGCGATCCCCGCGACGTCCGCCAGCACCCGGCGCGCGTGGTCCAGGCCCGACGGCTTGTCGGCCGGCAGGTCGCTCTGCGTGACGTCGCCGGTCACCACCGCCTTCGACCCGTAGCCCAGCCGCGTCAGGAACATCTTCATCTGCTCGATGGTGCAGTTCTGCGCCTCGTCCAGGATGATGAACGCGCCGGAAAGGGTCCGCCCGCGCATGAAGGCCAGAGGCGCGATCTCCAGTTGGCCCTTCTCGATCAGGCGCTGGCCGCGCTCGAAGTCCAGCAGGTCGTACAGGGCGTCGTACAGCGGACGCAGGTAGGGATTCACCTTCTCGACCAGGTCGCCCGGCAGGAAGCCCAGCCTTTCGCCGGCCTCGACCGCGGGGCGGGTCAGCACGATGTGCTTGACCTGCTTGGACAGCAGCGCCGAGATCGCGGTGGCCATCGCCAGGTAGGTCTTGCCGGTCCCGGCCGGCCCGATCGCGAAGACGAGGTCGTTGCGCTGCATCGCCGACAGGTAGGTCTTCTGGTTCGGGCTGCGGGCCACGACCCGGGTGCCCGACGCCGGCAGCGTGACGGCGTGTGAGAGGACGTCGGCCAGGTTCGCGTCGGGGTCCGCCGACAGGATCGCCGCGCCGCGATCGACCTCGCCGATCGTCATCGAGCGGCCCTGGCGCGCCACCGCGTACAACTGGCGCAGGAGGTCCGCGGCCAGGGCGATCGACTTCGCGTTGTCCCCCTTGACGGTCACCTGGTTGCCGCGGACCCGGAGGGTCACGCCCAGGCGCTCCTCCAGCCGGCGCAGGTTCTCGTCCCGCTGGCCGCACAGGACCAGGAACGCGTCCATGTCGTCGAACGAGACACGGGCCTCGTCGGGGGAGGTGCGCTGGGTCATGGCGCACCCTGCGGGCCGTCCCCCGTGCCGAGGCCCAGCCCGATGGCGGCCCGGGCGTCGGTCGGCAGCACCAGGCCCTCGTCCAGCAGTTCCTGGAACGAGGCCGGGGGGCGGTTGAAGGCCATCCGGTAGAAGCGGGTCGCGCCGACCACGCGCTGGTGGGGCGCGTCCCGGACCAGCGCACGGTACGGGTCGCTGGCCGCGTCTTCCAGGGTGGGAACCGGCGCAACCCGCCCGGCAAGCATGCCCCAGGCGATGCCGCCGAACAGAACCACGCAGGCCGCCAGCAGCGCCGCCAGGCGGCGGAGTGCCGACCGCGAGGCCAGCGCCTGCGCCGGAATCGACTCGGACGACGTGACCGGGCGGACCAGTTGCGCCTGGGCCAGCGACAGCAGGCTGCGGGACACCTCGAATTCGCTGCGGCAGGTGGCCAGCGCCAGTTCGGAAACCGTGCGGCGCCCGTCCACGAAGAAGTACACCTGGCGGTCGCCCGCCGGAATCTTCAGGTCCTCCCAGCGCTCCTCGTCGCCCGGGCGCATCGCGGAGGTGCGGCCGAAGACGGACTTGGGGCCGGCCACCAGTTGCCGGATGTCGGGCATCTCGTGGTGGCGCTTCTGGGCCTCGCGCAGCACGAACGGCAGGGGCAGCGCGCAGGACTCGCGCACCCCGCGGGGCGAGTTCCACGTCGCGACGGGCTGCAGGTCGCGGTCCAGCAGCAGCGAGATGACGGTCTCGCGGCACATGGCTTCGCGCACCGCGGCCAGCGTCCCCGACGAGACCAGCCCGGCCGCCACGGCGCCATCGTCCAGCGGGACCTGGGCCTTCCGGGCGGCCCGCTCGAGCCGGGGCATGTCCGGATCGGACAGCAGGCCCGCGCGCCGAAGGGCGCCCAGGAACGCGGAGGAGGTGGTGTCGGGATGCGAGACCTGCACGACGCGCCCCTTCACCACGACCAGGCAGGCCGATTCGCCGCCCGGGAGCGGGATCGACACGGTGCCTTCCAGGTTCTGCCGGAAGGCCTGCGCCAGCAGCGCGAAGATGGGAGGCGGTGCCGCCGGGGCGGAAGGCGGCTGCTGGCCCAGTTCGATGCTCATGATGCCCGGTTCACCCACGTGTCGAGGGCGGAGATCAAATATACCACCGCGAGCGTGACGGGAGGCGCCAGCGGCAGCCCCTTGCCCGCCACGCAAGCGTAGGCATCGACATCGACGAGTGGCGGAACCGGGAACAGGACCGAGCCGATGGCAAGGAACAGGAGCAGCAGCAGCAGTGCGCCGCGCAGGGGACGACCGGACAGCAACTGGCCCACGCCGGGAAGCACCAGCGTCAGGATCGGGCGGACCTGGCGGGTCCACGAGAGATGCTCGTCCCGCCTGCGCTGCATCGCCACCACGTCCAGGGGGTCGATGAAGGCCGGCTTGACCTGCTCGAAAAGGCAGGTCGGGCAGTAGTCGAACCCCGATGCGTGGCGGTTGCAGGAAGGGCAGGAAACGGTTCCGCAGCGAGGGCACGCGGACGAGAAGTGCAGTTTCTGGCCCAGCACGGCCAGCAGGAGCAGCACGAACAGGCCGCCGATGCCCAGGATGGGAAGCCAGGACACCGCGGTCCGGCCCATCAGCCAGCCGTTGAGGGGCAGCGAGGAGGGGATCTCGAACGGCTGGACGTCGGCCAGGTACAGCGGGAGGTCGGGGGGCGAGACCAGGCGCAGTTCGCCTGCGACCGCCCGCGGCGCCGCGCACGCGGCCGAGGGGGACGAGACGGAACGCACGCGCGCGATGGTGTCCAGGTCCGCGTCCTGCGTCACGCCCATCAGGGCCTGCAGGGCCTTGTCCTGGGCCTCCCGGTCGTTCGCGAAACCGGACGTCAGGGCCAGGCCGCGAAGCACCGCGGGGTCGCCGGGCGCCAGGCGCAGCGCGCGCTCGAAGGCATCCCTGGCCTGCGACACCCGGGCCGCCTCCATGCGGCCCTCGCGGCACGACTCCAGGGCCAGGCGCAGCCGCACGTTGGCGAGGTCGGTGGCCGCGACGCCGGAAGGCTCGGCGGCGACCCGTTCCAGGCGGGAGGCCGCGGCCTCCAGGGCACCGGCCGAGAAGGGGGCGCCCCGGACGTCCATCCTGGCCTGGAGGATCGGGGCCCAGGGCTCGTCGGGGTGTTCGAGGGTGCGCCGCGCCAGCACAGGGACCAGTTCCTGACGGGGCGACTCCTCGAGGGCCGCCCACATCCGGGCGCCGTCGGTCGTCGCGGCACGGCCGGGCAGCAGGACCAGGGCCGCCAGGAACGGCAGCAGGGCGATGCCGATGCAGGCCAGGGCGGCCGTCACGGTCTCGGCGCGCCGCAGGTACGGCATCACCAGCAGCAGCCAGATCGCCATCGAGGGCACCAGCCCGAAGCCCAGCACCAGCGGGAGCAGCAGCAGCAGGCCGACCAGGGACAGGGCCAGCACCCGCGTGAGGCCGGAACCGACGATTGCCTGGAAGCGCCGGGACTGGGCCATCTCGACTGCCGAGAACGGCGTCGCCGGGGCCGACGGGAACAGGTCGCCCACGTCGTGCGCCAGCAGCCGGCCGTGCCGGACCAGGAAGGCCAGGCTGACCACCAGCAGGACCAGGATCAGCGCCCCCAGCAGGTAGGAGGCGATTCCCGCGGCCTGCAGCAACAGGATGCGCGGGTGCCGCGGATACGCCGACAGGGCCTCGACCGCCGCGCCGGAAGCCGCACCGAGGCCGGAGAAGCCCTCGCGCAGGTGGGTGCGGGACAGCAGCCACCAGGCCTCCGGGACGTCCGGGGCGATCCGCGTCGCCAGCGTCGCCACGCGGACCGCGACGGCGGGCGTCGCCGACTGGCTGGCGTCCGCGAAGCCCGCGGACAGGGCCGCGGAGATCGCGGTGAGGTTCGAGATCCCGGCCTCCAGCCGCATCCCGGTCAGGCGCTGCAGCGAGAGTTCGATGGCGCCCATGTCGTGGCGTCGCATGGCGGACAGCAGCGTGCCCGCCTCGTGCTGGATGTCGGGCGGGAGCGGGTATGCCGAGGAGGCCAGGGGGGCTTCCGGAACGGCATCGGCGGCACGGGCCGGGATGGCTCCCAACAGCGTGAGGATCGCGAGGGTGGGGATGATCGCCCGCATCGCGGGCAAGTGTACCCCGAACGCGTCCGGGAACAACAAGATCAAAAATCCCCGGACCCGCCGCTCCAGGCGCGTTGACGCGACCGCGCACCCACGTAGAATGGGAGCACCGTCGGTCCGAGAGGTGCCCCGTGGAACGAGACTCCGGGAACATCGTGCGTTCGCTGCGGATCCTGGCCGCGATGGCGCTCCTCGCCGGCGCTGCGGGATGCGGGGGTTCGACCACGTACGACGGGTTCTTCGCGGAGATCTGGGCGCCTGCCGGGCAGCCGGTGGACCAGGTGGAACTGTGGGTCGTGAAGTCCGACGGCGGGGGCAGGCAGGTCACGCCGCGCGACCCGGACCGGGTGGGCGACTACCGGTTCGAAACGAAGGGGCGCGACCTGCAGTCCGACCCCTACCGCGTGCGCCTGGTGCCCGGTGAGACCTTCGATGGCATGGTCCGCATCGTGGCAGTGGGCCTGTCGGGAGGTACGGCGGTGGCCCGGGGCTGGGCCCAGGGGGACCTGGACACGAAGGGGGCGGTGAAGGTCGAACTGGCGGCGATCGCGCCGGGGTGCGACGCCGACGGGGACGGGTTCGCGGACTGCGGGCGCGCGGGGTGCTGCGCGGCGGGCGAACCGTTCCCGGACTGCGACGACGGGGAAGCCAAGGCGACGCCGGTCGGGTTCGAGGACGACTG
The DNA here is from genome assembly GCA_937975765.1 of uncultured Myxococcales bacterium. Lineage (GTDB taxonomy): Bacteria > Myxococcota_A > UBA9042 > DTJE01 > DTJE01 > CAIZWN01. The sequence continues at coordinate 52,410 of CALJUR010000017.1, forward strand.
CACGGGGTGCGGCGACGCGGTGGACGACGACTGCGACGGGACGGCGGCCTTGTGCAGGGACCAGGACGGCGACCCGGTGAAGGTGTGCGTGCCGGCGTGGTGCGCGGAGGAGTCGAAGGACAGCCCGGCCTGCCTGGAGGCGGCGGGAGGGGTGGACTGCAACCCGTCGGATCCGACCGTGTTCCCCGGCGCGCCCGAACGCTGCGACGGGAAGGACAACGACTGCAACGGGCAGTCCGACGACGGGGTGACGTTCACCGACTGGGACGGGACGACGAAGCACCTGGGCGACGCGTGCGGGACCGGCCCGTGCGCCGGCGGCACCGTGGTGTGCGCGGCCGAGTCGGGGGTGGCTCGGTGCTCGACGGACGGGAACAAGGCCCCGCAGGAGGACTGCGCGACTCCCGAGGACGACAACTGCAACGGGTACGTGAACGACCCCGAGAAGGACGGCTGCCTGTCGGGCGACCTGGACGGGGACGGCGTGATGGACGTGCAGGAGGAAACGAACTGCAGCGGGAACCCGCGTGCGAAGTACGACTCGAGGGTCTATCCGGAGATCGAGGACGGCCCGACGCACCCGGCGCCGGAACCGTGCTGCCTGGGGATCGAGGCAGGAGGGTACGACGCCGGGTGCGACTGGAACTGCGACGGCGCGGTGACCGCGTGCGCGGCGAACGACGCGGATGGCGACGGGTACCCGGTCGGGTCGGACTGCAACGACCTGGACCCGACGGTGCATCCCGGCGCTCCGGAGTACTGCGGGGACGGGATCGACCAGGACTGCAAGGGCGGGGACGTGTCGTGTGAGTCGATCGTGGACGTGGACGGGGACCGGTACGCGGCCGGGGAAGACTGCAACGACAACGACGCGTCGGTCCATCCCCCGCGTGGCGTCCCGCCCGACGTGACGGAACGGTGCAACGGCATCGACGACAACTGCGACGGGTACGTGGACGAGGGCAACCCGGAGGCGTCGCTGGAGAAGTGCGGGTCGGACGTGGGGGAGTGCCGGAAGATCGGCGACTGGGTGTGCGTCCACTCGGAGGGGGTGGAGGCGAAGGTCGAATGCGTGGGCGACGTCCGCGGGACGGTCGAGGTCTGCGACGGGAAGGACAACGACTGCAGCGGCCAGACGGACGAGACGTTCGAGTTCACGGACCCGGTGACGAACCTCACGGTCAAGAAGGGCGGCGACTGCGGTGTCGGGGCGTGCGCGGGCGGCAAGGCGGTGTGCAAGGCGGACGAAACGGGGCTGGAGTGCGACTCGGCGGGGCGGGCGACGGCGGAGACGTGCGACGGCGAGGACGACGACTGCAACGGGCAGACGGACGACGGGCTGGGCATCGCCAGCGCGGACTGCACCTGCACGACGAAGGGCGTGTGCCTGCCGTCGCTGGTGGATGCCGCGTGCGCGGACGCGAAGTGGGTGTGCGGATACGGGCGGGTGACCGGGTACGAGTCGCCTTCCGAGAAGTCGTGCGACGCGAAGGACAACGACTGCGACGGCCAGACGGACGAGGACTTCAGCGAGCCGGACTGGAACCTGGACCCCCGGAAGAAGGGCGAGTCCTGCGGGACCGGGGCGTGCGCGGGCGGCACGATGGTGTGCAACGCGACGCAGACCGACCTGGTGTGCTCGACGGCCGGGAACGCGCACGCCGAGACGTGCAACAACGCGGACGACGACTGCGACGGGACGAAGGACGAGAACAGCGATGCGTCGTGCGACGACCAGAAGGACTGCACCACCGACCGGTGCACGGGGAACCAGTGCGTGAACACGATCGACGCGAACGAGTGCCTGATCTCGGGGACCTGCCATGCGAACCACGCCAGGCGCACCGGCAACGTCTGCCAGTGGTGCGACCCCACGAACAGCCAGACGGCGTGGTCCTCGGCCGAGGGGGAGCCGTGCGACAAGGACGGTTCGGGGTGCACCGTCCACGACGCGTGCCAGGCCGGCGAGTGCGTGGCGGGGGCCTCGCCGGACTGCTCGGGCCTGGACGTCCCCGACCGGTGCGAGAAGGGGAAGTGCACCAGCACCGGCGCGGACACGTACAAGTGCGAGAAGATCGCCGCGGATGCGGGCACCGCCTGCAAGGACAACGATCCCTGCACCTACACGGACGTGTGCAAGGCCGGCGGCACCTGCGCCGGCACGCCGTTCACCTGCACGCCCCCGGACTTGTGCCACGCGTCGGCCTGCACCGGGAACCCGCCGCCGGGCCAGTGCAGCGTGACCCTGGAAGCGGACTGGTGTTTCATCGCCAGCGCGTGCGTCCCGGCGAACCAGCTGGACCCCGCCCAGCAGTGCCGCAGTTGCCAGCCCCTGGTGAGCACCACGCAGTACACGAACCGGACGGGGGACTGCGACGACGGCAACGCCTGCACGACAGGCGACGCGTGCGGCGGGGGGACCTGCATCCCGGGGACCGCGAAGACCTGCGCCCAGCCGAACCCGGCCTGCAACCCCGAGACCGGGGAGTGCGGATGCGGGACGTCGACCTGCTTCGAGGGACGCTCCACCACCTGCGCCGGGGGCACGACCTGCCAGTGCGGGACCGCTCCCAAGGGCATCCCGGAGTGCCCGGAGGGGCAGGACTGTTGCCCGGACGTGTCCCCGGCCGCGATCTGCTGCCCTGCGGGGTGCTGCCCGACGGAAGGGAACGACTGCGCCTGCTGACCGCCCCGCGATGCCTCCCGGACAGGGATTTCACCGAACCGGCGAAACGCACGGGGATGGCAACGACGCCGACTTCGCCGGAAGTGCTGCGGATCCATGCCCTGGAAGGGGATCGGACAAGAGGGTCGTGAGGCGGACGAAGCGGAGAAGGCGCGACTACTTGCCGCGCTTGCGACGCTCGTGGCGCATCTTCTTGCGCATCTTCTCGTACTTATGCTTGCGCATCTTCTTCTTGCGCTTCTTGATCACGCTGCTCATTCGCCAGTCCCCCTGGATGGAATTCAAAAACGCGGACGAATCGTAGAGGTGACGCGCGAACTTGTCAAGGAACCTTTCGCACCCGGCATCGACGACTGGCAACGCGACGGGGATCGGGTACACTGCGCCCCGGCTGCAGCCGGGTGGCGAAGTGGCAGGGCGAGAGGAACGGCGACCGGACTGGGTGCGGATGCGGCTGCCGGTCGGCGAGACGGCGATGGCGATGCGGCGCCGGCTGAAGCGGCTGGCGCTGCACACGGTGTGCGAGGAGGCACGCTGCCCCAACCAGGGCGAGTGCTGGGGCGCCGGGACCGCGACCGTGATGATCCTGGGGGACACCTGCACCCGGTCGTGCCGGTTCTGCGCGGTTCGATCGGGCCATCCCGGCGGTGTCACGGACCCGCAGGAACCGGCGCGGGTGGCCGAGGCGGTCCGCGACGCGGGGCTGAAGTACGTGGTGCTGACGTCGGTGGACCGGGACGACGTGCCGGACGGCGGCGCCGGGCAGTTCGCCGCGACGATCCGGGCCCTGCGCCAGGCCAGCCCCGGGGTGCGCGTGGAGGTCCTGGTCCCGGACTACCTGGACGAGAGGCTGGCGACGCTGCTTGAGGCGGCGCCGGACGTCCTGGCGCACAACGTCGAGGTGGTGCGGCGCCTGTCGCCCTCGGTGCGCGACCGTCGCGCGTCGTACGACCGATCGCTGGACACCCTGCGGCAGGCGGCGAGGATGCGACCGGGCCAGTTGACCAAGTCGTCGATCATGGTCGGACTGGGCGAGACGCCCGAAGAGGTCCGAGAGTGCCTGCGCGACCTGCGGGAGGCGGGCGTCCGGCTGGTGACGCTGGGACAGTACCTGCGGCCCACGACGAGGAACCTGCCGGTGGTGCGGTACGTGCCTCCGGAGGAGTTCGCGGAACTGGATCGCGACGCGCGGGCAATGGGATTCGAGTTCGTCGCCTCGGGCCCGCTGGTGCGATCGTCGTACCGCGCCGCGGAACTGTTCGTCGGGCGGCGACTGGCCAGCGGTGCGGGCGGGATGGGAGCAGCGGAGGCGGAGGGTTCGGGTCAGTAGCCCTTCGCGGCCGCGGCGGCCTGCCCGGTCACGATCGCGATCGATGCGCTGGCGCCCAGCCGGTTGGCGCCCGCGGCGATCATCGTCCTCGCGTCCTCGGTGGTCCGCACCCCGCCCGAGGCCTTGACCCCCACGCCGCCGCCGACCACCTGCCGCATCAGCGCGATATCCTGCACCGTGGCGCCGCCGGGCCCGAACCCGGTGGACGTCTTGACGAAGGCCGCGCCCGCCAGCCGGGACAGGGTGCAGGCGACGATCTTCTGGTCGCGGGACAGGAAGCCGGTCTCGAGGATGACCTTGACGGGGCAGGGGGCCGACGCCAGCACGACGCCCCGGATGTCGTCGAACACCGCGTCCAGGTCGCCGGCCTTCAGCGCGCCGACGTTCATCACCATGTCGACCTCCGCGGCGCCGTTCGCGACCGCGTCGCGGGCCTCGAACGCCTTCGCGGCGGAACTCATGGCGCCCAGAGGGAACCCGACCACGGTCACCGTCTTCACCGGGCTGCCGGCCAGCCGGTCGCGGCACAGGCGCACGTTGGCACCGTTGACGCACACCGAGGCGAACCCGAACCGCCGGGCCTCGTCGCACAGGCGCTGCACGTCGGGCGATGTCGCGTCGGCCTTCAGCAGCGTGTGGTCGATGAACCGTGCCAGGTCCGCCGGTGCGGCCCCGGACGGAAGCGCGGCCTGGTCCCCCGCGGGCTGCCGATCGAAGGCCTGCGAATCCGGCGTCCCGGCATCCGGGCGCGCCCGCACGTGCGCCTCCACCTGTCGCACGATCTCCAGGACGTCCGCGTCCATGTCCTCGCATCCCATCCGGCTTTACCTCCCGTACCCGGTCAGCGGGTCCTTGTCGGTCAGTTCCTTCTCGAACGTCAGGGCCAGGTTCACGCCGACCGGCGGTTCCGAGGGGTCCATCCGCTCGTCCCGCAGGTCGAACAGCACGCTGCCGGCGATGCGGCCTCCCGGGTCCAGGTCGAAACGGTCCAGAACCAGGGTCCCGGTCCGGGCGACCAGGGGCTGGTCCGCCTCCGGGCAGCGCTCGGACAGGGCCAGCGACACCCGCGCCACCCCGTCCATCGCGATCGGTTGGCCCGGCGCCTGCCGGGTGGCCTCGCGCAGCAGGGGCAGGTCCATGAACTCGACCGACACCAGGTCGGACGAGGTCGGCTGGCGCCACCCCCGGCGCAGTTCCAGCGTCCCGTTCTGGTCGGAGTAGCGCACCCACACGAGGTGGTTGAACGACAGGTCCACCGGCGCCAGGACGAGGTCCTTGCCGTCGCGGCACGGGGAAACCTTCAGGGAGTCGCCGGTCAGCGTGGCCTCCTGCGCCCCGCAGGCGCACAGGGCCGCCAGGAGGGGCAGGGCGGCCAGGAGATGGCGGGCACAACCGGACGTCGCGTTCACCATGACACCTCCAGCCGGTCGCCCGGGCGGGCCCCGAAGACGGCGTCGGCCCGGTCGCCGGCCACGGCCACCTCCAGGAACCCCGACGAGTCGGGGTGCACCGAGACCCGGGCGGCGCAGTACGGGCCCCACGCCCCGGCCTCCCGGCGCCCCGCTGCCTCGACCCGGACAGGGCAGCCGTCCGCGGGGACGGGCGCGGGGGCGTCCGCGGGGATCGAGGTCACGAGGTTCCCGAACCGGTCGACGTACACCACGCTGCCCGACAGGCGGCGCGCCCCGGGGACCCAGCCCGGGAAGGATAGCACGACCGGATCGGCGATCCGGGGGCCGACGTCCGCCGGGCGGACCTTCCCGGAAGCCAGGGCGGCGGCGGCCGGGGCGAACACGTCGCGGCCGTGGAAGGTCCGGCAGGGGGAATCCCGGCACAGGTCGGGGCGATCCAGCCGGTGCCAGGTGGCGTCGGCGCCGGCGGCCAGGGACATCAGACCGTTGTCGGGGCCTACCCACGCGGCGTTCCCGGTGGCGGCGACCACCGGTCGTCGATCGGTGCCGACGCCCGGGTCCACCACCGCCAGGAAGACCGTTCCCGAAGGGAAGGAAGGGAGGATCCGGCGCAGCACGAAGGCGCCGGACCCGACGTCCTGCGGGGCGATCTCGTGCGTCGCGTCCACGATCCGCACCCGGGGGAAGCGGGACAGCAGGACGCCGTGGACCTCGCCCACGTAGCCGTCGCGCAGCCCGAAGTCGGACAGGAAGACCACGATTCCGCTGGGGCGGAAGGGGATCATGGGGTGGGGGATTCCTCCCGGCGGATCGTGACCTGGCGGATGATCACGGAGTCCTGGGGCCGGCTCTCGCGATCCGCCGCCTGGGTGATCCGCTGGATCGTCTCGAGGGGGCCGCACTGCCCGAAGATGGTGGCCCGGTCGTCCCGGTCGGGGTCCGGGGCCGCGGTGATGTAGACACGGGCCGCGCCCTGGTTCGGCCGGCCCAGGTTGTCGATCCCCAGCCGCCCCGGGAGGTCATGGCGCAGCGACAGGTCCGGTTCGTCCGGGATCGAGAAGCCCGGACCCGCGCAGGCGACACGGTCGGCACACCCGAACGAGAAGAAAATCCCCGGCCTGGCACGGGTCACCAACTGCCCGTCGTAGAAGGGGCGCCGGTCCCAGGTCTTCGTGGCCGGATCCTGGAAGGCGCGGCGCCCGCGGGCCAGCCCCACGAACGTCGCAACGGCACGGGGGGCCTTCTCGGGAAACAGCCCGCATTCCAGCCTGCCTTCGGAGGTGTCGATCACGGCGACCAGCCGGCCCTTGCCGGGGAGATCCGACACGGTCTCGGCCAGGGGGACGTCCCGGTTCGAGGGGTCCGGAGCGCCGGGATCGGGCGGGGCCCACCTCTCGGAAGCGACGGGGTCGTACCGGTATCCAATCGCCCGCCGCAGCATCACGGCGAAACGGACCGGGAGCGGGGCGGGAGGAGGCGACTTCGCGGTCGCGGCGCCCTTGCCGCGAGCGGGATTCGAGGGTGCCTGCACGATCGGCGCCTTGTCGCCGGGGGCGGGCGGGATCTCCAGCGTCAGGACGACCCGGCCGCCCTGGACCTGGCCGTCCAGCACCTTGCCGGACAGCGCGGCCTGGATCTCCGTCGCCGGGCGGTGCAGGAAGCCGCGATCCCTCTTGGGGATGTACGGGACCAGCGTCGAGGGATTGCCGGCCGCCGCCAGCGCGCGCATGCCCTCGAGGACCTGCCGGGCCTCGTCCACCGTGGGGGCGGACGGCGGCGCGACGGGTGCGGGACTGGCCCCGGCGGCCGGCGCCGCTGGCACGGGCCGGGCGGCTTCCTCGGCGGGTGCGGTCGGGGCGGACGCGACCCGGGGCGATGCGGCCGGGGCCGATACGGTGCGGGAGGTCGCGGCCGGGGTTGCCGGGGGATTCGGGGCGGAAGGGTCCCCGCAGGCGACGACCATCGCGGCCAGCAGCAGGACAGGAATGCGTGGGATCATCGCGGCCCCCGGTTCCGGGCGGGCTCGCGCGGTCCGCGAGGCGGCCCGGGGGCGCCACGGCGGAGACGTCGGGACGGCCGGTCAGGCGCCCGGCGGGATCGGCGGGACGCTGCCGGCAGCCTGCCGCGCCGAGCCTTCGCGTCCTTCCATCACGCAGTTGCCGTCGAAGATCGCGCCCTTCTGCACGACCAGGCTGCCGGCCTGCATGTTGCCGCGCAGGCGGCCAGGGGCATGAAGTTCCACGCCGGTCTTCGCCCGGATGTTCCCCACCACCTCGCCCTGGACGATCACGGTGTCGACCGCGATCTCGGCCTTCACGCGAGCGCCTTCGCCGACGATCAGCGTGCCGTCCGAGAAGATTTCACCAGTGAACTTCCCGTCGATGCGGACGATGCCCTCGAAGGTCAGCTTGCCTTCGAACTCGCTGCCTCGGCCCAGAAGGGCGTTGACGTCACCGGGACGGGCGGGACCCTGCGGACCGGAATTCATGGGTTTGACCTCGCTGTTGCTGGCGGCCGGCATGGCCGGTCTTCCTCTCCGAAGAACGGTGGAACAGTAGTCCGAACGCCCGGACGAGTCAATCCCGCCGTGTCCGCCCGGCCGGATTCCGCCAGCAGGTTTCGCTCGTCCGCGAGGGCGATGGTAGAATCCCCGCCGATGGAGGTGTCCATGGCGGTCAAATGCCCCTTCTGCGGCGATCGAATCGAGTGGAACGGCGAGCCGGACAACTCGATGGTGCAGTGCGAGACCTGCCACGCCACCGTGGATGCGCACCTCGCGGATCCTCTGCCGGACGTGCAGGCGGAAATGGCGCCTCCGGCACAGCCCGCCCGCGGCGAGCCCGGCATGCGGGGAAGCGCCGCGCCCGAGGCCGTCGGCGTCGGGTCGTACTCGCTGAAGTCCAACGACATGAAGCACGCCAAGGAGACGGTGTTCGGCGCCGCGGCCTACCGGTCGCCGGCCCCGAAGGCGCCCGCGGACGCCCAGGACGAGTTCGCGGCCCCCGCGGCCGAGCCCGGCCCCAGGGATGCCTTCCGGTTCCGCGCCGTCGAGACCCAGCCGCCCGCGCCGCCCCCTCCGCCGCGCGCCCCGAAATCGACCGCGCAGGACAAGTTGTCGATCGCCTACCGGCCCGACCAGATCGGCGAGGACGTCGGCCCCGAGATCCCCGCGCAGCCGGACCTGTCGATGGGGCAGGCCGACATGAACCAGACCCTGGACCGGCTGAGCGGCTTCGTGCTGGACACCACGCCCAGCCCGCCCCCCCAGCCCCCCCCGCCGCCGCAGGAAGGCAGCCCGGGCGGCGTCCGGCTGGATGACCTGGACCTGTCGTTCGACGACCTGCAGCCGCTGAGGATGCCGGAATCCACCGGTTCGCCCCGTGCGGCCGGGGATCCGGGGACCACCCTGGACCTCGACGCCGTGATGAAGGAGGAGTCGTTCGCGGACGCCCTGCCGCCGTGGGCCGAGCCCGAGCCCCCGCCTGCTTCCCAGGCCGCTTCCCGGGCCGAATCGCCGTGGAGCGTCGAACCGGCGGCCTCCTCCCCGCCTCCCGCCCAGGGCCCCGCGCCCTCGGGTTTCGGCGAGGACTGGATGCAGACGCCGGCTCCCGATCAGGCCCCGGGGGCGGAGGGCGTGCCGCCGTCCCAGGAGTTCGGGTTCGAGGCTGGCGTCGGGGCTGCCGCGGGATTCGGCGAATCGCTGTTCGAGGGGGCTCCCGGCGGTTCGCTGCAATTGGACATGCCCTCGTCGCAGGGCGCCGGTGGCGTGGCCGGTGCGCCTCCCCCGGCGGGACCCGTCGGGGCCGCCGCAGTTCCCGCGGTCGGCAAGGGGAAGAAGGGATCGAAGGCCCCGCGCGCGAAGGGCGCCTCCTCGAAGCCGGTCGGCAAGCCCATCCTGCTGGGGCTGCTGCTGGTGGTGCTGGTCGGCCTGATCCTGGGACAGACCCAGTACGGGTACTTCGGCATCAACCTGCTGGGCGGTGGCAAGGGGCCTGCCCCGGGAGGTCTGCTGGTGGCACCGGGCAGGCCCGCCGAGCCGTCGAAGGGCGTGCCCGACCGGCGCGACGCCTGGCAGAAGGAGGTTGTCCGGCTGCAGCGGCTGGCGGTCGACAACCCGAAGGACACGCAGGTGAAGTCGGACCTGCTGATCCTGCTGGCCCGCTTCCGCGAGCGGTTCCCGTCCGCGGTGGCCGCGGATCCGGCGTCGGTGACGCGCCTGAAGGACCTGCTGGTCCAGGTGCGGTTGCCGGGCGAGCAGGGGGACCTGGTGAAGGCCCTCGACCTGATGTTCCTGGGCAAGTGGGAGGAGGCGAAGCCGCTGCTGGAACGGCTGGCCGCCATGGGGGAGGACCCGTACATCCCGTATCTCCAGGGGAGGCTGGCGCTGGCGCAGGGGCGCACCGACGACGCGCAACGCGATTTCGAGAAGGCCCTGGCGGGCGATGCCTCGATGCTGGCGGCGGCGTATTCCAACGGCCTGGTCCAGTTGAAGAAGAAGGACCTGGCGAAGGCCCGGGCGATCTTCGAGTCGATCCTGGGACGGGAGGGCGATCACCTGGGCGCGCGCCTGGGGCTGGCCGAGGTTTCCCTGGCATCCGGGGACGCCGACGGTGCGCGCCGGATGGCCGGGGAAGTCATCGCGAAGGCCCAGCCGGGCGCCGATGCCGACGACCTCTTCGGGGCGCACCTGCTGCTGTCGCGCGTGGAGAACCAGAAGGGGGCCAGGGAGGAGCGGCTGCGCGAACTCCGCGCGGCGCTGGGCATCCGTCCCACGGACCAGGATGCGGCCGTCGAGGTCGCGACCCTCCTGCGCGCGGACGGCAAGCCCGGCGAGGCGCTGGCTGCCCTGGGGCCGGCCCGCGAGGCCGGGAGGGATGCCGCCGAATTCCTGCGCGCCTACGCCCTGGCGGCGTTCGCGGACGACAAGGGGGACCTGGCCGAGGCTGCGGTGGCCGAGGGCATCCAGAAGCACCCGAAGAACCCGGTCTTCCACGTGCTGCGGGGACGGAACGAGTTGGAGCACCGGCGCATGCGGTCGGCGATCTCGTCCTTCGAGGAGGCCCTGAAGGTCGATCCGTCCTTCGAGGAGGCGTGGGTCCTGCTGGCGAAGTGCCTGGCCTCCGAGGGGCGCCTGGCCGAGGCGTCGGAACGCCTGCGGGACGGCCTGTCGAAGACCAACCAGGCCGCCGGGCTGCTGCTGGCGCTGGCCCAGTTGCAGAAGGACTCGCACGACATGGTGAACGCCGAGACGACGCTGCGGCAGGCCGTGTCGAAGGACCCCGGAAACGCCCTGGCCTTGCAGGACCTGGGCCTGATCGTGGCCGGCCAGGGGCGCATGGAAGAAGCCGTCAAGATCCTGTCCGACCTGGACGCCAGGCGGCAACTGGACCGGGAAGGCGTGCTGGGATACGCCCGGGCCCTGATGGTTCTGCGCCAGCCGGGCCAGGCCCGCGAGGTGCTGCAGCGGGTACACGACGCCCAGGCCGAGGACTGGGACGTCGCGGCCGAACTGGGCCGCGCGCTGTACGAGTCCGGCCAGGACAAGGAGGCCGAGACGGTGCTGCGCAAGGTCATCCAGATGCGCCCGTCGCACCACACGTCCTTCTACTACCTGGGCCGGCTCTTCACGGGCCGCGGCGATCGCGAACGTGCCCGGGATGCCTTCGAGAACGCGATCAAGGCCGACAGCCGGGACCCGCTGGCCCGGATCGAGCTGGCGCGCCTGCTGCTGGAGACGAAGGACGTCGAGTCGACCCGACTGGCGAAGAACCAGCTGGACGCCGTGCTGGGCGCATACTCGCGCAACGAGGTCGCGGAGGAGGAGCGGGACCCCGACGCCTACCTGATGCACGGGAGGATCCTGTTCGACGAGCAGAAGTACTCCCTGGCGATGAAGGACTTCGAGGCGGCCCTGGCGCGTGCGCCCACCCGCACCGACATCATGGTGGGCTTCGCCCGCTCCCTGTTCGAGTCGGCCCGATACGACGACGCCAAGCCGTACCTGCGGCAGGTGCTGTCACGCGACTCGCAGCACCCGGAGGCGAACTTCCTGATGGGCCGGATCCTGGTCCGGGAGGGGAAGTCGAGGCAGGCCCGCGAGCACCTGGAAAAGGTCGTCCAGCGCGACCCGCGATCGTTCCCCGAGGCCCACCGGCTGCTGGGGATGATCTACCGCGACGAGGGGCTGGCAGTGATGGCCCGGTCCTCGTTCCAGGCCTACCTGAAGCACGCCGATCCGAAGTCCGCGGAGGCCGAGGAGATCCGGCAACTGCTGGGCCGCATGCGCTAGGCACCCGTTGTTGATTGCGTGAAGCTTTCGAGGGCCGGGTTCCGGGGGTGCCCCTCCGGGATCGGAGGCCGGCGGGGGCTCTGCCCCATACGCGTTAAGCTACGAAGACACCCAGCCTCGGAGCA
>CALJUR010000018.1 GCA_937975765.1 uncultured Myxococcales bacterium
CCACCGAGATCTACACTCTTTCCCTACACGACGCTCTTCCGATCTGTGCCTGGGATTCACGGCCAGGCACTGCGCCAGGAACGACCGCTGCTTGTTCGCGTCCCCGCGGGCCTTGTGGTACAGCGCCATGTAGTAGAACGAGTCGCCGGTGGGGTCCTCGTCCTCGAAGTCCAGCGCCCGCTGGAACCACTGGCGGGCCTCCTCCAGGCGCGGATCCATCGGCTTGGCGTCGTTGTTCATCACGGCCCAGCCCAGGCCGGTCAGCAGTTTGCGGTTCTTCGGGTCCAGTTCGATCGCCTTGCGGAAGCACGTTTCGGCCTCGGCATGGGCGCGCCGCTGCAGCAGCAGGGTCCCCTTGTGGTACCAGATACGCGCCTCGCTGGCCGCGTCGCGCTGGACCTTGTCCTGCTCCTTCGCGGCCTGGCCGCCGGCCTGCAGGGTGGCCTCGTACTCCAGCCGGCGGCGGCGGTCCGACAGCACCGCGTACGCGTCGGTCAGGCCCTTGAAGACCTCGACGGCCGGGCGGGCCAGGTCGGTCAACTGCTGCCGGGCGATGGCGTCCGGGTGCAGCACCTTCGCCAGCGAGAAGTAGGCGTTCTTCACCGTCGCCAGGTCCGCCGTGCGCGGGATCCCCAGCAGGGCGAAGTAGTCCCCGTTCTTCAACTGGGCGTGCTTCTCCCGGACCAGGTCCGCAACGGGGCGGTCTGCATCGGACGTGGGCTCGGCCATGTCAATCCTTCCACCGGCGCCCATTATGGCCATCGGGCCCGCCAGGCGCAATAGCCACGTTGCAACCTTTCGATGGCATGGCCGTGCCGTCCCTTCGCGGACCGCGCGAGCGCCGGGAGGCGTCTTCTTGGCGACGGACGCACGCGGGGGATAGACTCGGGCCAGCCCGGGGCGGAGGACCAGAGGGGGGTTGTCCGGCCGGGCTTCCGGGTCCGTTCGGGGGGGGGGGAACCATGCAACGCGCAACCTGCCGGGGCGTCGTCGTCCTCGCCATCTCCGTGGCCGTCGGGCTGCCGGGATGCCGCGATTTCCACGCGGGAGACGGGCGCCAGCAGGACCACGCGATGCTGAACCTCAAGCGCAAGAAGGCGGCGTTCCCCTCCGAGGAACTGGGTTCCCTGGGCGACGGCGCGCTGTCGTCCCGGACGCTCAACGCCGACCTGATCGTGAAGTCCAACGACAAGGGGCCCGGGACCCCCCAGCAGATCACCCTGACCGAGGCGGACTCCGTGCCGGCGATGGCGTCGTGGGCCGGCATGACGGTGGACGAGTTCGTGTCCCGGAACCCGTCGCTGAGGAACCGTTCTCTGGTGCCGGGAGATGCGGTGACCCTGGACCTGACGAAGGGCGAACTGGCCCGGTTCAACGGGATGCGGAAGACGGCCATCGCCCGGCGGCAGGTGCAGAAGGCGTCGGCCCAGGAACAGGTGGTGCGCGTCGATCAGCACGTGATGCAACCCGGCCAGGACCTCACCTACCTGGTCCGGACCTACCCGACGAACGAGGACCTGCTGATGCGCGAGAACGGCGCGACGCGGATGGGGGCGCTGAGACCGGGCCTGACCATCAAGGTGCCGATCCTCGCGACGGCGCCGCCCGCGCTGCGATAGCCTCCGCGGGGCCTCCCTAGGCCACTTCCTGGTCCCACAGAACCTCGGTCGCGCGCCTGCACACCTCGTCGTCCTCGTGCTTCTGCGACCCCAGGCGTTCCAGCGCCTTGGCCAGGGCGGGGTGGGGCAGCGTCCGCGCGTCCCCCGAAAGGACCTCCTCCCGGGCCGCCTGCAGCGATGCCGCGATCGACCGGTATTCGGGCTGCAGGGCCCGGACCCGCAGCAGAAGGGCTTCCACGTCCGCGCGGGGGACCACCGTCGAACCGGCCGCCTCGCCGGCCACGCTCTCCCACGGCTCGGGCTGGCGGTCCTCGGACGCCGTCATCTCCAGGCGGTCTCCCAGCACGCCCAGCGCGCGGTCCCGGGCGTGCACGGCGTCCAGCACCTCCTCCAGGTCGTGGCCTTCCCGCACGAAGCGGCGCCGGTCGCCAAGGTGCCTGACCAGGCAACGGACCGTCCAGGCCAGCGGGGGGGTGGCGTTGAACCCCAGTACCCACGGCCAGACGTCGGGGTCCTTCGTGAACGCCAGGTACAGCCCGTGCGTCCCGGGCAGCACCAGGGCCAGCATCACCATCAGCGGGGCCATCCACGGGTGCAGCAGGTCGGGCAGGTGGGACGGGTGCCGGCGCCCGCGCCTCAGCACGAAGACGGCGAACAGGAAGAACGACAGCAGGCCGAACATCCACGTGGCCAGGAACGGCAGCACCCAGATGACCAGGACGACCAGGCTGGCGATGACGCCGACGACGAGGATCGCGAAACCGGCGATGTCCGGCATCCGGTCCGGGCCTCCGCTGGGGCACTTCAAGGTAGTCCCGGGAGGCGGGGCAAGTCAATCCGGCGCGATTCTTCGGCGTTGCAGGTGAGTTGACCCCCGCGTGCCGGTGCGATATGGAGGGGACCGGGTTGTAACAGAGAGGGTTCCGGATCATGGATTCGAAGACCTTGATGGACCTGGCGAACACGTACGGCGCGCACAACTACAAGCCCCTGCCCGTGGTCATCGAGCACGCGGAAGGCGTGTTCATGTGGGACTGCGAGGGACGGCGCTACCTGGACTTCCTGTCGTGCTATTCGGCCCTCAGCCACGGGCACCGGCACCCGCGGCTGGTGAAGGCCGCTCGCGACCAGATGGAGAAGGTGACCGTCACCTCGCGCGCGTTCCACAACACCGAGATGGGGCCGTTCTTCCAGGAACTGTGCGCCTACACGGGCATGGAGATGGCCCTGCCGATGAACAGCGGGGCCGAGGCGGTGGAGACGGCGCTGAAGGCGGCCCGCAAGTGGGCCTATCTGGTCAAGAAGGTGCCGCGCCACCAGGCGGAGATCATCGTCTGCGCGGACAACTTCCACGGCCGCACCGTCACGTGCGTGTCGTTCTCGACCGAGCCGCTGTACCGCGACGATTTCGGGCCCTTCACGCCCGGCTTCAAGGTCATCCCGTACGGCGACGTCGCGGCGCTGGAGGCGGCCATCACCCCGAACACGGCGGCCTTCCTGGTCGAGCCGATCCAGGGTGAGGCGGGCGTGATCCTGCCGCCGGACGGCTACCTGGCGAAGGTGCGGGAGATCTGCACGAAGGCGAATGTGCTGATGATCGCCGACGAGATCCAGACCGGCTTCGGCCGCACCGGGCGGAACTTCGCGTGCGAACACGAGGGTGTGAAGCCCGACATGCTGACGCTGGGCAAGGCGCTGGGCGGCGGGGTCTACCCGGTCTCCGCGGTGGCCGGCAGCAGGGAGGTCCTGGGCCTGTTCGTTCCCGGCGAGCACGGATCCACGTTCGGCGGCAACCCGCTGGCCTGCGCCATCGCCCGCGAGGCGTTGAAGATCCTGGTGGAGGAGCGCCTGACCGAGCGGTCCGCCGAACTGGGCGACTACCTGCTGAAGCAGTTGCGCGGCATCGAGTCGAAGCACATCAAGGAAGTCCGTGGTCGCGGCCTGTTCATCGGCATGGTGCTGCACAAGGAGGCGGGCGGTGCGCGGCGCTTCTGCGAGGCGCTGATGGCCCGCGGCCTGCTGTGCAAGGAGACCCACGACGACGTGATCCGGTTCGCCCCGCCGCTGGTCATCACGAAGGACCAGTTGGACTGGGCCGTCGGCCAGGTCGCCGAGGTCATGACCACGATGTGACCGTCGTTCCCGCCCGCCCTCCGGCCCCCGGCAGATCATGAACGATGGCCGCGAACGCCCCGGAGGCGGGGGACGGGGCCCCCGCCCTACAGGGCACGACGAGATTCCTTGCGATTCAAGCGGTTATCGCGTCAATTATGGTGACTGTCCCTGAATTACGCCTGAATCCCTTCAGGCGAGGCGAGCGTCTGGGGCGGGCGAAGACCGTCCGCAGCATGCGAGCCCGTCGCGAGCCGCGACGTCGCGCCGTTCCGGGGCGACGCGTCGGTCGCGACGGCTAGGAGCCTGTCGGGGAATCGCCGCTCGGGTTCCGGCCGTTGCAGATCTGCGCTGAGCAGCACCTTGCCATTGGTCACGGCGCCGGTCGGTACGCCGCTGTAGCCGCGCACGACGGACCGCGGAAAAGTGGACTGCGGATTTCTGGACATT
>CALJUR010000019.1 GCA_937975765.1 uncultured Myxococcales bacterium
AACTGTATCACAGCGGGCCCCAGACTGTCATGTATTATCCGCCCGGGTTAGTATCATCCCGCCCGGCGGTTTTCGGTCGAGCGACTTCGACCAGGGAGGAAGCGGATGGAACATGCGGATGTTGTCGTGATCGGGGGCAGTGCGGCGGGACTGGCGGCCGCGATGACGGCTCGCCGTCACTACCCGGAGAAGTCGGTGCTGGTGCTTCGCCGCGAGAAGAAGGTCCTGATTCCCTGCGGCATCCCGTACATCTTCGGCACCCTGGGCAGCCCCGACAAGAACCTGATCCCGGATTCGATCCTCGAAAAGAACGGCATCGGCCTGCGGGTCGGCGAGGTGACGCGGATCGATCGCGCCGGGCATGTCGTCGAGACGGAACACGGGCCGGTGCGCTACGAGCGGCTGGTCGTCGCGACCGGTTCCAGGCCGGAGAAACCGCCGATTCCGGGGCTGGACCTCGACGGCGTCTTCGCGATCGTCAAGGACATCCCGTTCCTGGAGCGGCTGCAGCAGCACCTGGCGCAGGCCCGGAACGTGGTGGTGATCGGCGGAGGCTTCATCGGGATCGAGTTCGCGGACGAGATGAAGAAGGCCGGCGCGAACAGCGTGACCGTTGTCGAATGCGCCCGGCACTGCCTGAGCCTGTCCTACGACGCGGAGTTCTGCCAGAGGATGGAGTCGCACCTGGAATCCCGCGGGGTCACCGTGCGGACCGGCCGGCGGGTCCTGGAGGTTCTGGGGGACCCCAAGGTCCGGTCGGTCCGGCTGGACGACGGTTCGGAGCTTCCCGCCGACCTGGTCGTCGTGGGGATCGGCGCGGCGGCGAACGTGGATTTGGCCAGGGTGGCCGGACTGGCCCTGGGGCCGACCGGCGGCATCCTGGTGGACCGGACGATGAAGACCTCGGATCCGCAGGTGTTCGCGGCGGGGGATTGCGCCGAAAAGACCTCGTTCCTGGGCGGCCAGCCCTCGGCGCTGAGGCTGGCCTCCATCGCGTGCAGCGAAGGCCGCGTTGCCGGCGCCAACCTGTTCGTGACCCGCCGGGAGCAGGCGGGGACGGTCGGTGCCTGGTGCACGGCGGTCGGCGATCTGGCGCTGGGCACGGCGGGCCTGACCGAGGACGCCGCGGTGCGGCGCGGCTTCGACGTGGCGACGGCGAGCGTCGAGGGGGTCACCCGCCATCCGGGCGGGATGCCCGGAGCGGGGCCCCAGAAGGTCAAGATGGTCTTCGACCGGCGGACCGGGCGCGTCCTGGGCGGGCAGGTGATGGGCGATGCCGTGACGGGCGAGGTGACGAACGTCATCGCTGCGTGCATCCAGGGCGGAATGACCGCCGAGGACCTGGCGGTGTTCCAGATCGCCACCCATCCGGCCCTGACGGCGTCGCCCCTGGTCTATGCCTTGAACAACGTGGCGGAGCAGGCGCTGTGCGGGATGGCCGCGGCGCGCAAGGCCCAGCAGACGCAGGCCTCTCCCGAGGGCGTTCTGCCGGCGTGACGCCGGCGATCCGGCCACCGGCCCCGTTTCCCCATCGACGTGCCGATCGAATCGCGTGTCCGCGATCTGCCTGGTTGCGCCGGGGCCAGTCCCGGACGGCAGGATGCCCGGGGCCGTCAGGGGCTGTCCGGGGGACGGGACTGCGCCCGGGCGGCAGCCAGGATCGCCGAGGCCGTTCCGGCCGCCTGGTCGTACTGGCGGACGAAGCGGCGGGGTTCGTCGGCGTCGGTTTCCTCGAGGTTGTGGGCCCAGCGGTACCCGATGGGCTGGTAGCGCAGTTCGGCCTCGACGGTGTACGGCCCCGGGAAGCCTTCCAGGGGCGCCCGGTAGACGATCCGATCCCCCCCGTCCCGGAAGTCGTCGTCCTGCCGTGCGGCCCCGGCCACGCGGATGTCCGGGCCGGCCGTGGCCTTGTCGAAGCCCTCGGGCAGCAGGCGGTTGTCCTTCAGGTACTGCGTGGCGGTCAGCAACCCGGTCGTGACCCGGCCGTCGGGGCTTCCCAGGATGGGCTCGTAGACCTGGACCTGGTCCGGCGAGTCGATGGTCGCGTGGTGGGGCTCCCAGGCCTGGGGATCCCGGTCGTTGTCGTTGCCCTCGATGGACCCGTCGGGCCGCGGGCGCCCGGATTCGAACACGGTCCGTCCCCCGGCGTCCAGCACCCGCAGGTGGATCCAGGCTCTCCGGGACGGGTAGGCCGTGGGCAGCTTGTGGCCGGCCAGGTTCCGGACGTGGACGGCGACCTCCAGGCGGCCGTCGTCGATGCGCAGGCCCTCCAGGTCCAGGCGGGCCGCCTCGGTCTGCAGGCGGGCCAGGGTCCGTTCGGCGGTGGCCTCCAGTTCCCCGGGCAGCGCCTCGACGCCCAGGTCCACCCGGTGCCGGTTGAGGATCCGGGGCACCAGGAAGTTGCCGCCCCGGAAGACGTGTTGCATCACCCCTTCCCGGGGCTTCCCCCAGACGCTGGACACGGCGACGGCCCCGCCCACCGCCTTCAGGTGGCAGGACGGGCAACCGGATTCGTCCCGGTAGCCGCTGTGCAGCCACTCCAGGTAGGGCATCTGTTCGGCCAGTTCGCCGACGACCTCCCCCCCGGGTCCCAGGGAGTGGGTATACAGGGTGTGGCAGGTGCCGCAGAGGGCCGATTCCCGGATGTGCGGGCCCTCCTTCGGTTCGTAGCGGGACGAGGACTGCATGATCCGGGTCCGGCCCTGGTCCACGGCGAAGGGCCCGAAGACCGACCGTCGCCCCCGGGGGGTCCGGGTGTCCACCAGGAAGCCGCCGACCAGGCTGGACCGCTGGCCGAAGTTGTCCGGCAGGACCTGGTGGCAGACGGTGCACGACACGCCGTCGGTCGCCAGGTCGTCCTGGTCGCCGCCGCCTCCCGGGGGAAGGTGGGCGAACACCTGCCCCCTGGCCCCGGCGGTCCGGGCCGTCACGTGGGCCATGGGCATGTGGCAGATCGAGCACTCGTGCTGGATGGCTGCCACGGCCCCCGGGTGGTCCATCGTCTCGCGCCGGACGGTCCCCTGCCAGTAGGGATCCCGGGCCGAGTTGGCCATCATGGACCCCCGCCAGTCGGCACCGATGGCGATGCTCTCGCCGGCGGGGCCCGTCAGGCCGTTGTGGCACGCCATGCACTCCCGGGAGGTGTCGAACAGCCCGGGGGTCTCCCCCGTTTCCCGCGCCAGGGAACCGGCCGCCGCCAGGAAGGCTGCAAGCCCGGCCGCCAGGGCCGGAAGCATCGCCATCGGTCGTCCCGGGAGTCCGTCCACGGCTACCACCCCTCCCACAGACCGCCGTCGAACCATTCCCAAAGGAAGTAGGCCCAGACGCCGATCGTCCGATCGTTCCCGGGCTCCAAAGGAATGCGCGCGGCCAGGCACAGCGAGATGTGCTGCCGCGTGCTGAGGGACAACTGGATCTGGGGGGCCAGGTCCCAGTGAGCCGACGCCCCCTGCTCGACGTCCGCCCAGCCCAGCAGTTCCACCATGGGCGTCCAGGCCCGGCCGAACCGGCCCTGGGTGATCGTGCGTCCATAGGCCAGGCGCCACAGGCCTTCCGGCGTCGTTCCCGTTCCGACCGGCACCTCGAAGCCGCCCTGGAAATGCAGGAAACCGGCCGGGCCCAGATCCTGTCCCAGGAGGAGGACGGGCTCGAACACGAGGTGGCCGCTGCCCATGCCCCGGTCCTCCCGCCCCGTGGGCAGGACGATTTCGGCCAGGCCGCTGAGGAGGGTGCCCGTGGACCGGACGCCCGCCAGCACGTGCTTGAACCCGAAGGCCACGTCGCCCAGTCCGCCCTGCCAGGCGCCCTGGCCCGTCCCCGAGGCCGGGCGCTCCACGGCCCCGAACGGGATCGCCACCTCGAACTGGCTGCGCTTCCCGAAGCGCTTCTCGAAGACCAGGCGGGCCTGGACCTCGTACGGGGCCTGCACGGCGGCGCCCACCGTCAGGACCGCCTCGTCCTCCACGAAGGCCTTCTCCGTGAACATCGGGCGGGGCTGGTTCAGGTTTCCGCTGGGCCAGCCCCGGTCCTTGCAGAAGGTGCGGACGTGCCGGATGGCCAGGTCGATCTGTTCCTCGCGAAGGGCCTCGCCAAAGGACGGCATCCGGTGGTCGAAGGCGCGGGCCGGCCCGCCCTGGTGGACCACCGCGAACCAGTCGCCGTCCGGCTCGCGGGTGGCGAACGAACAGTCCGTGAAATCGGGAAGGGGGACGTCGAACCCCACGTGCTCCCGGGGCATGCCGGTCCCGTTGCTGCCGTGGCACGACGCGCAGGCGGCGGTGTAGACCTGCCGGGGGGTTTCGCGGGCATCCGCCCCGTCCCGGCCATCGACCGCCCGGGCGCGGGCATTCCCCGGGAAGCCCGCGACCAGCAGCGCCGCCGCCGCCAGCAGCCACGGCCACCCGCCGAATCCGCCCCGTCCCGGGGTCCGCGAAAGCCTGTCCGACATGAAGGGTATTCTAGTCCGGAATCGTGCGTGGGAGGAACCCGCCACTGGTGCTGCCGTCCGCCGCGCCCTACCGGGCGTGGTCCGGGCCCGTGGCGGTGGTGGCGTCGATCGGATCCGCGCGCAGCCGGTCCACGTTCTTCCGGACCTTCACGAACGCCGCGACGATGTCCTCCAGGTCCTTCGCCGTGCCCGACAGGTGCGGGTAGTGCATCCAGATGGCCTCGCCATAGGCCGCCTTCTCGGACACCGGGCAGGACACGCGGGGGGCGTCCAGGATGCCGTCGGCGTACCGGGCGCGCAGCATCGGCCACTGGGCCGATCGGGCGTTGAAGATCGGGATCCGGTACAGCGGCTCGTAGAAGCGTCCCGAGAGCCGGACCCCCTCGGCGGCCAGCGCCTGCAGGAAACGGTCCCGGTGCACGCCCTGGAAGGCCGCCGGGTCGTACCGGAGGATCGTCTGGTAGGCGTGCTTGCGGGTGACGCGCGGGTCGGTGTCCAGGACGTGCACGCCCTGGACCTCGGCGTGCAGCATGTCCCGGAAGGTGTCGTGCATCGCGGCGCGCCTCGCGGTGACCTCTTCCAGGCGCTCGACCTGGGCCAGGGCCACGGCGACCTGCAGTTCGCTCAGGCGGTAATTCGCGCCGAACAACTGGCCGTCGAACCCGTCGTAGCCCTCCTCCTTGCGGCCGCAGTTGATCAGGCTCATGGACTTCTGGCGCAGGAGGTCGTCGTTCATCGTGAGGACGCCACCCTCGCCGCTGGTCAGCAGCTTGGACGACTGGAGGCTGAACGAGCCGAAGTCCCCCATCGACCCGACGCCCTTGCCGCGCCACTGGCCGCCGTGGGCGTGCGCGCAGTCCTCGATCACGACCAGGCCGTGCTTCTTCGCGATGTCCAGGAGGCGGTCCATGTCCGCGATCGAGGCGCCCAGGTGGACGGGGATGATGGCCCGCGTCCTGGGCGTGATGGCGGCCTCGACGGCGGCCGGGTCCATGCAGTAGTTCCGCGCCTCGACGTCCACGAAGACGGGGACGGCGTTGCACCGGACCGCGCAGGACGCGGTGGCCATGAACGTGTAGGCGGGGACGATGACCTCGTCGCCCGCCTCGATCCCGATGGCCTGCAGCGCGATCTCCAGGGTGACCGAGCCGTTGGCGCAGGCGATGCCGAATCTCGATCCGTGGATGCCCGCAAACCTCGCGCCGAACTCGGCCGCGAGCCGGCTGGGGAACGGATAGCCGCCCCAGTTGCGCGATTCCAGCGCCGCGTTCAGGTAGGCGCGCTCCTTGTCATCGAAGTAGGGCCAGGGACTGAAGGGGGCGGTCCGGACCGGGGTGCCACCGAACAGGGCCAGCGTCTCCATGATCCACTCCTTGCTGCAGGAAACCGTTCGTCGGTCGACGACGCAGTTCCAAGCCGCGCCGCTCAAACGATCACAGCGGCCCCGTGCCCCCGTGCGACTCCAGCAGGTCGGCGGGGATCCCGCGGGCGCGGGCGATCCGGCGGTAGGGTTCCACGGCGGAGGTGGGCGAGCGCGCCAGGTCCCCGTCGAAGTCCACGGCATACAGGCCGAACCGGACCGCGACCCCCCGCCCCCACTCGAAGTTGTCCGTCAGCGACCAGTGGTAGTAGCCCTCCAGCGGGATCCCCGCCTCGACGGCCCGGGCGCAAACGTCCAGGTGCCGCACGATGGACCGCGCCCGCTTGTCCGCGTCGTCCGCGAAGCCGTTCTCGGTGATCACCAGGGGCAGCGACGGGTAGCGGTCGTGCAGCAGTTCCAGCACCTCCAGGAGCCCCTCCGGGTCGTTCTGGCGACCGAAGACCCGCGGATTCTCGCCGTCGCCCAGGGGGAAGTCCTGCGTCGGCGGCGGGTGGCACCCCTCGGACAGTTCCAGTTCGGTCAGGAAGTCGTCGTCCATGTTCAGGCACGGGACGCCCCACAGCAGCTCGTTGATCTTCAGCCCGATGACCTCGGTGGCGGCGTAGTACTGCAGGCCCAGCAGGTCCATCGTGCCCGCCCAGTCCGGGTGGTCCTCGTCCGGGACCATGTCGAAGTCGCTGTCCAGCCGGCCGGAAACGACCGCGTCGAAGAACAGGAAGGTCGCGACCCACTCGGACTGCTTCGCCGCCTCGACGTCCGCGGGCTTCGCGGGATCGGCCGGCCGGATGGCCCCCGTGCCCGTGGCCAGGCCGACGCGGCAGGCCACCCCGTCGCCGTCGGCGTCCACCGTGTCGTTCGCGTGCAGGGCCCGGTAGCAGGCGGCGTGGCCGGCCAGGATCCCCCGCATCACCGGGACCGAGAACCGCTTTAGGTCGGCGACGGTGGCGCCCACCAGCGGCACCGTCAGCCCGGGCGGGAAGTCGCCCGTGACGGTGGAGCCCATCCAGTGGGCCTGCGGCTCGTTGAAGGTCATCCACTCGTCCACCTGGCCGCCGTATTCCTGCGCCATCCGGGCGCAGAAGCGGGCGAAGACGGCCGGGGCCTCCGGGTTCGTCCAGCCGCAGAACGCGTCGTCCGTCGGTCCGTCCTGGCAGAAGGACTCCTCCACGGGCGCCGTCAGGGTCGACAGCCCCAGCCACCACGTCGGCTCGCTGAAGTGGTGCAGGGTCACGGAAGGGCGCAGGCCGCGCGCGCCCATCGCCTGGAACACGTCCCGGTAGTGCGCGATTTCGGCCTCGTCCCAGGTCCCCTTCACGGGCTCGACCCGGGACCACTCGAGGCTCAGCCGGAAGACGTCCATCCCCAGGTCCCTGGCCAGGTCGAAGTCTTCCGCATATCGGTGGTAGAAGTCCGTCGCCAGGCCCGAGGGGTGGGCCGTGATGCCCGCGTACAGCGGCAGCGTCTCGAACTCGGTCCACGCGTTCGCCTGGCCCCCTTCGACCTGGTGGGCCGCGGTCGCCACGCCGAAGCGGAAGCCGTCCGGGAACCGCCTTGCAAGGCCATCGTCGCCGGCGACTTCCCCGTCCGGGACGTCGTCGCCCATCGACGCGTCCGCATCCGTCCCCGTGCCCGTCCCCCCGCACGCCGCCAGTCCCGCCGAGGCCAGGAACACGACGATCCCTCTTCGCACCTGCTTGGTCATGGCTTTGCCTCCCCTGGCATCGTGCCGTCCACCGGTTCGCGCAGGATCCCGGCCAGCGCCGTTTGCACCAGGTGTTCCACCCGGGATCGGAACTCCGCGTCGTCCGCCCGGGTCAGGCCGAAGTCCCGTTCCCCGCGGCGGTGGTAGAGCGTCTCCTGCAGGTCGTTCTGGACCATGTCCACCACGTACTGCGCCAGGTCGTGCGTCACGCCCTCGCGGATCTCGCCGCGGGCGAAGGCGTCCTCCAATTCGCGGTCGAAGTCCGGCTCGGGGGTGGAGACGTCGTCCAGCAGGCGCAGGGCGGGGAAGTCCTCGCGATCGACGTGGCGCTTGTAGAAGCGGTAGATGCCCAGTTCGTCCGACGCCAGGAAGAGGCGGACGAAGACGAGGTGCTCGACCAGGTACCCCGCCAGCGTCCGGGTCGGGTGCGCGGCGAGGTGCCGGTGCCGGGCCTCCTGCCACAGCCGTCCGCCCCACTCGATGCACGCGGCGGCCAGGGCCTCCTTCGAGGGGAAGTAGCGGTAGGGCAGCCCGGTGGCGATGCCGGCCCGGTGGGCGATGTCGCGCGTCGAGACGACGAAGTAGCCGCGGTCCGAGAACTCGCGGATGGCGGTCTCGACGATCCGCCGCCGCGTCCGGTCCCTGCGTGCGGACGTGTCCCGGGTGCGACCGAGCGTCCGTGGCGGATTTTCGAGGGTCCCTTCGTCCGGCATCTCTTGTACCAAAATGAGCGCTTGTTCATTATAATAAGAGCCGATGCCGGGCGGCAAGGGGAAAATGGCCGCAAGGATCGATCGGAGGTTCGGGAGCCGACTAGTCCCAGTCGGACGCGGGGAGGAAGTCGCCGTGGGCCGAGGCCAGGGCGCGGCACAGCAGGTAGTCCAGGCCGGAGAAGGTCTGGAACCAGGCCGGTTCGGCGGTGCAGCGATCCGGGTCGTCGAAGTCGTGGGCCCAGCGCCACGAGCGGCACCATCCGTTCGGGTCCTGGTTGTCCCCCCGGGGCGGCTGGTCGGGGGCCGAGAAGCAGCGCTTCGCGGTTTCGTGCAGGCCCGGGTCCAGGTCGTTGAACCGGTAGCGGGCGACCATGGCCCACATGGCGTTGCCCTCGTCGATGATGTCCTGGCGGTTGACCACCGCCGAGAACCAGTCCGGGCTGGACGGGTCGTCGCCGAGGCCGATGGTCGCGAAGTCGCCCCCCAGGCCGATGTTGAACTCGTTGCACGCCACGTTGACCGTGTAGCCGATCCCCAGGTCGATGGCCTGGCCCGACACGCACGCGCTGGTGAACGAGAAGCATTCCGCGATGAACTGGCGGGTGATGCCCCGGTGGTACTGCGGGCCCACGGCAACGGGGACGCCCAGGATGTCGACGGTCCAGGAGGACTC
Organism: uncultured Myxococcales bacterium; assembly: GCA_937975765.1. Taxonomy (GTDB): domain Bacteria; phylum Myxococcota_A; class UBA9042; order DTJE01; family DTJE01; genus CAIZWN01. The sequence continues at coordinate 8,917 of CALJUR010000019.1, forward strand.
GAAGACCCCGGCGCCCAGGCCCGAGATCCGTCCGGCGCCCTGCTGGAAGGCCCAGGAGGCCCACCGCTGGTCGTCGCCGCGCTTGACCCGCTGGCCGGCCTGGTTGCGCAGGCGCCAGTCGTTCGCCTTCAGGCGGTATCCCAGCCACGCGGCGCGGTTGCGCGCCATCTGCTTGAGGTCGACGCCTTCGTGCACCAGGGCGCCCGGGTGGGTTACGACGTCCAGCAGGCCCCGCAGGGTCGAGACCACCTGGTCCCCCGAGGGTTCGTTGTCCCGGGTGTACCAGTTGGACGTGTAGTCGGGACCGCGGTCGCTGCGGACCACGTAGCCGTCGTAGGGGTCGCCGTCCAGGACCTCCAGGGCCTCGTAGGCATTCAGGATCTGGTGGAGGATCCCCAGCGTGCCCGGGTTCGGCCAGGCACGGTACTCGTTCGCGAAGGTGGTCAGGGCGTACCCCATCCACAGGGTGTTGTCGCCCCACATCTTCGTGCCGCCCTCCAGCCGGTCGCACACCCGGCCGTTCTCGTAGTGGGTCGCCAGGAAGTGGGGGCGGTACACGTTCCAGTACTTCGAGCCGAAGATGTTCAGCGGATGGCCGGGGTCGGGTTCGCACCGGCTGTGGCAGGGGGCGCCCGGTTCCGTGGCGCACCGCCGGGCTTCGCCGCAATCGCCGTCGACCACGCAGGGGGCCGGGACCGTCTGGACGCAGGTCCCCAGGACGCAGCCCTCGCACGGCCCGCAGTCGCCGTCGACCGCGCACTCGGGAACGAACACGCAGGCGTTGCGGCAGGGCGCCTCGGCATCGACCGCGCAGGCGTAGGCGCGTCCGCAGTCGCCGTCGACCAGGCAGGGCGCCGGCTGGACCACGGCGCAGTCCCCGGCGATGCAGCCCTCGCACGGACCGCAGTCCTCGTCGGTCCCGCACTCGGGGGGCGGCGTGCAGCGGTTGCGGCACGGGTCGTCGGAGTGCAGCGCGCAGACCCAGTCGCCGGGGCAGTCGTCGTCGGCCCGGCACGGGGCCTCGGCCGGGGCGACGCAGCGGTTCGCGACGCACAGTTCGCAGGCCTCGCAGTCGGCCAGGGTCCGGCAGGTGCGGACCGTGGCGTCGGGGGCTGCGTCGGGCAGGGTGTCGACGAGGGCGTCCGGAAGGGTGTCGGGGGACGCGTCGGGGACGGCATCCGGGGCGGAGTCGACGAGGGCGTCCGAGACGGTGTCCGCCAGCGCGTCGGTGCCGGCATCCGCGCCGGCGTCCGGGATGTCCAGGCCCGCGTCGGGGTCCGTGGGCATGTCCACGGCCGCGTCCGGGATGGTGCCGGGTTCCGCGTCGGCCGTGTCGTCGACGGGGACATCCGGCGCCGGTTGGCCCCGGATGCCCGAGCCGCAGCCGGCCGCGAGGAGAACGCCCAGCATCGCCGCGTGGGCCAGGGGGAATCGCCGCATTCCGGTCCTCGCATCCGCGCCCTGGTCCATACCATACCATTCGAACCCGGGTGGCCGCTGCCAGAATATCCATAGGGGGTCCCCAATGTCCATTTCAACCACATCGCGATCCACCTTCCTTCTCCTCGTGCTGGCCGCCGCGGCGCTGATGCCGGTTCCGGGTCATGCCGCCGACGTGGTCGTGTTCGGGGACTCCTGGGCCGAGGGGGCGGCGGACGAGTTGGCGTCCACCTTCGTCGCCCGGGGGCGCAGCGACATCACCGTCGCCGGCTACGGCGTCGGCGGCACCACGGCGGAACTGTGGGCGTCGCAGCCCAACGCTCTCCCGGACGCGGTGGCGCTGAATCCCGACGCCCGCTGGGTATGGCTGTCCATCGGCGGCAACGACGTGTTCGCCCACTATGCCGGGGGCAACGGGGCGAACGCCGCAGCGGACAACAGCCGCAACATCCGGACGATGCTGGACGCCCTGTTCGCCCGGCACCCGGACATCAAGGTGGTCTTCTTCGGGTACGACTTCCCCAACTTCGAGCAGTCCACGACCTGCATCCAGTTGGCGTGGCAGTATTTCGGCACCAGCGTGACGACACCGACCGTCAACCGGATCTTCCTGGACGCCATCGGCGCCGTGCAGGCCGGCGTCGCCGCCGGCTACCCGAACGTCACGTACGTCCCCGACGTGTGGGGGACGCTCCAGAAGGCGGGTGGTGTCGCGGGCGCCCCGAACCCGTTGTTCCCCAGTCCCTCCAAGTACATGGCCGACTGCATCCATGCCAACCACTCGGGGTACCTGCTGATCCACGGAGCGCTGTACGACGCGTACTGGGGACGGCCGGCTCCCGATGCCGCCATCCAGGGCGGCGGGACGGCATGCGTCGGCGACAGCATCACCCTCCGGGACGTCAGCACGGGCGCGGTCACCCGGCGCTGGAAGGTCGATGGTGCCGACGCGGGCGATGCCGTGCAGATCGTGGTGCCGCTGACCCAGGCGGGGCCCCGGACGATATCCCTGCGGGTGGACGCCGGGGCGTGGGACGACAGCGCGTCCGTCACGGTCACGGGCCAGGCTGCGCCGTCCGTGTCGATCACGGGGGCCCGGGACGTGGTGACGGGCACCCTCCAGGCCTACCAGGCGATCGGCTCCGCGTCTTCGTATTCCTGGTCCGTCGAGGGCGGGACCCTGCAGTCCGCCAGCGGCGCCCATGCCACCGTGCTCTGGGGAGAGGCGGGATCCGGCGCGGTCCGTCTGGCGGCCGCCAGCGCCATCGGCTGCCAGGGCCAGGCCTCCCTGGCCGTCACGATCCGGGCCGCCACCTGCGGCGACGGGTTGCCCGTGGGAACCCCTTGCGACGACGGGGACGCCTGCACGATCGACGATCGCTGCACGGCCACCGCCTGCCGGGGCATCGCGCGGTCGTGCGACGACGCCAACGCCTGCACGGACGACACCTGCGACCCGGCCACCGGATGTGTCTTCACCCCCAACGACGATCCCTGCGACAACGGCGACCCGTGCTCGGTGGCGCGGTGCGCGGGCGGGGCCTGCGTGGTCACGGGCCTGGCGCCGGGATGCTGCGACCGGGATGCGGACTGCGAAGCGCCCTTCCATGCCTGCGCGGTTGCCGAGCGGACCTGCGTGCCCGTGCTGTGCGCGCCCTGCGACGGGGACGGGGACTGCGGGCCGGACGGCAACGCGTGCCTGGCGCTGCCGTCGGGCGGCGCCTGCGGTGTCGACTGCAGCGCCCCGGGGGTCAGTTGCCCGGTCGATTTCGTCTGTGCGGACCTGGGCGACGGGATCCGTCAGTGCATGCCCGTGGCCGGCGACTGCGCGTGCGTTCCGGAGTTCGCGCGCACCTGCCGTGGTGACGAGGCCGTCTGGGTCGACAGTTGCGGCCAGTCCGGCGAGGCGATCGCCGACTGCGGGTCACGCGGCTGCGTCGCGGGCGAATGCTGCCCCGAAGGCACGAGGGTCGTCGAGGGGGAGTGCGTATCCGACCCCGTGCCGGAGCAGGACATCGAGCCCGGCATCGAACCCTTCGCGGAGACGGCCTCCGAGGCCGTCGTCGAGCCTCTACCGGACCTCGGGGAGGAGGCGATTCCGGAGGGGGTCGAGCCTGCGGTCGAGCCGACGCCCGACGCCGGCTCCCCGGACCTCGACACCCTTCCGCCCGGCAAGGACGTCCCGGATGCCTGGATGGAGGATGGGACCGACCCTGGAGGGACCGGGCCCGGCAGGGCCGGCGGAGGGTGTTCGCTGGGGGGCCTGTCCCGGCCCGGGGCGGCCACCGTCCTGCTCGTTTTCCTGGGCTGGATGGTCGTTGCCCGGCGCCGCCTGGCCTGCAGAAACGCCCCGCCCGGCGCCCTGGGCCGCGATGCTGCCCCCTGACGAACGCCGCCGTGTCGGGACCGCCGGGTTCTCCTTCCCGGAAGGTGCGCTGCGGCAGGTGCGGATCCCGGCGTGAAAACCGGTTCGGGCCCTGCGTCCTGGATCCGGCCGGCCCTGCGGACGGCGCCGACGGGGTCAGTCCCGGCCCCAGGTCGCGGGGTCCCGAAGGACCTCGCAGTCCACGAACGCGGCGCCCGCCGGGTTGCGAAACGGGGACATGCAGTACTCGAAGAGGCTGGCGAACCACTGGACCGGGACGGCCTCGTTGCGGACCACGGGCCGGAACGACTGCCGGTTGATCTCGTCCAGCGGCCGCGTCGGGGCCCACCAGTCCCAGTTGGTCCAGCCGTCGTAGGTGCCGTCGGGGACCGATTCGTCCCACAGGTCCCAGTTCGGGAACGCCTCCAGGTCCTCGGCCGCCAGGTCCCAGGCCTCGTGGACCCGGCGCACCTCCCGGGGGGTGAGGGGCAGCCCCACGGACGCGGCTTCCACCAGCAGCAGGGCCAGGCGGGAGGGCCAGACGGGGCTGTCCGGCCCGGGGGCGCCCGGCTGGGGATCCAGGAAGCCGTCCACGCGTTCGGCCAGGCCCGCCAGGGCGAGGTAGGCCTCGCGGTGCTGCCGGTGGACCAGCGACGCCAGGACCGCGGCCATGTGGTAGTCCCAGATGATGTTGATGTTGTAGATGTTCGCCAGGGGGGCGAACTGGTCGTAGATGCTGCCGGTGCACGAGCCACAGTCGTTGGTGCGGCGCTGGCCGTAGGCGATCATGTCCGTGGCCAGGCGGGCGCAGCACTCGTTGCCGGGGTCCAGTTCGGCATAGCAGTTGTAGGACCCCAGGTCCTTGTTGTCGTCGCACGGCAGCCGGTAGGCCACGCCGTCCCGGTCCTTGGTCCGGATGAAGTAGTCTTCGTCCACGATGTCCTTGTGGAAGCGGGTCATCGTGTCGAGGGTCTCGGCGCAGGCGTCGCGGACGAAGGCGTCCTTCGCGTCGGCGACGACGTAGTCCAGGAAAGGCACGGCCCGGGTGATGGCCCGCACGTCGTCCTTGCTGCGCATGTTCGTGACCCAGAGGTCGCCCCACGTCGGGTTCCCGGGCCAGGGGAAGGTCGAGGCGTTCCAGGCCTGGGCCTCGGTCCTGCCGGGCGTGAACTCCACCCGCTTGGCGCGCCCGTCGTCGTGCCAGGCGTCGTCGTCCAGCGTGAACTCGTGGTCCAGCGGCAGGATGGCCCGGGCCATCAGCCACGGCGCAGGGTCGTCGTCGCCCCGCACGAACCCCTTCACCACGGCGGTCAGGCCCTTGCAGTACTGCTCGGTCAGCTTCCCGGCCTCCCAGTCGCCCGTGTGCAGGTACGCGCCCAGCGCCGCGGACAGGACCTTGGCCGACGGGATCCACATGTTGTGTTCGTGGCCCTCGTGGCGGAAGGTGACCTTGCCCCCGCTCTTGACGGCCTTCGCGTCGTTGTGCCAGGCGAGGTAGTCCTGCAGGCCCGTCGAGGCGTCCACCCCCGTGCTGGTCCGGAGCAGCCACCGGAAGTACCCGGTCCGGTGCAGGGTCGCGGCGATGCGTCGCGTGAAGGCCGTGACCTCGGCGGCATCGACCGGGTCGCCGACGGACGGCCGCGAAAAGGCGAAGGCCAGCTTCCGGGGCGGGAACGCCACGTCCTCGAAGGGCGGCAGTTCCTCGGCGTCCGACGCCTCGTCCGCCGCGTCCCCCGCCGTTTCCCCGGGGACGTCCTGCGGCGGGGGCGTCACGTCCTCGCCGGCCGGGACGTCGTCGGCGACCGGGAGGTCCGCCGGGGTCGTGTCCGCGGCGTCCCGGGCCGCGTCCCCGGCATCCTGGGCCGCGTCCAGGCCGGGCACGTCCGTGCCGGTCGCGTCGGGGGCGTCCGGCCGGTCGCCGCCGCCCGACGAACCGCAGGCCAGGGCCACGAGGGGGAACAGGAAGCACAGGGAACGCATGCGCATGGAGTCCTCCGGTGGCCGGGCGACCGCGACGGCGGCCGCAACGACCCGCAAACCTAGCACATCCGGGCGGGGGAACGCGACGCGAAGCCGCGGCAGGGCCCCGGGCGCGGTCCTGCCCCGCCGGCACCGGCCGCGTTCAGGGGGCCACCTGGATGCGGCGGCGCGCGATCACCCGGGCGTTCCCGTCGGCGTCCCGGGCCCGCACCTCCAGCAGGTGCGCGCACGGCGAGTCCCCGGACAGGTCCACGGTCCCCTGGTAGCCCACCGCGTCGCACTGGGGGTAGCCCGGCCAGACCCGGCACACGTCGGGGCGCGCCGAGCCGTGGACCAGCGTCGCCCGGACCGCGCCGTCGATCAGCGCCTCGACCTGCACGACCCCGCGGTTGTCCAGTGCCCACCCACGGACGGTGACCACGCCCCGGATCGGCGCGTCGGCCTCCGGCGCGTCGATGACGCCGAAGGGCGCCAGGTGCGCGTCCAGCCAGGCCGCCTCGGAAGCCACCGTCGAGAACGACCCCAGGATCAGGTACGCGCGCGCCATCACGACCCCGCGGGCCGGCAGCCCGAACGGGAAGCGCGAACGCACGTTGTTGAACACCCCCTGCTTCTGCCAGGCCTGGAACGCCGTCAGCCGGTTCTCGTAGTACAGCCCGACGCCGTACTCGCGCGCGGGCCCCTGCAGCGACACGAAGCCTCCGGGGCTGTCGAAGTTCCGGTAGAAGAAGCCGTCGTTCGCCGGGATGTCGACCGGCACCTGCGTCCCGGTCGAGTCCAGGATCACGTCCAGGTCCGGGCCGCCCTTGCCCCACGAGGCGTACAGCGTCGGGAACTCCTGGATCGTCGATGCGTGGTCGATGTCGGAGAGGTTCTCGACGACCATCTGCATCTCGACGACGTGGGTGCGGACGAAGCGCAGGCGCTGGGTGTAGCGCACGTCGGACACCAGGGTCCGCAGCACTGGGTCCTGGCACCCGGTGTTGACGCAGGTCGCGGACTGCCAGTCGGGGTTCCAGAACAGGGGCTGGACGACCGCCTCCAGCACGCCGGGGGCGCGGGTGGTGGTCGCGGGGCTGCCCCGGTTGCATTCGTTGCCTCCCTGCACCGGGTTCCAGCCCAGGTAGGTGATCGAGGTCGGGCACGCCGTCGCGGGCGCGGTGCGGCAGGTGGCCGTCGCGGCGCATCCCTGCATCTGGCGGTCCGGGTCGTACAGCGCGATCTGCACCTCGCGCCCGGTGTCGTTGGCGTCGATGACGTTGGTCGCGTTCATGCCGGCGCCCCCGGAGGCCATGCCGAAGAACACCACGCTGGCACCCCACTCGCGACGCGTGCCGACCTTCAGCAGCCCGGTGCCGTCGTACAGGTACTCGTCGGTGAAGCCCGACGACGTCACCGCCTCGACCCGGCCGGCGGGGTCCATCGCGGCCAGGGGCTCGGCGGCCGCGGGCTCGGGGACGGGCACCTGCGGGCAGTTGCCGGGGTCGGGCAGACCGGGGTCAACGGGTCCGGGATCCAAGGCGCCGGGATCGGACGCACCGGGATCGGACGCGCCGGAGTCGAGCGTGCCGGGGTCGGGCATGCCGGGATCCGCCGGCGCCCCGTGTTCCTCCCCCGGATCGCCGGAACCCGGGTCGGGCGGCGCACCGTCGTCGGACGCCACGTCCGTCCGGGACCCGGGGTCGTCCGCGTCCCGCACCTCGGGATCGGGCGCGTCGACGCGCGGCACGTCGTCCGGGATGACGACCGGCAGTTCGTTCCCGCCGTCGGGGCCGCGACCCGGATCCGTCGCCGGATCCGCCACGTCCCCGGCACACGCAAGGAACAGGCAGGCCAGCAGGGCCAGCCCGGCGCGCCCCGGCATGCCCCGGTCCGTCGAAACCCGACGCATCCACGCCCTCCCGCAACCGGTTCCCGCGACCCCGACACCCGCCGGCGCACGCCGTTCCCGTCCCGTTGCACGGCATGTCCAATGGTGCCGCAGTCCACCGGCGCATGGAAGCGTGCGCAGGAAGAATCGACCACGAAGCCTGCCCCTGGGGCGGGCGGCGGCGAGCGGGTGGCGTCCGCGAACCCCTTGGCCGGGTCGAAGGGACACCGGGCGGGCAGCGAAGGGGGCGTGACGGAGGGCCGTTCGAGGTGCGTGTGTCCGCGAGCGGTTTCCGCGAGTCTGTTGTGTCCGCCGGCCGGTCGCGCGCCTGGCCGCCTACCCGGCAATCCCGGCGGCCTTCGCGGCCAGTGCGGCCAGGGGGGACCACCAGATGCCGAAAACCAGCGTGGGGATCGCCAGCACGGCCAGCAGCGCGGTGGCGGGGACGGGCAGGGGGATGGCGGGGGCGGCTTCGGGGGCGCCCTGCAGGTCGCCGGCCTGGCACTGCGGGCGGGCGAGGTGGACAACCGGGTCAAGCCCGGGACGGCCGCGACCGAGGCGTGAGGCTCGCGCCCCGCGCACCGATCCGGCCGACGGATCCTGTCCCCGGATGAACCCGTCCGGGTTGTGCCCCCTTTCTTGCCCCGATTCGAGGGTATTACCCCTTCTTCCGCCAGCGGGCGCCCGGTCCCCGGCCCAGGCACTCGACCCGGTCGGCCGCCTTCAGGTCCCGCAGCACGCGCCGCACCATGTCGTGGCTGACCTCGGGGCACGCGCGCTGGAGGTCGCCGAGCGTGAAGTCGCCCGCGAACGCGCGCACCGCCTCCTGGACGCGGTCGGTCTTGGCGCCCTTCGGTGCCGCGACCTCGCCCACGCGGCGCTCGAATTCCCTGTACGCGGTCTTCAGGATGAACAGCACGAAGTGGATGTAGGGCCACGGGTCGTGCTTCCCCTCGTGCCACCGCTGCGAACTCGCCTCGATCGTCTCGTAGTAGCGTTCCTTGTTCTCCTCGATCAGGCGTTCGAGGCTGATGTATCGCCCGACCTCGAAGCCGAGGTGGTAGCACTGCAGCAGGAGCAGCAGGCGCGACACGCGCCCGTTCCCGTCGCGGAACGGATGCACGCACAGGAAGTCGAGGTTGAACGCGGCGAGCGCGACCAGGGGGTGTGTCCACCGTTCGCGCAGGCACCGGTCCCACGACGCGACCAGTTCCGCCATCGCGGCCGGCGTCGCCGCCGCCGGCACGGTCCGGAAGCGGACCCGCTCGCGGCCTTCCGGGTGCTTCTCGATGATGTCGCCGTCCCGCTCCTTGTAGCGGCCGGCATCCCAGATCTCCCCCCGCGCCATCCGGTGCAGGCGCAGCACGGTCTCCTCGGCCAGGGGCAGTCTCGCGCCCTGCTCGTGGATCAGGGCGAGCGCGTCGCGGTAGCCACGCACCTCCTCCTCGTCGCGATCGCGCAGGAGCGGGCGTCCGAACACGACCGTCGCCACGCGCGCCGCATCGATCCGGACGCCCTCGATCCGGTTCGACGACACGGCGCTCTCGACCAGCGCGTGCTCGCGCAGCGCCTTCAGCCGCTGCGGGGCCTGGCGGGTGAACAGATCCTGGCGGCCCCTCGATTCGGCCAGGTCCGTCAGGTACCAGACCGCGGTCGCCGGCACCGGTGGCGGGTTGGCCTCGAACTGTTTCAGGGTGTTCATCGCTCGACCTCGTGAGCAGGTCCGGTCGCGCCCGACAACATTACCCCCTCTTTTACCCCGATTCCCGGCCCGCCGCCAGGGCGCGGGCAGCGGTTCGACGGCCGGGTTCGTGCGCATCGCCAGCGAAATCGGGGTCGAATGGGGGCCGGTCACGGCGCGAGCGCGAAGGGAATGTCCGAACGGTAGCCCTGGAGCCGGATGACCGACTCCAGGAAGCCTCCCTGCACCGGATCCTTCCGGCCGGTCCAGCACGCGCGCCCCACCAGCACGGGCAGGACCAGGCGTTCATCCGAGTCCGGATCCAGCGGCACCTCGACGTCGAGTTCCCAGGCATCGATGCCCGCGAATCGGACCGGCCGCACCGTGCGGACCGGGCCGCGCAGGAACGCCAGGCAGCCGGGATCCCCGGGGAGGGTCAGCAGGCAGGCCATGCGGGACAGGTCGATTCGATCCCCCAGCACGTCGGTGACCTGGGTCGCCATCCGGCTGGGACTGTCGTCCTCCTCGCCTCCGGGGCCCGCGTCCGTCGCGATCGCCGACACACGCCAGGGTGCCATCTGATCCACGACGTACGTTGCGCGGCACAGGCAGAACCGGGTGTCGTCGAACGTCAGTTCCCGGTCCCCGATGCGCACGGTGGTCCATGCCTCGTTGCCGTCGGGCATCACCGTGGACACAAACTGGGCGTCCAGCACATCGTGGCGCGGTCGCACTCCGACCTGCATTCGCAGGTGCTGCACACGGTCGGCGCCGAGCGCACCCTGGACCCCGAGGACGAGATGGGGCTGCGCCTGGCGCAGGAGATCTTCGCCCCGGACGTCCACGCCCGGCTGCGCCTGTCCACCGGGCAGGAGGTCGTCGAGGTCCGCGTCCACCGGAGCCTGGTGGGGAAGACCATCGCCGAGCTGAACTTTCGCCAGAAGTACCGGCTGAACATCGTCGCGATCAAGCGGCCCCGTCCCGGGTTCGCGCCGGGGGACGGCTCACCGGATGCCTGGGAGGTGGTCCAGTTGCCCGCCCCGTCGGACGTGATGCGGGACGGCGACGTGCTGGTGCTGATCGGCGATGCCGAGATGGTTCGGACCTTCCTGGATCTCTAGCCGGGGGCGATCCCCAGGCGCAGGCGCGCACGCTCGATGATGGTGGCCACCAGCGGATGGCGTACCCGGCGTTCCAGCGAGATCACGTAGTACGGTTCCCGGACGCCCTCCAGGCTTCCGACGGCCCGGACGTGGTGGGTCTCCTCGACCTCCGGGGCGAGGACCTCGCGGACGGGGAACAGCCCTCGCCCCAGGGCCCCGAACGTCCTCATCAGGCCGGCGTCATCGACCTCGACCTTCGCGATGCTGTCGATCGCCTTCTCGGCCAGCCACCGGTCGATGGCCCGCCGGAGGTTCGTGCCCTGGGGGGGCAGGATCAGCGGGGCGCCCTGCAGGGAGGCAGGAAACCCGGGTTCGTACCGCGCGGCCAGTCCCCGCGTCCCGTACAGGATCATCCCGGTATCGCCCAGGAGGTGCGAGTGCACGCGGTACGGCGTGGCCCGCTCGGGGGCCTGGTCGGCCAGCACCATCTGGACCTGGTTCCGTGACAGCGTGCCCAGCAGGTCGTTGAAGTCGCCGTGGCGGATCTCCAGCGCGACCTCGCCCGCGGCCTGGAATACCGGCTCCAGCACGCGGTAGACGATCGTCTTCGGCAGCGAGCCCAGGACCCCGACGCGGAACACCTCCCGGTGGGGCCGGGCGCGTCCGCGCGCCACGTCGACCAGCTCCGCTCCCAGTCGGAAGATGTCCTCGGCATACTGGGCCATCTCGGTACCGAAAGGCGTCAGCACGAGACGCCGCCCCTTCCGCTCGAACAGGTTCTCGCCCAGGAAATCCTCCAGGGCGCGCAGCTGGGCGCTGAGCGTCGAATGCGTCACGTGCAGCTCCCGCGCCGCGGCCGTCAGGCTGCCCTCCCGGGCGATGATCCAGAAGCAGTGCAGGTGGTGGTAGTTCAGCCAGTCCATGGCTCCTCCGCGCGTGTCCTCAGCCGCCTGGGCTACATGTCGAAAATTACCACAAGAGATGTTCAATCTTCGTGATTTACATCAGGACGCGCCGTCGCCTATCCTGGGACCGGTACCGACCCGCGGCCAACGGAGTTCGAGCTATGACGAATCCAGCCGGGAACCCGTCTCTCATGGATGCGACGGGGCGCAGGCGACGGGGAGCGACCGCGGCCGTCGGCCCGCAACCGGACGACAGGCGGATTCCTCCCGTCGTGCTGGTCATGGGCGCTTCGGTGCGATCCAGCGAGGCGCTGGTTCGTGCCGGCGACATCGCTCGCCGCATCGAGGCGCCACTGTTCGTGGCTGGCTGCCTGGCTGCCGTCCCGGCCGGCGAACCGGCACGCGCGCGCCGGGATGCCGACTCCACCCGGGCGGCGTCCAGGGAGGACGCGACCTGCGCGAAGAGGATCTGGCGCTGGTGCAATCGGCATCTCGTCGACTCGCTGCCTGCCGAGCAGGTCCGGGTCCTGAGGGGCGGCCTGGCCGGGATTGCGGCGAAGGTCGTCCGGGAGACGGGCGCGCAATTGGTCGTCGTCCCCGAGGAGGACGTCCAGGCCGGGGACGAGTTCGCCGCCATCGTCGTCGAGGCCGGGGTCTCGGTGCTGCTGGCGCGGGCATCGAGGCCCAGGACCACCTTGCTGGCTGCGGCAGGACAGGATACCGGCCGCCTGTCGATGCGATCCGGTGATGCCGGGTCCGTCCTGGACCTGGCCAGGCAGCAGGAAGCCGACCTGGTCGTGGTGGGCCATCGCCGGAGGACGTGGATCGAGAACGTGTTCGGCAGGGAGGTCGCCGCCGGGATGGCCGGCCAGGCATTGCGAACCGTGCGGGTGGTTCCGGTCGCCCGCCCGACCCGCAACTCGAGAGGGGTGATGACATGACGACGAAGACCCTGTCCTCTTCCTACACGATCGATCGCCTGCAGCGAAGCGGGGATCGGATCCTCGCGAGCCTGGCCGAGGCCGGGACGCAGGACGAGGCCCGTGCGTGCCTGGTCGAATGGGCGTCGCGGCTGCAGTTCGAGACGGTCGGATCGCAGGGTGACAGTGACGCTCCCGCCACCCACGTCGTGCGGGACTGCGCGCGGGCCCTGCGGGGCATGTGCCACCTGCGCTCCGATGCGAACAGTGGGTTCAGCGTGGTCCAGGCATTGTGGGACGTGGCGCGCGGGCAGCCTCGCGACGACCTCGGCCCCGGGTTCCTGGCCGAGATGACGCACCTGTTCGACGGGCTGGCTGGGCGTGCGACCGGCCTGCCCGAGGTCGCCGAGGATGCGGATGAGGGTCCGCCGTTGCAGGGGAGGGCGGCCGCCTTGAAGCGCTCGGACGAGCTGGACCGGCTGTGGGATCGGGTCGAGGCCACGATGGCCCGCTACGAGGACGGCTTGTCCCCGGAGGCCATCGCACGCCGGGAGAAGCGGCGGCGGGAGATCCAGGACGCGCTGGGGGCGTCGGACGCGGATTTCGCGGACTGGAACTGGCAGGTCCGGCAGATCGCCAAGGACGCCCCGTCCCTGGAGCGGCTGGTCCCGCTGGCGGACGACGAGCGGCAGGCGATCCTGTCGGGCCGGGCAGGCGGCCTTCCCTTCGGCGTCACGCCCTACTACGCGTCGCTGATGGACGATGCCCCCGGGTCGGGACGGGACCGCGCCATTCGCGCCCAGGTCATCCCCCCCGCCGACTACGTGGAACGGATGCGCGCCGACCGGGAGAACCGGGGCTGCGCCTTCGACTTCATGCTGGAACGCGACACCTCGCCGGTGGACCTGGTGACCCGGCGGTACCCGGCGATCGCCATCCTGAAGCCCTTCAATACCTGCCCGCAGATCTGCGTCTACTGCCAGCGGAACTGGGAGATCGACGACGCCATGGCCGGGGGCGCGCTGGCCAGCCCCGAGGCCATCGACGGCGCGCTGGCCTACCTGTCCGACCACCCCGCGATTCGCGAGGTCCTGGTGACCGGCGGCGACCCGCTGGGCCTGTCGGACGAGGATCTCCTTCCCATCCTGCGGCGCGTCGCCGACCTGCCGCACGTGGAGGTCATCCGGATCGGCACGCGGACGCCCGTGACCCTGCCCTCGCGGATCACCCCCGCGCTGGCCGAGGCGCTGGGGGCCCTGCGGGTTCCTGGGCGCAGGGAGGTCTGCGTCGTCACCCACGTCGAGCACCCGTACGAGGTCACCCCGGACCTGGTGCAGGCCGTGGATCGGCTGCGCCGCCAGGGGATCGCCGTCTTCAACCAGCTGGTGTACACCTTCTACGTGTCGCGGCGGTTCGAGGCCGCGAAACTGCGGCTGCTGCTGCGGCGGGCGGGGATCGACCCGTACTACACCTTCCTGCCCAAGGGGAAGGAGGAGACCCGGAACTACCGGGTGCCCGTCGCACGCCTGTCGCAGGAGCAGAAGGAGGAGGCGCGGCTGCTGCCCGGGTCCAGGCGGACCGACGAGGCGGTGTACAACGTGCCTGGCCTGGGAAAGAACTACCTTCGGGCTGCGCAGCACCGGGACCTGATCGGGGTCCTTGCGGACGGGTCCCGGGTCTACGAGTTCCATCCCTGGGAAAAGGGCGTGGCGTCGCGCGCGTCGTACGTCGGCACCGATACGCCCATCCTGGACTACCTCGAACGGCTGCAGCAGATAGGAGAGGACCCCGATGAGTACGCAGGCATCTGGTACTACTACTAGCATCGACGGTTTGCGGGCGCCCGACGGTCGCTGGATCGGCAGCCTGAACCTGAACGTGCGCGGCACCGGCGAATCCGCCACCCTGGCCATCCAGGATCGCTGCCGGCGCATGCGACGGGATGGCGGCTCCCTGTACAACCTGGGGCTGGGGCAGTCGCCCTTCCCGGTCCCGAGGCCGGTGGTGGAGGCGCTGAAGGTCCACGCCTCCGAGAAGGACTACCTGCCCGTCCGCGGCCTGCCGGCGCTGCAGGAGGCCGTCGCGGGCTTCCACCGGCGGGTCGACGGGATCGAGGCCGACCCCGACCTGGTGCTGATCGGGCCCGGCTCGAAGGAACTGATGTTCCTGCTGCAGATCTGCTTCTACGGCGAGCTGATCCTTCCATCCCCGTGCTGGGTGTCCTACGGCCCGCAGGCGAGGATTCTCGGCAAGCAGATCCGCGTGCTGCCGACGACCTTCGAGGAGCGATGGCAGGTCACGGCCGAACGGCTGGAAGGATTCCTGGCCTCGGAACACGACGCCAGCCGGCCCAGGATCCTGGTGCTGAACTATCCCGGCAATCCCGACGGCCTGACCTACTCCGAGGCGCAGTTGGCCGCGATCGCCGAGGTCGCCGCCCGCTTCGGGGTGATCCTGCTCTCGGACGAGATCTACGGGCAGATCCACCACCGGGGGGAGCACGTCTCCATCGCGCGGTTCCACCCGGCGGGCACCATCGTGTCGTCCGGGCTGTCGAAATGGTGCGGCGCGGGTGGCTGGCGGCTGGGCACGATGACCTTCCCCCCCGCCCTGGCGTGGCTGGCGGATGCCATGGCGTCGGTCGCCAGCGAGACGTACACGTCGGTCTGCGCTCCGGTCCAGTATGCCGCGGTGCAGGCGTTCAAGGGGGGGGTCGAGATCGAGCGCTACCTGCGGAACGTGCGGAGGATCCTGGCGGGGCTGGGGGCCCGGGTGCACGACACGCTGGTGTCGGCGGGGATCCGGGTGCACGCGCCCGAAGGCGCCTTCTACCTGTTCCTGGATTTCGAGCCCCTGCGCGCGAGCCTGGCGCGGCGGGGCGTCCGGGACAGCCCGACCCTGGCCGAGCGGCTGATGACGGAGGCGTCGGTGGCGGTCCTGCCCGGGGTGCCCTTCGAGCGGCCCGCATCGGAACTGACCCTGCGACTGGCGTACGTCGACTTCGACGGGGGAGCCGCACTGGCCGCCAGCGAGGCCGTGGCGGCCGACCAGCCGTTGCCCGAAAACTTCTACGAGAGGTACTGCGCCCGGACCCTGCAGGGGTGCAGGCGAATCGCCGACTGGCTGCAGGCGCCTGAGGCAGCGGTCGGGTGACCCGCGGAGGGATGCGATGGCCCGGATGGCACAGGAACCCGTGCCGGTGTTCTTCCACCCCGACCAGTTGACCCATCGGCCTCTGCTGGAATGGGCGTTCGGGCGCCGGCTTCGGCACCCCGAGACCTCCCGCCGCGCCGAGAACATCCTGCGGTCGCTGAAGCGCCATCCCCGGTGGTTCGCCCTCCGCCCGCCCCGCCAGATGCCGCTGTCCCTGATCCGGCGGGTGCACCACCACCGGCTGCTGACGCTGTACAAGACCGCCGAGTCCCTTCCCCCCGGGGAGACCTTCTACCCGTCGGTGTTCCCGAAGCGATCCCAGACCGTCGGAGACCCCTTCGACATCCACCAGGCCGGCTACTTCTGCTTCGACTCGGGGACCCCGCTGCACGCCCGGACCTGGGCGGCCGCGTCGTGCAGCGCTGCGTGCGCCCGGGAGGCCGCCGATGTCGTGCTGCGGGGGCGGGGTCGCCTGGCCTACGCGCTGTCGCGGCCCCCGGGGCACCACGCGTCCCGGGACCTCTTCGGCGGGTACTGCTACCTGAACAACGCCGCGCTGGCTGCCGTCCACCTGCGTCCGCTGGGGCGCATCGCGGTCCTGGACATCGACTTCCACCACGGGAACGGGACCCAGGACATCTTCTGGCGCGATGGCCACGTCCTGTACGTCTCGATCCACGGCGACCCCCGGGACTTCTACCCCTACTTCTCGGGATGGGCTGCGGAGACCGGGGCCGGGCGGGGCGCCGGCTGCAACCTCAACCTGCCCCTTCCTGCGGGGACGGACAGCCAGACCTACCTCCGGGTCCTGAAGGAGGAGGCCCTGGCCCGCATCGCGGCCTTCGAGCCCGCAGCGCTGGTGGTTTCGGCCGGCTTCGACACCTGGCGGGGGGATCCGATCGGGCGGTTCGCGCTGGAGACGGACGCCTTCCGTGACATCGGGGCCGCCATCTGCGCCCTGGGGCGTCCCGTGGTCGTCGTGCAGGAGGGGGGATACGCGACGCAGGCCCTGGGCACCAATGTCGTGGCGTTCCTGAGGGGCCTGGCGCACGGTCTCTGACCCATCGCCCGTCGCCAGCCGGCCCGCGGCTCTCGACATCCATTCAACGGGATGGTCGAAAGGAGTACACTCTGCTCAACCTCACAGGGTTGGGACGAAGATGGACGAGGATGCCGCCAGGATGGAACCCCCCGGGCCGGCCCGGCCGGCATCATCAAAGGGCGTCTCGAACGAGGCGTCGTTGCGGCAGGCCGAGCTGCTGGACCTGAC
Source organism: uncultured Myxococcales bacterium (assembly GCA_937975765.1). Classification (GTDB taxonomy): domain Bacteria; phylum Myxococcota_A; class UBA9042; order DTJE01; family DTJE01; genus CAIZWN01. Next base: position 25,604 of record CALJUR010000019.1, read on the forward strand.
GCACGACAGCATCATGGTGCGTACGCTGGACAACCGGATCACCTTCTGGAACCAGGGGGCCGTCCAGCGCTACGGGTGGAACCGGGAGGAAGCCATCGGCCAGGTGTCGCACGACCTGCTGAAGACCGAGTTCCCCAGGTCACTGAAAGAGATACGTGCCGAGTTGGAGCGGGAGGGTGAGTGGGAAGGCGAACTCGTTCACACCACGCGTGACGGCCGGAAGATCGTCGTGGACAGCCGATGGGTCCTGCGCTGCGATGCCCTGGGCGTGCCCCTGGAGATCCTGGAGACCAACAACGACGTCACCGCCCGGAAGCGAGCCGAAGAGGAGCGCCATCGGATCGAGGAGCAGATGCGGCACCTCCAGAAGCTGGAAAGCCTGGGCCTGCTGGCCGGCGGCATCGCCCATGACTTCAACAACCTGTTGATGGCCATCATGGGGAACTGCGGGCTGGCCCAGCTGGACCTGGTGGCGACGTCCCCGGCGCAGCCCCGGCTGCTGGAGGTCGAGCGGGCGGCCCAGCGCGCCGCGGATCTGTGCAACCAGCTGCTGGCATACTCCGGAAAGGGAAAGTTCGTCATCCTGCGACTGGACCTGAACGAGGTCGTCACCGAGATCAGCCATCTTCTGGAGGTCTCGGTGTCCCGGAAGGCGGTCCTGCGATACAACCTGGCCCCGGACCTGCCGGTCATCGAGGCGGATCCGTCGCAGATCCGGCAGGTCATCATGAACCTCATCACGAACGCGTCGGATGCCATCGGCGAGCGCAGCGGCGTGATCGCCATCACCACCGGCGTCATGGAATGCGACCGGGCCTACCTGGAGGACACGATTCCCTGCGGCTACACGGCGGAGGAAGGCCGGTACGTCTTCCTGGAGGTCAACGACACCGGCTGCGGCATGGACAAGGCCACGTTGACGAAGCTGTTCGACCCCTTCTTCACGACCAAGAAGACCGGGCGCGGGCTGGGCCTGGCGTCGGTCCTGGGCATCGTCCGGGGCCACCGGGGCGCCATCCGGCTGTACAGCGAGGTCCGGCGGGGGACCTCCTTCAAGATCCTGTTCCCCGCGGCCGACGGGCCTGCCGACGACCTTTCCCTGCGCACCGAGTCCCCGGCCCCGTGGCGCGGCCATGGCACGGTCCTGGTGGTGGACGACGAGGAGGTCGTGCGGATCACGGCCCGCCGGGTGCTGGAGCATTTCGGGTTCACCGTGCTCACCAGCGTCGACGGCCTGGAGGCGGTGGCCACCTTCCGGCAGCATGCGGAGGAGATCGTGCTGGTGCTGCTGGACATGACCATGCCGCACCTGTCGGGAGAGGAGACGTTCCGGGAACTGCGGCGGATCCGGGGCAACGTCCTGGTCCTGCTGACCAGCGGATACAACGAGCAGGAATCGACCCAGTCCTTCTCCGGGAAGGGACTGGCGGGATTCATCCAGAAGCCCTACCGGCCCGTGGACCTGCTGGCGAAGATCCGCGAGATCCTTCGCGGCGAGGACTGATCCGGGAACGGTCGCCGGATCCGGGCAGGGGGGTCAAAGGTCCCACGGAGGCCTCCCACAGACCCTCGAAGAACTGGCGGGCGTTGGAACCCAGGGTCCGGACGCGATACCCGCCCTCCTGCACCACCAGGGTCGGCAGGCCCAGGTGCCCGATCAGGCGTCCGTTCTGGCGGAAGTCGGGACCGCGCAGGCTCCAGGTGCCGGTCGGGTCGCCCGCGGCGGGGTCCAGGCCCAGCGGAACCACCAGGAAACTCGGCCGGAAGCGCGAGATACGGTCCAGGGCCTTTCCCAGCGCGCCCCGGTAGGCGGCACCGTCCACGGACTCCGGCAGCGGCAGGTTCAGGTTGAAGCCCTGTCCCGCCCCGCTCCCCCGCTCGTCCGCGAAGCCGGCGAAGTACGGGTAGGCGAACCGCGGGTGTCCGTGCAGCGAGACGGTCAGCACGTCCGCCCGCTCCCAGAAGATCGTCTGCGTCCCGTTGCCATGGTGATAGTCGACGTCCAGCACGGCCACCGTTCCGTGGCGGCTGAGGAAATGGGCCGCCACCGCCGCCGAGTTGAAGTAGCAGAACCCCCCGAAGGCCCGCCGTTCGGCGTGATGCCCCGGGGGACGCACCAGGGCGTAGGCCAGGCGCGCCCCCTGCAGGATCGCGTCGGCCGCGGTCAGGGCGCAGTCCACGGCACCGCGAGCGGCCCGGTAGGCCTCGCGGTTCAGGGGAGTGAAGGTGTCCATGCAGTAGTAGCCGGCGCGAATGGGCAATTCACGGGGGGGACGAGCCGTGTTGCGCAGCGGGAAGACATAGGGATACACCGACCTGCCCGGGGGCACGTTCCGGCACACCCGCTTCAGGTAGCGCACGAAGTCCGGGTCGTGGACGTCCGCCAGGTGCCTTTCCGGGAAGGTCCGTGCCGGCACCCTGACGAAGAGGCCCGTGGGCTCGATCTCTCGCAGGATCGCCTCGATGCGGACCGGCGCCTCCACGTAGCCCCGCTCGCGGACGTGGTGAATCTCGTGGTTGCCGGTCACGACCAGCGTCACCGCGGAACCCACCGCGCCCACGCGCCGGACCGGGGCGGGAGCCTCCGTGGCCCCGTGTCGCGGCGGGCGCAGGCGCACCGGGTTCTGCACGATGGAGGCGAGGACTCGCTCGTTGTACTCGGGCGGGCAGACGCCGCGGAACTTGCGCTCCAGGATCGCCCTTGCGATCTCTCGCAGGCGGGTGGCCGACAGCGTTCCCGGGTGCCCGAGGAAGTCGGCTACCAGGTAGGGGGGATTGTCGCCCCCTGCCGACAGGGGCGTCTCGTAGGCGGTACCAACGATGGGCCGGGCGCCGTAGCCTTCGTAGAAGCGCAGCCGGGCGGCGTTCTGGCGCAGGGTCGCCGGGTCGCGGCACAGGGCCGGGTCGTCGGGCAGGCATTCGAAGAAGAGCCCGTCCACCGCCAGGTCCCGGGAGGCCTCGCGGACCGCTTCGTAGAGGGCCCCGCCGATGCCGCCCCCGGTACGCTGCGGTGCCGCGGAGATGAAGTCCAGGAACGTGAACTTGAGGTCGGGGAAGTGGAGCAGCAGGGCGAACCCCTTCACCCGCGCGTGGTCCTCGGCAACGAACAGGATCGAGCGGAACCCGAAGGCCGAGGGGTCCCGCAGCATGGCCGGCAGGGCCGCCACTTCCGCGTCGGAGATCCCCGGGAACTGCAGCTCCAGGATCTGCTGGACCTGGGCGATCCGGTCCCGCTCCATCGGCAGCGCGTGGTCGAAGACCCGGAGGATGCGGAACATGGCCGGTCCGTGGAATTGACCACGCCAAGCATAGCATGGCCCGGTGTCGCGACGCCCCCCGGCCATCCGGGTGGTATCATGTCGAAAACCCGCAGGAGGTGACTGTGCCCGCCGGCTCGGAAGTTCGTCTGGCCAGGGAGATGTCCCTGACGGACATCACGATGATCGGCGTCGGGGCCATGATCGGTGCCGGCATCTTCGTGCTGACCGGCATCGCCGCCGGCGTGGCCGGGCCGGGTCTCCTGCTGGCCTTCCTGCTCAACGGCGTCGTGACCCTCTTCGCGGCCGGGGCCTACGCCGAGTTGGGGTCGTCATTCCACGACGCGGGCGGCGGCTACCTGTGGGTCAAGACGGGCCTCCCCGAGCCCAACGGCTTCCTCAGCGGATGGATGTCCTGGTTCGCGCACGCTGTGGCCTGCGCCCTGTACGCCCTGGGGTTCGGGGCGTACTTCAAGGTGGTGCTGCCCCTGCTGGGCATCACGCCTCCCGAGACCGCGTTCCTGCCGCTGGAGAAGTGGCTGGCGGTCGGCGTGGTCGCGCTGTTCGCCTACATCAACTACCGGGGAGCCAGCGAGACCGGCAAGGACGGCAACGTGGTCACCATCGCCAAGATCGTCGTGCTGGCCATCTTCGTGGCCCTGGGCATCGTCATCACCTTCCGCCGTCCGGACTGGAACGCCGCCTTCCGGGACTTCCTTCCGAACGGTTTCGGCGGCGTCGTGACCGCGATGGGGCTGACCTTCATCGCCTTCGAGGGATACGAGATCATCGCCCAGTGCAGCGAGGAGGTTCGCGAGCCGAAGAAGAACGTGCCCCGGGCGGTCTTCCTGTCGCTGCTGATCGTCATCCCGATCTACCTGCTGGTGGCGTTCGCGGCGCTGGGCGCGGTCGACGTCCCCGGCATTCCGGCCTGGCAGTTCCTGGGCCAGCAGAAGGAAACCGCCCTGGTGGACATCGCCGAGAACTTCTTCCACGGCGGCGCCGCCATGATCCTCGTCGGCGGCCTGCTGTCCACGATGAGCGCCCTGAACGCGACGATCTACTCGTCCTCGCGCGTCTCGTTCGCGATGGGCCGGGACCGCAACCTGCCCACCTGGTTCGGGAAGGTGCACCCTCGCCGGAAGACGCCCCACTGGGCCATCGCCGTCTCGGGCGTGCTGATCGCCTTCATGGCTGCCGCCCTGCCGATCGAGGCCGTGGCCAGCGCGGCCGACATCATGTTCCTGCTGCTGTTCATCCAGGTGCTGCTGGTCCTGGTGGCGCTGCGCCGCAAGATGCCGGACCTGGACCGCGGCTTCCGGGTGTCCTGGGTCCCGTTCCTCCCCGTCGTCGGCATCGTGCTGCAACTGGTGCTGGCGGTGTTCCTGCCGATCTACAGCCCCCAAGCGCTGCTCAGCGCCGGGGCCTGGATCCTGGTCGGCGTCGGGATCTTCTGCGTGTATTCCCGCAAGCGCGACCGGGCCTACGGCAACCTGGTGGCCGTGCGGGAGGCCACCCGGCAGCGCGAGTACCGGATCCTGGCCTGCCTGGCCCATCCCGATCACGCGGGGCCGATCCTCGCGGTGGCCGGGGACATGGCCGGTCACTACAGCGGCGAGGTCGTGGCCCTGAACGTCGTGGAGGTTCCGGACGGCGAGGCCCGGAGGCGCCGTCGTCGGCCCGTTCCGGGCTGGACCCCAGGGCGTTCACCTGACGTGCATTGAAGTGCTTGAGACTCCGCTTCCAGCCAGGGGATTCGGCCCCTCCGGAGGAGAGCCATGGGTTCCATCGTCCTGCTGCTGCTCATCGTCCTGGCGTCCGTCCTGGTCGTACGGGCGGGTGCCGTTGCCCTGGAGATCACGGGGATGGACCCCGAGAAGGCCCGGTTCCAGTCCCTGTCGGCGTTCACGAACACCGGTTTCACAACGGCTGAATCACAGGAAATTACACGGTATTCCGTCCGCCGACGCATCGTCGGCGTCCTGATCGTGCTGGGGTACGCGGGAACGGTATCGGTGATCGCCACGTTCGCCACTTCCCTGGCTGCGGGCGATCTGGAGGCCCTGGCCCTGCACGTGGGGATCCTGGTCGTCTCGTTGTACGTCCTTTACCGTATCGCCTCCTGGCGCGGCTTCACGCAGCGGATGCGGGATGCCATCGGCCGCTGGCTGGTCCAGCACTACGACCTTCACGCCCCGACGCTGGAGGAGATGCTGATGGTGGCTCCGGGCATCGGCGTGGTCCGCGTGACCCTGCCGCCGGACTCCCGGATGGCCGATCGCCCCCTGGCCGACCTCGGGCTGAAGGCCCGGAAGGTGCAGATCCTCTCGATCCAGCGGTCGAATCAGGTGTTCCCGGTGCCCGGCGGCACGGACACCCTGCAGGCCGGGGACCAGGTGCTTTGCTACGGGGACGTGGAAGCGGCACGACAGCTCCTGTCGGCGGGTCCCGTCGAGACGACGTGATTTCGGGGGAGGTGAAAATGCGCGGATTCCTGGCTGCGGCCATCCTGGTGCTGGCGTTCCTGGCCATCCCGGCCCAGGCCGACGAGAAGGGCGGTCCCTACACGGTCTTCCCCGCGACCGTCCGGGTGCTCCTGGCGGCCACGACCGCCGGTTCGGACGTGCCGACCCTGGTCCGGTACGACCCGAAGACCGGGCGGACGTGGGTCATGATCCCGCCGGTGGCCGCCGGCAGCAGCCCGTACTGGGTCCCGGTCGTCGAGCCGATCGATTTCGGGTCGAAGAAGTAGGGTCGGATTCAGCCCGCCCGCCGGGTGGATCGCAGGTCCTTGACCCAGATGTTCATGTCCTCGTAAGCCCCGAAGATGTCGCAGTTGTTCACCAGGCGACCGTTGAACTCGTATCCCAGGCGGTGGAAGACGTTGTTCATCCCGTAGCGGGGGCAGTGCGGGCGGCAGCCGGGGGGCCCGCCCGGGGGACGCGTCGGCAAGCGGGGACGCCACGAGGTGGTGTATCGAGGCCCTTGGCGAAGCGTTTCAACGGGACCCAGGAAGCCGGCGATGGAACACCTCGTCCAGGCCGCGACCGAGCAAACCTTTGTGGACGAAAGGCGGATATGTCTGGTGGTGGTTTCCGAGAGCCCTCCGCTTTCGCACAACGAGACGGCCGTCTGGCCGCCTACCCCGCGATCCCGGCGGCCCTGGCGGCCAGGTCGGCCAGCGGGGACCACCAGATGCCCAGGACCAGCGTGGGGATCGCCAGCACGGCCAGCAGGGCGGTGGCGGGGACGGGCAGGGGGATGGCGGGGGCGGCCTCGGGGGAGGCCTCCAGGAACATCGCCTTGACCAGGCGGGCGTAGTAGAACAGCGACACGACGCTGTTCAGGACGCCGACGATGGCGACGACGTAGAAGAACGGCGTGCCGGCGTTCAGCACGGACGCGAACAGGTAGAACTTGCCGATGAAGCCGGCCAGCGGGGGCAGGCCGGTCAGGCTGAACAGGAAGACCGCCAGGCACACCGACAGCAGCGGCGCCCGGCCGCCCAGGCCGCGGTAGTCCGCGATGGACTCGGACCCGGTGCGGGCGCGCACGGCCAGCACGGCCAGGAAGGCGCCCAGGTTCATCAGCAGGTAGATCGGCGCATAGACGGCGACGGCCCGGATGGCGTCCGGGGTGCCGACGGCGACGCCCATCAGCAGGTATCCGGCGTGCGCGATCGACGAGTACGCCAGCAGCCGCTTCACGTTGTCCTGAGGGATGGCCGCCAGGTTGCCCAGCGTCATCGTCGCCATGGCCAGCACGCCCAGCAGCACCGGCCAGGGCAGCCCGCCCGCGGGCACCGACGCCGCCGATGCCCCGAAGCCCACGACCACGAACCGGATCAGCGCCGCGACGCCGGCCGCCTTCGGCCCCACCGACAGGAAGGCCGTGACGGGCGTGGGCGCGCCCTCGTACACGTCCGGGCACCACTGGTGGAAGGGCACCGCGGCGACCTTGTACCCGAACCCGGCCAGCGACAGCAGCGCGGCCAGCGCGATCCCGGCCCGCACGGCCACCGACCCCGACGCCGCCTTCGCGGCCAGCGCCGGCCCGATCCGCGCCAGGTCCAGCGTGCCCGCCAGGCCGTACAGCAGGCTGAATCCGTACAGCATCAGGCCCGACGCCGCCGCGCCGTAGATCACGTACTTCAGCGCCGCTTCGGACGACCGCCGGTCGCCGCGCCGGAACCCCGCCAGCACGTAGGACGGCAGCGAGGTCAGTTCCAGCGCCAGCAGGATCATCAGCAGGTTCTGGGCCTGCACCAGGAAGCACATGCCCAGCGTGGTGGACAGCAGCAGCGCCGAGAACTCGCCGAAGCGCCCCTCGGGCACCTCGTCGGACAGCGCGCCGAACGCGATGCCGAAGAACGCCGCGACCAGGAACAGCCCGCGGAAGAAGACGCCCAGCCCGTCGCCCGAGACCAGCCCGCCGAACGCCGCGGTCGGCCCCTCCGGCAGCAGCGCGAAGGCCGCCGCAGCCGCCGCCAGGCCCGCCACCGACAGGGTCAGGAGCGTCGCCCGCCGCGCCCGCCGGGGCCCGATCGCCAGGTCCGCCATCAGGACCAGCACGATCGTCGCCGTCAGCGCCAGCTCCGGGCCGATGGCCAGCAGGTTCGAAACCATCGATGACCCCCTCGTCCCTACATCCCGGCCGGCAGCGCGGCCAGCAGCCCGTTCACCGTCTCGCGGACCATGTCGAACACCGGCGTGGGCCACACGCCCAGCACCACCGTCGCGACGGCCAGCGGGTACAGCGCCAGCCGTTCGCGCCAGTTCATGTCCCACAGGTGCTGCCAGCGGTGGTTGAACGGGCCCAGGAACATCCGCTGCATCGTCCACAGGTAGTACCCGGCGGTGATGACGGTGGACAGCGCGCCGATCGCCACCAGGATGCGGAAGATGCCGCCCTGCGCCGAGAAGGCGCCCAGGAAGACCAGGATCTCGCCCACGAAGCCGGCCAGGCCGGGCAGGCCCAGCGATGCCATGAACGCGAACCCGGTGATCGCGGCGTACTCGGGCATCTTGTGCGCCAGGCCGCCGAAGCCCTCGATCTCGCGGGTGTGGGCCCGGTCGTAGACCACGCCCGCGATGAGGAACAGCATCGGGCTGACGATGCCGTGGCCGACCATCTGGAAGATCGACCCGGTGACCGCCTGCGGCGTCGCGGCGGCCAGGCCCAGCAGGCAGAAGCCCATGTGCGACACGGACGAGTAGGCGATCAGCTTCTTCAGGTCCTTCTGGGCCATGCACACGAAGGCGCCGTAGACGATGTTGATGACGCCGATCACGCCGATGGCCCAGGCCGCCCAGGCCAGCCCGGTCGGGAAGATCTGCAGGTTGAACCGGAACATGCCGTACATGCCCGTCTTCAGCAGGATGCCGGCCAGGATGACGCTGATCGGGGTGGGCGCGTCCACGTGCGCGTCGGGGAGCCACGTGTGGAACGGGAACATCGGGACCTTGATCGCGAAGCCCAGGAACAGCGCCACGAAGACGATGTGCACGAACGGGATGCCCAGGATCGCCTTGGCGCCGACGAAGGTGCCGGCGTGGGCCTGCGCCGTCAGGTGGACCAGGTTGAAGGTGTGAGGGGCCTGCGTGCCGTCGGCCAGCGTGGCCGGGCCGGACGCGTAATAGATCGCGATCAGGGCCAGCATCATCAGCACGGACCCGGCCAGGGTGTACAGGAAGAACTTGATGGCGGCGTACGGGCCGCCGCGGGTGCGGCCGTCGGGGTCCTTGCGGGTCGGGGCGCCCCAGATGCCGATCAGGAAGTACATCGGCAGCAGCATGATTTCCCAGAACACGTAGAACAGGAAGAAGTCTTCCGCCGCGAAGGTGCCCAGGACGCCGGTCTCGAGCAGCAGGAACAGCACCCAGTAGCCCGGCACGCGCTTCTTCGTGAAGTGCGGGTGGTGGTCGTCCAGCTTGCCCAGCCACGGCAGCGAGGCGATCGCGCCGGCCAGGAAGACGAAGGCGGTCAGCACCACCATCGACAGCGACAGGCCGTCCACGCCGACGAAGTACTCGATGTTCCAGGACTTCATCCACACGAAGCGGTGGATGAACTGGAGGCTGGACGAGCCGCCGTCGAAGTCCGCCCACAGCGCGATCGACAGCCCCATCGCGGCGATGGACGCCAGCAGGCCGATGCCGCGCGCCGCCTGGTCCATGGCCGGCTGCGACAGGCGCAGGATCGGCCTCAGGCAGTAGAGGGCGAGGATCGCGGCCAGCCCGAGGGCCGGCGTGAACACCGTCCAAGTGAGCAGCGTGCTCTGGGTCGTCAGGTCCATGCTTCTCTCACCTCAGGCCCCCCGCGGGCCCGCACCGACTACCATGCCAGCAGGTACGCCAGCGCCACCAGCGCCAGCGCGCCCAGGGCCAGGCCCTGAACGTACGCCTGGATCCGGCCGGTCTGGATCCGGCGGATCCGGGCGCCGGCGTCCTGGACCGCGCGCCCCACCAGTTCCACCATCCCGTCCACGAACACCCGGTCGATGGCGCCCTGCAGGAACGAGAAGGCGCAGCCGATCGTCCCCGCCAGGTTCACGAGGCCGTCGACCACGCGGGTGTCCCAGAACGCGAGGGCCCGCGACAGCCCCAGCGAGCCCTTCACGAAGGTGGCGTCGTACGCCTCGTCCACGTAGTACTTGTGGAAGACGACGCGGTGGACGCCCTGCACCAGGCGGCTGCCGGAAGCCAGCAGGCGCGCCGGGACCGGGTTCGCGGCGTCCTTGTAAAGCCAGCGGGCCGCGAAGAAGCCGCCGAACGCGATGACGATCGAGAAGCCCATCAGGCCCCACTCGACGCCGTGGCCGAAGCCCGCCGAGGTGACGCGTTCGGCCGTGCCGGCGAACACCGGCTCCATCCAGGCCTCGAAGGCGTTCGGCAGGTGCCACAGGTGAGGCAGCCCGACGTAGCCGCCGGCCACCGCCAGGAAGCCCAGCGCCGCCAGCACGCCGGTCATCGACCACGGCGACTCGTGCGGGACGTGGGCGTGGCCGTGGCCGCCGGGGGCGTCCGGAGGCGGGGTCAGGGGACCCCGCCCTACATTGGAGCCAAGGGCGTCGAGGGAGCCGGGGGCGTCGTGGGGGCCGTGGGCGTCGAGGGAGCCAGGGGCGTCCGGAGGCGGGGTCAGGGGACCCCGCCCTACATTGGAGCCGGGGGCGTCGAGGGCGCCGGGGGCGTCGAGGGCGCCGGGGGCGTCGTGGGGGCCGTGGGCGTCGTGGGGGCCGTGGGCGGGATCCGTCCCTGCGGCCTGTAGGGCGGGGCCCCCGGCCCCGCCGGCCGCGCCGCGGTACTCGCCGCTGAACGTCATGTAGTAGGACCGGAACATGTAGAACGACGTGCCCAGCGCCGCGACCGCCGCGATCGCCCACAGGATCATCCCGCCGCCGGGCAGCAGGATGTTGCCCGAGTCGAAGGCCTTCCACAGGATCTCGTCCTTGCTGAAGAAGCCCGAGAAGAACGGGAAGCCCGCGATGGCGGCGGTGGCCAGGAAGTAGGTGACCGCCGTGATCGGCATCAGCTTCCGCAGCCCGCCCATCTTCCGCATGTCCTGTTCGTGGTGGCAGCCCAGGATGACGCTGCCGGACCCCAGGAACAGGCAGGCCTTGAAGAAGGCGTGGGTCATCAGGTGGAAGATGCCGACCCAGTAGGCCCCGACGCCGACCGCCAGGAACATGAAGCCCAGCTGGCTGACCGTCGAGTACGCCAGGACCTTCTTGATGTCGTACTGGAACAGGCCGATCGTGGCCGCGAACAGCGCGGTCAGGGCGCCCACCGTGGCGACGACCGTCATCGCCACCGGCGACAGCGTGTACAGGAAGTGCGTGCGGGCCACCATGTAGACGCCCGCTGTGACCATCGTGGCGGCGTGGATCAGGGCGGAGACCGGCGTCGGGCCGGCCATCGCGTCGGGCAGCCACACGTACAGGGGGATCTGCGCGGACTTGCCGGTCGCGCCGACGAACAGCAGCAGGCAGACCAGGGTGATCAGCCCGACGCCCGCGATGTCGTGGTTCACCAGCCGGTCGCGCTTGACCGGGTCCTGCAACAACTGCTCGACGCACCGGAACGTGACCGACGTCCCGCCCGTGGCGCTGCACGTGCCCGCGCCGCCCTCCTCGTGCTGCGCCGCCGCCGCCTTGCCGCCGTGCGCGGCCGCCACGGGCCGGCTGGCCGGCGTCGTCATCAGCCCCCAGAACAGCAGGAACACGCCCAGGATGAACCCGAAATCGCCGATCCGGTTGACCACGAACGCCTTCATGCCGGCGGCGGCCTTCTCGCGGTCGCGCCACCAGAACGCGATCAGCAGGTAGCTGCACAGGCCCACGCCCTCCCAGCCGACGAACATCAGCAGGAAGTTGTCGCCCAGCACCAGCGTCAGCATCGCGAACATGAACAGGTTCAGGTACGAGAAGAACCGCCAGTAGTGCGGGTCGTCCCGCATGTAGCCGATCGAATAGACGTGGATCAGCGTGCCGACGAACGCCACGGTCAGCGCCATCACGCCGGACAGCCGGTCCATCAGGAAGGCCGCGTCCGCCTGCAGGGTGCCCACGGGCAGCCACGTCCACAGGTGGTTGTACAGCGCGGTGCCGTGCGGCTGGCCGGCCAGCGCGAGGAACGCCCACAGGCTGATCGCGAACGACCCGGCGGGCAGCAGGACCGCGGGCACGTGGATCGCGGCGCGGCCGAAGCGGCGCTGGATCGCGGAACCCGCCAGCCCGTTCCACACCGCGCCGATCAGCGGCAGCAGCGGGACCAGGAACAGCAGGGGGAAGTCCTGCAGGACCGGTGCGGCTTCGTGCACGGCGCCCTACTCCTTCAACTGGCTGGCCTTCGCCGCGTCGACCGAGCGCTGGGCCCGGAAGACCTGCAGCACGATGGCCAGCGCCACCACGGCCTCGGCGGCCGCCAGGACGATCCCGAACAGCGCGAACACCTGCCCGTCCAGCCCGCCCCCGTACCGGGAGAAGGCCACCAGGTTCAGCAGGCCCGCGTTCAGGACCAGTTCCACGCCCATCAGCATCGCGACGGCGTTCTTCCGCGTGACGATGGCATACAGGCCCAGGGCCAGCAGGGCCCCGGACACCACCAGGAACTGCGGCAGGCCGATCGTCATCGCGCGCCTCCCTTCTTCCAGCCGCGGGCCATCGTGACGGCGCCCAGCAGGGCCGCCAGCAGCACCACGGACACCACCTCGAAGGGCAGCACGAACGGGCCCAGCAGGGCGTCGCCGATCGCGCCGGTGGTCGGGGCGACGGCGGACTCGACGCCGGTCGGGACCGCGCTGGCGGCCACGAAGGCGCCTGCCGTCACCGCCAGCAGCACCGCGATGCCGCCCGCCAGCCGGAAGGCCGGGTTGGTGTGGCCCGTGTCGGACAGGCCGGATGTCAGCATCACCGCGAACAGCACCAGCACGCTGATGCCGCCGACGTAGACCAGCATCTGCACGACGGCCAGCAGGTCCGCCGACAGGTACGCGTATAGGCCGGCCACCCCGAACAGCGTCGCGAACAGCGCGAAGGCCGAGTGCACGATGTTGCCGGACAGCGCCACGATGCCCGCGCCGACGACCGTGAAGGCCGCCAGGACGTAGAAGACCGCGGCGTGGACGACAGGGTCGGTCATCGGTTTTTCTCCCCCCCGTCCGGGGCCTTGCCGGGCCGCCGGCCATAGCCGGGGATGACGTCCTTCAGGATCGACCCGCGGGGCGCGCGCGGCGGGGCCTCGCCGGGCTTGTGCCGCGCCACCGGAACGGGCTTCGTGACGAAGTGCAGGTTCAGGTTCCGGATGTCGGGCTGGGTCGCCTCGAACTCGCTGGAGTGCCGCAGGGCCGCGAAGGTGCACACCTCGGAGCACAGCCCGCAGTACATGCACCGCGACACGTCGATGTCGAACCGCGTGATGTCCCGGCCGCCCGCCTCGTTCTTCTCGACCACGATGTCGATGCACCCGATCGGGCAGGTCTTCTGGCACTGCAGGCAGCCGGTGCACAGCCGGACGTCCAGTTCCAGGATGCCGCGGTACGTCTCGGGCAGCATCTGCTGGACCGGCTGCGGGATCTTGTCCGGGTACTGGATGGTCAGCGGGCGCCGGAACATCCAGGACATCGTGACCGCCAGTCCGTCCAGCACGGTCGTGGCGGTCCGGGCCCAGTTCGCGATCCACCCCTTCAGGCCGCCGGTCCCGCGGCCCGGCATCGGGTCGCCTACGGGAGGCGGTACGGCGGATACCATAGTTCCTTCCCCTCCATGCGGCGGTAGAGGTCCCGGTCGGCCAGGTAGCCGGCGCGGGCCTTCCATACGAAGACGGACGCCAGCGCCAGGCCCAGGAACAGCGTCGCGCCGCGGATCGCCCAGTCGGCCACGCCCTGGTCGGGCACCACGGCCAGCAGCACCAGCACGCCGGCCAGGTTGAGCAGCGCGCCGGGCACCAGGTACTTCCAGCAGGTGATCATCAACTGGTCCACGCGCAGCCGCGGCAGCGTCCATCGCAACTGGATCACGAACGCGACCAGCACCGACGCCTTGGCCACGAAGACGGCGAACGACAGCGCCTGCCAGCCCCAGAACGCCAGCCCGGTGGACGCCGCGATCTCGGCCGGGGTGACGCCGGGCACCTGCCAGCCGCCCAGGAAGCAGACCGTGGCGATGGTCGCGATCACCCACAGGTTGCCCCACTCGGCGAACATGAACCACAGGAAGCGCATGCCCGAGTACTCGACGTGGTACCCGGCGACCAGCTCGGATTCGCCCTCGGGCAGGTCGAACGGCGTGCGGTTGCCTTCCGCCACCGACGCGGTCAGCGACAGGAAGAAGGCCGCGAACAGGAAGGGGTTCTTGAACACGAACCACTCCCACGGCCAGGCGCCCTGCTGGCCGATGATGCCCTGCATCGACATCGTGCCGGCGGCCAGCACCACGCTCATCAGGCTGAACGCGGACGGGATCTCGTAGGAGACCAGCTGGGCCGCGGACCGGATGCCGCCGAACAGCGCCCACTTGCTGTTGGAGGCCCAGCCGGCCATCAGGATGCCGATGACCACCAGGCCGGTGATCGCCAGCAGGTACAGCAGCCCGACGTCCAGGTCCGCCGCGACCAGGTTCGCCCCGAACGGCAGCACCGCGAAGGTCGCCATGTAGCCGCCGAAGACCAGGTACGGCGCGAACCGGAACAGTCCCTGGTCCGCGGCGGCCGGGACCAGGTCCTCCTTCAGGAAGCACTTGATGCCGTCGGCCAGCCACTGCAGCACGCCCTGCGGACCGACGCGGTTCGGGCCGATGCGGCACTGGATGCGGCCGGCGATGCGGCGCTCCCACCACGTGACCGGGCCCGCGAAGAGGGCGATGAACACGAAGGCCAGCAGCGACGCGGCCCCGATCACGACCACGGCCGTGACCCAGGAGTAGTCGAAGGTGGCCGGGTCGAACCCCAGCAGCCGTTCCAGGAAGGTCGCGACGTCGCGCAGCATCAGCGGTCCACCTCCGGCGCGATGACGTCCAGCGAGCCGATCAGCGCCACGATGTCGGCCACCAGCAGGCCGGGGGACAGGTGGTCGATGACGGGCATCGCCGTGAAGCAGCCCGTGCGGATCCGGACGCGGTACGGCTTGTCGGTGCCGTCGGAAACCGCGTAGAAGCCGGCCTCGCCGCGGGGGGCCTCGACGCGCCCGTAGGCCTCGTTGGCGGCGGGCTTCAGCACGCGCGGCACCTTGGCGCGCACCTCGCCGTCCGGGATCATGGCGATGGCCTGCCGCAGGATCCGGATGCACTCGCGGATCTCGAACAGGCGCACGATCAGCCGGTCGTAGCAGTCGCCCACGTGGCCGCGCCAGCCCAGGCCCACCGGCACGTCGAACTCCAGTTCCGGGTAGACCGAGTAGGGCTCGTCGCGGCGCAGGTCCCACTTCACGCCGGAGGCGCGCAGGTTCGGGCCCACGAGGCTGTAGGAGATCGCGTCCTCGGCGGACAGCGTGGCGACGTTCGCCAGGCGCTGCACGAAGATCTCGTTGCCGGTGATCAGCCGGTCGAACTCGCTGCAGATCGGCTCGAAGTGGTCCATCCACGCGGAGATCATCTCCAGCGTGGCCGCGTCGATGTCCCGCGCGACGCCGCCGATGCGCATGTACGTGTAGGTCAGGCGGGCGCCGCAGATGCGCTCCATGATGTCGTTGATCTTCTCGCGCTCGCGCAGCCAGTGGATGAACGGCGTGAACGCGCCCAGGTCCATGGCCATGGACCCGGTGCCGACGAAGTGGCTGGCGATGCGGTTCAGCTCGCACGCGATGACGCGGCAGAACTCGGCGCGGCGCGGCACCTCGATGCCCAGCAGCCGCTCGCAGGCCATCGCCCAGGCCTGGTTCGTGAACATCCCGCCCAGGTAGTCCACCCGGTCGGTGTACGGCATCGTGCCGGCGTAGGCGTTCATCTCGGCGATCTTCTCGATGCCGCGGTGCAGGTAGCCGACGTCGGGCTTCGCGCGGCGCACGATCTCGCCGTCGGTCTCCAGCAGGAAGTTCAGCACGCCGTGCGTGGCCGGGTGGTGCGGGCCCAGGTTCAGCAGCATCAGGTCCGTCTCGGGGCCGGCCTTGGCCTGGTGCTGCGGGGGCAGCGCCTGCGTGACCGGGACGACGCGGTCCCGGGAGGTCGGGATGCCGTGGTAGACGTCCGGCCGCACGTAGTCCTTGCGCAGCGGGTGGCCGACCCAGTCCACCGGCA
Organism: uncultured Myxococcales bacterium; assembly: GCA_937975765.1. Taxonomy (GTDB): domain Bacteria; phylum Myxococcota_A; class UBA9042; order DTJE01; family DTJE01; genus CAIZWN01. The sequence goes on from CALJUR010000019.1 coordinate 41,588, forward strand.
TCATCAGCCGGCGCAGGTCCGGGTGGCCCGTGAAGTCCACGCCGACCAGGTCGAACTGCTCGCGCTCGAACCAGTCCGCCGAGGCCCACACGTCCGACACGGTGGCGACCGCCGGGGTCTCCCGCGGCAGGCGGGCCTTCAGCACCAGCGTGTGGTGGTGCCGCATCGACAGCAGGTGGTACACGACGTCGATGGCGTCCGGCGGGCGGTCGATCGCGGTGATCACCCGCAGCGTGTCCATCCACAGGTCCGGTTCGTCCCGCAGGAAGAGGCAGGCCGCGTGCACGAGGTCCGCGCGGACGCGGACGGCCGGGTCCAGCAGGGCGTCCTCGACGGCCTCGACGCCGCCGTCCGGGAAGGCCGCCTGCAGGCGTTGAAGGATCTCGGTGAAAGTCATGCGTTCCCCTTGATCTTGTCCGCCCAGCGCTCGCCGTGGATCAGGTCCTGCAGCCGCAGGATCGCCTCGTTCAACGCCTCCGGGCGCGGCGGGCAGCCCGGCAGGTAGATGTCGACGGGGACGATGCTGTCCACGCCGGGGACGACCGAGTAGCCGCGCTGGAACAGGCCGCCGCAGTTGGCGCACGAGCCCATCGCGATGACGTACTTCGGTTCCGCCATCTGCGCGTAGATCAGCCGCACCCGGTCGGCCATCTTGTAGGTGATGGTGCCGGCGACGATCAGCAGGTCGGACTGCCGCGGGCTGGTGCGGAACACGGCGCCGAAGCGGTCCAGGTCGGTGCGCGGGCCGCCGGTCTGCATCAGCTCGATGCCGCAGCAGGCGGTCGCGAACAGCAGGTACCAGATCGACCCTTCGCGGAACCAGTTGACGAAGTTGTCGACCGTCGTGGTCAGGACCGCGCCGGGCGTGTCGCCGGGGGTGCAGGATGGGGTGCCCGCAGGGATGCCGGGGGGGGGGCCGGCAGCAGGGTTTCCGGAGGCGGGGGACGGGGCCCCCGCCCTACATTCGGGCAGGTCCGTCCCTGGAACCGTCTCCGTGCGTTTCGCGATCGCCGCAGGCGCCTGCGCGGGATTCACGACCGTCGCTGGCGCGGCCTGGCCTTGTAGGGCGGGGGCCCCGTCCCCCGCCTTCTGGGGATTCACGACCGTCGCTGGCGCGGCCTGGCCTTGTAGGGCGGGGGCCCCGTCCCCCGCCATCGCGGGATTCACGACCGCCGGGGTGTCGTTGTCGTCGCTCATTCGGCCTCCGGGGTCTTGGCGGCGTCGGCGGCCGGGGCGTCCTCCTCGTGCGGCATCACGCCCAGGTCGCGCACCCAGTCCAGGTCGCCCCGGCCCCACAGGAAGGCCAGCGCGACGACCAGGATCGCCAGGAACAGCAGGATCTCGACGACGGCCAGCAGGCCCCTGCCCTCGGCGATCCAGCGGCGCGCGACGACCGCCACCGGCCACGTCAGCGCGATCTCGACGTCGAAGACCAGGAACAGCAGGGCCAACTGGTAGAAACGCGGGTTGAAGTTGAACCACCCGCTGCCGATGGGCTGCTCGCCGCACTCGTAGGTCTGCGACTTGACCGCGTCGGGCTTCGCCGGGCGCACGAAACGGCCCAGCAGCAGCGCGATCCCCACGATGGCGAAGGCGGCGATCAGGAAGATTCCGACGACCGCGAAATCGAACGGCAAGGGACACCTCCCACAAGATCCGCGGGCCCGCGGGCCGCGCAACGGAAGGCGGGGGAAGGGGCCCCCGCCCTACAAAGGACCCGCGGGCACGCGGACTCTACTCGGCACGGGCCCCCAGGTCAAGAACTCTCGGAGTGCGCATGTCGGAGTAAGGGCCTCCGGGTCCCGGACGATGTCCCAGGCCTTCCCGGGGGTTGTCGCGGCGAGGGGGGACGGATCCGGCGGATTGACGGGAGAGGGGCCAGTACGAACGATAGACTACGGCAAGTACGTACGGCACGACCCGTGGGAATCAGCGCATCGCACCTCCGCCAGGACCTGTACAAGTTGCTGGACCGCGTGCTGGAGACCGGGGAACCCCTGGTCATCGATCGCAAGGGGCGCCGCCTGCGCGTGGTGCCGGCCGCGCCGCCCTCGCGGCTGGCCCGCCTGCTGAAGCGTCCGGGATTCGTCGTCGGAGACCCGGCCGACCTGGTGCACGTGGACTGGTCCGCGGAGTGGCGGCCATGATCCACCTCGACACGCACGTCGTCGTCTGGCTGTATGCCGGGGAGGTCGATCGATTCCCGGAGGCTGCGCGTGCCGCGCTGGAGCGGGACACCCTCGCGGTCTCCCCGGCGGTCGTGCTGGAGTTGCAGTACCTGAACGAGATCGGGCGCCTGTCGGTGCCGGCCCGGGACGTGATGGACGACCTCCGGGAACGCATCGGCCTGGGGCTGGCCGAGTCGGACTTCGCCGCGGTCGTGTCGAAGGCGCTGGCCCAGTCCTGGACCCGCGACCCCTTCGACCGCCTGATCGCCGCCCACTCCCTGGCCGACGACGTCCCGCTGCTGACCGCCGACCGCACCCTGCGCGACCGCTTGCCGACCTCCTTCTGGGACCTGTAGCCCTGGACCGCCGCGTCGCCGGTGCTATGCTTGCCCCCACCACCCGGAGGGTTCCATGCCGAAGGAAAACGCGGTCCTGATGCACGATGCCTGGTATTCGCTGACCGGACGCTGGAAGAACGCCGTCATCGCGACGCTGGTCTTCGTGGCGATCTCGTTCCTCGCGGGGGTCGTCCCCTGGGCGGGCTGGATCGCCGGCATCGTGATCGGCGGCCCGATGGCGCTGGGCTACGTCCGCTTCATCGTGGGCTACGACCGACGCGACCCGGCCGCGACGGTCGAGACGGTGTTCTCGGGGTTCGACAGCTTCCTGAACGCCTTCGTCGCGCAGCTCCTGATGTTCCTGTTCATCTTCCTGTGGTCGCTGCTGCTGATCGTCCCCGGCATCATGGCGGCCTACTCGTACCAGATGACGTTCTTCGTGATGAACGACCACCCCGGCATCAGCGGCCAGGACGCGATCACCCGCAGCAAGGACCTGATGCGTGGCCACCGCTGGAGACTGTTCTGTCTGGACCTCCGCTACATCGGCTGGTGGATCCTGTGCATCCTGACCTGCGGCGTCCTGATCCTGTGGATCTGCCCCTACTGGTACACCGCCCGGGCGAAGTTCTACCAGGACCTGACGACCCCCGGGGAACACCCCTCGCCGATCGCGGAAGGCCGGTAGGACCGTTCAAATACTGGCCCATATATTGACCATTGTCCGAAGAACAACTAGATTACTGTCAACATGTTGTCCCTGAACGACATCGATGCCGGCGAACTCGGGCGCGTCCTGGGCCGGAGGATCCGCGAACTGCGCCTGGTCCAGGACTGGAGCCGCGACACCCTCGCGGCCCGGGCCGGGGTGAGCCCGGCCAGCCTCAAGCGGTTCGAGACCACCGGCCGCGCCTCCCTGGACCTGGTCCTGCGCGTCGCACAGGTCCTGGGGCGCGGTCCCGAGATCGAGCGCCTGTTCCTGCCCCTGCCCGCCGCCACCCTGGCAGAACTCGAACGGCAGGTGGCGGCGCACAAGCGCCAGCGGGGGCGGGGATGAAGCGGCTGGAGGTCCGGTTCACCGAGGCGACCCGGATCCTGACGCGGAACCTCCGCGAGGTCGCCCGGGCCTTCCGGCGCATGGCGTTCAGCGTGCTGGACCACCGGACCGGTGCCTGGACCCTGTCGCCCGCCTACGACCTGGAGTTCAGCGACGGGCCGGGCGGCGAACACACCCTGACCGTGGCGGGCGAGGACCGGGCGCCGGCCGGTTGAATTGCCCCGCTCCCTGCGATACCTTCCGGCCGCGTTTTCCGGAGGGAACCGGACATGGCGGGCAACCTGGTCATCGGGCAGTCGGGCGGGCCGACGGCGGTCATCAACGCGTCGCTGGCGGGCGTGGTCCGCGAGGCGAAGCGGCACGCGGCGATCCGGGGCATCTTCGGCATGCGCTGGGGCATCCAGGGCTTCCTGGACGACGACCTGGTGGACCTGCGCGCCGAGGACGACGCGACGCTGGACCTGCTGGCGCGCACCCCGTCGTCGGCGCTGGGGTCCTGCCGGCTGAAACTGAAGGACGATCACCTGCCGGCCGTGCTGGAGCACCTGAAAAAGAACGACATCCGGTACTTCTTCTACGTCGGCGGCGACGACAGCCAGAACACGACCCACCGGGTGGTCGAGTACTGCCGCGGCCAGGGCTACGAACTGTACGGCATCGGCATCCCGAAGACCGTCGACAACGACCTGTACGGCACCGACCACACGCCGGGCTACGGATCGGCGGCGCGGTACGTGGCGCTGTCGGCCCAGCAGGGCGGCCGGCTGGCGCGCGACATGCAGAAGGTCGATCCGGTGCTGGTGTACCAGGCCGTGGGCCGCGACGCCGGCTGGCTGGCCGCCGCGGCCGCCCTGGCGCGCGAGGAGGAGGCCGACCCGCCGCACCTCGTCTACGTGCCGGAGCGGCCGCTGACGAAGGAGCGCCTGTTCGCGGACGCCGAGCGCTGCATGCGGGACTACGGCTTCGTGGCCATTTCCGTGGGCGAGGGCATCGTCTGGCAGGACGGCACGCCCGTGTCGGGCACGCAGGTGCTGGACAAGTTCGGCAACCCCGAGTTCGGGGCGGCCGGCGGCGCGTCCGCGGCGATGGTGGTCAAGTCGCTGATCTGCGACCACCTGGGCGTCCGGGGCGAGTTCCAGGCGGTGGAATCGCTGCAGATGGCGGGCATGGACCGCGTGTCCGAGGTGGACCGCGAGGAGGCCTTCCGGGCCGGCGAGGAGGCCGTGCGGCTGGCCGCGTCCGGGCAGACCGGCCTGATGGTCGCGTTCCAGCGCGCCCCGGGGCCGGCCTACGAGTGCCGCTACGTGGCGGTGCCGCTGACCCGCGTCAACGAGGGCAAGCAGCGCATGCCCGACGCCTTCCTGGACGACGCCCGCAGCTTCGTGACGCCCGCGTTCCTGGACTACCTGCGCCCGCTGGTCGGCCCGCTGCCCGCGATGGCCCGGCTGAAGTACCGGAAGGCGTTCGCCTAGCCATCCGGCCCCGGCCGACCGTCGTGCCGTCCCGACCCGGCCGACCGTCCCCGCTCGCCCCGGAAGCCGTCCCGCCCCCGTCCCTGCGCCCCGCCGGATCCCCCGGGCGGTACAATGGGATCGATGACGTGGACAACCATGGTGGTCGCCGTGCTGGCCTGCCTGGGGTGCCGGGCGGCCGGGGCGGGCCGGGTGGAGGACGCGGTGGCCGAACGCAAGGCCATGGTCGAATCCCAGCTGCTGGGCCGGGACATCCGGGACGCGGCGGTCCTGGCCGCGATGGGCAAGGTCCCGCGCCACCGCTTCGTGCCGGACGAGTTCCGGTCGGACGCCTACGACGACCACCCGGTGCCGATCGGGCACGGCCAGACCATCAGCCAGCCGTACGTCGTCGCGTTCATGACGCAGGCCATTTCGCCGCGGCCGGGCATGAAGGTGCTGGAGGTGGGCACCGGGTCGGGCTACCAGGCGGCGATCCTGGCCGAGGTGGTGGGCCCGACCGGGCGCGTGTTCACGATCGAGATCGTCGAGGAACTGGCCCGGCACGCCGCGTCCACGCTGCACGCGCTGGGGTACGACGCCGTGCAGGTGCGGGCCGGCGACGGCTACGAGGGATGGCCCGAGGAGGCGCCCTTCGACGCGATCCTGGTCACCGCGGCCCCGCCCGCCGTGCCGACGCCGCTGCTGCACCAGTTGAAGGACGGCGGCGTGCTGGTGGTCCCCGTCGGCGAAGGCGTGCAGGACCTGGTCGCGATCCGCAACGTCCACGGGCGATACGAACGGGAGGTGCTGCTGCCCGTCCGTTTCGTCCCGATGACGGGAAAGGCCCAGGGGCGGTAGAATCCCCGCGCCCCATCGTCCGAGCCACTGGATGGGATGGAACCGAAGCGGCATCATGACCGCGGGAGGACCCTTGTGAAGGCGTGGCCCACGACCCGGTCGTGTTTCCCGGTTGTCCTGTTGCCGCTGCTGGCGCTGGCCTGCGGGGGAGACGGCTCGCCGGACCCCGACGCCGGCGATGCCGACGCGGTGCAGGAGATCCCGGTCTCGCTGGACGTGCCGAAGCCCGACGTGGCCGACCTGCCCGAGGCGGCCGACCCCGGCCGGGACGACGCGGCGGAGGACCCGGGGGCCGACCCGGCGGACGAGGGGGGGGGCCCGCCGGACGCGGGGGACGCCCTGGATGCCGCGGAACTCCCGGACATCGACCTCCCGTCCTGCCACGACAACGCCGACTGCCCCGGCAGCGTGTGCCTGCCCAGTCCGTTCGGATACGTCTGCGCGCCGACGTGCTTCGACCAGGCCTGCCCGGCCGGATGGACCTGCCGGGTGGTCACGACGGCCGACGCCGGCCGGACCCAGTTGTGCACCTACTCGCACCTGCAGGACTGCCGTCCCTGCCGGGAGGACGCCGAGTGCGGCTCGGTGGCGGGCGTCTTCACGAACCGCTGCATGGAAATGGGCCAGCAGGGCGGCTTCTGCGGGTCCGCGTGCAGCAGCGGCGACGACTGCCTGGAAGGGTACCGTTGCGTGTTCGCCCTGCTGAAATCGGGCCAAAGCGCCTGGCAGTGCCAGCACATCGGGCCCTGCGGGTGCAGCGCCCAGGCCACCGCCGACCAGGCCTCGACCGACTGCTATTCCGAGAACGTGCAGGGGAAGTGCCTGGGGACCCGCTCGTGCAAGCCGGAAGGGCTGACGGAGTGCTCGGCGCAGACCCCCCAGCGGGAGGTCTGCGACGGGGCGGACAACGACTGCGACGGGCGGACCGACCCGCCCGACACCACGGGATGCCAGCCGTACTTCGTGGACGGGGACGGCGACGGGTACGGCGTCGGCAGCGCGGGGTGCCTGTGCGCCGCGGCGCCGGGGACCGCCCGCCAGCCGGGCGACTGCGACGACGCGAACCGGGACCGCAACCCCGACGCGGTCGAGTCGTGCAACGGCATCGACGACGACTGCGACAACGGGATCGACGAACCGGGGGCCTCCGGGTGCCGCACCTTCTGGCCGGACCAGGACGGGGACGGCTACGGCGCGGGCGACGTGACCCAGTGCCTGTGCCAGGCCGTGGCGGGGTTCACCGCGGAGGTCGCGGGCGACTGCGACGACGCGGACAAGGCGCGCAACCCCGACGTGGCCGAGTCCTGCAACGGCATCGACGACGATTGCGACGACGTGACCGACCCGCCGGGCTCGGACGGCTGCGTCACCTACCGGCAGGACGTGGACCGGGACGGGTTCGGGTCGGACGTGACCGCCTGCCTGTGCCAGCCCGAGGCCCCGTTCGACGGGGTCGGGGACCTGGCGGACTGCGACGATGCGGTCGCCTCGATCCACCCCGGAGCGCCGGAGACGTGCAACGGCCTGGACGACGACTGCAGCGGCGCCGGCGACCCGGAAGGGGCCGAGGGGTGCCAGGACCTGTACCCGGACGCGGACGGGGACGGCCACGGCGCGATCGGGTCGACGCCGCGGTGCCTGTGCGCACCGGAGGGGATCCACGGCGCCCCGGTGGCCGACGACTGCCGGGACGACGACGGCGAGGTCTACCCGACGCGCCTGGAGGCCTGCAACGGCAAGGACGACGACTGCGACGGCGTGAAGGACCCGGAGGGCGCGGCCGACTGCACGGTCTACTACCGGGACGTGGACGGCGACGGGTTCGGGGACCCGGTCCAGCCGGGCCGCTGCCTGTGCGCGACGTCCGGCGCGTACACGACCACCGACGCGACGGACTGCGACGACGCCGCGAAGACCATCCACCCGGGCGCGCAGGAGACGTGCAACCGGAGGGACGACGACTGCAACGGCCTGACCGACGACCCGGACGGCCTGCCGGGCAGCACGCCGCTGTACTACGACGCGGACGGCGACGGTTGGGGCGTGGGCCAGCCGCGGAAACTGTGCTTCCCGGCGGCGCCGTGGACCGCCACCGACGTGGGGGACTGCCAGCCGGACAACCCCGACGTGTACCCGGGCAAGATCGAGGCGTGCAACGGGTACGACGACAACTGCGACGGGTATACCGACACCCAGGGCAGCCAGGGGTGCACGTGGTACCACGCCGACGAGGACCGCGACGGCCACGGGGGCGAGCGCCAGAAGTGCCTGTGCCTGCCGTCCGCGCCGTACGACTCGACCGGCGCCGACGACTGCTGCGACCTGGACGCCCGGGCCTGGCCGGGCCAGCCGGAGTATTTCGACACCCCGACGGCGTGCGCGGCGTCGGGTTTCGAGCCGTACGACTTCGACTGCGACCTGGCCTCGACGCCGGAGTTCCCCGCCAACCGGGGCGGCTGCGACACCGCGACCTGCATCCCGACGCCGGGGTGGCTGGGATCCACGCCGGTGCCGGCCTGCGGGGGCCAGGGCCTGTACGTGACAACCTGCTTGAAGGACGGGGAGATCTGCCTGGGCGACGACCGGAAGACGCAGACCCAGAAGTGCCGCTGAGAGCCTCCTTCGGAAGCCTTCCCGGACCCGCGCCTTCCTCGATCGCCTTCGAATGGACCGGGCCGGGGCCCCTTCCGGAACCCGCAGTCATGGTATCTTCCGTCCAGACTCGTTCCTGGAGTCCTTCATGCGATTCAAGGCTTGCGTCCCCGGGTTCCGGGCCCTGTTGCCGGTCCTCCTGGTCGCGTTCGCGGCGTGCGGAAGCGACGACGAAAACGGGGGGCGGGTGTACGAGTGCACGGCCGAGCACGGGTGCCCCCTGGGCTGGGCCTGCGTGATGTGCGTCGACAACTACGTGCTGGGAAGCGTGTGCGTCGAGCCCGGCGGGGCGGCCCCGGCCGCGTGCATCGGGTGGGTCGGCGACACGGGCGGCAGCGGGGACGGCCGGGAACCGGACGCCGACATCCCGGCGACGGAGGTCGAGGAGGCGGTGGACGGGTTCGCGGCGGACGACTCGGCGACCGGGCCGGAAGTCGCCTTGTTCCCCTCCCTGGTGGCCGTTCCGGACCCGATCGATTTCGGCATGGTCGCGGCCGGCGCCATGGCGAGCCTGGACGTGCTGTTGCGCAACGACGGGACGGCGGCGATCGAACTGGACGCGGTGTACCTGCGGCTGGACGGTTCGTCGGACTTCACGATCGAGTCGATCGCGCTGTCCGACGGGGCGTCGCTGCCGTTCCTGCTGGTGCCCGGCGCTTCGCTGGGCCTGGTGCTGAAGTACGCCCCGACCGGAGGTGGCGCCGACCATTCCCGGCTGGTGGCGGAGGGCGCGGCCCTGGGACAGCGTGCGGCATCGGCCTTCGAGGTGCAGGGCGAGGAGGTCGGGCCCCTCCTGGCGGTCAGCCCGGTCGCGATCGATTTCGGGTGGGTCGAACCCGGGACGCAGGCCGAGCGGTTGCTGCAGATCCAGAACCTGGGCAACGCGGACCTGATCCTGCCGGCCGGCGGGGTGACGATCGGGGCCGGCTCGGACGAGGGCCTGGTGCTGGTCGATGTGCCCACGGGCGAAACGCGGATCGTGCCGGACGCGTCCGTCGATGTCCGCGTGGGCTGGACGCCCGCAGGAGCGATACCGGGCGGTTCGGCGAACCTGGGCCGAATCGTGATCTCGTCGAACGACCCGAACCGGAATCCGGAGGAGGTACCCGTGCAAGGGGGAACCGCCTCGCCGTGGCTGGTGGTACAGCCCGACTCGGTGGACATGGGATTCGCCGCCCAGATGGTACCGGTCGAGCGCCAGGTCACGCTGCGCAACGACGGCCACGGGACGCTGGAGGTCGCCAGCCTGTCGATCGTGGGCGTGTCGGACACCCGCTACGCCGAAGAGTTCCAACTGGTACGCGGCACCGAGAAGGGCAGCAGCATCGCCGCCTTCCAGATTGCCGACGCCGGATCGGAAGGCATCAAGATCGTCTTCACGAACAAGGCCGCCATGGAGGACGCACATGGGACCGTGACCGCGATACTGCGCATCCTCTCCAACGACCCTGGCCACGGGGCGACGGACGTGCCGATCACCGTGGTTCGATCCCGGTCGCCGGCTTGCGACATCCGCCTGGTGCCTTCCTCGCTGAACTTCGGCACCGTCGCGATCGGCTTCCCGAAAGACCTGCCCGTCAAGTTGATCAACGTCGGATCCGGCTATTGCACCTTCCGCAGCGCGCAGATCACCGACTGTTCCAGCGGCATGATGGGCGGTTTCGCGTGCAACGCCCCCTTCTTAGGGGCTGCTTCTTCGATCTTCACCTTGTCGGGCATTCCCGATACGACCACCAATGGCCTGGCCCCCGGCTCGCAGACCGAGATGTCCGTCCGGTTCGATCCGCCCGCGAGCATTCCGCTGTTCGGCCTTCTGAACCAGTACGGCGCCGTGCTGGGCATCAAGGTCTACGACGAGGCGCAGAAGAAGGAGATCGTGATCCCGGTTGGCACCGGCGACCCGGCAACGTATGCCGCGAACATCCAGGCCGCGTCCGGCATCGCGAAGGTGGGAGTGCTGCCTGGCGAGGTGGAGTTCGGCGCCACGACGATCGGCTGCTACAGCAAGAGCTACAAGGTATGCGTCTACAACTTCGGCATCGCGCCGCTGTCGGTCACCAATGTGGCGCTGAAGGGTTGTTCGTCCGAGTTCAAGGTCAAGAACATCCCGCAGTTGCCAATCTCCGTCGCGAACGGCACGCCGAAGTGCATCGAGACGAACTACTCGCCCAGGGACGAGGGCGCCGACACCTGCACGCTGCAGATCGAGGCTTCCGACGCGTCGTCGCCAACGGTCGCGGTCCGGTTGGCCGGCAGCGGCACCTACGAGGCTGCCCAGGACGACGGGTTCATACAGGTCGCGGGCCAGCAGGTCGACGTGCTGTTCATCATCGACGACTCCGGGTCGATGTGCGAGGAACAGGACCGCCTGTACCGGGCCTTCAACGATTTCATCACCCACGCCACCGTGTGGCAGAGCGAATACCACCTGGGCGGCATCAGCGTGAACGTCACCGACGAGAAGGTCATCGGCCGGCTGAACCGCGGCGACGCGAAGGTGACGCCGCGCTACGTGACCCCGGACAACGGCGGATCGTTCCAGAAGATCACGCAGTTCGGATGCAACGGCGGCTCGGACGCGCAGGAGGCGGGACTGCAGGCCGCCCAGGCCGCGTTGTCCGCCCCGATGGCGACGGATACCGGGGTGTCGTGCACCACCGACGCGGACTGCACGGGCAACGCGGCCCTGTGCCCGGTTCCGGCGAAGTGCCCGTATGCCTGCGTCGGGGGGACGTGCGGAGGCTTCAACGCGGGCTTCCTTCGCCCCGACGCGGCGCTGGAGATGGTCGTCCTGTCCGACGAGGAGGACCAATCGGAAGGAGGGCTGGCTTACTACGTAGATTACTTCAAGAATATCAAGGGTTGGTACAACACGGACAGGATGCACTTCCACGCGATCGTCGGCATCAGCGGGGTGCCGGCAGGGGGGGGCAGTTCGGGCGGCGACTGCATGTCCCCGGACGGCGGCACCGCGGAGGAGGGCAGGCGGTACCTGGGCGTCGCGACGCAGACGGGCGGCCTGTCGGGCTCGATCTGCGAGTCGTCCTACTCCGGCATCATGAACCAGATCGGCGCCGCCGCGTTCCGCCCGAAGGTCCAGTTCTTCCTGTCGCGCCTGGCCGACCCGGCCAGCGTGCAACTGTGGGTGAACGGCACGGCGTGCACGTCCGGCTGGCGCTACGACGCGCCGTCGAACGCGATCCTCTTCGACGAACAGGGCGCCTGCATGCCGGAGGCCGGCGATACCATCCGGGTCACGTACAATACCCTGTGCCTGACGTCCTGAGGCGCGGGGGCGAGCCAAGGGGGCGCTTGCACTCGGGCGACACCGGCTCCACGATCCTTCAGGCTGTAGCGGGGGTCCCTCGTGGGTTGCGGACGTACCATCCTGTGCATCCTGCTGCCGCCCCTGGCCGTGCTGGACAAGGGGTGCGGGTCCATCGTGCTGGTGACGCTGCTGACGATCGCGGGCTGGGTCCCGGGCGTCATCGGGGCGCTGGTGATCAACAACCGCGGGAAGTAGGCGGGCGGGCCGGTGCAGGGCCTGGGCGCGACGTGCCTGGCCGCGCCGGCGTCATGCCGGCCCGCGCCGGCGCCGGGCCAGTCCGCCGGGGATCGCCAGCAGCAGCCACCACGCGGCGGGACCGGCTGCCGGGCCGCCCGCGCTGCACCCGCCGCCGCCCTTCTTGGCGCCCGTGTCGGTGGTCGCAAGGTCGGTCGCGGGCACGTCGGTCGTGCCGGTCTCGGCCCCGGTCGCGTCGGCGTCCTCGTCCCGGTCGGGTGCGGTCTCCTCGGAGGGGCCGATCTCGGGGGACGCCTCGGGCGTCTGCTCGGGCGGGCAGGCCGGGATCACCAGGTCGGACGGCACCGCGAAGGTCGCCTCGCCCGCCAGGCCGGCCGCGTTGGTCACCCGGACCGCCCCCTGCGCGGCCGCCGGGGCGGTCTCGAAGGCGACCTGGAAGGTCATGCGGGCCGTGCCCGGGATCTCGCCCGGGGCGAGGACGCCGTCGATGGCGGCCCACTCGCCGTCCCCGATCCGCCACTCGAACGCCGTGACCGGGGAGTGGGGCTCGGCGATCGCGAACGCGACCTCGAACGGCTTGTACCGGTCGGCCTCGCCGCACGGGCCACCCGGAAGGGTGCCGACGTCGGGCGTCCCGATCCCGGGGGCCGATCCGTCGATGCCTGCCGCCAGCGAAACGCCCTCGATGCCGGTGCTGTCGTCCAGGTAGCGCGGCGTCGCGGCGACCACGACCCTCGTCCCGTCCGCCAGGTCCGCCGCGAAGCACGCCCTGGAGGCCTTGCCGGGAACCGCCTCGACGGTCTCCGACTCGACCGGCTGGGCCTCCTGGGTCCGCGCCTTCGACAGGAAGCGCGCGACCTGGCCCTGGAAGGGATCGGCGGCGACCACGAAGGGCACGCAGGCGCGTTCGGGCAGCCAGGTCGACGGCAGCGCGACCTGCGGGATGCCGTGCATCGGCACGCGAACCCAGGTGTCCTGGTACGCGATCGGCTGGGCCTCGACGGTCGCGGCCGGCGCGAACCCGGGCGCGGTCACGTGCAGCCGCAGCGGCTGGGTGCCGGCCTGCTCGAAGACCGCCACGCCGTTCCAGCCGGTCTCCCGGATCCGGGTGGCGTCGCCGACGGTGGACTCGGCCTCGACGTGCGTCCGGTCGATTCCCCCGCCCGCCGGGGCCACGTGCGCCTTGACGAACAGGGTCGAATCCAGGACGTCCGGGGGGTCGATGCGCAGCGACGGCGGCCAGAAGCCGTAGGTGCCGAAGTTGTTCCGGATGGCGGGCCGGTCCACGTCCACGTCCGGGAGGGTCCACAGCCGGTCCCACGACGTGGTGAACCACGGGCCGGAGGCGCCCTCCACCCACAGTTCCGCGTACAGGCCCAGGGCGCCCGAGACGTCCGCCGTGAACGGCACCTCCAGCGTCGATCGGGGCGTCGTCACGTACGCCAGCGGGTCGATGGCTACGGAGACGTCGCCCTCGGCCACGATCGGGTCGTCCGTCGGGTCCAGCCCGGGCCGGTCCTTGCGGATCCGCGCGATCACCTTGCCGGTGAACGGGTAGGCGCTGAAGAACTGCACGGACAGCGTCATCGCCGACCCCTGGTCCGCCGCCGAGATGCGGGTCCGCGCCGTGCCGCCCGCGTCCTTCCACCACAGGCCGTCCACGATCAGGCCCGGGACCACCTGGTACGCGCCCGGCAGGAACTGCATCATCGACTGGATGTTGCCGCAGACCAGCGCGTTGCCGCTCCAGCTGGGGAAGCCGGTGTTGCGCAGGTTTTCGCGCTGGACGGCCCAGGTCGGGCCCAGCAGGTACAGCGAGTCGAGGTAGGGCTGCCAGAAGGCCTCGGTCACGGCGGGGGAGGACACGAACCGCTGGAACTCGCGGTCGAAGTTGTCGGACTGCGTCAGGCGGCCGCCCAGCAGTTCCTGGAAGAAGCCCCCCGTGAACATCGCCGCCAGGTCGGTCAGCGGCTGGTCGACGATCGAGTGAAGGAACTCCCGGGCCGCGTCGCGGTCCTGGTCACCCAGCAGCCCCTCGGCCTGGCCCAGCAGGCCCGAGAACTCGGCCCACGCGGCGGCGCAATCCACGGACAGGCCCGTGTAGGCGGCGCCCTCGGTGCAGTACCAGGTGAAGACCTCCTGGCCCCGGGCCTTCGCGTCGTCGCCGTCCATCCAGAAGTCGTACAGGACGTCGACCAGGGTGTCCCAGTCGCCCAGCACCAGGTCGCCGAACACCTCGAACAGGCCCTCCGCCTCGCCCCGGTTGTCGTCGTCCGAGGTGGTCAGGTCCAGCACGCCCAGCGGGACCGACGCCACCAGGGTCGGCGCGATGAACATCTCGCACGCGGGGTCGGAGGCGGTGACGTGGGACAGGTGGCCCAGGGCGAACGCCTGGAACAGCGGCCCCTTGGCGGCGGCGGCCTCGCGCAGGTGGTACGACAGCCCGAAATCGTGCCCGAAGGGCAGGTAGGAGGTCGCCCACTGGAAGTCCGGCGAGATCGAGCCCAGTGCGAGGTAGGAGCGTGCCATGGGCGTGGACGCGACCTGGGCCCAGCCCTCGTCGCTGGCGGCCAGGGTGTCGATCAGCCGGCTGGACTCCAGGATATGGATGCCGGGGCCGCACGGCAGCGCGTTACGCGACGCGAGGATCAGGGACAGCAGGGCGAGGGCGGATGCCAGGCGACGCACGGGACACCTCCGGGTGCGGGATGGGTCCCTGGGGGCCCGGGCGGAAGGATAGGGCATTCGTCTCGAGCCGGCCACGGGGTTTTGCCGGGTGGACGGCACGCGGGGCGTTGGGATAGGGTTCCGGGCAGGCTGCCGGGGAGGTCGGGCATGGAGTCGGGAATCGGGCGAAACGGGAAGGGACGGGCGTTCGTCCTCCCGTGGGCCGCGCTGGTGCTGGCGGCGGGGATGCTGGCGGCATGCGAGGGCGGAACGGGCCCGAGGGACGCCGGCCGGGACGAGGGGACCGCCGAGGTCGCGGGACCGGACGCGGACGCCTTCGCGGAGGCCGGGCCGGACGCCGGGGACGCGCCCGAGGCGGCGGACGAGGGTATCGCGGACGACGGGACGGGGGACGAACCGGCCGCGCCGGACCCGATCCCCGAGGGGATCGACCCGGACTCGCTGGTGCTGCCGGCCGGGGATGCGGCGCCGGACGTGGTGCTGCCCGAGGGCGTGCCCATCCGGGTCGCCGCGCTGAACGTCTACGGCTTCAACTTCGCGACGCCGCAGCAGGTCGGGGCCTGGCTGGGACTGCTGGACGCCGACGTGGTGATGCTGGAGGAGATCGGTTCGGAGCACGTGCCGGAAGTGGCGAAGGCCGCGGGCTTCGCGTACTTCGCGTCCGGCAGCGGCAGCAAGGGGATGCTGTCGAGGACCCCGCTGGAGGACGTGGCCGTCGTCCCGCTGGTCGAGGGGCGCAGCCTGCTGCACGCCACGTCGGTCATCGGTGGCGTGACGTTCTCGCTGTATGGCGTGCACATCTCGTGGGACGTCGCGGGCAACCTTCAGGCGCGGCAGATCGCGCGGGAGGTGCTGCCGGCCGACCCGCTGGCGCACCTGCTGATGGCGGGCGACTTCAACGACGAGCACCACAGCACCCAGAACGCCTACCTGGAGGAGGTGCTGGCCGACGCGGCGACGGCGGCGGGGTGGTACCCCGGCCAGCACATCTCGTGGCCCTCCTCCGGGTTCGACGAGACCGAGGGCGCGCAGACGATCGACCTGGTCTTCTTCCGGAAGGAGTTGCCGGCGCTGGTGAAGGCGCTGGACGTGCCGAACCTGTCGCCGCTGCTGTCGGACCACAAGCCGGTCGTGGCGGACCTGCTGTACCCGGCCGGGGACGCGCCGTTCGCGACCGACCCGTTCACGGCGTCGCGGGACCCGTTCGCGGGCTTCCCGGATCCCGGCGCGATGCCCGCGAACCTGCTGCAGAACCCCGGTGCCGAGGAGGGGCTGGCGGGCTGGGAGGCGGGAGGCCGCGCCCAGGCGGCGGCCACGCGGCTGCACCTGTCGCCGCGGATGGGCGCCGGGCTGTTCACGGGGGCCGACGCGCCGATCGACCTGGATGCGCCGTGGTCGTGGGCCTCTCAGGCCGCGGACCTGTCGGGCCATGCGTCGGCGATCGACGCCGGGCGTGGACGGCTGTACGCGTCGGCATGGCTGGCCAGCGGGTACGGGACGGTTCAGCGGGACGGCGAGGTCTCGAACCTGCTGGCGACCTACTCGGATGGCGAGGTGATCGTCGAGACGCTTTCCGGCGCGGGGGAGGTGCTGTCCCGGACGGCGTCGGGCCGCCGGGACACGCTGGCGTGGCACCCGTTCGCGGCCGTCATCGACGTGCCGCCGGGGACGCGGGCGGCCCGGGTGACGTGGCTGGCGCACTTCAAGTCGCAGGGCGGCGACCGGAACGGGGCGGCGTTCGACGACCTGTACCTGGGGTTCCAGGAGGCGGGCGAGGCGCATGGCGTGGCCGGGGGAACGCTGCTGCCGGGCGGCGACGGCGAGCCGGGGGACCCGGACCCGCTGGCGGTGCCGGCGGGATGGGGCGCCATGCGGGACGGGCAGGTCGGCGGGCCCTGGGGCATCGCGGTGTTCCCGCCGTACTGCGCGTCGGGCCAGGGGTGCTTCCTGGCCC
This sequence comes from uncultured Myxococcales bacterium, assembly GCA_937975765.1. Classification (GTDB taxonomy): domain Bacteria; phylum Myxococcota_A; class UBA9042; order DTJE01; family DTJE01; genus CAIZWN01. Next base: position 58,280 of record CALJUR010000019.1, read on the forward strand.
ACCCGCGGATCGACCCGGAGGTCGGGCCCGTTCCGGGGCCGGCGGTGCTGTCGCGCGAGGCGGACCTGTCCGCCTTCGCGGCCGACGTCGACGCGGGCCGGCTGGCGCTGCGGTGGGAGGCGATGCTGCGGACCTACAACGCGCGGACGTCGGTGCAACTGGCCCTGGTGGTGCTGGACGCGGACGGGACGCCCTGGGCGACGTTCCAGGCGCCGTCGGTGAAGGCCGCCGAGTGGACGCGCGTGGTGCAGCGGACCCGCATGCCGCCGAACGCGCGCCGGGTGCGGCTGGAGGTGCGGGCCCCGCTGGACCGCGAGGACGACACGGTCTTCGCGGACGGGTTGTTCGTGGTGCCCGAGCGCGTGGATCCCGCCGGCCCGCCGGTGCCGCCCGACCCGCCGTTCGTGCCGCCGGACGGGGCGCTGCGGGCCCGGGTGGCCGTTCGCGACCTGCCCGTGCCCCTGGGCACCTCGACCGGCGGCTACGGGCAGACGCCGGCCGGGGACGCGCCCCGCAGCCCATTCGCCGACGGCTTCCAGGCCTCCACGATCCAGTTGCACCCGCCGCGCGTGCAGGCCCTGCACGTGCTGCGCGACGGCCGGCGCCTGCTGCTGGTCGTCGGCGACCTGGTGGCGTCGTTCCGGTCGCTGGAATTGCGGGTCGTGGACCGGGTGCGCGAACGGACCGGCGTGGACGTGTCTAAGTCCCTGGTCCTGGCCGGCAACCACACGCACACCGGCCCGGCGCGGCTGTTCGACACGCCGATGGGGCCGCTGTTCTCGGACACCTACCGCGAGGAGGCCTTCCAGCCGGTGGCCGAGGCGATCGCGGACGCGATCGTGGACGCGATGTCCCGCGACAACGTCCCGGTGCGGTTCGGGACCGCGCCGCTGCAGAACGCCGCGATGCACCAGGACCGGCGGTGCGAGTACGAGGGCGGGCCGGACGACACGATGACGGTGCTGGCCTTCGAACGCGTCGACGGGTCGGGCCTGCTGGCCGTCGCGCTGCACTACTCGCTGCACGGGACGGTCTTCGCCTACCAGGACGGCGTGCTGGGCGGCGACGCGCCCCGGTCGGTCGAACTGAAGGTCCAGGAGGCGCTGCCCGGCGCGCCGCCCGTGCTGTTCTTCCAGGCTGCGACGGGCGACGTGGCCCCGACCGACCCGCAGGACCTCTTCCCGGATGCGACCGGCCCCGGGGCGCCGATCCCGGCGCTGGACCGGCTGGAGGCGCTGGGGCGGCTGGCGGCGCAGACCGTGCTGGACGGCTGGGACACGCTGCACTGGGACGAGGCGCCCGACCTGGTCGTCGCCTCGGCGGTCGCCCCGATGACCTGGGAGGCGATCGGCTACGCGCCCGGCGAGTGGGACCACCCCGCGGGCGCCATCCTGTGCGGCGGCGGCGCGTCGGTCTGCACCGGGGCCACGCCGGACATGGATGCCTGCATCGACCTGGACTACGACTGGGTGCCGGACACCGTGCGCCTGACCGCGTTCCGGCTGGGCACGGTCGCCGCCGCGACGCTGCCCGGCGAGCCGCACACCTCGCTGGCCGCGCAGTTGCAGCAGAAGGTGCGGATGTCGGTGCGCCCGGCGTGGAACGCGCTGGTCTTCGGGTACGCGCACGACTACGTCGGGTACCTGATGCTGCCGGACGACTTCGCGGGCGGCGGGTACGAGCCCGGCATGGCCTTCTACGGCCCCCGGCAGGGCGAGTACCTGCGCGATGCCGCCGCGTCGGTCGCCGCGCGGCTGTCGATGCCGGACGCGCCGCTGTCGTTCGTCCCGGCCGACCTGCCGGCCTGGGCGCCGGGCGCGTCCACGCCATACGAGCCTGCGGTGTCGATCGAGGCGGGCCTCGTCGCCGCCGACCTGCCGGCCTCCGCCGTGGCCGGCGACGTGCTTGCGTTCTCGTGGACCGGCGGCGACCCGTGGGTCGACCGGCCCGAGGTCGTCGTCGAGCGGGAAGGTGCGTCTGGATACGCGCCGCTGCGGGCGGGCGGCCGCGTCGTGGACCAGCGCGACTACCGGGTGCTGCTGGCCGTGGCGCCCGATCCGCCGTGGACCCAGCCCGCCCCCGACGGCCGCCGCTTCACCTGGACCGCGACCGTTCGGACCGGCGTCCGGATCCCCGCCCCCGAGGCCGCGCTGACCGGCACCCTGCGCGTCGCGGTCGCCGGGCACGCCGCCTCGCCGGATGGCTCCGTCGCCCCCTACCGCGCCTGGTCCGCGCCGGTGGCCGTGGCGCCTTCCCGCTGAACCGCCACAAGCCGGGGGCGGAGCCCATGCCGCCGGTGGCGGGCCTGAACACCGCGGCCGGGCGTTCGGGAAGAGGGCGATGGGGGGGTCAGATCGCGGCGACGGGAATCGCGGTGACGCCGGCCGTCAGAGGGAGCGACTGCGAAGCCAGGCAGACCAGCGCGCCCGGTCCGACGGGAAGGCCCAGGCGCTCCAGGGCCTGGAAGTGGCGCACGTCATCCCGGCCGGGGGAGGCGGTCTTCTTCACCTCCACCGGGTGGATGCGGCCATCCTGCACGATCAGCAGATCGACCTCCTTGCCGTCCTTGTCCCGGTAGTAGAAGAAGGGCGGCATGCGGCCGTTGTGCAGGTAGCCCTTCAGCATCTCGCCGAAGACCCACGTCTCCAGGATGGCCCCGGACAGGGCCCCGGCCTCCAGGGTCTCGGGACTGGTCCAGCCGGTCAGGTAGGTACACAGGCCGGTGTCCAGGAAGAACAGCCGGGGAGCCTTCACCAGCCGCTTCGTGAGGTTCGAATGCCACGGCTCCAGCAGGTGGACGAGCCCCGAAGCCTGGAGGATGGAGAGCCAGTGCTTGGCGGTATTCACCGCGACGTCCGCGTCTCGGGTCAGGTCGGTCAGGTTCAACAGGCCGGCGGTGCGCGCCGCTGCCGCTCGCAGGAAGCGCAGGAAGGCCATCTCGTCCCCGACGCGCGCCAGGTCGTGGATGTCCCGCTGCAGGTAGGTCTGCACGTAGGAACCGTAGAACAGGTCCCGGTCCATGCCCGGGTCCAGCGCCACGGCCGGGAAGGAACCGCGCCAGATCCGCCGGTAGAGGCCCATCAGGTCCAGGGGCGCAACGGGGGGTTCCGCCGGTCCTGCTGCCGCCCCGGGCAGGAACGGCCGGGACAGGGCCCCCCGCCCCTCCTGTTCGGCCCGGGACAGTCCCAGCAGCCGGATCACGGCCACGCGACCCGCCAGGGACTCCGAAACGCCCTTCATCAGGTGGAACTGCTGGGACCCCGCCAGCCAGAAGGCCCCCGGGGCATGGTCCTGGTCCACCCGCATCTTGATGTGGGGCAGCAGTTCCGGCGCGTACTGGATCTCGTCGATCAGGACCGGCGGCGGAAAGCGCTGCAGGAACAGGGCGGGGTCGCTGCGGGCCAGGGACAGCACCAGCGGGTCGTCCAGGGTCACGTAGGCCCGGTCGGGAGACCGGAGATGGCGCAGGATGGTGGTCTTGCCCACCTGCCGCGCCCCGGTGACCAGCAGCACCGGGAATCGGCTGGAGGCGTCGACGAGGAACGCCTCGGCCGTGCGGGGCAGGTAGTTCGGTCCGGGCATGTTGCGTCCGATTTGCAGGCAGACTGCATTATAGCCGCCAGGGCCGGAAGGGGAAAGGGGCGGGCTACAACAGCGGGCCGGCCGGTTCGCGGACGCCGGGGGAGGGCCGCGGGGCCGGTCGGGCGCCGGGTTTCGCGCGGTACAGCGCCTCGGCCAGCGCGTCGATCTCGCGACCCAGCGTCTCGATGCGCTGGTGACGTCCCAGCACGGTCCGTTCGGCGGCGGCCAGGAACTCCCCGAACGCCAGCCAGCCGGCCTCGTCGCCGGGGACCCGGTCGATGTCCTGCCGGTCCGCGAAGGTGGACGGCAGCGCGGCCAGCACCCGGGCCAGCACGGTCGCGAACGCCTCGCGCGCCTGCACGGCGGCCCCGACGTCCGCGACGACCTCCGACCGGGACTTCACCGCGTCGCCGGCCGCGCGCACGCGGGACAGGTCCCGGGTCTGCCAAGGTTCCGTGACCCAGAACAGCTTGCGGGCCTGCGCCTGGTACAACTTCACCGGGCGCACCTCGGGATGCGTCGCCAGGAAGTCGCCCAGCACGTCCAGCACCGGCACCTCGACGCCCGACGCGGTCCGCCGGTATCCCCTCCGCCGCGCCTCGGCCTGCTCCCCCAGCAACCGGTGACGCTCCTGCGCCTTCTCGATGAACGGCTGCTGCCGTTCGGGCGCCAGCACCTTCACCGGGATCGCCTTGATGTCGTCGGGGTAGACGTCGTCCTTCATCGAGCGGCGGTGCGCCCGAAGCCAGTCCTGGACCGGTCGGGACAGCGCCAGCGCACACAGGTACCAGTCGGAGATCGACTTCGAGATATCCGGGTTCCATCGACCGTCACGCGACAGGGCCTCCCGGGCATCGCGCAACTGCCGGTTGTTCACCGGGGCCAGGAGGCACCAGCGAATGGAAAGGCGAACCGTATGAGGGACGACAAGGAATCCCGCAAGATCCCCCGAATCCACTGCCACCCCGGTAAACGCCCCGAACATCACCTTCGGCCGATCGTAGAGTTCGGGGAACGTCGGGCGGCGAACCCGGGCCGGGCAGCGGGTGTGGGGCCCGTACTCCAGCCACTTCATGCCGTCGATGCCCCCCCGAAGCACGTCCTCGGATTCGAGCGTGGGGCGGGTATGCAGGGCATCCTGTTCGGTACCCAGCAGTTGGTCCCGGGTGAACGGCCGGTGACGGATCCGTTTTCCTGCCTTGCCGCGGTCCTCGACCAGTTCCTCGCCGAAGCATCCCGGATCGTACGACGCGGGGGCGTCCACCACCTCCCCGTCCTTCAGTTTCTCGTGCGAATTCAGAACCATGCCCACGCTGACGTACGCGATCTCCTCCCACGCTACCGTGTCCGAAAGGTCCAGTTCCAGCGCCTGCTCCAACTGGAACAGCCGGTCCGGCGCGGTGTCGGCCTGCACCGGGGCATCCAGGTCCTTCACCTCCAGCCGCCCCTTGCCGTCGCGCCCCCCGCAGGTCTGCCGCCGCGTCGCGTGGCCGGGTGCGGGCGCCCCGGGACCGAACGTGAACACGACGTTGTCCTGCCACTTCGCGTCCGGGAACAGTTTCAGCCGCTGCGTGAACAGCAGGTCGTGCACCGTGGATTCCCGGGCCAGCAGTTCCCGCAGCCTGGCCGCGTAAGGCGAGTTCCGGATGGACTCGATGGTGATCAGGCAGCACCGCGCGTCCGGCCGATCGGCCAGCAGGCGCCGGTTCTGTTGCACGAACGGCACGTACAGGTCCCATTTCAGGTGCGCCGTCGTGAACCACGCCTGCTCCTCGACGCGCCGCCGGTAGTCCACCCAGCGGGGGGCATCCTCGTCCGCGCGCACGTAGGGCGGGTTGCCGACCAGCACGTCGAAGCCGTCCCGGTACGGGCCCGTCCGGGACTTGACCAGTTCGGCTTCCGTCCCGTCGCGGCCCAGCAGCACGGCCGCCGACCCGTCCTCGACCGCGCCGGCCATTTCGTCCACGACCAGCGAGTCGGTGCAATACACATGGAACCGGTCGATCGTGACGTGGATCCCGTGCTGCCACGCCTGCCGGACCAGGTCCAGCACCTGGATCAGCAGGTTGGTCTCGGCCAGGTAGCAGGCGAAGGGGTTGATGTCCAGGCCCAGGACGCCGGACTGGGTTTCGGCCAGCGCCCGTTCCAGCGACGTGTCGGGGATCCGCCCGTCCGGCCCCTGGAACGACGCCAGGATGCGCCGGGCCGCCTCGACCAGGAACGACCCCGACCCGCAGGACAGGTCCGCCAGCCGCCGCTCCATCGTGGCGCCCGGCGTCCAGCCGGCCCGGTCCAGCATCAGGTGGACCAGGTCCTGCGGCGTGTAGTAGCGCCCCTGCTCGTGCTTGCCCTCGGTCAGGAACCGGCCGTAGACGGTGCCGATGATGTCCCGGTCGATGCGCGCCAGGTCGAACGCGTCCAGCACCAGCAGCGCCCGCACCAGCACCTTTTCGTCCATCCGGTACCAGTCGAAGGGCTGCGACGCGCCGAAGAAGTGCGCGTAGACGTTCTGGGCGCACTCGTACGCCATGCGGGTCAGGTACTCGTAGGACCGTCCGGAGGCGAAGTCCAGGTATCGCCGGGCGTTGTCCTGCCAGTCCAGCAGGCCGCCGTCGGACAGTTTCCGTTCGAACAGGCCCTTGTCCTCGCAGATGCGCACCAGCAGCAGCCGGACGACATAGACATAGGCGGTCTGGCGCGAATACTCCCGGACCAGTTCCTCCGGCTCGGCGCCGACCAGCACCGTCTTCTCGACCCGCGACTTCCAGGCTTCGAAGGACTGCCGGACCTGCAACGCGGCGGCCCCGGCGGTCTCGATGCGCTGGCGCTCGACGTGCTCCTCCAGGGCAGCCTGGCACGTCGCGACGACGGCGGCCTCCAGTTGCCGGACGCGGGCCTTCTTCCGCGCGGCCTTCGTGCGGCCGACGTCCTCGATGGACACCTCGCCGGTCAGGGCATCCTCCTGCCGGGCGGCGGCGCCGACGTCGGTGTGGAACAGGGGCTCGATCGCCGCGACCCAGCCGCGCGCCAGCCGGTCCAGATCCTCGATGCGGGGCTGCGCGCACCAGTCGTCCAGCGGGTCCATCAGCAGGCCCTGGAACTCGGCCTCGGGGTAGGAACCGCGCGCGTTGAAAACCTGTTCGCGCAGGGCGGCGACCCGGCTGTCCTGGGCCAGTTCGCGCCGGGCGGCGGCATAGGTCGCGGCCCGCGCCAGCGCCTCGCGGGCCTGCTGGTGCACGTCCTGCGAGAACAGCGCGATCAGGTCCTTCAGCGCATCGACCAGCAGGTCGGCGTGCGCGGCGGCGTCGATGGCCCGTTCGCGCCAGCACTCCAACTGGAACTCGGCGGCCTTCCGGCGGAACGGCTCGGGCCCGTCGGCCAGCGCGGCCTGCATCCGGGCCAGCCAGTCCGCGTCCGGCTTCGGCCGTGCGAAGTGGTGACGGGCCAGGTCGTCCAGGTTCCGGTACGCGAACCGCGAGAAGCGGTCGAACAGGACGCGCAGCGCGTCGGCCTGAGTACCCGGCCAGGGGCCGTCCGCCGCGGCATGTCCCAGTGCGCCCAGGTCCAGCGCCACCAGCAGCATGGGGCCCTCGGGGCCGAACTCCCAGGCTTCCAGGACGTGGCCGTTGCACAGCAGGCCCTGGCGACCCTGCACGCCGCCGCCCTGGACGTACCGGCGCAACTGCTCGTAGGGGGTTTCGCGCTGGCCGGCGGCGCCGGGACGCGGGCGCAGGAAGTCGCGGACGTCGGTGGCCTTGTCCTCGACGACGAAGACCGGCAGGGAGGCGGGCACGTCGGACAGGCGCACCGAGAGGTCGGGGACGTTGCGGGACGGGACGTCCAGCCGGCGGTTGTACTGGATGTCCGCGGGCTGCCAGCCCAGGCATTCCAGCAGGCGCTGGGACAGGCGGTCCACGACGTCCTGTTCGTCGCCCGAGACGGGGGCGGTGCGGACGGCGTCCAGGTATCCGGCCAGCGTGCGGGTCTTCCCGCCATGGTGGATCCAGGGCTCGCGCAGCGTGTCGCGCAACGCGTCCAGGAAGGACTGGAGTCCGCGTCGCTGTTCGTCACTGGGGCGGGCCAGTCCGAGGAGTTCCGTCAGGTCGGGGGCGGGCATCTCGATCCTCCGCGGGTCGGGCGCAGGATAGCAGAGACGGGTGACACGAGGGCAGTCGCGACGGGTCGGAATCGGTCCAGCCGGTACAGGGCGCAGCGAACGTTTCGCATCATGGGACACCCTGTCCCGGTCAGGGAGGGTCCGTCCCGTCCCCCTCCATCGCCCGGAGCACCCACACGTCGATGACCGCCCGGGTCCGCGCCGCGACCTCGCGCGCCCGGTCCCGCCAGGCGTTTGCGTAGGGGCGACGGTCCGCCACCAGCCCGTCGGCGTCGATCCCGGCCCGGCGGGCCAGCCACAGGGCCCGGGGCAGGTGGAAGGCCTGCGTGCACAGGACCGCGTCCCGCACCCCGAACCGCCCGGCCGCGCGCCGCATCGTGTCCAGGGTCCGGAAGCCCTCGCGGTCGGCCACGATCGCGTCGTCGGGGACGCCGCGCCCGCGCAGCCACGACGACATGCACGCGACCTCGTCGCCGCGGGCCGAGGGGTTCCCGCTGACCAGCAGGGTCCGCACCTTGCCGGCGCGCCAGAGGTCCAGGGCACAGGCCAGCCGGTCCTCCAGCGCGTCCGAGGGGCGGCCGTTCGTCCGGACCGCGGCGCCGGGCACGATGGCGAAAGCGTGGCCGGGCACGGCGTCGGGCCCCGGGTGGATCCGGTCGGCCTCGCGCCGGCCCACCCAGGCGTCCGCCAGCAGGGCCGCCCCCGTCAGCACGGCCGCCGACAGCAGCCCGAACGTCAGCGGGCGGTGCAGGAATGGGCGGTGCAGGGCGGTGGAGGAGGCGCGCTTCATGGGGGGCCTACAGGTCGAAGTCGGTGCCGATGCCGCCGGCCAGGAAGGGTTCGCCCTGGCGGTTCTCGTCCTCCAGGATGTACCCGCCCATCACGTAGATGCGCATCCGGTCCAGCGGGCCCCAGGGGTCCTTCGGCTGCCACACGATCACGCCGCCGACGCGCTGGCGGCGGACCCCGCTGACGGCGGCGTACGTGACGTCGTACAGCGCGCCCACGTACAACAGGGCGTCGCGCCGGGCCTTCCACGCCTCGATCAGCAGGTAGGTCGGGTTGAAGACCAGCAGTTCGGTACGGGCCATCAGGCTGTCGTTCTCGTAGTCGTAGAAGTACTGCCCGTTGCCCGTGAAGCCGTACATCGCGAGGTTGCACTGGCTGCGCAGGATGACCCGGCTGACCTGCAGGGCCAGCGTCGGCTGGATCAGGGTCCGGAACGCGACGCCGGTGCGGTCGTGGCCGGCCAGCCCGTCCTTGCGGTCCACGTCCCAGCGCGACGGTCGCGCGTCGAACTGCCGCAGCGCGCCCATCGTGCCGAAGTAGCCGATCACGTCGGCCTGGAACCGCAGCGTGAAGACCGCCGCAGGCATCCATTCCAGGTGCACCGACGCCTGCGCGATGGCCGGGCTGATCATCCCGCCGATCCCTGCCTGCAGGTACGCCCACTCGATGTTCCGCTGCGTGTCCACCTCGTAGACGTGGCGCCGCTGGATGCCGCCGATCACCTGGATGCCCAGCGGGTTGTACGCCCCCTGCAGGTCCACCCAGGCGATGTCGCGCAGGCCCGTGCGCGGCCCGGGCCATCGCGGGGAGGCGGGAGGCGTTGACGCGCCCGTCGCGGGCGCCGGCGGTGCTTCCGTCCCGGTCGTCCCCGTCGCGGGCGCCGTTGCCGCCGCGGGAGTCGCCGGCTCCCCGGCCCGCGCGATCCCGGGCAGGCCCAGCAGCGCCGCGCACGCCAGCACCTCGATCCCGATCCGTCGCATCGCCCCCCCCTACTGCCCGAACCGGAACCCCAGCGTCAGCGCCAGGAAGTGCCCGAACGTCGAGTACTTCCCCTCCGGGCCCAGCCGGCCCGTCTTCGCCTCGTGCGGGAGGAAGGCGATGAACTGGTAGCCCAGGTCGGCCTGGAACCACCGGTACCCATAGCCCAGCCCCGCGCAGACGTCGATCTGGTCCGCGTCCGGCGTGGACGGCTCCAGCACCTCGTCCGCGACCGGCGTCTTGTCGTAGATCAGCCCCAGCCGTACGTTCAGGCCCTTCGCGGGCGTCGCCCAGTCCACGCCGGCCCGCAGCACGACGGAGTCCGACCAGCCGTGGTCCATCACGATGTCGGCGCCGTCGTCCCGCTTCAGGACGGTCTTGTCGTAGGTGCTCCAGACGACCACGTTCGCGTCCAGGCCCACCTCGACCTCGGGCACCGGCCTGAACGACGCCCCGATGGCCAGGATGTCCGGCAGCGTCAGGTCGGTCTGCACCTTGCCGGAGGGCAGGTCCCGGATGAACTCGGGCGACGGCGCCAGGTGGATGCGCCCGTCCATGGGCAGCTTGACGCGGCTGCGGTACGTGACGCCCACGGACAGCCGGTCCGGGATCGCGCGCCACATCACGCCGACGTTCGCGCCGTATCCCCAGCCCGCCGCGCCGAAGTGCGCCGTGCCGCCGACCGGGTCGGGCAGGCCCTGGGTCGCCTCCAGCGCGCCGCGCACCGCGTCGAAGCCGATGCCGATCGCGACGTCGCGGTGCGGCTTGAAGGTCAGCGTGGGGTTGATCGTGGCGGTGGTCAGGGCGGACTGGATCGTGGAGGTGCGGCCGACCCAGTCCTTCTTCCATTCGGACCCCAGCCCGAACACCGAGTACCCGCCGACGCCGACGTACAGCCAGTCCGTCGCGCGCACCGATGCGAACAGGTGCGGCAGGAAGTAGTTCCCCGGGACGGAGTGCTGGTCCGGGCCCGCCGCCTTCGGGTCGAACGTGGTCGAGGCGCGCGTGTACACGGTGCCCAGCGAGACCTGGTAGGGCTTGCCGAACGCCAGGCCGGCCGGGTTGTACCAGACCGCCTCGCCGCCGGTCTCGCTGGCCACGACCGCCGAGCCCTTCGCGACGGCCCCGCCGGACACGTCGTACACCAGGAAGCCGCCCGCCCGCGCGGGACCGGCGCACAGCACCATCGCCGTCGCGAGGGCGGCATGAATCGACCGGGTCAGGGTCTTCGGGTTCATGCGGCACCTCCTACGGGTTCGGGAAGTCGAAGGCATACACGTACGCCAGGTCCGCCCGGGACAGGCCGGTCAGGCCGGCGAACAGCTCGTCGTCCAGCAGCGTCGCGAAGTCCTTGCGCCCGGCCTCCAGTTCGGCCGCGTCGGCGTCGGACACGTCGGACACCTGGGACTTCCCGCCCGCATCCGTCAGCGCCCCGGTCGCCTTCAGCAGCACGGTGATCGGCGGCGGCACCAGCGCGACGCCCTGCGGGTTCCTCGCGCCCGTCGTGACCAGCGTCGCGATCGTGTGGCCGTCCGGCAGGTCCGCGTCGGCGGTCAGCACGATCGCCCCGTCCGCGTAGGCCGCGGTGAATGCCGGCAGGCCCGCGCCCAGGTCGCCCGCCTCCAGCGCGGTCAGGTCCAGCAGGAACACGGTGCCCGGGGCGTCCAGCGACCACGCCGAGACCGTCGCCGGGTCCACGTCGCCCTTCACCGGCAGCCGGATCTCCTGCTTCCCGGACACCTTCGGCAGCAGCCCCTTCGTCGGGTCCAGCTCGATGACGGACGCCGAGTGCGTCGGGAAGGTCCACAGCACGGCCTGCTCGGCCTCCGGCACGCCGCCGACGTTCGTCATCGCCGCGAAGGCGCCGGCGGCGTTCAGCGAAAGCCGCACGCCCTCCAGCGTGGCCAGCGACTCCCGCGCCTCCTCGACGGTCATCGATTGGGTCAGCAGGGTCATGTAGTCGCACGACTCGGGGATCGCGCCCGCCGAGGCCGCGCCGCAGGTCAGCGGCCGGTCCTCCTTCAGCAGGAACATCACCGACGACGCGACCACCTGGGCCCCGGAGGCCGCCTTGACGCCATTCGCGTACCCCCGCACCGCCGCGACGTAGGTCGTGCCCACGTCCCAGCCGGTCGCCGGGTCCACGGTCACCATCCGCGTCGCGTCGACGAACCCGATCGCCAGGTTCGCCGCGGCCTTGCCCCGCGTCACGTCGACGGCCACGACGTTCGCCGGCGTCAGCGTCGCCGGGTCCAGCGCGGCCGTCGCCGGCGCGGTCAGGCCGGCCGTGGTCGGGAAGCCGTCCAGGGACTGCAGGTACTGGTAGAACTCGCACTGCGCGACGGGCATCGCGGCCTGCGCCGCGCAGTCGGCCGGCACGGCCACGCCCGCCAGGGACAGGTCGATCCTCCCCGTGGCGGGGTGGATGACCAGTCCGATCGGCTGCGGCACGCGCCCCGTCGCCGGGTCGAACTCCATCGCCTCGGGGATGGCCTCGGTGCCGATGTCGGGCATGCAGGAGACGACCGCAGCGACGGCCAGCGTGCCCGCCAGCAGCCCTGCGAACCGCGCGGGACGTCGTCCCCCCCCGCACGGCCGCCCCGGGATCCGCAACGCACGATGCCGGTTCATGACGACCTCGCCGCCTTGGGTTTTCGATCCGGTTCCGGTCTTTGGACCCTAGCGTACCTCGAATTCGCGGGACGCGCCCTCGAACTCGTGCAGTCCCCCCTCCCCGTCCTTCCAGGCGCCCAGATGGTGGAGGCGGTAGGTTCCGGGGGCCGCGTCGGCCGGGACGTCCCAGCGGACCGTCGCCTGGCTGCAGCCGCCCTCGGGGGGGCACGTGTCGGCCAGGCCCTTCGACCACCGCATGCGGGTCTCGAACGCCCCGTCGTCGGCGACCGTCGTCCACGCCTGGCCGTCCTTGCGCCGGACCTCCAGGAAGGTGCCCCCGATCCGGAAGTCGTTGTCGGGGTGGGCCGACGCGAAGGTGGCGGTGACGGTGGCGCCGCGATTCACGGACTCCGGGGCGTCCTGCATCACGTCGCCGAACTGCCGGCCCGCGGGCGGCAGGTCGTGGCCGGTCAGGTCGCCCAGCAGGGTCGTGGTAATCACCCGGTCCACCGGCGCCGGGCCGGGGTCCACCGCGGCGCCGTCCCGCATCGCGGCGGCCAGCCCGTCCAGCACCTGCGCCACGGCGGCCTGCTGCCACGGCCCGAACTGCGTGGAGGCCCCCTCGTAGTCCTGCACCGCGTACTCCTCGCGGGTCGTCATGTACGAGGCATAGGCGTTGGCGTACGAGATCAGCACGACGTGCCGCACCCCGGCCGGGGCCAGCGTGGCGGCCACCGTCCGGCGGATCCGGAAGCCCGCCATCGTGGTGGTCTCGAACGGGACCGCGACGAAGGCCAGCGACCCGATCCGCAGCAGCTGGAACGGCAGCACGTTCGGCGCCAGAACGGGGTCCGAGTCCCCGATCGGCACGGCGATGGGCTTCTCGGCCTGGCAGTCCGTGCATTCCGCGCCCTCGACGCTGGCGCACGTCTGTCCCTGGGGCATCGACCCGGGCCAGTCCATGTTGCCGCCCGCGAACATCGACAGGCCGGTGGCGGCCGGGCAGGTGTGCCGCTCCTGCCCGTCGCCGTAGGCCGCGGACACCGTGACCGCGTCCATCCTCGCGAACTGCGCCCGCGAATCGACCGGGCCGGACAGGTCCTCCATCTCCCCGTCGAACAGCGCCCGCGCGCCGTCGTACTGCTTGCCGGCCGACCGGGCCATGTCGGCGTAGTCCTTCTCGCCGTCCTTGGCCTCGAACGAGAAGCCGTCCACGTTCGGGGTGACGTCGCCCGCGGTGGCGTTGAAGAAGCCGGCGGCGAAGCCGGCGCCGGCGCGGTGGTCCGTGCCCATCGCCCGCTCGAACCGGTATGCGGCATAGCCCTTGTTGTCGCAGGTGACCAGCTTGTTGTTGGCGCCGACGCTGGTGACGTGCACGCCGAAGACGTCGATCGCCCCGACCGGCGTGCCGTCCGTCGTCTCCAGGCGCAGCACGGTGTTCGTGGTGTCGATGCCGTCCGGGAACAGGTCGCGGTCGGCCTGCGGGTCGGCGGCGAAGGCGTCGGGCGAGCGGTTCAGGCCGGTGTCCCGCAGCGTCCCCTGCGCGAACCGCACCCGGCCGGGCTTCAGCCCGTCGTGCGCGCGCCCGATGGCCTTCACGATGCCGTCCACGACGGCCTCGAAGTGCCACGGGTCGAACCCGCCCACCGGCGCGAACTGGTACAGCGGGTAGGCCGACAGGCCGCCCGGGCCGCTGTGGTTGTGCGTCGCGGCCAGCAGCACGTTCGCGTCGGTATACAGGTCGCCATAGGTCGCCTTCAGCCGCCGGACGACCTCCATCTGCACGGCCTGCGGCAGGTACTGGTCGTCGGTGATCGCCATGGCGACACGCCGGCCGTTGCAGGGGCTGGAGATGACGAAGGCGCGGGCCCGCAGGCGCATCTGCAGGCCCTCGTCGACCTGGCTCATGATGACGTAGCCCATCATGCCGCGACCGGCGATCGGGCCGGTGATGTCCTGCACGGCGGCCCCGACCAGGAAGGTCGTGCTGCCGGCGCACGCGTCGATCGGGGGCGTGTCCGCGGGGATGTCCGGCGTGGCGGCGTCGGGGCCGGGGTCGGCCGTGCCGCCGTCGCCATTGCAGCCCGCCGCCAGTGCCGTCGCGATCGCCAGGAACCGGAACGTCGTGCCCGCCCGCATGCCGTCCTCCCGTCCCCGCGCCGCCTTCACCGCGGGGGTTCCACCGTCCGCCTCGCCTCGCCCCGTCCTCCCCTTCGACCCCCGTCCCGCTTCCCGCGCGGGGCGGCCCCCCGTGCCACCCGCGGCTGCACCAGCCCCTCGGACAGCAGCGCGTGCAGGGACTCGGCCAGGGCCTCCGCGGTCAGTTCCTTCCGCGTCCGCCGGTGGTGCCGCAGCATGCCGTCCATCAGGCCCAGCACCTGCGCTGCCGCCATCTCCGGGTCGCACGGCCGCAGGTAGCCCAGCGCCTGGCCCTGCCGGATCGCCCCCGCCACGAAGCCCACGTACCGGTCCCGCGCGGCCTCGATGCGCTCGACCGTCCCGGGGTCGAAGCCGTGCGTCACGGGGTTCGCGGCGATGCGGAAGAGGTCGCGCCAGGCCAGCAGCAGGTCCACGTGCACGCCGACCAGCCGCCGGAAGTGCTGCGGGAACGGCAGGTCCGACACGCTCTCCCGGCCCAGCGTCTCGATGAACCGGGCCATGCCCTCGTCCACCAGCGCCGCGAACAGGTCGGTCTTCGACGGGAAGTTGTAGTACAGCGTGCCCTTGGCCACCCCGGCCAGGGCCGCGATGTCGTCCATCCGGGTCTCGTGGAAGCCCCGCTGCGAAAAGGCCTTCAGCGCCGCGGCCAGGATCCTGCCGCGGCTGCGCGAGCGGGGGGCGCGGACCGCCGGTTCCTTCGCCTGGGTACCCATTCAGTCGTCCCCCCTCGCCAGCCGCCGGTTCACCCGCCGGGTCGCCTTGTGCAGCGTCCGGAACGCCTGGAACTGCCGGTCGTACAGTCCCCGCAGTTCAGGCCGCGGCGCGAACCGCGGGCCTTCCGGGATCAGCCCCTCCGCGTCCTCGAACCGTGCCAGTGCGCCGACACCCACGCCGCACACGATCGCCGCGCCCAGCGCCCCCGCGTCCTGCGGCGCCGCCAGCGGGCGCACCACGCGCCCCGTCACGTCGGCCAGGATCTGCGCCCACACCCGCGACCGCGCGCCGCCGCCGACGAACCGGATCTCCTCCTGCCGCGGCACCTTGCGCTCGACCGCCTCCAGCATCCACCGCGTGTGGAACGCCACGCCCTCCATCACCGCCCGCACCAGCCGCGGCGCGTCCGTCGTCAGCCCCACGCCCACGAACATCCCGCGGGCTGCCGGGTCCTCGAACGGGGCCCGGATCCCATGCAGCCACGGCGCGTACAGCACGCCGCCCGCCCCCGGCGGGGTCTCCTCGGCCGCGCGGTCCATCACCGCGTACGTCACCGCGTCCGCCGCCGCCTCGGTTCCGGGCACGCTGCGCAGCACCTGGTCCCGCATCCACTGCAGGCAGTAACCGGCGGTCTCCATCTCGGCGATGTAGTTGTAGCGGCCCGGGATGGCGCCCAGGATCGACGCGACGAAGCGCGGGGCGTCCACCATGCGCCGGCCCACGCTGGCGATGACCCACCCGGACGTGCCGTAGTAGACGTGGATGTCGTTCGTCTTCACGCAGCCGGCGCCCACCGGGATCAGCGATGCGTCGCCGCCGCCGCCGAAGACCTGCACATCCGCGGGCAGGCCGGTCGCCGCCGCCGCCTCGGGGGTCAGGGTGCCGACCCGGTCGGTGGACCGGATCACGGGCGGCAGGTGGCGCATGTCCACGCCGTAGGCACGGCACAGGCCCGGGTGCCAGCGCAGCCGGCCGGGCCGCGTGTCGAACAGGAACGTCGCGTGCGCCGAGTCCAGCGTCATCGCGACCTTCCCCGTGGCCCGCAGGACCAGGTAGTCCTTCACGTCCAGCCAGTGGCGGGTCCGTGCGAACAGGTCCGGCTGGTGGTCCCGCACCCAGAGGTACTTCCAGACCGGGTCCTTGGGCGACGTGGACAGGCCGCCCGTGATCTGCAGCGTGCGCGCGGCCTTGATCGCGTTGAACCCCTGCACCCGCGGCCACCCGCTGCACAGCCCGCGCCGCAGTTGCTGGGTCGCGCGGCCGTCCATGTAGATCATCGCGTTGCGCAGCGGCCGCCCGTCCCCGTCCACGTGCAGCGAGCCCTGCATCTGGCAGCAGAACGCCAGGCCCCGCACCTGCCGGGCGCGATCGGGATCCTCATCGGCGATGCTGCGGATCGTCGTGCGGACCGCGTCCCACCAGTCGTCGGGGACCTGCTCGACGCCGCCGTCCGGCGTGGGGTGCAGCGGGTAGGTGGCGTACCGGGACGCGACGACGTCCAGGGTGGGCCCGATCCGCACCAGGCACGTCTTGGTGCCGGTGGTGCCGACGTCGCAGGCGATGACCAGGACCGGGTCGTCCATCGTCGCCCCTGTAGGGCGGGGGCCCCGTCCCCCGCCGGATGTCGAAGGATGGCTACCCCTCGATCTCCTCGCGCACCAGCCCGATCAGCGACCGCATCCTCACCGCGTCGGGAAGCGGCCCCTCCACGGTCAGCGCACCGCTGCTGTAGGCCATCGTGGCGTCCTTCTCGCCGCACAGGATCGCGGCGATCGTGGACCCCTTCGCCTTCAGGACCAGGTCGGGCGCGCCGGGCATGCCCTGGCCGCTGCTGAACTCGCCGCCCGCGACCTTCAGCCAGTGCGCGTCGCCTTCCTGCAGTTGCAGCACGACGACGCGGTCCCAGCCCTCGACCTCCTCCTTCATGTCCTCGTTCTCGTTGCCGATCGCGGCGAACAGTTCCAGGTAGGCCCGGATGTCCCCCACCCCGAACTCGCCCTCGTCGATCTTCGCGGCCAGCGCCTTCCGCAGTTCCTTGTCCATCATCTCCCTCCCTGCACGCCCTCGACGTCCCGGAACACCCGTTCGAACGCCTCCAGCGCGGCATCGATCACCTCGTCGGTGTCCGCCATGCTGGTGTACATGCGGCTGCCGGCCAGCGAGATGATCCCCTCGGACGTGTACGCCGCGCCCATCTGCTCCATCATCCGCTTGCGCGCCATCGCCTCGCCCAGCACGTCGGGGTTCATGATGTCGATCAGCATCGCGCCCGACGTCTCGACGTGCACGATCGACCCCTGGTTCCACGCCACGAAGGGCAGGCCCAGCCGGTCCAGGATCCCCCGGATGCCGGTCGCCAGCCGGTCCCCGGCGCGCCCCGCCTTCGCGCAGGCGCCCGTGCGCTCCATCTCCACCAGCGACCAGTAGCCCGCCACGCACGACAGCGGGTTCGCGGACAGCGTGCCGCCCACGTAGACCCGCGCCTTGCCGGCCTCCAGGCCCGCCGCCAGGCAGGACATCACGTCGTGTCGCCCGCCCAGCCCTCCGGCCGACGGGTACCCGCCCGCGACGCACTTGCCGAACACCGTCAGGTCGGGCTTCACGCCGAAGTAGCCCTGAGCGCCCCCGAGTCCCACCCGGAAGCCGGTCACCACCTCGTCGAAGACCAGCAGCGTGCCGTGCGCGTCGCACAATTCGCGGACCTGCCGGTTGAAGTCCGCGGGGATCGGCCGGGTGCCGCTCTCGGGGCCGAACGGTTCCACGATCACGCACGCCGTGCCGCCCTTGTCCTCGTTGCGGTCCAGCAGAGCCGCCAGCGCCTCGACGTCGTTCGGGAAGAACTCGATCGTGTCCTTGTTGCAGCCGCGCGGGATGCCGACCGCCTCCAGCGCGCCCGTGCCCGGGATGTGCAGGCCGAACACCACCTGGTCGGACCAGCCGTGGTAGGCGCCGCCGACCTTGATCACCTTGGACTTGTCGGTGAAGGCCCGCGCCGCCCGGATGGCTGCCATCACGGACTCGGTGCCGCTGCCCAGCATCCGGAACATCTCGATCGACGGCATGTGCCGCGCGATCAACTGCGCCAGCTTCAGTTCGTACTCGTGGAACAGCCCGGTGCAGGGGCCGCATTCCCGCAGCAGCTCGAACACCTTCTCGCGCACCGGGGCGTAGTTGGACCCCAGCACGGTCGGGCCGCCGGCCTGCAGGAAGTCGGTGTACCGGTTGTCGTCCACGTCCCAGAGGTACGCGCCCTCGGCCCGGCGCATCGCCAGCGGGAACGGGTGGTTGAAGGCCAGGTTGTGCTGCACGCCGCCCGGGATGACCTTCCGGGCCTCCTCGTGCAGCGCCTTCGACCCGGCGCAGTGCGTCTCGAACCAGTGCTCGACCCCGGCCAGCCGGTCGGCGCGCAGCGGCCGAATGGGCTGCTTCACCAGCGCGTCCAGCCTGGCCAGCAGGTCGTCCGCGTCCGGCCAGTGGCTGACGGCGAACTCGCTCATGGCATGACTCCGTTGGCGGGGGACGGGGCCCCCGCCCTACATTGGGAAACAGGGCCCCTGCCCTGCAATCCCGGCCGGGGGACGAAGCCCGCGCCCGGGGCAGCTCCTGTAGGGCGGGGCCCTCGTGCCCCGCCTTCCTGCTACCCGGCCTCCCGGGCTTCCTTCGCCTTCCGGCGCCGTCGCGCCTCGGCCCGCTGGTCCGTCTTCAGCAGGTCGAACACCAGGGTTTCGACCTCCGCGGGCAGGCGCGACACCGGCTTCCCGGTCGCCAGCGCCATCTGGTACGCATGCGCGGTCTTCTCCAGCAGGTCGGCGTTCCGCAGCGCGCGCGGAAGGTCCAGGCCCAGCAGCAGCGCGCCGTGGTTCTGCAGCAGGAAGGCGTTGCACTTGTTGCCGACCGCCTCCTGGATGTTCGCCATCAGCCCGGCGCTGCCCGACAGGCCGTACGGGACGATCGCCACGGTGTTGCCCAGGTTCGCCACCTGCTCGTCGGTCAGCGCCGGGATCGGTTCGCCCAGCAGCGCGAAGACGCTGGCGTGCACCTGGTGGGTGTGCAGGATCGCGTTGACGTCGGGCCGCGCCTGGTACACCGCGATGTGCATGCGGGTCTCGACCGACGGCGGCAGCGTCCCCTCGACGGGCGCTCCGTCGAAGCCGACCACGCAGATGTCGTCCACGGACAGCGTCCGGTAGTCGCGCTGGGAGGGCGTGATCGCCAGGAGGTCCTCGTCGCCGATCCGGACGGACACGTTGCCGCCGGTGCCTACCAGCAGGCCGCGCTGCTCCATCAGGATCGCGGTCTCCAGAACCTGTCTCCGGGCCTCGTCGTTCGCGCCCACATCCGCCTCCGATCCGGGGTTCTGACGAAGTGTCCCCTCGGGGAAATGGGGTGTCAACGAGAAACTGACCGGCCGGTCTAATTCCGGCCGGCCGCGCGTGCCGCGGGCGTTGGTGCGTCGCGGACGCGCCGAGGGGGCCGGGGCCAAAGGGGGTATCCCGGGAGGGTGGCTAGAAGAGCAGCGCGGCCACGAAGATGCCGATCATCACGAAGCCGATCACGACCTTGGCGGCCATGCCGGCCAGGATGCCCAGCCAGGTCGCCACGCCGACCTTCATCGCCTGCCCGCCCAAGCGGCGCGCCAGCCACTCGCCGATCACCGCGCCGACGAACGGCAGGAACAGCACGCCCACGAATCCGAAGAAGAGCCCGGCGACGGTCCCGATCGCGGAACCCGCCAGCGCCTGGCGGCTGGCGCCGACCCGCTTGGCGCCCAGCAGCCCGGCCACGAAGTCCAGCACCCAGGCCAGGGCGGCCAGCACCGCCAGGACCGCGACGGTGGCGATGCCGACCCGGTCGAACCCGTCGATCCACGCGCCCAGCACGGTGCCGGCGAGGATGAGCAGGGGGCCGGGCAGGACCGGCAGCACCGTGCCGGCCAGGCCGGCCGCCATCAGCGCGATCGCGAGGGCCCACCACAGGACGTCCACCCCGCCCTCCTGCCCGGGATCGGTCCCTGCATCATCCGCGATCCGGGGCCGGCGGGCAAACGGGCGGGAGCCCGCCGGCAACGGCGGGATGGCATAGAATGGCCGTCGCGGGGGTGGGCCATGGACGCGAGTCCGGGAACGGTGCACGGACGCCCGGAGGGGGGACGGGCCGGCCGGCAATCCGGGATGCCGCTGGCGGGCCTTGCGGTGGTGCTGGTGGTGCTGGTCGTGTCCCCCGCGGCGACGGCGCGGGTGCCCCTTCAGGTCTCGGGATACGGCGCGGCCTGGCCGGCGACCTGGTGGCACACCTGGCTGGACGGCGGGGACTTCGTCGACCGGCACGGCCTGTCGAACGGTGGCGGCGTTTCGCTGGAGGCGTTCGCGACGCCATGGCTGGCGGTGGGCGTGCTGGCGGACGCGATGGCGGTGTCGGCGCCCGGCGGGGCGTACCCTTCCCCGGTGCCGGTGGTCGGGATGCTGGCATCGGCACGGCTGGTGCTGCCGGCGCGGGGGCAGCGCGTCGTGGAGCCCTACCTGCGCGTGGCGGCGGGATACGCGCTGTTCGTGCCGGAGGGCGCGGGCCGCGAGCACGGCTGGGCGGTCCGATTCCGGCCGGGGGTGCAATACGTCGCCTTGAACGGCGCGACGATCTTCCTGGAGGCGGGCTACCACCACGACGGCTACCGGCACGACTACCGGGGGCAGGACGACGACCCGGGCGGGGACCTGCGGGTCATGCTGCACGCGCTGGAGGTCTGCCTGGGCCTCGGGTGGCGATTCTGACGCCGGGGCCCGGGTGGGAAGCGCTCCTGGTCAGGGCACGTCGATCCCCTCGGCGCGCAGGGCGGACGGCAGCGTGGCCGCCGCCCCGGATCCGGTCCGGAGGAAGACTGGCGGCTGTCCCGGCGGTGCCTCCACCGCGACGTCCAGGCCGGTCGCCGCGTCCCCGGCGTGGACGTCGCCGGACCACAGGTGCCTCCATTCCCCCGGGGGCAGCCACACCGTCCGCCGCGACACGCAGGCGTCGTCTCCGTTGCACGGCTCCATCACCGGGGCGACCAGCACGTCGGGACCCAGCAGGAACTCGTCGTGGACCTGCCAGGCGCGGTCGATTCCCGGGAACTGCAGGGCGGCGTGCCGGACGACGGGGTGGCCGGTCGATGCGGCCTCCCGGAAGAGGTCGCGCCGATAGGCGCCGAGGGCCTTGAAGACGCGGCTGAACCGGGCGAAGTGGGCGGCCAGGACCTCGTCGGAGTACACCTGCGCGTTGCGGACCGGCTGGTTGCCCTCGTGGGTGCGCAGCAGGGTCGTGAAGGCGTTCATCTCCACCCAGCGCATCAGCAGTTCGCGGCTGCGCTGGACCGGCGGGTCCCCGACCGGCACGCCGGTGAAGCCGCCCGCATCCGAGTGGTTCAGCGCGATGCCCGAGAAGCCGCCGTTCAGCAGCCCGTGCAGCGCGCTTTGCAACCCGTCGAACCGGTCCCAGGTGACGGCCTGGTCGCCCTCCCACTGCAGGCCGCTGAAGGCCGGCGTCCGCGTGAATCCCGACCGGTGGAAGACCAGGGCGTCCGGCAGCCGCCCGGCCTCCTCCAGGGCCTCCCGGTGCAGCCGCGCCCACTCCTCGGGATAGCGGTTGTGCCACGCGGCGGCCGGTTCGCCCGACGCCAGCACGGCGTCGAAGGGCAGGGCCTCGGCATAGTCGGCCATCCAGCCGTCGCAGCGGGCCCGTCCCAGCATCTCGTCCTTCAGCACCGCCTTCATCCAGTCGCGCGCGGCGGGCGACGACAGGTCCAGCAGCGCCACCTGGAACACCCCCTGCTGCAGCAGGTAGGGCTGGCCCGCGGCCGTGCGCACGACGTGGCCCGCCTGCACCGCCTCGCGATACAGGTTCCTGGAGGCCGGGTCCGCGTCGCCCGGCAGGTCGCGGAACATGGGGTTCACGTAGCACAGCACGCGGGCCCCGGCCGCCGTCAGGGCATCCACGTACGCGTTCCAGGCGGGCTGCCGCGACGGGGCCAGCGCCCAGTTCCACAGGACCTGCTCGCCCAGCAGGGTCGTCGAGGTGCCGCACCAGGTCTGGTTCCAGACGGCGGAGACCCGGGCCCCGGCCGCCTGGAGGGTGGCCAGCCGTTGCAGGCCCTCGGGCAGGTCCCGGGCCAGTGCCACCACGGCTCCCTCGTCCAGGAAGGACGGCGGTTCGCGCATGCGGCCGGCATGCTCCGTGAAGCGCTCCACCAGTTCCATCGGCGACCGCCCGTGCAGCACGCGCCCCTTCAGGACCGGTGCCCAGGCCCGCGCCTCGATGCGATCCGCCGCCCGAAGGTCGAACACCGAGGTTTCCACGTTCTCCAGGAAGAACGAACGGTTGTGGCGGGTCAGGACGTGCGGGACCGCGTGGTACGTCGTCGTCTCGTCCCCGGACGACCCGGGCGACAGCAGTTCCATCGTCTCGCTGACGGACGGCTCGCCCCGCCCGATGCCCTGCTCGCGCGCCAGGATCGGCCACGAGCGCCCGGAGAGGTCCAGGGTGTCGTGCGGGAACTGTTCGCCCAGGCCGAAGACCGCCTCGTCCTGTTCGCGCGCCGCCCGCAGGCGCCAGGCGTCGACCGGCCCGCCTTCCGCCCGGACCTCGAACGCCAGGTGGTGCGGTTGCGGCTGGCACAGCCGCACCTCGTAGGCGCGACCCTCGCAGCCGGGAACGCCGGCGCCCAGCGTTCCCGCCAGGACCAGGTTCGATCCGTCCGAGCGCGTCGTGGCGGGCGGACCTGCGGGGCAGGCCCCCTCGACTTTCTCGCCGACCGTGAAGGCGCCCAGGGTCTCGGCGACCTCGAGGCGCCCCTGAAGGATCGCCAGGTCCGGCGCGCCGGGCAGCGCGAACAGGACCCGCCCCGGTTCGTCGGCGTGCGTGACCGTCCAGCCGCCGCCGGCCTCGATCGCCACCCGGAAGCTGCCGGCCGCGAAGGAGCCCGGCGAGGCCGGGATCGCCGGGGCGGTCATGCCCGCGAAGTCGCACGGCGAGGCGGGGACAACGGCCTCTCCGTCACCGCACGAAAGGGCGAACGCGACCGCCAGGATCGGGACCCGGATCCGGGAGAGCCGGCCAGCCACGGTGTTCCCCTTCCAGGAATAGGCCCATTCTTCCGCCGGGAGGAGCGGTGTCAAGGAAGGCATTGTATGGCAGTCGGTGCCACTTGTCGCGATGGAAGTGCTAGCATTCCGTTTCCCCGGGGCGGGAGCCTCCCATGAGCCGAGTCCTCCTGGCGACCCTGACGGCCCTGGTGTCCGGCCTGGCGGCGGCTTCCTGCGGGGGCGGCGCTTCGTCTCCGGACCCGGGGGTGCCCGACGTCGCCGACGTGCCGGAGGATCCGGCGACGGACCCTGCATCCGACGCCTTGGCGGACGACCCGCGCGGGGAGGGCCCCGACGTCCCGGAGGCCGAGGGCGATCTGCCTTCGGACGCCGCCGCCGATCTGCCCGGCGAACCGGGCGACGAGGGGCCCGAGGCGACCGACTGGCACCTGCCGGCCCTCGCCTCGTGCGCCCCCGCGGGCCCGGCCTGCGAGGCGTACCCGGCCGGCGCGTTCGCCGCCACGATCCGTCCCGACTTCTTCCACCCCTACGAGACCTACCCCGAGGACAACCTGCCCGACCCGTCCGACGGCCGCCGGGTGCAGGTGGCCGCGGTGGCTTCCGCGGGAGGGGCCGTGACGCGGGTGGAGATCCGCGGCCGCGACGTGACGCCGCTGATCCTGCCGCAGGCCGGGGCGATCGACCCGCCGCCGCCCGGGGTCCTGGACCTGCTGTCCCAGGCCGGCGGCTTCCACTGGGTGCACGTGTGGCCGCTGGCCCTGCAGGCCGGCCAGCCGTTCTTCCTGGCGATGCACCTGCACGACGCGGCGGTGGACGGCGAGGCGACGCTGCCCGTGCGGGTGACGACCGACGCCGGCGTCGCGTTCGAGGCCGAGGTCCCGATGGCGCGTGCGGCCGTGCGGGTGACCTACGTGACCACCACGGAGGACTTCGGCACCCTGCTGATCCACGTCCGCAACGACGACGCCCTGCCCCGGACGCTGGCCCGCCTGGTGGTGAACGGCCAGGACCTGACCGACGCCGCGTGCGTCCCCTTGCCCGTGCTGGCCCCCGGCGAGACGGCGCTGTGGACCGTGCCCCTGTGCCGGCCGCTGCACCCCGGCGACCCCTGGACCGTGGTGGCGGACTTCGACGGCGCCCCCTCCACCGCCGCGGCCGGCCGCGTCATCCTGCCCCACTACCCGATCCACGCCTGGGTCGACGAGGGCGACTGCCCGTTCCCCGGCGCCAACTGGCAGAACTACCTGGCCCACCGCGAGAAGGGCTTCGACATGCCCTTCCTGCGGGGGTCGTTCGGGAAGCCCGGGTGCAACGGTGCCACCGCCCGCGAGATCGTGTCGAAGTCCGCCCATATCCCCGACCAGTACTACCTGCTGGACGAGTGGGCCGACGTCGCCGGCCTGGACGACACCCGGCTGGCCCGCCTTCTGGGGGACGAGGTGGACAGCGACTGGGAGGCCAAGCCCTGGAAGGTGTCCCTGGACGCCAGGCGGAGCTGGGGCGCCAGTCCCCGGATGACCACCTACATCGGCGGGGCCCGGCACCGGCGGACCGGCGCCTACGCGGGGCTGGCGGACGTGCAGGGCTTCGACATCTACTCGGCCGCTTGCGCCCCGACGATCCTGGACGTGGTGATCCCGCCCCTGCGCGCCCCCTTCGACTACTGCCGGGCCGTGCGCGAGAACCAGGCCCCCGGGCCGCACTGGTTCTACAGCCAGGGCATCGCGGGCTGGGGATCGGAGGGGGCCCGGCGGGACCCGGACGCCCTGGAACTGAAGGTGGCCGCGATGTCCGTGGCGGCCTGCGGGTCGAAGGGCCTGATGTACTTCATGACGCAGATGGAACGCGTCGACGACGTGCCGGCGACCTGGGACGCGATGGGCGAGGTGAACCGCGTGATCCGGGCGGTCCGGGAGTTCCTGCGGGAAGGCGATGCGACCGGCGGGGCGCGGGCCGGCGACCCGGACGTGCTGCTGGACGCGATCCGCGCGCGGGATGCCATCGTGGTGCCGGTGGTCAACGCCCGCGTGGGCGAGGCCTTGGACATGGTCCGGTGCCTGTTCGAGGCGGACCCGCACTGGACCGTAAAGGACGTCACGACCGACGTGGCGGTGGACGTCCCGGCCGATTTCGAGGTGGCGGACCTGCTGGAGGTGGTAGACGGGGCGGTGGTGCCGGTCACCGAACCGGCGCATGCCGTGGGGCGCACGGTGACGATTCCCGGCGTGGTCCTGACGAACGACCGCCCCTACCGGGTGTTCGTGCTGGCCCGGACGGCCGACGTGGCCGATCGGATGCGGGCGGCCGTGCCGGTGGCGGACGCGGGGCCGGAACCCGCCTCCCCGGTCCTGCAGGCCGTGGCCACCTGCGCGCCGCCGGCCGCCGCCTGCGACGCCCCGATCGTGGACGCCGGACTCAAGGCGTCGTATCGCAAGGACTTCTTCTATCCCTACGAGGTCTATCCCGAGGCGTCCATCCCCGACCCGGTGGACGGCGGCCGGGTCCAGGCCGTCGCGCTGGCGGCCGCCTCGGGCAACGTCATCCGCGTCGAGGTCCAGGGCCGCGACGTGACGGCGCTGGCCAGCGACGCCGGGGGCGAGGAGCCCCCGGTCGAGGTGGCGGAGATCGCGGGCGACGACTGGATGCACTGGATCCATGTCTGGCCGCGCCAGGTCGTGGCCGGGCAGCCGATCTGGGTGGCCTTCCACTCGGGGCAGGCCTGGCTGGACCAGGCGGCGTCGGTGTCGGTCCGGGTGACCACGGACCAGGGCGTCGCCCTCGACGGCAACTTCACGCCCGCGATCGCGCCCGTCCCCTTCGGGTACGTCGTCCCCGACCCCGGATACGCGTCCTTCCGCATGCACCTGCGCAACGCCTCGGACGCCCCGCGGACGCTGGTCCGGCTGGTGGTGGACGGCCGCGACGTGACGGGCTCGGCCTGCATCCCGGACCGTGCCGTGCGGCCGGGCCAGGCGGTGATGTGGACGGTGCCGCTGTGCGCGGCGGCGGCCCGGGGCGACGCCTGGACCGCGGTCGCCGAGTGGGACGACGGCACCCACTCCGTCGCGGCCGGCCGCGTGGTCGCGCCCCACTTCGGCATCCACACCTGGCCGTCGTCGTCGGACTGCCCGTTCCCGGGCGCGAACGACGCGAACTGGCGCAGGCACTGGGAGGCGGGCTTCGACACCCCGTTCCTGTGGAAGCCCGGCTACGCGGGCTACGAGGGCTGCAACGGCGCGAACGCGCAGGCGATCCTGTCGGCGGCGGAACCGATCCCCGGCCAGTGGCTGATGGTCAGCAAGGACATTCCGGTGGACGGCCACGATACCGACCGGTTGATGTGGTTCACCGGGGACGAGCCCGACGGCGAGACCGGCACGGCCCCCTGGGGCAAGTCGAGGCACAGCATCCGGCTGTGGCAGCAGACGCCCGGGATGGCCACGTACGTCGGCGGGTCGCGCCACCGGCACAACGGCGCGTTCGCGGGCGTCACGGACATCCAGGGCTTCGACATCTACGTCTCGGCGTGCGCCCCCTACATCCTGGACTACGGGACGTTCCCGCCCCTGCGGGCGCCGTTCGACTTCGCCCGGGCGGTGCGCTTCAACCAGCAGCCGCTGCCGACGTGGTTCTACAGCCACGGGATGCTGGGGGCCACGGAACTGGACCGCCAGCCCAGCCCCGCGGAACTCTGGGTCGAGGCCCTGTCCCCCGTCGCGGCCGGCACGAAGGGCCTGATGTACTTCCAGTCGAACATGGGCGCGGCCGACCGGCATCCCGCGTCCTGGCAGGCCATCGCCGATGCCAACCGGATGGTCCGCGGCGTTCGGGCGCTGCTGGCGCAGGGCGACCCCACGGGCCAGGTCGTCGCAACGCCCGTCGGCGCGGTGCTGGCGGACGGCATCCGGGCCCCGGACGCGCTGGTGGTGCCGGTGATCGACGTGAAGGCCGACGTCGAGATGTCGGACGTCCGGTGCCTCTTCGAGCAGGACCCGCACTGGATCCTGGCCGACGTCGGGGCCGCCGTGCGGGTGGCCGTGCCGGACGACCTGCCCGTCGCGGAGGTCTTCGAGGTGCGGGACGGCGCGGTGGTGCCGCCCGACGGCGTTCCCTACGCCCTGGGCCGCGACGTGGTCCTCCCGTCGGTGATGCTGTCCGAGGCGCGTCCCGTGCGCCTGTTCGTGCTGGCCGCGTCGGCCGAGGTGGCCGGGAGGGTGGCCCGGGACCTGGAGATCCCCTCCTTGCCGCCCCCTTGACGGCGACCGGCATGGTGGCCTCGCGGCCGCAGCTATTCGGCCGGAGTCGCCGAACAGACGACGGGGGCTTCGACCGTGCAGGTCTCGCCGTCCGGGACCGGGGTTCCCGCCAGGCGCGCGCGAATCCACGCCAACTGTTCGGGCAGGGACCACAGGGCGGCCTGGGTGTGGCCGGCCCCCCGGCATTCCAGGAAGTCCAGCCGGTAGCCCTTCGAGCACAGGGCCTCGAAATCGATCTTCTGGCTGTCCGTGTCCACGACGGTGTCGTTCTCGGCGTACACCATCAGGGTCGGCGTGTGACGCAAGGGCAGGACCGGGGAGGTACCCAGCGAGTTCTCCTGGTAGTAGCAATTCCAGGGGCCGATGTCGTCAAAGCGCCGCTCCTGGACGGCCTTCGTGAAGTCCGTGTCGAACAGCAGGTCCAGGGTCGCGGTGTCCGGGTCGATGCCCAGGTCGATCGAGCAGCGGTTCTCCGGGAAGACCAGGGCCTCGGCGTTGTCGGCGAAGTAGTGGGGGGCGACATTGGTGAACGCCATCGCGAGGTCCGCGGTCCTCCCGTACCAGATCTGCAGGGTCAACAGGCTGATGGCGAACAGGCCGGTCGAGTCGCCGATCTCTTGCAGGGCCTTTGCCATCAGGGACAGCAGGTCCGTCGCCGGCGCCACGGCCACGACCGCGGCCACGTCGAATTCCGGCGCGTAGTAGGGCGCCCACAACTCGGTGAACAGCACGGCATGGCCGCCCTGGGACGCTCCCCACAGCGCGATCCGATTCGAGGCGGCCGGGGCGTCCTCCAGGGTGCCCAGGAGGGCCAGGCCGCCGCGCACGGCGTCCCAGGCGCCGATGGCGGTCTGCTCGCCGACCAGGTATCCGTGGCGCACGGTGGACGCCGCGCCGAACGAGTTCATCCCGATGTAGTCGGGGGCGATCACCACGAATCCCTGGGAGGCCAGCGCGGCGGGGAGCATGGCATCCGAAAACCAGCGGTCCTCGTTGCCGGGCGCGCACGGATCCGAGAACCCGGTCGTTCCGTGCGCATACATCAGGACCGGCACGGGGTCGGTCAGCGGGGCTTCGCCCACGGGAACGGCCAGCAGTGCCGTGGCCTCGATCGCTTGGCCGCGGTCCTGCGTGGAATAGCGAAAGCGGTACTCCCGGGTTCCGTAGGGCACCGGACCCAGCGCGGAGAACCCGGCCGAGGCCAGCAGCGACTCGATGGTGTCGGCGTCCAGGGACAGCATGTCGATGGACTCCGAGGCCACGACCTTCCCCAGCGTCGCCCGGTCCAGCAAGGCGTATTGGGGCATCCCGCACCGACCGGTCGGAGGGACGTAAGCCGCGTCGGCGGCGTTCGAGGCGTCCGTGGCCTCCGGCACATCCGTGACCGCGTCGCCTGGGGGCTCCTTCCCGCCGCATCCGGCCAGGGCCGGGCCAACGCCCGCGATGATCAGCAGTCCGGTCCAGCGGGGCAATCGTTTCATGCGGTGGGGACGCTCCTTGATCGCCGGCCCGGGCCGGCCGCCTGCCCTTCCACGTCGGCTCGCCCCGAGGGTCCCGGGCCGCGGGCCTACTCGACCTCGTACGTCACGTGCACGATGGTCAGGATGTCCTTCTCCAGCGAGGATGTGTCGTTGTTGCCCTCCCACGAGGTGCTGGTGGAGTTCGCGGGGTTGATGTTGATGACGCCCATGTCCGCGGCACGCAGCCGGCCCACCTTGCCGCCACCGGCCTTGTCCAGCATGTTGTCTGCGCGGGCGCGGGCATCCCGGGCGGCCTCGGCCAGCATCTCGATCTTCAGTTCCCCGATCTTCGTGTAGTAGTAGGACGGCGGTGCCGACGAGATCGGCACGTCCTTCTCCAGCAGTTGCGTGATCTCGCGGGACACCCGCTCGACGCGGTCCACGTCGTTCGACCGCACCGTGACGCCCTGGCTGGTCTTGTAGCCGCGGAAGACGTGCCGCTGGATGCGATCGTCGCCGCTGCCCTGGTACTCGGTGGCGAAGACCTCCTGGACCTGGGCCGACGTGACGCGCACCTCGTCGTCCTTCAGGCCCTGCGCGGCCAGGTATTCCCGGGCGGTCTGCATGTGCCCGGCCAGCGCGTGGTAGGCCGCGGTGCGGTCCAGGTCCAGCGTGGCGATCTCGGCGCTCCAGCCGATCTGGTCCGACAGGATGCGCTTCTTGGCCGAGCCGGTGACCTGGATGGTGCGGTCCGCGGGCCGCATCTTGACGCGCTCCCAGGCGCTGGCGGCCAGGTAGGTCGAGATGACCAGGCCGACGGCCAGGAACAGCAGGCCGGCCGTGAACCGGTCCGTCTCGGCACGCTCGCGCTTCGCGGTCTCCGCCATCGGGTCGCCTCCGGGCAGGGGAGAGGTGTCGCCGACACTGTAGGAGGGGCTTCCGGCCGATGTCAATCCGGCGGTTCCTTGCAACCGCCCGGGACGTGGGGGATCCTTGGGCGGGCGGCGGGAGGGGGCATGGATTCGAGGCGGCTTCCGGCGATCGGGGTGGCGGTGATCCTGGCGGCGGCCCTGGCGGCCTGCGGCGGGGCGTCGAGGCAGGCGGACCTGGCGGTCGACGTGCCCGGGGACGCGCCCGGGGAGGCCGGGGGCGACCTGCCGTCCGACCCGGCCCCGGGCGACGAGGGGCGCGACGTCCCGGCCGACCCTGCGGCCGACCCCGGGGCCGACCTGCCCGGCGATGCCCCCGACGAGGCCCCTTCGGACCTGCACCCCGCGGACATCGAGGACAGCCTGACCCCGCCCGACGTCCCGGCCGATGCCCCCGCCGACCTGTCGCCCGGGGACGCCGTGCCCGATGCCGCGTCCGACCTTCCGGGGGACACGCCGGACGACGGGGCCTGGCCGCCGCCCTGCCCGGAGTTCGGGAAGGTGCAGGTCCTGGGCACGATCACCAGCGCCGACCTGCGCGAGGTGTCGGGCCTGGCCGCCAGCCGTCGCCAGCCGGGCGTCCTGTGGGCCCACAACGACTCCGGCGACTCGGCCCGGATCTTCGCCGTCCGGACGGACGGGTCGGTGGCCGGGGAGTTCCGGTTGAAGGGCATCGGCGCGGTGGATTTCGAGGATCTCTCGACGGGGCCCTTCGCCGGCCTGGACACCGACGCGATCTTCATCGCCGACGTCGGGGACAACGGTCGCACCCGTTCGAAGGTGGTCGTGCACGTGCTGGAGGAGCCGGACGTGCCCTCGGGCGGTGACCCGATCGAGGTCCCGGTCCTGGCGTCGATCGCGCTGGCCTACCCCGGCGGCGCGGCGGATTGCGAGGCGTTCTTCGTGGACCCGGCGACGGGCGACTTCTACCTGGCGGCCAAGGAGACCCTTCAGGACGGCACCTGCCGGCTGTTCCGGAAGTCGGCCCCGCATGTCGCCTCGACGACACCGGTCCTGCTGGAGGAGGTGGCGCACGTGCCGACGTTGCCGCCCACCGGCGCGGACATGTCGGCGGACGGGTCGATGCTGATCGTGCGGACCTACTTCGGCGGCGTGCTGTACTTCCGGGCCCCGGGCCAGTCGATCGCCCAGGCGGTCGCCGCCGAGCCCTGTGAACTGCCGCCGTTCCCGAACGAGCCGCAGGGCGAAGCCATCGCGATCGACCCGGACGGCAGCGGCTTCGTCACCGTCAGCGAGTACCGGTCGGGCACGCCCCAGGACCTGCACCGGACGCCGCTGCAATGAAGCGGCGGGGGACAGGGCCCCACCGGTACGATGGCGGGGGACAGGGCCCCCGCCCTACATCATTAGTGATGGGGCCGCCTGGTCCGATCCTGCGGGGGCACCGGGGCGCCTGTCTTCCGGGATTCGCGGCGAATGCGGGGAACGCCCGGATACGCATGCGGAGTCGCCATCGGCCCTCCTGTAGGGCGGGGGCCCCGTCCCCCGCCATCCCGTTGCCGGGCCCCGTCCCCCGCCTCCTGGTCCCCGCGATCCCCGGCGGCTTCCCCGGCATCCCTGGCGGGGCACGGGGGCCCCGCCCTACATTGTGGCCAGTGCCCCGTCTCCCGCCTGTTCCCTGTCCTTCCTCAGAACGGCGTGAAGAGCCAGGCCTCGCCGCCCACCGCCTCGCCGTCGCCGTCCGGGGCTCGCAGGCGCGCGACGTACCTCTGCCCGGGCTGCAGGCCGTCCAGCACGACCACCTTCTCCACGTCCGCGGCCACGCTGCCGATCGCGACCGTCCGGCCGAAGTCCGGCATCTGAAGCCCCGCCTCCAGCGTCACCGTCGCGTCCCGGCGGGCCCGGAACCGCAGCGTGGCCCGGTCCGCCTGCACCTGCACCACCTCCAGCGGCCCGAACAGGGGGTCGGGCGGCGCGGCGGCCACGGTCCCTTCGGGCACGCCCGCCTCCGCCGCCTGGGCGAAGCCCCGCAGCCGGGCCGGCGACGCCAGCCCGACGTCCGCCAGCCCCCCGGCGTCCATCGCGTCCGCGGTGCGGCGCAGTTCGTCCACCGCAAAGGCCAGGAACGCCGGCAGGTCCGCGTCCTTCGCCCCCAGGTTGCGGGCCCGTCCCGCCCACAGGAACAGGTCGACCGCCCGCCACGCCGCCGCAGCGTGCCGCTGGTGCGCCAGCCTCCGGCCCAGGTCCGCGATCGCCGCCTGCGCCATCCCGGCCGCCTCCAGCGCCTCGCTTTCCGCGGCGAACCGGGCCAGCGCCCCGTCGGCCAGGTCGATCGCCTCGGTGCCCTCCTGGTACAGCCGCAGCACGGTGGCGCGATCCGGGCGGTCCAGGCTGGACCAGACGGGTGTCCAGTCGGCATCCCACTTCCGCATGTCGCCCCGGACGAAGAACTGGCCGAACGCCGGTTCCGACGGGATGTCGCTGCCCTTCTCCAGCGCCCAGATCCCCAGCGCGTAGTGGGACTTCAGCCGGATCGGGAAGGTTGTCTCCAGCAGCGCCCGCAGCGTCTCCGAGGCGCCCGTTCCCGGCGCGACGCCGTACAGCGCCTGCAGTGCCTCGCCCCAGATCGCGTCCAGAGGCGTCCGCGGATCCTGGTCCAGCCGCGCCAGTGCCCACAGGTTGATCTCGTTGGGCGTGCCCAGCGACCGGTGGCGGCCCCGCTCGATGCGCGCCGCGTACCCGATTCCCTGGTGTGCCTGCGCGTACGCCAGCCGGTACCGGTAGTACCCGGGTGCCACGAACGGCAACTCGGACTCGCCGAAGTATTCCCCGCCCACGTCGGTCTCCAGGAGGGCGGGCCGGCCGTCGGCGACCGGCATCGTGGGGTCCGGCGGGTTGTAGGGCTGCCAGTCGTTCACGGCGTCCTTGTGCATCGTCGCGAACGGCGTGCAGGCCGCCGCCGCGAACCCGTCCTCGTGCCAGGCGTTCTCCTCGGGCTCGTGCACGAACACCCGCGCGATCAACTCCTTGCCCAGTTCCCCCTGCACGACCGCGGCCACGTGCTCGGTGATCAGCCGGATCCGTTCGGCCTGCGGCGGGCTGTCCAGGCTCTCCCCGTAGGTGTCCACGCACCAGTCGCAGTCGCACAGCGTCAGCCACGGCGGCGCGCCGGCCGACCCGAACATCAGCACCACGCCGTCCACGTCCGGGATCCGGGCCAGCCCCTTCCGGTAGGCCTCGGCCCGCTGCTGCCAGATCCCGCCGTCCGGCCCGTAGCAGACCACGATCGCGCCGGAGGGCAGTTCGTGCGACCACACGTAGGCCTTCATGCCGGCCAGGTGCGCCTGCGCGATCGCCTGGTTCAGGACGTCCACGCGGTCCTGGACACCCGCGCCGTCCCCGACGATCTCGTCGATGTCCATGATCAGGTCGTGCGACAGTTCCACGTGGTTGATCCCGAAGCGCGACGCGGCCTCGATCGCGGCGGTGACGGCCGCCGGGTCGGGGTCCATCAGGATCCAGCCGCGGATCGGCGCGAAGGCGTCGGCGTCGAACGGCAGCGGGTAGGCCGCGTCGCAGGGGGCGGCGTCCCCGGGCGCGTCCTGTGTCGCGTCCCCGCCCGTCTCCGCGGGCACCTCGTCGGCGTCGGGCGGGACCTCGGCGTCCGCCTCCCCCGGGTCGCCCGGTTCCGGCCAATCGTCCCCCGCCTCGTTCCCCGCCCCCTCATCCGCGTCGGACGTCGTTGCCTCGACGGCGTCCGCACCCGTGCCCGGGTCGTTCCCTCCGTTCCCGCCCCCGCATGCCGCGGCCCACGCCGCCAGTCCCAGTGCCGCGGCCACTGCCGCCGCCGCCCGCATCCGCGTCGTCCGTCTCATCCCGCCTCCCCCTGCCGGCGCAGCGACAGCGTCAGTTCGAATTGCGCGACCGGCCGATCCGGGTCCTCGGACGGGACCGTCGCGACCACCGGCACCACCATCTCCTGCCGTTCCCCGGTCGCGATGGCCGCGTCCACCAGCGCCGCGATCGCCTCGCCGGCGTCGCACCGGAAGTCCACGTCTCCCGTCGCTCGCCGCAGGAACCGCGCCCGGAATTCCTTGAAGACCAGATGGACCTTCACCCCCGAGGCCTGGATCCGCCGGATCGCCAGGAAGCCGCCCGCGGTGTCCGCGCCGGCCGACAGCACGCCGAAGTACATGCTGTGGAGGTGGTTGCGCGTCCGCCAGTTCAGCGGGATGCGCACGACGACGGTGCGGTCGTCGACGCGGACGATCCGCGGGGACACGAAGCCCAGCAACGGGATCTTCGCGACGCCGAAGGCCTTCATCAGCAGGTTGGCGCGGGCCCGTTCCGGCAGCAGGCCCAGCACGGTGTCGGTCACGGCCACGGGGTCCTCCGCGAAAGGCGCGTCGTCGGCGAGTATGGCACGGGTCGTTCGACAGGGAATCGACAGGAAGCCGGGGTTTCTGCCGGTCGCGCGCGGGCCGGCACTTCGGGTAGCATGGGTGCGGTCGGAGGGAACCATGCAGATGAAGTCGATCCCGTTGGCGATGCTGGCGTGCTGGGCCCTGGCCTGCGGAGGCGGCGGCTCGAAGGACGCCGGCGCCGACGTCGCGGGCGAGGCGGTTGAAGACGCGGCCGCGGAGGCGTCGCCGGAGGATGCGCCGGACGCGGATCGCGCGGATGCCGTGGGCGAGGCGATCGATGCCTCCGGGGAGGCCCTGGACCTGCCCGTCGCGGAGGACGGTTCCGCGGGGGACGTCGCGGGGGACGCGGCCGACCTGCCTCCCGCCGACATCGAGGCGGACGCAACGCCTGACGTTGCGACCGACGCCGCTGGCGACGTCCCGGCGGACGCCTCGAAGGACTGGGACGTCGTCGCGCCCGTCCACCAGCCTTTCCGGGCCGGCCTGTCGACCCACCTGTCCACCTGGAACGCGAAGTCGCGGCAGAACGAGATGGACCTGGACGCCGAGGCCGGCATCGAGGTGCTGCGGCGCGACTTCTTCTGGAGCGACATGGAGGCGACGCCGGGCACCTACAACTTCGACGGCTACGACCAGATGGTCGAGGACGCGGCCGCGCGCGGGATGGAGTGGATCGGCATGCTGGGCTACGGCGTCGACTGGGCGTACGGCACGCCGGGCCAGGACTCGACGATCGACATGGAGGCCTACGGTCGCTGGGCCGGCGCCTGTGCCGCGCACTTCCGCGGGAAGATCCGCTACTGGGAGATCTGGAACGAACCGAACCTCTTCGTCTTCTGGGACCCGCAGCCGGACCCCGAGGCATACGGCCGCATGCTGAAGGCCGCCGGGAAGGCGATCCACGACGCGTGTCCCGAGTGCCTGGTGCTGACGGCCGGCTTCGGCCACCTGCTGGACAGCGGCCCGCTGCGGCCGTGGTCCTTCGTGGACGAGATGTGGACGATCCACCCGGACCTCGGGGACTACTTCGACGTGATGGTCGTGCACCCGTACACGGTCTTCCAGATCCTGCCTCCCGAGGAGGACAACGACGCCGCCGGGAACGTCCCGCACATGATCGACACCATCCGGTACCTGATGTCGCTGCACGGCGCGATGAAGCCTGTCTGGATCACCGAGGCCGGCTGGCCGTCCGCCCCCCCGCCCCCCGTCGGTCCCGAGACGCCCCCGTTCGTGAACGTGGAGAACGACGACCAGGCCCGCTACTACATCCGTGGCGCGGTGCTGGCGGCGTCCCGGGGGGCCTCGCTGTGGACCTGGTACACGACCTTCGACGGCGGGGACAAGGAGGGGGGGAGTTCCGAGAACTGGTTCGGGTTCCTGCAGCACGACCCGGACACCACCGACGACGTCCGCCCCGTCCCGAAGCCCTCGTACCTGGCCGGGAAGACGATGAACTTCCTGCTGCGCGGGCGGACCTGGGAGGCCGAGGGGTTCGCGACCGGGGCCGGCGTGCGGGCGCACCGGTTCGGCGCCCGGGAGGGCGAGGCCGGTGACGGCGCGGTGGCCGTGGTGTGGAACGAACTGCAGGAGACCCCGGCCGCGATTCCGCTGAAGCCCGACGGCTGGCCGGCGCGCGCCCCCGACCGGGCCGTGTCGCGAACCGGCGAGGACGCCGCCTTCATCGTCGATGCCGGCGCGATCCGGCTGACCGCCTCGCCCGACCCGGTCTTCCTGGTCTGGGACGCCGTTCCGTAGGCCCCCCGCCACGCTTCCGCGCGCCTCCCTTGATTCCTCCGGCCTTCCGCGCGACGATCCTCCCGTCGCGCAACGGGTTTCCGGATGTCCGACGAAGCGGGATCCTCCGGTGCCGGACCGTCCCCCACCGGCGCGCCCTCGTCACCGGAATGCGAGGATGCGCGCGAGACCGTCGCCCGGCTGCGCCTGCTGATCGACCAGATCCCGGGCTTCCTGGCGATGACCGACGCCCAGGGCCGGTACCTGCTGGTCAACCGGATGTACCTGGACGCCTTCGGGAGGCCTGTCGAGGAGATCGAGGGGCGCCACTACCGCGAGGTACTGCCGGAGGAACTGTGGCGCCGCCACGAATCCTGGGTGAAGAGGTGCCTCGCCGGCGAGGAGGTCCCGTTCGACGACGTGCTGCCGCTGGACGAGGCCCGGCCCACCCAGGTCCACGGCGTCTACCGTCCGATCTTCGGGCCCGACGGGAAGGTCCGGTATCTCACCGTGGTCTCGATGGACATCACCGACCGGGTGATGGCCGACGAGGCCCTGCGCCGCAGCGAGGAGCGCCTGCGCCTGATTGCCTCCCTGCTGGAGGAGGCCGTCGGGATCCGCGACGCGGACACGCTGGAAACCGTCTACATGTCCCCGGCGTACGAGACCCTGACGGGCCGGACCGTCCAGAGCCTGCTGGACGACCCGGAGTCGCTGTTGTCGGTGGTCTACCCGCCGGACCGGTCGCTGGTCGAGGACTGGGTGAAAGGCGGCCGGGACCAGTTGATGCTGCACGAGATCCGGTTCCGGCTGGTGCGCACGGACGGCCAGGTCCGGTGGGTCTGGGCCCGCGCGGTGCCGGTGCTGGGCGAGGACGGCCATCCGACGCAGTGGGTGACCTCCACGAAGGACGTCACGGACTGGAAGCGGGCCGAGGACGCGCTGATCGCCGAGAAGGAGCGCCTGTCGGTCACGCTGGCCAGCATCGGCGAGGGCGTCGTCACGACCGACGTCGAGGGGCGCGTCGTGATGCTGAACGAGGTGGCCCAGCGGATGACCGGATGGACCGGGGCCGAGGCTGCCGGGCAGCCCCTGGATGTCGTGTACCGGCTGGCGACAGGCCCGCATCCCCCCGGCGAGGACGGCCTGGGCCACGGGGAGCGCCGGCTGCTGACGGCGCGGGACGGCCGGGTGGTGCCGGTCGAGCAGCGCGTGTCGCCGATCCGCGGCGGCGACGGCCGGGTGCAAGGCCAGGTCATCGTCGTGCGCGACATCTCGGAGATGCTGCGCCTGGAGGACGAGAGGATCCAGGCCCAGAAACTGGAGTCGCTGGCCGTTCTGGCCGGCGGGATCGCCCACGATTTCAACAACCTGCTGACCGGCATCCAGGGCAACCTGTCGCTGGCGCTGACCGACCCGGCGATGGCCGCGGACGTCCGGGGATGGCTGGAGGATGCCGCGGCCGCCGCCGAGCGTTCGCAGGGGCTGACGCAGCAACTGCTGACCTTCGCGCGGGGGGGCGCGCCGGTGCGCAAGGTGTCCGACATCCGCGAGTCGGTGCACCAGTCCGCCACGTTCGCCGGCCGCGGGGCCAGCGTGGTCTGCCGGGTGGAGGCGGCGCACGACCTGTGGCCGGTCGATGCCGACCTGGGCCAGATCGGGCAGGTGGTGCAGAACCTGGTGTTGAACGCGATCGAGGCGTCCCCGGCCGGCGCGGAGGTGCGGGTCGAGTGCGTCAACGCGAGGATGGAGGAGGACAACGATTTCCACCTGGCCCCGGGCCCGTACGTCTGCCTGCGGGTCGTCGATCGCGGGTCCGGCATCCCCGAGGAGATCCTGCAGCGCATCTTCGACCCGTACTTCTCCACCAAGAAGCGCCGCAGCGGCCTGGGCCTGGCCATCTCCCACTCCGTGGTGATCCGGCACGGCGGGCGGATCCTGGTGCGGTCCACCCCGGGGATCGGGACGACCTTCGAGGTCTTCCTGCCGGCGGAGCCCGAGGCGGCGGAGCCTGCTGCCGCGTCGGGAAGGGCGGCGGCGATGGGCAGCGGTTCGATCCTGGTGATGGACGACGACCCCTTCGTGCGGCGCGTCTGCGAGCGGACGCTGGCCTTCCTGGGGTACCAGGTGGTCACGGCCCCGGACGGCCGGGAGGCGGTGGACCTGTACCGGCAGGCGCTGGGCCGCGGGGCCCGGTTCGACGTGGTGCTGATGGACCTGACGGTACCCGGCGGCGTGGGTGGCGTCGAGGCGATGGCTGCCTTGCGGGAACTGGACCCGGGGGTGCGGGCGATCGTGATGTCCGGGTACTCGGACAACCCGGTGATGTCCCGATACGCCGAGCACGGCTTCGTGTCGGTGCTGCCCAAGCCCTTCACGGTCGAGCGCCTGCACGAGGCCCTGGCCCTGGCGCGCCTGTCGCACGGCGGCCACCGGTGACACCCGGTGCCGGGTGGAGCATTTCTCGTCCACTCCCGGTTGTCGCGTGGTGCCACGACGCTCCAGTCCGCGGGCGGCCGCAACGGGCGTCGGCCGGGGGTGGATCCTGGAAACCCGCGGGTAAATCAGGCGGTTGGGGCGTGCCGGCCGGGGGGGCGGCGTACCCGGCATGGCCCTTGCTGTACCCTTTCCCGGTATCCTGTCCGCAGGCGAGGAGGGAGGGCATCATGAAGCGGAATTCCCGATCGATCCTGCTGCTGGGGCTGGCGGTCGCGGCGACGGGCGTCCTGGCGGGCTGTCCCGCGGACCAGGTGCACTTCTACGACGACGTGGACCTGACCTTCGACTTCAAGCCGTTCGACCCGCTGCACCCGCCGTCGGACGAACTGCACCAGCCTTACGTGGCCGGGACCGAGTTCCGGATGTGGGCGCACCGGGACCACGACAAGATGGACCTGACGGACTCCTACGCGGACAGCGAGGACCCGGGCGTGCTGGACGTCTGGGACTCGGTCGCGGACGACGATTCGGTCGGCTTCAAGTGCCGGGCCGTGTCCGAGGGGACGACCTGGGTCGTGGTGCACCGCCGGGAAGGGTCCACGCGGACCTGGGGGCGGGCGCTCGTCGAGGTGGTGCAGCCCGCGAAGGCCCAGGTGACGTTCGCGGGCCCGCTGTTCATCGGGGCGGACCGCGACGAGTACCGCGTCGGCGGGTCGGTCAACGTGCTGGTCGGGGGCACCGCGACGTTCCTGGTCGAATACGAGGACCGCCAGGGCCGGCACCTGAACGGCAACGGCGTGCTGGAGGTGGGCGACCCCGGGGACGGCATCGACGCCTACGCCGACCAGACCTACCTGTTCGAGGACCGGGAATGGCTGGTGGTGACGCCGACGATGCCGGGCGACCACGTCGTGACGCTGTCCGTGGCCGGCCACGTCATCGGGACGGTCACGGTCCGCGCGGTCCAGCCCGAGGACGTCGCGTTCATCGAGTTGCGGCCCGAGTCGGAGAAGGGGCACTCGAACGGGGACTGGGTGGCGGTGCTGGCGCTGGGGTACACCGATTCCGGCGATCCGATCTACGGCATCGAGTTCGACTGGGAGGTGAACGGCTGGCCGAAGCCGGGCGAGGGCGACCTGTACCGGTACGAACTGGACCGCCGCGACCGCTCCACCCTGCTGGCCGAGTACCGGGGCAAGACGCAGTCCACGGACATCCACAGCGATTACGAGGACGGGTACGTGGACAGCACCAACAACATCGGTTGTACCGCCTCGGCGACCGGCGGCGGCGCGGCGGGGCTGCTGCTGGTGCTGCTGCCGCTGGGCCTGCTGCTGGCGAGGCGGCGCCCCGTTTCCCTGCAGGACTGAGGCCCCGTCCCCCGCCTTCCTGCGCGGCCTTCCTGCGCGGTTGACGCGCCCGGACCTGGGCCGTAGGCTGTCCCCGACACGTCGAGGCCCGTGCATGCCGCGCCTTTCGGGGTTCGTCCGGATCGCCGGGATCGTCCTGCTGGCCGTCGCCGCGGGAACGGGTGCCTCCTGCCGTCGCGTGTCCGGGAACGGCATGCCGGTTCCGCCGTGGACCCGCGGGATGGTGCTGGGCGAACCGGGCGACCTGCCGCTGCCGGTGCCGGCCGGGCCGGGCGGGACCCCGCTGTGGATGCCGGTGTCGCTGCTGCCGGAAGCGGCCTTCCGGGACCCGCCCCCGGCGGGGCCGCCCGCCCCCGGGGTGGTCCGGGTGGTGCTGCTGGGCGGGGCGCACCAGCGGGCCGGCGTTGCGGCGGAGGCGGCCCGGCGGCTGGCCGCGTTGGCCGGGGCCGGTCGCGTGGAGGTTCTGGACCTGGGCCTGGTGCTGGGGAACACCTTCGTCGCGGCGGACCTGGCCGATCGGTTCCTGGCCCGGTGGAGGCCGCACTGGGTCGTCGCCGGGGCGGGATTCGAGGACCTGCTGTTCTTCGGCCTCAGGTCGCACGTGCAGGACCGGGCGCCGATGGGGGACGAGGCGCTGGACGCGCCGGCGATGCCGGCTGCCGCGGCCGGCCTGCTGACCGGGTGCGGGCGTCCCCGGTTCCGCCCTACGGGCTTCTTCTTCGAGGCCGGCGTGACGCTGCCGACCGTGCACGACCTGTGGACGCTGTCCCGCACGGCGTGGCGGCACGGCGCGGGATTCGCGGTGATGCTGGACCCGCTGCCCGACCCGGGCGCGATGGCGGAGGCCGACCGGGACGACCTGCGAACCGGGATTCGCGACCTCTGGCCGGTGCTGGGCGACCTGTCGCTGTACGACGCCCGGCGGCGGGAGCAGGCGGACCGGGTGCGGGCGTTCGCGCGGGAGGCCGGCGTGCCGCTGGTCGAGGCCGCCGGCGGGCCGTTCCCGTTCGCCGGGCTGGGGGTGCCGTCGCCGGAGGCCGTGGCGTCGCTGGGGGCGTCGCTGGCCCAGGCGCTGGGGCCGGCGGTGCGCGACCTGGTGCAGGCCGGCGTCCCGGTGCCGGCCGACCGCTCCGTGCCGGCCGCCCGGCCGCTGGCGGTCCCGGTGGGGGGGATCCCGGCGGATGTCCCCCGGGACGGGACCTGCGTGGCCGGCCCTTGCCCGGAGGGGACCTGCCTGGTCCCGGGCCACCGCGCGACCTTCGGGTACGACGAGGCCCAGCGGGCCGCGGCCCTGGCGATCACGCGGACCTTCGTCGGCTGGGCGGACCCCGACTGGTTCGCGGACGACGGGCCTGCCGTCGCGGTGCGGGTGTCGCCGTTCTGCATGGACCGCACCGAGGTGCCGTCGGACGTTCAGGCGCGCTGCGTCGAGGCCGGGGCGTGCCCGTTCGTGCGGGCGCCGGCGGAATTCCCGGGGACCTGGCCGGCCAACGCCCCGGCGGCGCTGGACGCCGAGGCGCTGTGCGGCTTCCGGGGCGGCCGGCTGCCCACCGACGTGGAATGGGAGGCCGCGGCCCGGGGAGGCGACCGCCGGGTCTTCCCGTGGGGCGATGCCTGGACCGGCCGCGAGGCGAACTTCCTGGGATCCGAGCACCCCCGGGGCCCGGCCGTGCTGCCGTCGGACGGCCATCCCGGCGTCGCTCCGATCGGGGCCTTCGACGGCCGCAGCCCGTTCGGGCCGGTCGACCTGGCCGGCAACCGGTGCGAGTGGGTGCAGGACGGCTTCGCGATGGACGCGCACGACCGGGTTCCACCGGGCTCCCTGGACCCGGTCCTGTCGGCCACGCCGGGCAGCGTGCGATTCCTGCGGGGCGGGGGATTCCTGTCGATCGCCGGCCTGCTGGAGCGCCGCAACGCGCGCGGGGAGTTCGACATTCATCCCGGGACGCGCGGCGTGCGGTGCGTGTTCGACTTCGGGACCCGGCTT
The DNA here is from genome assembly GCA_937975765.1 of uncultured Myxococcales bacterium. Taxonomy (GTDB): domain Bacteria; phylum Myxococcota_A; class UBA9042; order DTJE01; family DTJE01; genus CAIZWN01. Next base: position 99,871 of record CALJUR010000019.1, read on the forward strand.
CAGCCGATTCCCTCGCCCGGCCGGTAGCGCCGCCCGCCCGGGGAACGCAGCAGCCGCCACCAGCCCTTCAGCACGTTCCACGGGAACTTCAGGACCAGCCGCCTCGCCGCGCGCCGCCGGGAGGCCTCGTCCGGGAACACGGCGTCGTCCATCGTGAACGTCACGGTCTCGTCCAGGACCTTCCACAGGTAGGCGGGGTACAGCAGCACGAAGCGCACCGGGTGGTAGTGGCCCACCACGCGGTGGAACGACTCGAAGTGGCGCCAGAAGCTCTGCTGGACGTCGGTGGATCTTCGCTGAAGGCCGCCCGGCACGCCGATCCCTCGCACGATCACGGGGTCGGGCGAGAACACCAGGTACTCCTCCGGCCGCTTGTGGCGCCGCACCCGGTAGTTGAACGAATTCTCCTCGCCCTCCACCGCCACCTCGTCCCACAGGCCGAACCGCCGGATCGCGCCGCGGCGGATCGAGGCGTTGCCGCCGTAGACGAAATCCACGCCCCGCTTCTCGCGGGTCTGGCGGGCGTAGCAGCGCGGCAGGCGCAGCACGGGCGAGAAGGTCAGGCAGCGGCGATACGCCCGGTCGGGGTCCGCGTAGGGGAAGGGTTCGTCCTCCCGGTGCACGTACCGGCCCGTCACGGCCAGGCAGGCCGGGTCCCCGAAGTACCGGGCGTGCGCGCGGATCCAGCCGGTTCCTATCGGCAGGTCGTCGTCGTCCATGAACAGCACGATCTCGCCGCGGGACTGCCGGACCCCCTCGTTGCGGGCGGCCGACGGCCCCATCGGGTCGCGCCGCAGAACCCGCAGGCGCGGGTCGGCGGCCAGGCGCTCCAGCCGCTCCAGGTCCGCGGGGGCGCGCTGCGTGCTCTGCTCGACCACGACGACCTCGAAGTCCGGGTAGTCCTGCACCAGGCAGCGTTCCTGCAGGACGACGAGGTTCGGCAACCGGTTGAACGATCGGACGACCACCGAAACGGACGGCAGGGCACCGTCCTGCGTCACGGGGGGCAGGGCCTGGGGCGCCCGGTCCGCCATCCGTCCTCCCCTACCCGGCGTGTGCCATCCCGAAGCGGGCGGCGCGACGGGTGCGCGCGAAGCCGAAGCCGGCCACGCGGGCCGCGAACGCCACCGTCGTGAAGGCCAGCAGCCAGGGGTAGTCGTCCAGCAGCAGCGCGATCGAGAACCACAGGTAGTAGTCCGGTTCCTCGAACATCGGGATGCGGCGCAGCACGGACAGCAGTTTCCCAAGGAACGGCATTTCCGCCGCAGGTGCCGAGGAAGGCGAACCGCCCGACCGCTTGTCCAGCCAGTACGTGACGCCCTGGAACGACAGCGCGATCGCCGCGGCCAGCGGCACCAGGACCGCCCATGCACTGCCGACCTGGCGCCCGGCGCAGAAGGCCGTCGCCGCGAACAGGGCGCCCCACCCGACCGTGTCCGACACCTTGTCCAGCCAGGCACCGAGTCGCGAGGACGCCCCGCGCAGCCGGGCGATCTGCCCGTCCAGCGCGTCCAGCCCGCTGCGCAACTGCATCAGCGCGACCGCGGCGATCACCGCCGCCGTCGAGTCGACCACGGCCAGGCCCGCGGCCAGGAAGCCCGCGACCGCCGCGGCGGCCGTCACGCGGTTCGGGGTGGCCCACCGCGCCCGGAACACCATTGCGTGCACCAGGAAGGCGATTGTCTGGCCGCCCCACAGGCCCCAGAAGGAGTCGTCGCCGGACCGCCCGATGGCCTTCGCCAGCGTGGCCCAGCGCGGCGTCTCCGGTCCCGGGACCCGGCCCGGACCCGCCCCGTTCGCGCGGTCCATTGCTCGCAGCGCCGCGGCGTGCCGTGCCGCCGCGAACCCGAACCCGGCGATGCCCACCGCGGCCGCGGCCCACAGCACCCCGGCCGGCCGCCCCGCCAGAAGGTAGGCGGCGACCCACGCCGGCACGTCCGCCGGGTGCAGCCGCAGGGTCCACGACGCGGCGTTGTCCGGGACGTCCGCCCCGCCCGCGGCGGTCACGATCTCGTCGTAGGCGCGCGCCGCGATGGAGAACGCCGCCAGCCACGCCGGCCACAGGCCCGAGGAATCCTCCGTCCCGGCCCAGCCCGCCGCCAGCAGCAGGGCTGCCGGCAGCGCCACCTCGCCGGCCCGACGCAGGAAGACGGCCGCGCCCCAGGGCCCCGACGGCCCGCGATCGGCCGCGCCGCGGGCCAGCGGCAGCGCCAGCGTCGCCAGGCCCAGCGCCGCGGCCGCCGCACCGTCCAGCAGATCGGAAGAGCGTCGTGTAGGGAAAGAGTGTAGATCTCGGT
>CALJUR010000020.1 GCA_937975765.1 uncultured Myxococcales bacterium
TACGCCGCCTGACTACCCCCCCAAATGGTCATGTGATTTCCGCTCCCGGTAGTACATTGCCCGCGCCATGCATAGGGCGTTCCCGGGTCGAACCGCTGCTCTGCCGCAGGCGGGTCGAACACGCATTCCGGTCATGTCTGGCGAGCTAGTAATTGCAGCAGATAACCACGATAGGATATCATAATGGACGACAATCGATGGACAGTTGGAAGTTCGGTTACGATAGGGGGTACCGCTTGACGCTGGTTGGACGCCGGAGGAATTTCAGGATGGTTGATAGAAGAAATACCTGCCTCTCGTGTGGACGGCGATTCGAGTACAATTTTCCAGGAGGGGCCTACGCGAAATGTCCAACATGTATCGCTCTTGAAAAGCAAACGAGGGCTCTTCAACAGGGTGCTAGGCGAGACATTAAGATCCAAAGACCATCCGAAGTCGAGATGGCTGTTCAATCGATTGCAGCACAATTAAGGCTGCAGGCGCGGCAACAAGCTGAGCAAGAGTTCCTAGATAAGAAGCGTGAGGAATGGGAGAATCGTCCTTGTCCGCACTGTGCCGAGAGAATCAACAAGCGCGCCAAGGTCTGCCGATTCTGCAATCGAGACGTTGTCGATGCGCCGGATGTGTTGGCGGAGATTCAGCGAATTGAGGCACAGGCGGAGAGGTTGGGCTGTGAGCCTTGGAAGGTCGAAGAGGTAAATGAAGAGAGAACCAATAGAGCTCGCCAATTGGGTTGCGCGATCGACCAACTTGATGAATATGAGTCGCGGGTGCGGATGAAAAGGCTGGAGCAAGAGGAAGTTGAACGCAAGGAGACCCTCCAAATCGCAAAACGTGCGGAACCATATCTGCGTGATTGGCGAGAGATGGAATTCTATATCGATGGTCTGTTTTTCCTGAAGATCGCCCTTGGGTTTGGCTCGATTACGTTTGGGTTCCTTCTATCGTGTATATTCGCCACAGCCTTCATGGCAAAGTCAAGCGGAGATGCAGAGGACATAGTGGTATTCGTTGGCACCGGTAGTGCCTTCCTGATTGTAGAGGCCGTTTTGTTTGTGCTACACAGATCAACTAGGGCGTGTCGGAGGAATATCATTGCTGGGCTTCAGAAGGCCGATCCCAAGAACCGTCTTAAACTTTCAATTGATGAGGCTCATATCGACCTTCCAGGTAGTTGGTGGGAAGGTCTGAAAGACCGAGGCCTTATTGATGCCTGCGCGTTCAGCGCGTTTCAGGGCCCTGCCTTCCGATTTCGTAGACCTCACTGTCCGTCGATAGCAAATGAATCATTAGGATAGACCATACGAAGAGAATTCACTGTCGGGCTTCAGCCCCAGGTTTCATGAAATGGTTGGTTTGGACTCGCACTCCGAACCGTAAGAAACTCGCTTTCGGATTTTTCCGGGAATCGGGGACCAGATCAAACGATCTCGATATCTTGTCGTGGAGCGTATCCTTGTGCAGACAACCCGGGTATCTGTATTATCATAGATTTGTCTCCTTCAAATTCCGGGAACGAATTAATACCGTTCGCGAATGCGAATCATGCCTCCGATACTCGCTTCAGGAAGCATTAAATCTCGCGACGAGAAAGTCCTCTGGTAGCATCAGGCCAGGAGGACTCCCATGAAGGGAAAGCGACCCGGGTAGATTCCTTTCCTGGCACCACTCCTCGATCTCCCTCCTCCTCGCCTCCCGCAGGCTGAACGGCATAAGGGGGGGCGGGTCGTAGGCCGGGATGGGCCAACCCCGGGCACGCAGGACGTCGCGCCAGTGGGCACCGTCGTACCGCATCTCGGGGCCGGGGCCGTACGGCCGATCCAGATGGGTGTCGGGATCCGCCTGGGCACAGACCGTGTTCCAGTCCAGATCTTCGTCCCACGCGTCGTACGCGACGGGATCGAGCAATCGGGCGGACTGCGGTGCGTACTCGTCCGGAATCCAGATCCTCACCTGCAGTTGCAGTTCCGCCCGCATCCGCTCGATGCGCGGCATCCGCTCCCAGTCCGACAGGCGGATGCCCAGGTACCATTCGTGGGCCAGTTCCCACCGCCACAGGAACCACCCGCCCTCGACCTCCGGCCACGGCCCGGGCGCAGCCAGGCGGCAGGCGTGCACCCACCGCGGCCGCCCCCCGATCCTGCGACGCACGAACGTGGTGACGTAGCCGTTCTCCTCGACGACGGGCGGTCTCATGCGCGCCTCCCCTTTCGCAGGGGGTGCCGGTACGGCTCGCTGCCCATGCCTGCGGCCACCGACTCGGTGCCCGCGTCCCACCGGGCCAGCGCGTCGTGCAGGGCCTGCCTAACCTGCTCGTAGAGGTCCCCAGTCCGGGTAACGAAGCAAACGTACCGGCCCCGGAACCAGAAGCACCGATCCCCCTGTCGCCACATCAGCAGCAGGTACTCCGAGGTCCCCGCGTTCGTCAGGGCGGCCAGCAGGAAGCCGTCCGGGACATACTGAGGCGTGAACCGGTCGGCCTGTCGCAGCCAGGAGGAGCGGACGTGCGCGGGGTGCGTGCAGACGCCGTCGGCCTCGCCGTATCCCCCGGGGAAGGGGGGCAACCCCTCCGGGATGCGGGCCGATGCCTCCGGAAACTCGGCCCGAAGGAACTTCATGAACCCCGGCACGTGGTGCAGGCGGGCCGACCTCAGTTCCACGAATTCCGGGTCGGGCCGGCGGCCGACGCGGCACGGAAGCCCGGGCGGCGGTGGCTCGATCAGCCGATACCACGTCACGTCCCCGCATCGCGATCCGTTCCGGCCGGGGGTGACCCGGTAGGGCACCAGGCCCGGCATGCCGTCCTGCTGCCTGAGGGCCGGGTACAGTTGCATCGCCCGCTCGTCGCCGGAGGCCATGGGGCCGTCGCCGCTGGTGAGAAAGACCTCGCAGCCCGTTGGCCCCAGGACGTTCTGCAGCCACGTGCCCGACGCCCTTCCTCCGCTGTCGTAGTCCACCTGCACGATGTGGCTGAGACGGCCGCCCAGGGGAAGGATCATGCGCGCGCAGAAGGCCTCGTTCTCGCAGAAAGCGTATACCAGGGGCCACTGCAGGGTCCCCAGCAGGTCGGAGCGCACCTCCAGTTCCATGAAGACCACCCGCCCGGTCAGCGGGCCGCCCCGCAGGAGGGTGACGATGCCCCGGTCCAGCGGAAGGTCCAGACGGGGCAGTTCCTCCAGGTGGCGCAAGGTGACCGTGGTGCGACGGTCCCGGAACAGCGGGTTCCGGTCGAGGACATTCCTCCCCTGCCAGGGGTAGTAGTCGGTATACAGGAAGATGTCCGGCGGCTGCGGCTCGGGCCCCCGGGCAGGCTGGCCCTTGGCGAAACCCGGGGCCAGGTGCATCAGGGGCCGGAAGTCCCGCTGGGCCGACGGATACCAGGCGATCCTCGGCTCGCGGCCCAGGGCGTCCATCCAGGCCCGGAAGCGTCCGTTCGTGTCCCCGTTCAGAGCGCGCAGCAATGCCATGGACATGGTGTACTCCTCCTGTCTGACGGCACTCCTCGTGCCGTGTAGGAGCCCGAACCAGATGTCGACGGAAATGGCCGACCTCCGTTTTTCGGGCTGTTGCCCGCGCATGGAACCTGGGCGGTTCATGGCACCGTGGCCGTGGCTCGGTTGCCGACCCCCGAAAGGGGCGCTCTCCATGCAGAAAGGAGCATACCCGAAGTTCTCCGGAAAAGTCAATGGCAACAATAACTTCACAGCAATTTTTCGATCCAGTGCGTCAGCGCGGGCGGCGGGACCATCTCGTCGAACGTCAGCAGTTCGCCGCCCCCGCTGCGGCTGAGAACCCCTTCCGCATAGTGGAACGAGAAACTGCCGCTGCCGTCGCGCGCGATGTAGTACCAGTCCGACCACCACCACGGATCCCGCCTGGTTCCTCCCTCTGCACCACGCCACGTTCCTTTATCGAGGGGCAGGCTGATCCACTTGCCGCGCTCCCCCTCCATCCCCTGGGGGACGCCCTCGGCGCCGAGGACCGTTCCATGTTCGTGGTCATACCGGAAGACCACCTCGCCCCGGGGGTCCCGGCCCGGGCTCACGGGTGTTTCGCCGCGAAGCATGGGCGCGACGTGCCGCACCGAGAGGGTGGTCTCGACATCGTCCAGGCACTGATCGATCCGCCGCCTCTCGATCTCCTGGATCGTGTGGGTGAATCCCATGATTCCCATCCTCGGGATGTGGTCCCACAACTGCTTATCGGACACCTTCCCGCAGGACGGGCAGATGATCACGATGTTGTGGCTGCCGCTCATCGGGTTTCCGGCGGCCCACTGGACGCAGCCCGAAGCGCCGCACGGGCACGGCAACCGGAAGACCCCGCTGGTCCAGGCTTCCAGCAACGTGCCCAGGCTGGGTACCCTGGCCTTGAACAGCCAACCGACCGTGTGGACGACGATGGATCGCATTCTGGGAGAGTCCAGGATACGCTCCGCCTCCGACAGCCATACCGGGAGGTCCTGTTGCATCGCCTTGAATTCCTCTGGAATCAATCGGCCGAGTCTCATCGCTCCTCCTTGTTTTGATTTCTCGGTTCCCTGCACCCGCAGAACTCAGACGTTCAACCCAGACACGTCACGCTGCGGGCCATTTCGACCAGCGGGCAATCCCGCCTCCAGCGCCGGCTTTCACCGACCAGGACCAGGTGCAGGCCCGCCCCCGATCGGGCGAACTCCCTTCCCGTCTCGTCGGACAGAGGCCCGATGCCGTCGGTCACCACGACGATCTGGCGGTATCGACCCGCCAGCGCGTGCTCCAGCACCGGGGTGAAGCAGGTTCCGCCGGTGGTGCGGCGGATGCCCCGGGCCAGGTCGTCCAGGCGGCAGTCCACGACCTGGGTGGAGAACAGGTGCACCGGGTCGGCGACGAGGTCCCGGAGGTTGGCCAGCCCCCCGTACAACCTCGGAAGCGCCGAATCCAGGGACCCCGATACGTCCAGGTAGACGTGGGCGCCGGGGAAGTGGTCGGGCTGCGCCCGGGCGCCATGAAACAGGAACACCGGCTGGCCGGCCGCCAGGAAGGCGAGGTCCGATCTCCCGGGCGAACACGTCACCCCGCTGACCGGCGCCATCCGCACCTGCTGGCGGCTGGGGTCCTTCCCCAGGGCGCGCCGGAGGGCAATCGCCAATCCGCCGGCGTCCTGGGCGGGAACGGGAACCACTTGCCCCTCCTCCAGTTCGCCCCCCGGTCCAGCCCCAAAGGATTCGACACCCTCCCAGGGGATCCCGTCCACGCTCGTGCCGTCGTGGCTTCCCAGCAGCAGCAGGCTCTCGAACCGCAGAATGCCGGCCAGGTCCAGCAGTTCGATCACCGCCTCCAGCAACTGCTCGTGGGGCGCACGAAAATGCCAGGCCATCCGGTGCACCGACCAGGCCCACTCGGCCAGGTGGCGGTTGTGGCCGGCCCGAGCCATGCCGGCGAGAAATGCCGCTCGCGCCCGGTGCTTCCCCTGCCCGGGCTCCCCCGGGACGTGTGTGTCTGCGGGCTTCAGCAGGCAGCCGGGGAGACCGTTTTTGTACAGCCGGGACAGCAGGGGCACGCCGCCCGGGAAGTAGCGGTCGACGACGACCCGGTTGACCATCATGTCGGCGGCGATGTTCGCGGCCGCCGGGCAGCGTCGGGTCAGTTCGTCCCCCGGGCGGATCCGCAGGTGCCCCAGCACGTGATGGTAGATCTCGTGCAACAGCACGAAGAGGAAGTCGCGGTCGTCCCCCAGGTGCTCGCGCAGGAAGGCCTCGCCGAACCGGACGTCGATGCGCCCGCCGATCCGGCGGATGCGGGCCGTCGGTACGGTCCGCGAGACACCCAGCCGGCTGGCCGGCAGGAACGCGTGCAGGGCCTGCGCCAACGCCGGCGGATCGGACGACAGTTCCACGGCGCGCCATACCCGAGCCTCCAGTGCGCTGTCCTTCATGACGGCCCTCCATCCGGAGGCGTGCACAGGGCCAGCCAGCCATCGGCCCGGGCGCGGATGGCCGGGGAGGCCCGTCCTGGGATGCCGTCGGGCAGGAACACGTTCCGGGTGACCCGGGAGAGGATCGCCGCCGCCTCCGCCGGCCGGTCCACCTTCGAGACGTCGTCCGGGATCTGCAGGGGACAGCGGGAGTCGACCAGCCAGGCAGCCGGCAGGCAGCCCGCAGCCGGAGGCACCTCGCCCACCTTCCGGGGCCATCGCCGGGGCACCTTCACCAGCACCCGGGCGATCCAGGCGCCGAACTGGGTGGCGTCCCCGTCCAGGAACTCCACCAGGCGCCCGTCTTCCTCGAACGGTATCCGGAGTTCCCTGTCGATCTGGCGGAGCGCCCCCTCGGACCAGTGCCCGTCGAGACACACGCGCACCCGCCCGCTGCGCGTCACGCTGGGCATCATCACGTCCCACCCGGAGAAGGCCACGTCGCCGCGACGGACGCGGTGCTGCCGGACCACGGCGATCCGGCCCGCGAGGCTCTGCTCGTGGCGGTTGCGGTATTTCGGCAGGTACACCGGATCGCCGCCGCGTTCGACCTCCCGAAGCCGGCCCCACATCCCGCTCCGTAGCAGCACCGGATAGGCACGGTTCGTCGGATCCGGATGGGGGAGCCATCCCTCGGGCAGGTCCTCGATGAAGGCGAGCAGGGGGTCGTACCGGCGGCAATCGTCCGGGGAACTTTCACGAACGGCGCGGACAGCCGAGTCGATCGGTCCGTTCCCACTGGGAATCCATCGGGACTCCAGGAACCGGCAGGCCTGCAGGGGATTCAGGGCGAGGAGAAGCCCCGGTTGGCCGAAATGCACCGGCGCCAGGCCCTCCACGTGCATCGGGTGCATCACCGCGCCCCGCCCCGCCGCGAGGACCGGCGCGCCCAGAGACGGAAGGTCCAGCCGGCAGGACTCCATGGGATGGATGCCGTCCTCCAGGATCGCCTTCAGCGGAAGATCCACAACCTGCTGGACCAGGCAGGTGATGCCGGCGTCCGACCAGGCCTTCACGAGTGCCTTCGCTTTCATGCGGCCTCCTTCATCCGGTACTCCTCCATCAGGCGCCTGGCCACCTCGTCGAAATCGGCCCCGCCCTGCGGCAGCCTTTCAAGCCGATCCGACAGCACGAAGGCGATTCGCAAGGCGGCGTCGCGCAGCGCGGGGTCCATTCCCGGGGGAGGGGCGATGCGCTCGGCCTGGGCGAGGAAGGGACCGATGCTTCCCTCCGCCAGGTCCAGCAGGTCCCGGTAGCCGGAGAGGACGCGAAAGCGGGTGTCCGTTCGAAGGCGCCGCAGAGCCGTCCGGGAGGTGGCCAGGGTCAGCAGGGCCGCGCCGGATCGGATGCCGACGTCGGCCGAACGGGGGTGATCGAGGTCCTGGAAAATGCGGGTGACCAGCAGCGAGACCCGGTCCGGGTCGTCCGGAGCATCCCCGGTCGCCAGCAACCTACGCGTCGTCGCCAGCACGTCGGCAGGCGGGAGCAGTCGTGTCTGACCGCGGGCGGAGGCCGACGCGAACTCGTGCGCCCCGTCGATGACCAGGCGCCCGATCGGGCGACCCGTTGCCGCGAAGGGCAGCGCGCAGTCCAGGCCATGGTGGAAGAGGGCCAGCAGGGCATCCAGACCCCCCGTGGGCGTCCCGGCGGCCTCGTGCGCTGCCACCATCGAAAGGAGGGCACGGCGGATCATGCCCAGGCGCCGTCCGTCGAGGGGACACTCCCTGCCCGCGAAGTAGTCGGCCAGGTGCTCCACGTATCCCGTGGTCACCGCACCGTCCCGCGACTCCACGACCGGCAGCGCCTCGCGGATCGATGCCAGCATGGGGCGCAGGTCTGGGAGCTCGGAATCCGCCGGACCGAGATCGGGGGCCTCGATGACTCGCCGTCGATCCGCCGCCGCCATCCGGTGGGCTTCGGGCACCTCGAGATGGAACGTGAACCGTCCCGCCAGGGCCTCGTCAAGCGCCACCGTCCCCGGCAGGCCCGCCGGGTTCATGGCCGCGACGACCTCCTTCAGGTCCGCCAGTTCCATGCCCATCAGCCGGCGGGATCGGACGACCTCCAGCCACTTGTTCTGCATCGACGGGTTCGCCCGGCTGATCTCGTCCACGAGGATGAACTCCTTGCCCCACAGCGACAGCCGGGTCGGCACGTAGCGCACCTCGCCATCGGCCAGGCTGGACGGGTCGGGAAAGCCCACCACGTCCTCGAACAACGCCTTGCAGGCGTCGTAGGCCCAGAACCGCATTCGCAGCCCGGCCGCCAGGCGTTCGGCCAGGCGTGTCTTGGCGCATCCCGGTCCTCCGATCAGCAGGATCGGTTCCCCCAGCGCCAGGCCGGCCAGGATCGCGTCCTCCAACTCGCCGCACCCGAACACCCCCAGTCCGTCCAGCACCCCACCCAGGCGAGGCCTGGGGGCAACCGATTGCCGTTTCATGCGGTTTCCCTCCTCGTTCGTCACATCCTCCGTTCCAGAGTCATCCGGCCATCCCGCGACCATTCCGCGGGCTTCACCCGCTATCCGACCGCCCCCACGCCGTCGCCAGGGGTTCCAGCAGCCCCGCCTCCCGGATCCTCGCTTCGTCCACCCGCTCGACCAGCGCCCATGAGGCCTTTTGCAGGTCCGGCCAAACCCCGTCGGGGTGCATCAGGCTGCCTTCCGCCCGGTCCCCGAACCGCACGCGGTCCAACCGGTCCGCATTGGCCAACGCAGACGCCACTCGCCCTGACCTCGGCGGGATCGCCTCTGCCTGACCCTCGTGCCTGCGGATCGCGTCGGCCGCGATGGCCACGATCCCCGGGTCCCAGGCCAGTGGGCCGGCAAAGGCCTCCAGCAAGCAGGCGCCCCGCTGTCCATGGCCCGTGTCGAGGCTCTCCCGGGTCCGCGCTGCGTCGTGGAAGAAGGCGGCCAGCAGCAGTGCCTCCTCGTCTTCCGCGAGCCCCTTCCCCGTCCAGGCGAGCTCCGCGATGCGCAGTCCCAGGCATGCGACCCGGACCCAGTGGCTCATGCCGTGGATGTCGCTGAGATCGGAAGAGCGTCGTGTAGGGAAAGAGTGTAGGTCTCGGTGGGCG
>CALJUR010000021.1 GCA_937975765.1 uncultured Myxococcales bacterium
GCCTCCCGCCCGAAGTGGAGCGAGGGCCTGAACCGAGGCCGGAGCGTGAAGCCGCGACCCGCGCGGGCGGCGGTGGCGAACATCACCGGCCTCCGAGACAGAGCCCGTCGCGGTCGCGGTAGCTCCGGCGGAGGCGAAGGCCCCGCTCCACTCGGGAAGGGGCGGGGGGGGCCCCGGAGCGGAGGCGGCCTCCCCGCCGGACCCCCTCCCCGGACGGGCCTCTCCGGACGAACGACCGCCGACGCCGGTCGCGAACGCTGCTACAATACGCCCCGCGTCCGGTCCCTGGAGGAGCGTCATGCCCGGTCAACTGGTCCTCGCGTCGGCATCGCCCAGGCGCAAGGAACTGCTGGAAAAGGTAGGCTTCTCGGTCAAGCCGATGCCCTCGACGGTGGACGAGGAGCGGCAGTTGACCGAGCCCCCCGAGACGTTCGTCAAGCGGATGGCCCGCTCCAAGGTCCTGACCGTCGTCGAGCGCATCCAGCAGACCCTGTACCCCGACGGCGAGACCGCCCGGATGGGCGCGCGGCTCTCCCGCGAGACGCCGCTGCGGTGGGTCCTGGGCGCGGACACCGTCGTCGTGCTGGGCGACGAGATCCTGGGCAAGCCCGAAGACCACGAGGACGCCGCGGCGATGCTGGCCCGCCTGCAGGGATGCGAGCACTACGTGCTGACCGGCTTCTGCCTGTACGACATGCGCAAGAACAAGGAAGGGCTGCAGGCCGTGACCACCCAGGTCCGGTTCAAGCCGATGACCCGCGTCGAGATCGAGAAGTACCTGTCCGTCGGCGAGTCGATGGACAAGGCAGGCTCTTACGCCATCCAGGGCGTCGGCGGGTACATCGTGGACAGCCTCGTCGGCTCGTACACCAACGTCGTCGGCCTGCCGCTGTGCCAGGTGGTCGAAATGATGGTCGAAATGGGCGCGACGGACATCCTGCCCTTCTAGCGTCCCGGTTCGCCACGGAGGCCCTTCGGCATGAGCCCGCGCGAGATCGAGATCGCCGCGAACCTGGACCGCGTCCGGCAGCGCATTGCCGACGCCTGTCGCGCCTGCGGCCGGGACCCCGGGGAGGTGCTGCTGGTCGGCGTCGCGAAGACGCGCCCGGCCGAGGACGTCGTCGCCGCGGTCTGGGCGGGCCTGGAGGACGTGGGCGAGAACTACGCGCAGGAACTGGCGGCCAAGGCGCAGGCGGTGGAGGACGCCGGGCTGCGGCCCCGCTGGCACTTCCTGGGCGGCCTGCAGACCAACAAGGTGAAACTGGTCCTGCCCTGGGCGCAGGTGATCCACTCCGTCGATCGCCCTTCGCTGGCCGACGAGGTCTCGAAGCGCGCCGACCCCGCCCGCCCGGTGCAGGTGTTCGTGGAGGTCAACCTGGCCGTCGAGGCGTCGAAGTCCGGGGTCCCCGCGAAGGATGCCGAGGCGCTGTGCCGCCACGTGCTGGGGCTGCCCGGGATCCTGCTGGTGGGCCTGATGGCCATCCCGCCGGTCGCGGACGACCCGGACGCGGCCCGCCCCTGGTTCGCGACGCTGCGACGCCTGCGGGACGACCTGATCACCTCGATCCAGCCCCCCTCCCCCCGGATCGCCCACCTGTCGATGGGCATGTCCGGCGACTTCGAGGCCGCGATCGCCGAGGGCGCCACGGTGGTGCGCGTCGGCACGGCCCTGTTCGGCCGCAGGAGTTGACGGATGGAGCGCATCCGGACCCGGGTCGCCGGGGTGGTCGAGATCCTGTTCGTGCTGCTGGTCCTGGCGGCGGTGTTCCTGTACTCCTTCCGGCCGAACTGGGACATCGACATCTTCTGGCACATCGCGACGGGACGGTTCATCGTCGAATCCGGCGCGATCCCGCACACCGACATCTTCTCGGCCACCGACCCGTCGCGCCCCTGGACGACCTTCCAGTGGCTGTACGAGGTGATCTGCTACCAGGTCGAGGCGCGGGCCGGGTTCGTGTGGGTGCGACTGATGCACGCCGGCCTGTTCGTCGCGTCCTTCGCGCTGTGGTGGCGATGGTTCCGGCGGGCCGTGCCGGGGCGCGCCGCCGCCGCCGCGCTGCTGATGCTGGCGCTGGTGCTGTCGGGTGACCGTTTCCGGGTGCGGCCCGAGGTGTTCAACTTCCTCTTCACCGCCCTGACCCTTCCCGCGCTGTTCGGGTGGGACGACGGGAAGGACGGACGGCCGCGCGCCCGGACGCTGGTGCTGGTCGCCGGGGTCGCCGCCCTCTGGGCCAACATCCACGCGGGCGGGGCGCTGTGGCTGCCGCTGGCCGCGATCGCGGTATCGATGGGGCGCGGCGCGGGCTGGCTGGCCAGCCCCTCCTCGTCGGACGCCCGTTCCCGGTTCCTGGGATCGCTGGCGCTGGCGGCCGCGGCGACCCTGCCGATGCTGCCGATGCCGGGCTTCCTGAAGGGCGTGGTCACCGCCTTCACGATGTACGAAGGCAGCATGTCCCTGATCCCGGAATGGCACCCCCCGGCCGCGTACTTCCTGCCCTCGATGGCCGGACGTTTGTCGCCGCACCACGTGGTCTGCGGGCTGGTGCCGTACCTGGTGCTGGCGCTGCTGGGCGGGATCGTCATCGCCGGGATGCTGCGCCACCGCTGGCGGGGCTTCGTGACCCGCACGGACCCGGGCCTTCTGGCCTTCGCGGGCCTGATGGCCCTGATGGCCGCGAACACCGCCCGCTTCATCTACCTGGACGCCCTGGCCATCGCGGCGCTGGCGATCGCCTACCGGGAGCGGCTGGCCGGCATCGATGCCTCGATGCCGTGGAAGGTCGCCCTGCTGCTGCTGGCGATGACGCTGGGCGGCATCTCGTACCAGAAGTCGATCGTGGCCGACCGCAAGGGGCTGGCCCGCGCGGTGGACCTGCTGTCGCACGACCTCGAACCGAACACCTTCCCCGAGGCCGCCGCCGATACGATCTCCGCGATGGGCCTGAAGGGCCGCGTGCTGCACTTCGCGTCCTGGGGGGGCTACCTGATCGGCCGCCTGTGGCCGGACTGCACCGTGTTCTCGGACGGGCGCGGCAACTTCACGCCCGACGAGCGCGAGGTCATCGTCCAGACCCACAAGCCGTACGAGCGCGAGCAGGCCATCGAGGACGCGTGGCATCGCTATCCGTTCGACATCGTCGTCTTCCCGGCGCCGGTCTTCCCGCTGCTGGACTGGGACCGCGACCGCTGGACGCTGGTCCACCGCGACGACGTCGCCGAGGTGTTCCTGCGGGTGTCCCCGGAAAACGCCGCGAACCTCCAGCGCGCCCGCGCCTGGTGGCGGGCCATCGGCATCGACGTTCCCGACGACGTCCGCGGGGCCGAGGCGACGATGCTGCGGGTCGTGTCCGAGGAGCGGCTGCGGCGCAAGGACATCCAGGCCGCGCTGGCCAACGCGGCCAGCAAGGCGCAGTCGGGCAACGCGGGCAACGAGGCGACCGGACTGTTCGACGGTGCGATGATCCTGTTCGACGCGGGACGGTACGGCCTGGCCGCGAAGTTCTACCGCAAGGCCCTGGAGAAGGGCTTCCGCCACAGCACCTGCGGGCTGTACCTGGCGTGGTCGCTGTACCTGTCGGGGGACGCCGAGGCGGCACGCGAGGCCCTCGCGACGCACGTCCTGGACCCGGGCCTGAAGTCCCGTCGCGACGCGGGCCCGCTGAAGTACGGCGGCCGGAAGATCCTCGACATGCTGGCGCCGCGCCTCGGCTTCGCGGCCCAGGCCGTCCCGGCCTCTTGATCTCCCTGCCGGCATGCGCGATTCTCCCTCGAAGCCACGAACCGGAGCCTTCCCGATGGAACGCACGACGCTCGACACGCTGCTGCTGCTGGCGCTGCCCGCCTCCGGCAAGTCCGAGGTCCGGAAGTTCCTTGCGTCGCATTCCGACGAGGAGTGCCGGCGCGAGTTCCGCATGGGCCAGACCGTCCAGTTGGACGACTACCCCTACGTCCACCTGATGCGACGGTTCGACGACGAGGCGCAGGAGGCCGGGCTGCCGCGCCCGTTCTTCCACGCCGGCGACCGCCCCTTCAAGGACGGGCGGGACTGGCTGACGCTGATCGAACTGCTGAACGAGGACTACGCCGCGCTTCACCGGCCGCCGTACGCGCCGCCCGCGCGTGCCGCCGAACACCTCTACGGGCGCATCGAGAACGCCGCCTCCCGCCACGGGATCCCTCCGCGCGTCGCAGCCCTCCCGGCGGACGCGCGCGCCCGGCTGTTCGACACCCTCGAGGGCGAGTGCCGCAAGGCGATCGACGATCTGGTCGCCGGCATCCCTTCCTCGCTGGAGAACCGGACGATCGTGATCGAGTTCGCGCGCGGCGGTCCGGACGGCTCGTCGATGCCGCTGCCGGACCCGCTGGGCTACGCCGCATCGCTGCGACAGTTGTCGCCCGAACTGCTGTCGAGGGCGTCGATCCTGTACATCTGGGTGACCCCCGAGGAATCGCGCCGAAAGAACTACGATCGCACCGACCCGAACGACCCCGGCTCGATCCTGAACCACGGGGTTCCGATCGAGGTCATGATGAAGGACTACGGCTGCGACGACATGGCCTGGTTGATCGAGCAGTCGGACGTCCCCGGCACGGTGCGGGTCGAGGCTCGCGGCGGGGTCTTCCACGTGCCCGTCGCCCGCTTCGACAACCGCGTGGACCGGACGACGTTCGTCCGCGGTCCGCGCGAGGGCTGGCGGGAGGACCAGGTGAAGGCGCTGCGCGAAGGCCTGGGGACCGCCCTCAGGGGACTGGTGTCGTAGCCGCCCCGCCCGCCGCCGACCCGGCCTTCAGCCGCTCCTCGACCTTGACCAGCAGCGACTTCTTCAGGATGCAGGGGACCGCTGCGGCGCCGCGCCCCGCGCACGCCTTGTCGCGATCGCGGGCCAGCAGGGGCAGCAGGCCGCGCAGCCGGGCCCGGGCGTCGGCATCGCACAGGGAGACCACCGGGATGGCCAGCAACCCGCGCACGGCATCGTCGCTGCGGTTCTCTGCCAGGGCCTTGTCCGCCTCGGCCAGGCCCTTCGCGGCGGCCTGCTCGACCTGCAGCCGGTTCGCCAGTTGCACGGCCTCGACGTTCGCCGGGTCCGCCTTGCGGACCGCGTCCACCGCGACTTGCGCCTCGTCCAGCCGGCGGGCCGCCAGCAGGCCCCGGGCCTTCTCCAGCGCGGTCGCGGCGGGCAGCGGCGCGGGGACGGCGTCCTCCCCGGCCAGCGGCGGCGCCGCCGCGGCGGGGGCCTGCACGGCCGGAGCCTGCGGGTTCGGGGGGGGCGGGTTCCCTTCCGGGACCATCAGCCTGGGCACCAGCACGATCAGCACCACCAGGGCGGCCGCCAGCATCGCGATGCCACCCACCCACGGCAGGACCCGGCGCGGGCGCACCCGCAGCCCGGGCACCGGCGTCTCGGTGGTCCCGATGCCGGGCAGCGAGACGACGAACTCCACGTTCCCGAAGCGGACACGCTCGCCCCCGGACAGTTGCCAGACCTTGACCCGCGTATCGTTGACGAACAGTCCGTTGGCGCTGCCCACGTCCTCGACCAGGATCGCACCGTCCGGCCGGACCACGATCCGCGCGTGCACGCGGGAGACCGACGGGTCGATCAGGACCAGGCCGCAGTCCCGCCCGCGCCCGACCAGCGTCGTGGCCGCCACGACTTCCAGGGACTGGTTCATGGCGCCCGGCGACCTGCCGATCAGCCGGGCGTGCACCACGCGCTCCTCCTGCCCCTCCCGGCTTCCCTTGACCCGCAACTGGAAGTCCCCGACCTTGACGACGTCACCGTCCCGCAGTTCCTGCGGCCCCTGCAGGCGCAGGCCATCGAACCAGACGCCGTTCGACGATCCGACGTCCTCGACGAACAGGTGCCCGTCCTCGATCCGGACGCAGGCGTGGCGCCGGGACACGTTCTCGGAAGGCAGGACGATGTCGCACTGCCGGCTGCGGCCGATGACCAGTTCGCCGGCATCGAAGACGAACTCGTCCGTCACGGTTCCGAACCGGTCCTCGATGACCAGCGTCCAGGAGGGTCGGGAGGCCATCTTCGCTCCCAGGATCGAACTCACGCGCCGAAGCGGCGACCCGGCTCGGCCCAGCCGGTGACGCGGGACACGTGGCTGCGGCCCTCCTCGTCGGCGACCAGGTCCACGGCCACGTCCACGACCGCGACCGCCAGGTTGCGGGCCCCGGCCTCGTCCAGGCCGGGCAGGCCCACCTGGAAGGCGGCGGCCAGGTGGTCCGGCAACTGCTCGGCCGTGCAGGGCGCCGACAGGACCAGGCCGGGCCTCGCCCCCGTCGCCAGCCGCGCCAGCAGCGCCAGGACCTCGGGATCGACGTCCCCCACCGCGACGAGGTCGGGATGCAGCGCCACCAGCATCGAGGCCGCCATCGGCCCCATCTGCAGCACGGACAGCCGGTCCATCAGGATCGCGCCCTCGCGACGCGGCGAAAGGTTCTGAGGCCCGTCCAGGACCAGCAGGCGCTCGCCGGCGGGCAGCGCACGCAGCAGCGCGCTCACCATCGCGGCCCGGCGCTCCTGGCTGCCACCGCACACAGCGATGCCCCGGTGCGCGTGCAACGTGTCCTTCACGCGCTGGGCCAGCGCCTCCTCGATCACGCCGACGCGGACCAGGTCCTCCAGGCTCAGCGTCGTCGCGTGGGGCCGCTCCAGGACGATCAGGCGCCCGTCGGCCGCCAGCGGGGGGTTCAGGATCCGCAGGGTGGTCCCGTCGGGCATGCGGCCCGTCACCATCGGCCGCTCCAGGGCCTCGCGCGGCGTCCCGGCCAGGTCCAGCAACCGGCCCAGCACACGCGCCTGCGTCGCCTCGTTGGCGAACGCCTTCACGACCGGCTCGGGCCGCCCGCCGCGCGACACCCAGACGCGGTCCAGGCCCTCGACCAGGATCGTGCGGACCTGCTCGTCCGCCAGGAGATCCTCGAACAGGCCCAGGCCGGTGAACTCGTACAACATGTCCTGTGTCAGCAGGTAGGGGTCCACGTCGGCCGGCAGCCGGTTTTCGCGGCGCAACTGGTCCACCAGTCGCATCACGCCATCGGACATGCGCTGCCACGCCTCGTCCGTGAATTCCCCGGAGGTGGCTTCGACCCCGCCGAACACCGTCGTCGCGGCCTCCTCGGCCACCACCTGCAGGGCCTCGGCCCAGTGTCCCGCCGCCCCGCGATCCACGCCGGGTCCGGACACCCTTCGGGCCAGGCCCGACATCTGCCCCCGTGCGCCATGCGACCCTTCCAGGGAAGCGTGCGCCGCCGTCCGGTGCGGGGCGTTCGCGGACACGTCCGTGACGGCCGCAACCCTGGACGACACGTCGATCTCCACCGACTCCGACACGGGCACCTTCGCGTTCATCTCCGTCGGAGGCACGCGGGTCGCGACCTCGGGGGGCGGAGGGGGCGGAGGGGGCGGCTCGACGACCTCGGGCTGAAGATCTGCGGGGGCCACCTCGACGTCGAAGTCCAGCGGGACCTCGACCTCCGCGCGCGCCTCCTCGGGGATGGGAGGCATCGGAGGCGGCTGCACCTCGGGCGAGAACGCCGACATCGAGATGGTGGCGGCGCGGTTCTCGGGACCGGCGGCACCGGCCACCGGCAGCGGGGGCACCGGGGTCGGCTCGATGTCCGCGGTCGCCGCGACCTCGGAGAAACGCAGCGTGAAATCACCGATGTACACGCGGTCCTCGGGGCTCAGCACCCGCGGGCCCGAGATTCGGCGCCCGTTGATGTAGGTCCCGTTCGTGCTCTTCTGGTCCACGATCGTGACCGTCCCGTTCTCGAGGGTCACCGTGGCGTGGCGCTTCGACACGTTCGGCTTGGGCAGGACGATCGAGTTCCCCTGTACGCGGCCGATCGAAACCTCGGCCACGTCGAAGAACTGTTCCCGCTCGGTTCCCCCCTTCTCGACGATCGCGACTCTCAGCATCCGGAACCCCTCGGAATATGGACGGGCCGCATTTTTTCAGAGCCTCCCGCCATTGTCAATCGAGCGACCGCACGGAAGCGCGTTGCCCGGGGGCCACCGGAACGGTAGGATCGGGTCGTCCGTAGGAGACCGGGATGGCGACGGGGGCCTGGATGCGTCGATCGATCGCGGGAATCGCGCTGGCAATCGTGTCGATCGGGTGCGCGCCGCGCGTCCAGGTCCTGCAGATGGACCCGATGGAGTTCGCCACGACGCGCACGGCCGACGGCGTCGAGGTCGACCTCATGGACCCGGAGGTCCTGTTTCGCGAAGGCGTCCAGGCCTGGGAGGACAAGCGGTTCGAGGACGCCGTGCGGAAGTTCGGGCTGATCCTCACGCGCTTCGCGGGTTCGCGCTTCGCCCGGCCCGCGCTGTACAACCGGGGTCTCGCGCTGCTGTCCGCGCAGCGCCCCGCCGAGGCCGCGAGGGACTTCGAGGAATACCTGCGCCGCAGCCCCGACGACCCCGACCTGCCCGACGTTCTGCTGAAGGCCGGCCAGGCCTTCCAGGAGTGCGGCGAGTGGCAGAAGGCCGAGGTCGTGCTGGCACGCCGCGCGGGAATGCGCCCGCTGTCCCTGCCGGAGGAGATGGAGACCCGGGCCCGGCTGGCGCGAGTGCTGCGGATGCAGGGGCGGTTCGAGGAGTCCCGCGAGCAGGTCACCCGCGTCCAGTTGCTGGCGGACAGCAACGCGACCCGCCCGGAACTGCAGGGCAACTACTTCGCGGCGATGGCGTCGTTCGAAGGTGCCGAGGCGTGGCACGACCTGTTCTCGCGCATCAAGTTCATCCTGCCGACCGACCGGATGGAAAAGGACCTGACCGACAAGGCGACCCTGTTCCTGAAGGCGCAGTCCGAGTACCTGCGCACGTTGCGGATGAGGAACGTCTTCTGGGGCGTGCAGGCCGGGACGCGCGTCGGCCGGATGTACGAGGAGTTCTACGACGACATCATGAACGCCGAGGTTCCGCCGGAGTTCTCGCAGGACGACCTGAAGGTCTACATGGGCGAGTTGCGACACAAGGCGAGGCCGCTGGTCGCGAAGGCCGTCGCCGCGTACGAGCGCAACCTGTCCCTGGCGAAGATGTACGGCGCGCGCGACGAGTGGCTGGGGGACATGGCGTCGCGGCTGTCGCGGTTGCGGCAGATCCTGGCCGATTCCCCCTCGGACGATTGACCCCGACCCATCCGCCTCCCGGGATTCGCGACGGACATTGACGCTGCCCGGGCCTTGCAGTGCGGGGGCCCCGCCCCCCGCCTGTCCTACAGCAGGATCTCCGGGCCTGGCTCGAACGCGGGAGCGGTGTGCACCGGGACCCGGCCTCCGGCAGGCCCGGCCTCGTACCGAACGGTGTTCTCGGCCAGTTCGGGACGGTTGTGGTCCCGGGACAGGTGCGCCAGCAGCGTCGCCTTCGGCAGCGTTCGCGACGCCTCCCAGATCTCCTTCAGGAACCGGCCGCTTTGCACGTTCGACAGGTGACCGTGGTCCGACGCAACGCGGGCCTTGTCCAGCGGGTGCCGGGGACTGCGCCGCAGCATCTCCACGTCGTAGTTCGCCTCCAGGATCACGGCATCCGCGTCCGTGAACCAGGGCAGCAGTTCGGGTCGCGCGCACCCCAGGTCCGTCGCCACGACCACTTTCCGTCGCAGGCCGCCCCGTCCCGACCGCAGCACGTACCCGAAGGTGGGGACGTCGTGCGGCACGTCGAACGGCGTCACCTCGACGTCCTCAACCAGGTACGACGAACCTGCCCGGACCTCCTGCAGCAGGCCGTCCGGCACGTCGTGGCCGGACTTCGCCCGGTACAGGCTGGAGGCGAACCGCAGGGCGTACCGGTTGCCCAGGATCGGCACCCTGTGGGCCACGCACCACTGGAGGCCGAACCAGTTCACGTGGTCCGAGTGCTCGTGGCTGACCAGTGCCGCCGTGACCCCGCCGGGGACGATGCCGGCCTCGCCCAGGCGCTGCAGCAGCAGCTTCTTCGTCGGGATGCCCAGGTCCATCAGCAGCGTGGCGCGACGGGACCGGACGATGGCCAGGTTGCCGGACGATCCGCTGGCCAGGGTCCGGAAACTGAGCACGGAATCGTCCACGGGGTGTCCTGTCCGCCTCCGGGGTCCCCGCGATTCTACTCCAGGGATGCGACCCGTTACGAGGTTTCTGCGGTGCTTTCCGGCAGGTCCAGCCGGTTCGCGGGCTGCCTCGGCGCGGTCGGCCGCCGCTCCAGCCGCCACAGGGGCACGGCCTGCTCGACCCGGTAGGGACCGATCGCCGTGCGCCGCAGGGCGACCAGGTGCCCCAGGCATCCCAGCGACCGCCCCAGGTCCCTCGCCAGCGACCGCATGTACGCGCCCTTGCCGCAGGAGACCTTCACCACCGCATCCGGCGCCAGCCACTCCAGCAGATCCGCGGAGTGGATCACCACGTTCCGGGGCGGCTTGACGACCGTCTCGCCGCGACGCGCGTACCAGTACAGCGGCTTCCCCTCGTGCTTCAGTGCCGAGTAGGCCGGCGCCTCCTGGACCACCTCGCCGACGAAGGCCCGCAGCGCCTCCCGGATCGCCGCCTCGCCCGGCAGGGGCGCTTCCCCCCGGGCCACCACCGCCCCCGTCAGGTCGCACGTGTCGGTCTCGCTGCCGAACCTCACCGTCAGCAGGTACTCCTTGTCGCCCGCCAGCAGGTCGTCGGCCTCGCGCGTGTACTCGCGCCCGACCAGCACCGGCAGCAGCCCGGTGGCGAACGGGTCCAGCGTCCCGCCGTGGCCGGTCCGGCGAATCCCGGTCACGCGGCGCACCACGTCCACCACCCGTGCGGAGGACACCCCGGCCGGCTTGTCCACCAGGATCACGCCGGGCCCCAGGGACACGTCGATCATCGGGATTCCTTCGGGGGGTCCTGCTTCTCCGGGACCGTCTCGCCCGGCTTCGGCAACTGCATCAGCAGGTTCTCCACGCGGGAGGCCTGGTCGGGAACGTCATCGTAGTGGAACTCCAGTTTCGGCATCCGCAGCAGCCGCACCCGGTGGGCCAGTTCGCGCCGCAGCCACGCCTGGCACTTCTGCAGGCCGGCCATCAACTCGGCCCTGCCCTGCTCGTCGCCCTGCAGCGAGCGCACGTAGACGCGGCACAGCGACATGTCCGCCGTGACCTTGACGCCGGTCACGACCCCCATCCGCACGCGCGGGTCCTCGACCTCGGACACGAGCAGCATGCCCAGGACCTCCCGGATCTCGCTGGCGATCCGATCGGTGCGCTTGTACGGCTTCATGGCGTCTCGACTCCCGGGAATCCTGTCCCTACAACACGTGAAGGATCTCGATCGCGTGATCCTCGATCTCGGCCAGTCCCATCCCGTCGATGCAGGCGATCACCTTGTCCAGCACCGAATTGACGAAGCGGTGGTCGTTCCCGACGACGCAGAACCCCAGGACCGCGGTCTGCCAGACGTCCTGGTCCTCGACTTCCGCCATCGCGATGTTGAACTGCTGGCGGGTTCGGGAGACCAGTCGCTTCACGACGCTGCGCTTGCCCTTCAGGTCCGCGTTCTCGGGGATTGCCAGCGTGATGCGGCAGACACCGACGACCATCGGGGGACCTCGTCCACGGGACCCGGGGGGACCGGGGGCGAACCGCGTGCGACCGGCCTCAGCCTCCCGTCACCAGCGTCTCGCGCACCGTCTCGTACTCGTAGAACTCCAGCACGTCCCCGGCCTCGAGGCCCTCGTAGCCGTCGATGCCGATGCCGCACTCCATGCCTGCCTTGACCTCGCGGACGTCGTCCTTGAAGCGCTTGAGGCTGGACAGTTTGCCGGTGAACAGGGTCTCCTTGCCGCGGACGACCCGGACCTCCAGCGTGCGCTTGATGATGCCGGACGTGCACAGGCTGCCGGCGATCTTGCCGACCTTGGACACGCTGAACACCTGCCGGACCTCGGCCCTGCCGACCTGCTTCGCGACCAGTTTGGGCGTCAGCAGGCCCTCCATCGCGCGCTTCAGGTCATCGATCACGTCGTAGATGATCGAGTAGCGCCGGATGTCGATCTTCTCCTGCTCTGCCAGGTGCTGGGCCTTCGGGTCGACGCCGACGTTGAACCCCACGACGACCGCGTTGGACGCGATGGCCAGGTTCACGTCGCTTTCCGCCACGGCGCCGACAGCACTGTGGACCACGCGCAGCGTGATCTCTGGGTGCTTCAACTTGGTCACGCTGTCGACCAGCGGGCTCAACGAACCCTGCACGTCCGCGCGCAGGATCACCTTCAGTTCCTTCACCTCGCCGGCCTGCACCTTGCTGAAGAAGTCCTCCAGCGACACGCGGTTCGCGGATCCGGCCAGGCTGGACCGCTTCATCTGCTCCATCTGGTACTCGGCCACCTCGCGGGCCTTCTTCTCGTCGACCAGGGCCACGAAGGGGTCACCGGCATTCGGGACCATGTTCAAGCCGGTGATCCGCACCGGCGTCGCCGGGGTGGCCTCGGTGACCAGGTTCCCCTTGTCGTCGTTCATCATGCGGACGCGGCCATAGGAAAGGCCGGCCACGATCGCGTCGCCGACCTTCAGCGTGCCGCCCGAGACCAGGACCGTCGCCACGGGACCCAGGCGCGGGTCCAGGCGCGACTCCAGCACGACGCCGCGGCCGGCCTTGTCCGGGTTGGCCTTCAGTTCCAGCACCTGCGCCTGCAGGAGAATCATCTCCAGCAGGTTGTCGATGCCCAGGTTCTGCTTCGCGGAGATCTCGCAGAAGATGTTCGGGCCGCCCCATTCCTCGGGAACCAGGCCCTCATCGCCCAGTTCGCGACGCACGCGTTCGACGTTCGCATCTGCCTTGTCGATCTTGTTGATCGCCACGATGATCGGCGCCCCGCCGTCGCGGGCATGGGCGATAGCCTCCTTCGTCTGGGCCATCACTCCGTCGTCGGCCGCCACCACCAGGATGACGATGTCGGTCACCTGGGCGCCCCGGGCGCGCATCTGCGTGAACGCTTCGTGTCCGGGGGTGTCGATGAACGTGATCACGTCGCCGCCCGCGGTCTTCACCTGGTAGGCGCCGATGTGCTGGGTGATGCCGCCGGCCTCATGCTCGGCCACGTGAGCCGACCGGATGCGGTCCAGCAACGTGGTCTTGCCGTGGTCGACGTGGCCCATGATCGTGACGACGGGCGGGCGGGCCTTCAGTTCCAGTTCGCCGTCCGGCTGCTCCTTCAGGTACACCGCCGGGTCGAAGCCGACCTTCTCCAGCGTGAAGCCGTAGTCGCCGGCCATCAGGGTCGCGGTATCCAGATCCAGCGGCTGGGTCATGCCGGCCATCACGCCGTTCTGCATCAGCTTCTTGATCAGTTCGCCGGCCTTGATGCCCAGGGCGTGCGCCAGGTCGGCCACCGTGATGACCTCGCCCTCGACGCGGATGTTGCGCTTCTGCTCCTTCGGCATCGTCAGGATGGTCTTCTGCGGGCGCCCGCGGCGCTGCACGGTCTTGCGGCGGCGGGACGTCGGACGCTGCTGCTGCTCGGGCCGATCGGCCTCCTCCTCGGGCGTGGACATGAAGTCGCGGATGGAGAGGACGTCGCTGCGGCGGTCGTAGACCAGGCGCTTCAGCTTCGTCTTCTTGTCAGGCTGCTCGGCCAGCTGCTTCAGCGCGTCGCGCGGGGCGCCCTCGGCCGAACGCACCGCGACGGGCGCGGCCTTCGAGGCCTCGCCAGCAGGGGGCGGCGGGGCGGCAGGAGCCGCCGGCGCGGCGGCCTGGGCGGGGTGCGCCTCGACCGGCGCGGCGACAGGGGCCGCGACCGCCGGCAAGGCCGCCGGGGCTTCGGCGACGGGCGCCTGGACAGGTGCCGCGGCCTCCGGGGCGACGGCCTGGGCGTCGACCACCGACGGGGCCGTCTCGGCCACAGGGGCCTCGACCGCGGGGGACGCCGTCTCGGGAACGGGCTCGGCCACCGGCGCGGCCTCCTCGACCTGCGCCGCGACGGCGGGCTTCTGGGCGGGGGCTGCCGACGCGGACTCGCCCGCGCGACGCCGCACGACGCGGCCGCCTTCCATCTTCTTGACCTGGACCTCGCCGGCCCGGGGGGTCTCGAAGAGCTTTCGGGCCTTGTCTTCCTGCTCCTTGGTCATCTGGGCGAGGTGGTCCCGGATCTCGACGCCCGACTCCCGCAGGCGGGTCAGCACCTGCTTGGACTCGACCCCCAGTTCCTTGGCCAGTTCGTAGACGCGCTTGCTCATCGGGCCCCCCTCACGTACCGGAGCCGGGGATTTGCCCGGCCCACGCCGCGCCGTCCCCCGGCACCCTCAGAGCCCGCGGGATCGACCCGCGGGCCAGGGCACGCTTCACGCATTTCGAATCCGGGCAGAGGTATGCCCCCCTGCCCCCCCGTCGCCGTTCCCGATCCACCGCGATGCCCTGCCCGGGCGTCGCGGCCAGCCGCACCATCTCGGCCTGGGGGCGTTGCCTTCCGCACCCCACGCACCGGCGCAGCGGAACGTGACGGGCCTTCCCGGTCATTCGGCCGGGCCCTTCTCCGGCAGCGCCAGGTCCGGCGTGGACTCGCTGGTCCCGTCGGCCACGGGCGCCGCCTCGGTCGTCTCGGTGGAAGCGCCCTCCGCCTCGGTCGTCTCGGTGGAAGCGTCCGCCGCCTCGGTCGTCTCGGTGGAAGCGTCCGCCGCCGGGGCCTCCGGGGTCGCCGGGACCACCGGGGCTGCCGCCGCCGTCGCTGCGGCCACGGCCGCCTCCTGGGCCTCCACCTTCATCTTCTGCTTCAACTCGTAGGACACCTGCTGGATCGCCTGCGCCATCGCCAGGGAGATCCCCGGGATCGCCGCCAGTTCGGACTCGTCCGCGTTCAGCAGGTTGTCGGGCGAGTGGTAGCCCAGCTTGAACAGGTACTCTACCGTGCTCTCGTCCAGGCCCTCGATCTTCACCAGGTCCACCTTCAGCCGCGCCTTCAGTTCCTGGATGCGGCCCTCGCCGTGGATCTCGATGTTCCAGCCCAGCAGCTTGCTGGCCAGCTTGACGTTCTGGCCGCGCCGCCCGATCGCCAGCGACAACTGGTCGTCGCCGACGATCAGTTCGATCTGGTGGTTGTTCTCGTCGATCAGCACGCGCTGGACCATCGCCGGGGCGATGGCGCTGCAGACATAGCGCGCCAGGTCGATGCTGTAGGGGATGATGTCGATCTTCTCGCCGCGCAGTTCCTGCACGACGGCCTGCACGCGCGACCCCTTCATTCCGACGCAGGCGCCGACCGGATCGACGTCGCTGTCCGTGGAGGTGACCGCCAGTTTGGTCCGTTCGCCGGGCTCGCGCGCGACGGCCTGGATCTTCACGATGCCCTCGTAGATCTCGGGCACCTCCTTCTCGAACAGCTTGACCACGAACCGGGGGTCGGTGCGGGACAGGATCACCTGGTGGCCCTTCGGTTCCCGGGTGACGTCCTTCACGTATGCCTGGACGCGGTCGCCGGCGCGGTAGGACTCGCGCGGGCACTGCTCCTTGAAGGGCAGGATCGCCTCGGCCTTGCCCAGGTCGACGATGACGTTGCCCTTCTCGAACCGGCGCGCGACGCCGGTGACCAGTTCGCCCTTCCGGTCCTTGTACTCGTTGAAGATGATGGTGCGCTCGGCCTCCTGCACCTTCTGCAGGACCACGTGCTTCGCCGTCTGGGCCGCGATGCGCCCGAACGCCTTGCGGTAGGTCTGCAACTGCAGGATGTCGCCGTACTTCATGTCCTCTTCCCGGGCCTTGTCCTTGTCGGCCTCGAGGTAGAAGATCTGGAAGCCCAGTTCGTCGCCCGGCTGCGCCTCGGGATCGACCTTCGCGGCGTCTTCCATGTTCAGTTCGGTCATCGGGTTCTGGACGTCCTCGCTGACCTTCATGTACTGGAAGAGTTCCACCTGGCCGCCGTCCGCGTTGAACGCCGCTTCCAGCGTGCGCTCCTCGCCGAAGACCTTCTTCGCCGCCTTCAGGATGGCTTCCTCGAGGGCCTCGATGAAGACCTCCTTCGGGATCCCCTTCTCGCGGCTGACGAGGTCGATCACCTCGGACCAGTTCGGGTTGTCGACGGACATCGGATCCTCCGTTTGCTCCGTTCACGCCCCGCCGACAGAACCGCCAGCCCCCTTCCGCACGAGCCAGCCTTGCGCCGGGAACGAAAAGGGAGGGGTGCGGCGGGCGGGGGGCCCAGCCAGCAGGGTCGCGTATTGGTACCCCATCCCGGCGGAAAAAGCAAGGGGGCGACGGACCCGGAAAACGCTACTTCGGGACCAGGATCACCGGCACTCCCTCGAAATCGTATCGACGCCTCAGTTCGCGCTGCAGGAACCGGAGGTAGTGCGGCGGCACCTCGGCCGTTCCGCCCCTGAACAGCAGGATCGTCGGCGGGTTGGACTGGGGCTGGACCAGGTACCGGATCCGCACCGACCGCGACCCGGTCACGTGCGGCGGGTGGGTCTGCACGACCTCCTCGTAGAACCGGTTCAGTTCGGAAGTCGGGATGCGCCGGAACAGGTTCTCGTGGACCCGGTTCACCAGGGGCAGGAACTTCGCGACGTTGCGGCCGTTCAGCGCGGAGGTCTGGATGCGCGGGGCGAACGCGAAGAACGTCGTGTCGTCGTCCAGGGCACGCCGCGTTTCCTCGGCCTTCTCGCCCTTCAGCAGGTCCCACTTGTTCGCGATCACGATCAGGCCGCGCCCGCGGTCCAGCACCAGCGAGGCCAGTTTCTTGTCCTGGTCGGTCAGGCCCTCCGACGCGTCGATGACCAGCGCGACGACGTGGCTGCGCTGGATCGCCTGCATCGTGCGGGCGACGCTCATCCGTTCCAGGCCGGGGGCGACGTTCTTGCGCCGCCGGATTCCCGCGGTGTCGATCAGGAGGTAGTCCCGTCCGCCCGCGGTGAACGGCGTGTCGATCGCGTCCCGGGTGGTCCCCGCCACGTCGCTGGTCAGGTACCGGTCATGCCCCAGCAGCGCGTTGGCGAAGGTGGACTTGCCCACGTTCGGACGCCCCACGATGGCGATCCGCACCGGGCCCGTCGCGTCCTCCCCGGGCTCGTCCTCGTCGTTCAGCGGCGGCGCGTCCAGGTCCTCCAGCATCCGGTCCAGCAGTTCCGCGACGCCCGAGCCGCGCTCGGCGGTCATCGGGAACATCTCCCGGATGCCCAGCCGGTAGAACTCGGCGACCAGCGGGTCCAGGCTGGGCTTGTCCACCTTGTTGACCGCGACGTACACCCGGCGGCCGCTGCGACGCAGCATGTCCCAGATGACCTCGTCGGTGCCCGTGGGCCCCTCCCGCACGTCCAGCACCAGCACCAGCGCGTCGGCCTCTTCCAGGGCCAGTTCGACCTGCCGCTTCATCAGGGCCAGCATCGAGCCCTCCTCCGCCTCGGGGTCGAAACCGCCGGTGTCCACCAGCACGAAGGCGCGCCCGGTGTGGTCCCCCTCGGCGTAGTGCCGGTCCCGCGTGACGCCGGGGAAGTCCTCGACGATGGCCTCCTTCCGGCCCAGGATCCGGTTGAACAGGGTGGACTTGCCCACGTTCGGGCGGCCCACCAGGGCGATGATCGGCTTGGGGTTCATGGTCCTCCTTCAACGAGGGCGGCGACCGGGGAGGGTCCCGCGCGGGCGCAGGATACTACCGGACGAACAGGTTGCGCACCAGGGTGTCCGGGTGCAGGCCCCCTTCCACGGCCTGCGCCAATCCCGGGATGTCCTGCAGGTCCGCGGGACGGCTGACGAACACCGCCGCGGGGGGCCGGTCGACCACGCGCCGCATCCGCGCGGCCCAGCCCGGGTCCGGTGCCTGTCCCGACGCCTCCATCTGGTCCAGCACCGACAGGAAGTCGCGCAGGTTGAACCAGAGGTAGCCGGCATCGGGTCGCGCGATGGGGTGCCAGGGAGGCTGTGCCAGCACCGGGTCGCCCGGCCGCGTGACGGCCAGGATGCGCCTGGCGACGGCCGTCTCCCGCACCGCCTCCTTCGTCCCGGACAGACTGGCCGCTCCCATCGCCAGCGAGACCGCGACCAGCACGGGTCCCAGCCCGCGCATCACGAAGGCCCCGCGGCCCTGCCCGGCGCGCGACTCCAACCGGTCGAACAGCACCGCGGCGGCCGGTGCCAGCAGCACCCACAGCGCCAGGTAGTACTGCTTGTAGGGCATCCCCGACATCGCCAGGAACCCGGCCGTGAAGGCAAGGGTCGCCAGCACGCTGGCGTGCCGCGGGTCCCGCCACCGCATCGCCAGCAGTACCAGGCCCGGCACGCCGGCCAGGAACAGCCCGGGCGACGTCCTGGCCACGGACCACAGGCCCGGCAGGATCGAGAAGCGGGTGTCCAGCGCCGCCGTCATCTGGAAGGCCGCCAGGTGGTCGATCGCGCAGGCCCGGTAGTCGGCCAGCATTCCGGCCGCGGCCATCCCGCCGTACAGGATCGCCAGTGGCAGCAAAGCCGCCAGCGCCGCCAGGCCCGCGTGTGCGGCCCGGCGCCCCCGTTCCCCCGGAACCTTCCACGCCGCCCCGGAGGAGGATCGCGACCAGGACGCCACGGCGATCCCCGCGGCCAGGGCAGGCAGCAGCACCACGGCCTTGCTGAGCACCGCGATCGCCGCGCCGGCCGCCAGCCCGGCAGCCGCGGCGGTCCGGGCCCGGGGCCTCTCCAGCCACGACAGGAACAGGTCCAGCGCCAGCACCTCCAGGAAGACCTGGGGCACGTCCGGACGGACCTCCAGCGTCGTGCGCAGGAACACCCAGGTCGCCGGCAGCAGCAGCATGCCCAGCCACGCCGCACGGCGGTTCCCGGTCAGGCGCCTCCCGATCCGGTACGCCAGCGCCAGGATCCCGGCCAGGAACGGCAGCATCGCCAGCCGGCCGGCCAGCACCAGGTGCCCGGGCGGGCAGGCGTCGACCAGCGGCGCCAGCGCGTACCACAGGACCGGCGGGTGGTTCTCGAAGAAGTCCACGAACGGCACGTGCCCCTGCGCCACCATCCATGCGGCGTGCAGGTGCTCCACCTCGTCGTGATCGATCGAGGCGGACGCCACGTTGGCCAGGTGCAGCCCGGCGCAGGCGGCCGCCAGCAGGCCTGGCACCCGGGCGCCCCAGCGGTACACCGCACCTCCTCCGCCTCCCGGCGCGTCCATCACCGCTCCCCCGTCGTGCCCCGGGGCTCCATCGCCCCGGCCATCGCCGCCGCGCTCCCGGCCTCCCCGGCCTGCCCCGCGGCCTGCGCCACCCGGGCCAGCGTGCGCCATCCCCGCACGTACGACGGGTCCTCGCGGACCGCCCTGCGCAGCCAGTCCAGCGCGCCGTCCGCGTCGCCGCCATCGGCCAGCAGCACCCCCAGGTTGTGCATCGTCCGGGCATCCCCCGGGTTCAGCCGCAGGGCGAGGACCAGCATCTGGCGCGCCGCGCCCTCCCCTCCCCGCCTGGCCGCCAGGGTCGCCAGCCCGCGCACCTGGTTCCCCAGGAACCCCCGCGTCCAGCGATCCGCCTGGCCGCCCTGGGACGCCGCCTCCCGCGCGCCGGCCAGCGCCTGCGCGACGCCACCGTCCGGCCCGGGGCTCCCGATCGTGCCGGCCGGGAAGCCGGGGACCAGCCTTTCGGCGACCGCCCCGTCCACCCGCCCCTCGCCGGTCTCCAGGCGCACCTCGCCGCGGCGCAGCGCCAGGTCCACCGCGCGGGCCAGCGCGGACGCCGGGTCCTCGCCCCCCGACTCGAACGGCGCCGACCGCACCGCCTCCAGCAGCCCCTCCTCGCCGGGGCGCCCCCCGTGGACGCGGATCATCCTCCCCAGGAAGGCCGCGTCCGACAGGTGCTGCTTGACCAGCACCAGCACGTCCGGCCGGGTGCCCTCCACCGCCTGCATCCCCAGCAGCGTCGCCGACAGGTCGTCCGAGGCTGCCAGCACCGTGGTCCCGGGAGCGAGCCCTTCCAGGAACCCCCCTGAGACCTCCCGGGGGGCCTGTACGACCATCATGTCCCGGACCGCCGGGGCCGCCACGAACTGCGCGGCCGGCGCCGCCAGGCCCGCGGCCACCACCAGCGGCGCCCAGCGCGCGTGCCCGCGATGCCTCGCCAGCCTCGCCAGCACCTCGATCCCCACGCCGGCCAGCACCCCCAGCATCACCGTCGTCGGCACCAGCACCTGCAGGTCCCGGATGCCCATCGGGTTGACTCGGGTCGCGAAGGCCAGGTCCCCCAGCAGCACGCCGGCCAGGGCCACCGACGTCACCGGGTCCCGCACGGCCAGCCCCGCCAGCCCGACCGCCGCCAGGGGCCACATCGCCAGCGTCCCCTCGGCCAGGGTCCCGACCGCCAGCCGCAGGTTCGCGCCCCACATCGCCATCGACACCGTCCCGATCCGTCCCTCGAACGAGCGCCGTATCCGGGCGCCGGTCAGGTGGTCCAGCACGCCGCCCAGGCCGGAGGGGTCGCCCCAGTTCATCACCGGGTCCCGGGCAGCAGCCACCGGCAGGTACAGCACCGCCAGTCCGCCCGCCAGCGACGCGACCGCCGCAACGGGCAGCAGCGGCCAGGCCGCGGGCCTCTGAACGACCCGGACGATCGTCGAGATCGC
This sequence comes from uncultured Myxococcales bacterium, assembly GCA_937975765.1. GTDB lineage: Bacteria > Myxococcota_A > UBA9042 > DTJE01 > DTJE01 > CAIZWN01. Next base: position 20,540 of record CALJUR010000021.1, read on the forward strand.
CAGCACCCAGCCTGCCATCACGGGCCACGTCACGTGGCCGCCCGCACCCAGGCCGGCCAGGAATGCGCCCGCCGCCAGCCATCTCGCATCCCGCCGCCGCATCCCGGCCAGCGCGCAGGCGATCGATGCCGTCATGCCCGCCGCCGACAGCGCGTACACCTCGGTGGTCGTCCCGTGCAGCCAGGTGGTGGGACTGGCCAGCAGCGTCGCGGGGGCCGCCAGGGCCGCGAACCGCGCCGTCGTCCCCGCCGGGTCCTTCCCCCCGGCCCCCGCCCGATCCCCCGCGCCGGCCGCCAGTTCCTGGGCCAGCAGCCAGGCCGCCATGCCCGCCACGCCCAGCGACACGGCCGACAGCAGGTTCATCCGGAAGAACGCATCGCCGAACGGCAGGAACCCGAAGGCCCGGCCCGCCATGCAGAACGCCGGGAACCCGGTCGGGTGCGGCACTCCCAGGACCAGGGCGGAGGAGGCCAGTTCGCCCGCGTCCTTCACGTACAGCCCCGGGGCCGCCAGAGCGATGGCCAGGCCGCCCGCGCCGACCGCCACCCCGATCGCGGCAGTCGTGCGCCGGGAGGCCGCCGTGTCCGGTTCGAGGCCCATCCGCCGGAAACGCGCCTCGATGGCCACCGCCAGCCCGCCCGCCACCGTGACCAGGACCGCCAGGACCGCCGCCAGCACGGCCATGCGCGGCCACAACAGACCGGCCAGGACCGCCAGGGCGAGGATGCCTGCCAGGGAGGCGAGGACCCGAATCGGCAGGTCCGTGAACGGCTTCATCGGCTCAACTGGGGCGAGAGAGCCCGGTCCTTACGGCAGGTAGATCTCGGCGCCTTCGGCGAACTGCACGGCGCCGGTCAGGCCGCTGAGGCCCCCGGAGATCAGCACGGCGTCCTTCAGCAGGCCGCCGAGGACCCGCACCGCCCGGTGGTCGAATCGCGGCTGGGCCATGTCGTTCAGGACCGACTTGACGGTCAGCAGGCCGCCGGACGCCTCGACCAGCACCGACGACGCCAGCGGCATCCCGTCCGGGCCCAGCCCGCCGGTGATCAGCACGGTCTTGCCGTCCGACAGGGGCGTGGCCTGGTGCCGCACGCGGCGCAGCAGTTGCAGCGAGGCTGCGTCCAGGGTGGACGACGTCCCCCGGATGGTGCCGGCCGACGGGTCGATGTTGAAGGCCACGGGGTCCACGTCCGGCGAGTTCCCCCTCTTGTCGGTGCTGCCTCCGAACATCCACACCTGGCCGCCCGCAACCACCGCGGTCGCGCCGAAGGCCAGGGTCGGAACGCCCGTCGTCGGGACCAGGTTCTTCACCTGGCCGGACGACTTCGAGTAGATCTCGCCGAACGCGCCGGCAGGGGACGTGTTGCCGCCCAGGACCACCACGTCCGTGCACCGCAGGTCGGTCCCGCGAGACAGGCAGATCGACGACCCGGCGAACCGCGACGACGCCTGTTCCGAGCCCGGGATCGTCACGCACGACAGGTTGTTCCCCTCGTCCACCACGCAGCGATACGACGAGCGCCCGGCCGCCAGCCGATCGGCCGACTCCTGGACCAGGCCCTCCCGGACGAACAGTTCGGTGCCCGCGTCCCCCGCGATCGGCTCGACCAGGGCCATCGCCGTCGAGAACCCGAGGGTGGACCGCGTCGCCTCGCCGTTGGCCAGGTCCAGCACCCAGGCATGGCCGGCCAGCTGGATCGCGCAGGTACCGGCGCAATCCATCGGGCGCGGCAGGGGCAGACGGGTGTTGCCGTCCACCTCGACGCCGACCGTGGGCGAACCCCCGACCAGCACCGCCCTCTGGGGAGTCCCGTCCATCATGGCCAGGCCCATCAGGCCCAGGCCGCCGCCGAAGGATCCGAAGTCCGCGGCGGAGAACAGCTGGCTGCTGGCGCCGAAGCTCTCGCCGGACAGGCTGGCCCCGACCCCGAGGCTGCTGCCGGTGGACTGCGAGAAGCCGCCCAGCATCAGCACGTCGCCCTCGGTCGTGGGGGCCATGACCTGGTAGGCCCGCTTCGCCTGGACGTTCAGCGGGAACAGCGACTCCAGCCGGCAGGTCCCCAGCACGCACTGCGCCTTGGGATGCACCCGGTACTGCATCCACTTCTCGCCGTTGATGCAGTTCGCCTCGCCGTCCTCGCAGGCCGTCTTGAACGCGAACGGGCAGGCGTTCGGGTCCAGGCACTCCACGGTGCCCTGGCAGTCGGCACTGGACTCGCACTGGACCCCGCTGTCCTTCAGCGAATCGTCGGGAACCGGGAAGGCCGTGATGGCGCCGACCTCGTTCACCTGGATGTAATACACGGCGTTGCCGGTGCCCGCCTTGGTCACCTCGACATCGCCGCGGACCCCGCGCGCGACCAGTGTCGCCGCGTCGCACGTGGCCGCGGCGAACGCGTCGTAGACGACGACGTACCCGGTTCCGACGTCCAGGTCGGTGACGTTGAAGCCGGGGTTCGGCGGCGTGCAGGGCGACTCGAAATACGCCTTCGCATCCAGGGACCTGGGCGCCTTCTGGTACAGCCGGATCTTGAACCAGGTCGCCCCGGGTGCGTAGTCGCCGGCCAGGGCCAGGCTCAGCTGTCCCCCGCCGTCCGGCGAGGGCCCCTGGAACGTCGTCTCGGCACCGGTGCCGCACCCCGCCACCAGCAGGGCCGCGGCCAGAAGCATCCCGAACCGCGTGGTGCGCTCGTGCATCATCGTCATTCCCCCTGCCGCGGGTACAGCGTCACGTCCTTGGGCGCGAACCGGGTGTCGGGGCTGAAGGCCGCCGAACCGGAACTCGACTGGCCCTTCGAGCCCAGCACGCCGCCGGCCGTCGCGCCGCCGACCACCGCCGCCCCCACGATCGTCCAGAACCACCACGACCCGTACCAAGGGGTCTTCGCGACTTCCCGCTTCTTGACCGGAACCGGGGCCACCGGCGTCTTCGGCACCTCGACCGGGTTCAGCGCCAGGCTGACGGCGTTGGTCTTGCGCGCCTCCACGTTCAGGGCCTGCACGGTCTCCTTGTATCCGACCTTGGCGATCCGGACCGTGTACGAGCCGGGCTTCAGGCGGACGGCGACCGGCGTCAGTCCGATGAAGTCCTTGTCGATGTAGACCTCGCCGCCGGCCGGCGTCGAGCCGACGTCCACCTTGACCATCTCGGGCTCGGGCTGCGGCTCGGGGCCCAGCACCTTCTCGAGAGCGTTCGCCACGAACTCGCCCAGCCGCGAGGCCTCCTCGGTGCCCCCCTCCGGCGACTTCGCCTCCTTCGTCTTCACGTCGACCAGGCGCACCTGCACCAGGAAACGGCCCTGCTGGTCGCTGACCTCGGTGTACAGCACCAGGTCCGCGCCGCGGGCCGCGCCGATCGAGGCCAGGCATTCCGAGTCGAAGTCCGCGCACTCCGCGTCGATCATCAGGTCCATCGGGTCCTGGGAGGGGACCTTCAGGACGTTGTACAGCGGGTACTTCGCCAGCTTGGCCAGCACCCCTTCCGTCAACTGCGCCAGGTCCTCCGCGGGCAGCTTGTTGCTGGAGACCCGCAAGGGCAGCAACTTGATCCCCGATGCCTCCTGGCCGACCGCGGGCAGGGCCCCGACGGTCCACACTACGGCCGCGATCGCAAGGACCAGCGATCCCTTGAGATACCTCGTCATGACACGCTCTCGCATCAGGCCGGTGCTATACTAGGTGGACCCTGCCGGGGTGTCAACGGTGCAAATCCCCAGGCTGCACAACATCCTGCGGGCCACCGGCGCGGTTCTTCGCACCGTCTGCCCGCGGGTCTCCTGGGGCGTCCTGGCCGCCCTGGGCATCCTCGCCGGATGCGCTTCCGCCGCCAAGTATGTCACCGGACCCCTGCCCCCCTCCTCCCTGCCCGAGCCCGTGGTGCAGGTGGCCCGCGCCGTTGCGGTGGGACAGCCCGGCCCCCGCCTTGCGACCGCCGACGTGCAGGGCCGGCTGGCGCACGTCGCCGCGGGCCCGGCCCCGGCCAGCGGCTTCCACCTGGAAATCGACACTCCCCGGGGCCTGTACCTGGCCACCGTCCAGACCTTCGCACCCGTGATCCTGGACGTCCAGCAGGGCCGGGAGGTCACCCTCCGGTATTCCGTGGGCGCAGCCGAGACCTTCCGGCTGGACGACTCGCAGGGGCCGATCTTCTTCTCGTTCGCCGGGGGCAGCCCGCCGGATGCCGGGAACCTGCCGATGGAGGTCCGGCCCGCCCCGCGTTCCGCCTACCTGGAGGTGCTGTCCTCGAACGACCTGTGCCGCTGGACCGTCCTGCACCGGAAGGTCGAGGTGTCGTCCAACGGGATCCCGCTGGCCACCCTGGACCCGGGCACGTCCGGCGTGGTGGAGGTGCAGGGGCGGCGCTACCGCGTCACCTCGGCGGTCGCGTCCGTGCCGGACGAATCGGATTGCGGTCGCGAGGGGGAACCCCGCCTGGCCTACTTCTGGTCCCGCGAACCCCGGTAGCCGCCCGGGCCTATCCCCCCGCAGGCGGCAGCCCGCCCTTCTGGACCAGCGAGGCGACGTCCATCGAAACGGCCACTGCCGCGTGCACGAACACGCCTCCCCAGATGGTCCCGGTCCTCAGCGACAGCACGCCCAGCACCGTCCCGGCGACGACCGCGCCAAAGGCCTCCGGCGCCGGCTTGGTGTAGTGGATCATCACGTACGGGATCAGCATCGCCGGCACCGCCAGCATCCCCAGGCGCTCCTTCGTGGCGTGCAGGAGGAACCCGCGGAAGAAGAACTCCAGCGCGAAGAACTGGGTCGCGTACAGGCACTCCCAGCCCAGCAGGTCCGCAAGCCCCTGCGGGTTCCGGTAGAACGGGTACGTCGCCTGGAACGACGGCGTGTACGACACGGCCACCACCGCCACCAGCACGGGCGCCAGCAGGGCCAGGTACAACGGCAGGTGGCCGACGAACCCTCGCCCCGTCAGCCCGTAGGCCGACAGGGGCTCGCGGAAGACGTGCCGGACGATCGCGGCCGGCACCAGGAAGTAGCAGAACAGGCACCCGAACGTCCACGCGGCGTGCCGGTAGAGGGGCGACGCGCCCAGCATCAGGTCCTTGGGCGCCCCGTCCGGCAACCCGATGGCCAGGTCCCACAGCCACGACGACGCGGCGTTCTGGAACCGCCCGGACAGCACCACGAAGTTCAGCACGGTCAGCAGCAGCGCGGCCGACAGCAGCGCCGTCAGCGCCTTGAACCGCGGCGACCGCCCGCCGTTCCCCGCCGGGGCCATGCACCCCTCCATCGCCGCGATGGAGTCGAGGAAGACGACCTGGTAGAAGCGCTTCATCATCGCGCCGGATCCTAGACGATCCGGCCCGGATTTGACACGGGTCCCCCGGTGATGCAGACTGCGCGCCTCGCCGAGGCCCTTCTCGAGGTACCGACGATGTTCGACAACCTGAAGCAGCGTGTTGCCGACCTCCGTGAGAGGACCGCGGTCCTCGGGAGGTATCTTTGACTGCGACGGCAAGCGCCGCCGCATCGCCGAGATCGACGAACTGAGCGCCGCGCCGGACTTCTGGTCCGACCGCGCCCGGGCCATGTCGGTCGGCCGCGAGAAGACGCGCCTCCAGAAGGACATCGAGTCGTTCGACACCCCCATCAAGGCCCTGCAGGACGCCGCCGAGTTGATCGAGATGGCCGAGGCCGAGAACGAGGCCGGCTTCGAGCCCGAGATCGCCGCGACGCTGGACGACGTCGAGAAGCGGGTCGCCGCGCTGGAGTTCAGCCGCATGATGAGCGGCGAGAACGACCGCGCGGACGCGCTGGTCACCATCAACGCCGGCATGGGCGGCACCGAATCCCAGGACTGGGTGCAGATGCTGATGCGGATGTACCTGATGTGGGCGGAACGGCGCGGCTTCAAGGTCGAGGTGCTGGACGAGCTGCCCGGCGAGGAGGCCGGCCTGAAGCACGTCACCTTCGAGGTCGAGGGCGAGTGGGCGTTCGGCTACCTGAAGGCCGAGATCGGCGTGCACCGGCTGGTCCGCATCTCGCCGTTCGACGCCAACGCGCGCCGCCAGACGACCTTCGCGGGCGTCACCATCCTTCCCGACATCGAGGACTCGATCGACATCGAGATCAACGAGGCCGACCTGCGCGTCGACACCTACCGGTCCGGCGGCGCCGGTGGCCAGCACGTCAACAAGACCGATTCGGCCGTCCGCCTGACGCACCTGCCCACCGGCATCGTCGTACAGTGCCAGAACGAGCGTTCCCAGCAGAAGAACCGCAGCAAGGCCATGAAGATGCTGAAGGCCAAGCTGTACGACCTGGAACAGCAGAAGAAGAACGCCGAGCGCGACAAGCTGGAGGCCGAGAAGAGCGCCATCGACTTCGGCAGCCAGATCCGGTCGTACGTGCTGCACCCCTACCGGATGGTCAAGGACCTGCGCACCGGCTGCGAAACCGGCAACGCCGACGCGGTGCTGAACGGCGACCTCGACGCCTTCATCGAGGCCTACCTGCTGCACGGCGCGAAGTAGCGTCCGCTTGCCGTTCGCGCGCGCAGGCGCCTATCCTGGCCGCGTCTCGCGCCCGGGCCCCCGATGACCGGCAGCCAGTCCTCCCCTCCGACTTCGCCCCTTCCCGGCTCGCCGGTTCGACGCGCCACGCTGTGGGTTTCCACGCTGTACTTCGCCGAGGGCCTGCCCTACATGCTGGTCCGGTACCTGTCGGGCGTGTACCTGACCGACATCGGGGTGAAGGAGTCCTACCTCGGCTTCCTGAACTTCCTGGGCATCCCCTGGAACGCCAAGTTCCTGTGGGCCCCGGCCGTGGACCTCTTCGGCACCAAGCGCGGCTGGCTGCTGCGCATCGAGGCGGTCCTGGCGGTCGGCGTGCTGGCGCTGGCCGTGCTGGCCGCGTTCGGGCCGCTGGCCATCCCCGCCGGGGCGGGCACCCTCGCCGCGCTGGACGGCGCCTGGGCGCTGACCGGCTTCCTGGGCGTCCTGGTCGCTCTGGCCTTCGTCGCCGCGACCCACGACGTCGCCATCGACGGCTACTACATGGAGGCCATCCGCGACCCGTCGGAACAGGCCGCCTACACCGGCCTGCGCGTGATGACCTACCGGTTCGCGGTCATCTTCGCCAAGTCCGTCCTGGTCGCCGCCGCCGGCCTGTGGGCCTGGTCCGGGGCCTTCGCGTGCGGCGCCGCCACCCTGGGCCTGTTGCTGGCCTTCCATTCCTTCTACCTCCCGCGCGTCGAGGCCGCACCGGTTGCCCGCCGCTCGGCCGACGAGGTCCTGTCGGGATTCGGACGCGCCTTCACCTCCTGGCTGCGTCAGGACCGCATCGGCCTGGTGCTGCTGTTCGTCGTCACCTACAAGCTGGGCGACGAGGTCCTGTTCAGCATGAACACGCCCTTCCTGATGCGCGAGATGGGCGTCTCGAAGGTGGACCTTTCCTGGATGGCCGGCGTCCTGGGCACCACCGCCTCGATCGCCGGCTCGCTGGTCTCGGCCTGGGCCATCAAGCGCTACGGCCTCAAGCGCGCCATCTGGCCGCTGACCCTGGGCATGAACCTGAACCTGTGGGCCTACGCGCTACTGGCCTGGATGGGCGACCAGACCTGGCGGGACGGGATCGCCCCGCTGCCGGACCTGGGCACCGTCGCCTTCGTCACCGCCTACGAGCAGTTCGCCGCGGGCCTGGGCAACGCCGTGCTGGTGGTCTACATCATGCGGACGTGCCACCCCGACTTCAAGGCGGCCCACTACGCCATCGCGTCCGCCATCTCCTCGGTCGGTTCGTCGCTGTTCGGCGGGTTCGGCGGCGTGATCGTCGAGAACGCGGGCTACCTGTTCCTGTTCACGCTGGCGTTCGTGCTGGCACTGCCCTCGATGGGCTGCCTGCTGTTCCTGCGGCTGCCCGACGACCGCCCGTCCCCCGGCGGCCCCGGCTGACACCTTCCTGCGCCTCCCGGCCCCGCCCTAGAAGACGTGGTTCATGTCGACGTAGATGCCGATCGGCAGGCCCTGCGCGGCCGAGTCCGGCGAGTACGAGAAGTCGAACCGCGCCACGATGGTCTCCTCGACCTGCACCCGGATCCCGACCCCGGCCCCCCACTTCAGGCCCGCACCGGTCCCGTCCCGCTTGTCGTCGCGCCGGTAGTCGTTCCAGGTGCGCCCGATGTCGCCCAGCAGCAGCGCCCCGGCCCGGAACCGCGTGTCCCACAGGTAGAAGGTCCAGAACATCGATCGCAGCTCGATGTCGGCGCCGATCTTGATCTTCCCGTGGTAGCGCCCCTCGGGCACGCCGCGGAACCCGTCCCGCCCGCCGGGGTAGTCGCGGTTCTCGAACGCGGATGCGCGCGACAGTTCGTAGAACGGCACGTTCCCGAACAGCAGGTCCGCGAACAGCCGCGACGCCACGACGAGGTACTCCCCGTAAATCGAGAAGTACCCGCGCCCGTCCAGCGTCGCACCGCCGAAGTGCAGGTCGTTTCCCAGCCCGGGCGACCCGCGCAACTGGGCCTCGCAGTAGAACCCCTTGTACGGCATGTACTCGTGGTTCCGCGTGTCGTACGTCAGGCCCGCCGCCAGTTGCAGTGCGACGTGGTCCTCCAGCCCGTGCACGACGCGGCGGTCCTTCCACAGCGCGCTGCCCGGGTACACCACCGACCGCTCCCACAGCAGCCGCGCGCCCGACATCAGGTACAGGCCCTTCATCAGTTCATAGCGCGTGTTGACGCGCACCAGCGGCTCGTACTGCTGGTACTGGTACCGCTGCCGGTTGCGGGACACGGTCGGGGTTCCCGTCGGGTCGTCCGACGGCTCCAGGTACCGGCTGGCATTGCCCAGCCCGTAGTACCCCCCGTTGTTCCTCTGGTTGTATTCGGCCGAAACGAACAGCCTCAACTTCCCGCCGACCAGGCCCGGGAAGTCCATCCGCAGGAAGTCCATGTGGACCGGCAGGTAGAAGCCCCGGCCGTCCCACCACTTGAAGCTCATCGCCAACTGGAACGCGATCCGGTACCGGTAGGGGTCGACCTTCGGGTCGTGCTGCACGATCACGGTCTGGACGCCCAGCATCAGGCCCATGTCCGTGTTGCCGCCGACGGCGGGCAGCGGCGCCCATTCCAGCCGGTAGGGATCGCGAGGCGGGGTCTTCTTCGCGTCCGCGGAGGTCGGAGAGGGCGACGCCGGCTGGGGGACGAGTCGGACGTCGTGTTCCGCGGGGACCGCGGTCGCGTCCGGCGGGTCCGCGACCGTCGCGGGGGGCAAGGCGTCCGCGGCCGGGCTCGCGGTCGTCGCGGGGACCGGGTCGGGCTCGGCGGCCCGCGCCCCCGTCGCGCACGCCAGCAGGGCCGCCACCGCCAAGGTCGCCCGTACCGCCGCTCTCGATGCGTTTTGCACCCGCTTCGCCCTGCCTGCCTGGGCCGGCCCTAGACTACCGGCGGGCGCCTTCCTGTCAAGGCGACCTGCCCGCCGGAAGTTTTTTTTGCACCTCTTGATCCTTTTTCCGGCCCCTCCGTCTGGTGGCCCCGCTTTCGGCTCTCCCACAGACAGGAGGACATCATGGACCGCACGCAACGACGCTCCCTGCCCCTGGCGATCCCCGGATTCGCCGTCCCCCTCCTCGCAGTCCTGCTGGCCGCCCCGCGCCCCGTCCCGGCCGCCGACCTGGCCGCGACCCCGGGCACCGGCGCGCTGGTCGGCCGCGACGCCGACGGGCGCACCGTGGACTTCCCCCTGAAGCACACGGACGTGCGCATCGAGGTCTCGGGCTTCCTGGCCCGGGCCCAGGTGATCCAGGAGTTCACCAACCCGTACGACCGGCGCATCGAGGCCGTGTACGTCTTCCCGCTGCCCGAGAACGCGGCGGTGGACGACATGACCCTGCACGTCGGCAGCCGCGTGATCCGGGGCGCGATCCGCGAACGCGGCGAGGCCCGGCAGGTCTACCAGCAGGCCCGCGCGAACGGCCGCACCGCGGCCCTGCTGGAGCAGGAGCGCCCCAACATCTTCACGCAGTCCGTCGCGAACCTGCTGCCCGGCGACGACGTGAAGATCTCCATCACCTACGTCCAGACTTTGAAGTACGAGGCCGGCACCCTGTCGCTGTCGTTCCCGATGGTGGTCGGCCCCCGCTACATCCCAGGGCACGTCACGACGCCGGAGGGCGACGCCATCCCGGTGAACGGCGATGCCGCCGGCATCCCTGACGCCGACCGCATCACGCCGCCGGTGCTTCGTCCCGGCACACGCTCCGGCCACGACGTGTCCCTGGCGGTCCGGCTGGATTCCGGCGTGCCCTTCACGAACCTGCGGTCGCCCTCCCACGCCATCGAGGATCGCCGCACCGGTCCGTCCGGCGCCGAGGTCCGCCTGGCCGACGGGGACACCCTCCCCAACCAGGACTTCGTGCTGCAATGGGACGTCCAGCCCCAGCGCGTCGCGGCCGGCATGCTGTCGCACCGCGAGGCGGGGGACGGCTTCTTCACGCTGATGCTGGTACCGGCCCCGTCGCCGCGGCCGGCCGACGTCACCCCGAAGGAGATGGTGTTCGTGCTGGACTGCTCGGGCTCGATGTCCGGCGCGCCCATCGAGGCCGCGAAGTCCCTGGTCCGGCACGCGCTGCGGCACCTGAATCCCGGCGATACCTTCCGGATCCTGTCCTTCTCGATGACGGCGTCGGGCCTGTCCGAGGCCTCTCTGCCCAACACCCCGGGGAACATCGCCCGCGGGCTGGCCTACCTGGACACCCTGCACGGGGAGGGCGGCACCGAGATGATCCAGGGCATCCGGGCGGCCCTGTCCGACGATCGCGACCCGCGCCGCCTGCGGGTCGTGCTGTTCCTGACCGACGGCTACATCGGCAACGAGAACCGGATCCTGGCCGAGGTGCGGGACCGGGTCGGCGACGCCCGCCTGTACTCGCTGGGCGTCGGCACGTCGGTCAACCGCTTCCTGCTGGAGAACCTGGGCCTGGAGGGTCGCGGCCAGGTGCTGTACCTGCGTCCCGGAGAGGATCCCGCCCCGGCCGTCGCCCGGTTCTACGACCAGGTCCGCAGCCCGGTGATGACCCACCTGTCGATCGACTGGAACGGCCTGGACGTGGTCCAGACCTACCCGGAGATGCCGCCGGACCTGTTCGCGGGCCACCCGCTGCTGGTGACCGGCCGCTACCGGACGGCCGGCGAAAGCACCGTGAAGGTCCGGGGCCGGATCGGCGGGTACGCGGTGACGATCCCGGTCGCCGTGTCGCTGCCGGACCGCGACCCGGACAACGCCTCGCTGCGCAGCCTGTGGGCGCGGGCCGCCATCGAGGACCGCATGCGGAAGATGCTGCGCGGCGAGGACCCGGCCATCGTGCAGGACGTCGTCTCGCTGTCCGTGGCGAACCGGGTCCTGTCCCAATACACGGCGTTCGTCGCGGTCGAGGAACAGGCCCGGACCAACGAGCGCGGCGACCCCGTCAAGGTCGAGGTGCCCGTGGAGATGCCGAAGGACGTGTCGTTCGAGGGGGTCTTCGGCGATACCGACCAGGCTGCGGCGGCCGCCGGCTCCTCCGGCTACCGGAGGACGGCGATGAAGGTCGCGCCGATGGCCAGGACGGCTGCCGCGGCGCCGGCACCGGTGGCCTGCTGCGAAACGCTGTCGGTCCAGGGCAAGGGAATGGGTGGCGGGGGCAGCGCGGTCGGGTACGGGCGCGGCCACGCGGTCGGGGCGATCGGCGGCCTGCTGGACACCGCCCCCACCGCCGGGGATCGCCGGGACAACGCACTGGCGGAAACGAAGGAGGAACGGGTCACCGCCTCGACGGAACCGCGGCCCGCGACGACCGTCGCGCAGGAACCGCCGCGGGCGCCCCTGCAGAAGAAGGCGGGCCCGGAGATCCGGACGCGGGTGGCGAAGGGGATCCCTGCACCGGTGCTGTCGGCCCTGCACGCCCGGGTGTGGGTGGCCCTGAAGGACCTGCCCGGCATGCCGTCGGGCGCGACGGTGGTGCTGAAGGTGGCTGCCGACGCGAAGGGTCAGGTCTTCGTGGCGGGAATCGTCGGGATGGACGACGCGCCCGCGAAGAGGGAGGCCCTGAAGAAGGCCCTGCGCGACGCCGGGCTGTGGAAGCCCGAATCCGTCAGGTCCGCGTCCGGCACCGCCGAACTGGTCGCCCGCTTCTAGCCCGGACCCGGGAAACCCCGCATCAGCGAGACCCCCCGATCACGGCCACGACAGCGTCTTCCCTGCCAGGACGTGCACGTGCACGTGGTGCACGGTCTGGCCGGCGTCGGCGCCCGTGTTGAAGACGGTCCGGTAGCCCGTGGCCCCGAAGCCGGCGTCGATGGCGACCTTCCGCGCGGCCAGCAGCAGCCGGCCCAGCAGTTCCGCGTCGGCGGCGCCGGCCTCGTTCAGCGAGGCGACGTGCCTGCGGGGGATCACCAGCACGTGGAACGGCGTGACCGGGTGGATGTCCCGGAAGACCACGACGTCCTCGTCCTGGTGGACGATCGTCGCGGGGATCCGGCCCTGAGCGATGCTGCAGAAGATGCAACCGTCCATCATCACTTCTTCGGCTGGCGCTTCTTGGCGTCGCGGGCCTTCTTCTTCTCCTGGCGAATGCGGTGGCTGCGGACCTTGCTGATCGAGTTCTTGCCCACGGGTACCCTCCTTGACCCCGCGTCCGGCGGGGGCGCGTTATATAGCAGAGTCGCGCGACCGTCTCAAGTCCGGCGTGGTCCGCCCTCGACCAGTTCGACCAGCACGCCGTTCGCCGTCCGGGGGTGCAGGAAGGCCACCCGCGTCCCGCCCGCGCCCGCCTTCCCGGCGCCGGGCAAGGCTGCCGCGCCGGCGTCCCCGGCCCGGGACAGGGCCGATGCCAGGTCGTCCACCGCGAAGGCGAGGTGGTGCAGCCCCTCGCCCCGGCGCGCCAGGAACGACGAGACCTCCGAGTCGTCCGCGGTCGGCTGGACCAGTTCGATCCGGAGATCGCCGGCCTGCAGGAACGCGACCCGGACCTTCCGTTCCGGGACCTCCTCGATGCCGTCCAGCCGCAGGCCCAGGCCGTCCCGCCACAGGGGCAGGGCGGCATCCAGGTCGCGCACGCAGAGGGCCACGTGATCGATGCGGCTCATGACGGGACCTCGATGGAATCGCGGGGGAAGGATATCGGAAGGCGCGAGGATCGGCGACTAGAAGTCGTCCATGCCGCCCATGCCGCCCATGCCACCCATGCCGCCCATGCCGCCGGCGCCGCCCATCGGGGGTGCCTCGGGCTTGGGCTTCTCGATGACGACGCACTCGGTGGTCAGCAGCAGGGACGCCACGGAGGACGCCTTCTCCAGGGCCACGCGGGTGACCTTCGTCGGGTCGATGATGCCGGCCTTGACCAGGTCCTCGTACACGTCGGTCAGCGCGTTGTAGCCGAACGAGACCGCCTTGGAATCGCGGACCTTCTGCACGACGACCGAGCCCTCGACGCCGGCGTTCTCGGAGATCATGCGGATGGGCTCCTCGATGGCCCGGCGCACGATGTCCACGCCGATCTTCTCCTCGATGGGCAGGTCGGACAGCTTGTCCAGCACCTTCTGGCAGTGCAGCAGGGCCACGCCGCCGCCGGGCACCACGCCTTCCTCGACCGCCGCGCGCGTCGCGTGCAGCGCGTCCTCGACGCGGGCCTTCTTCTCCTTCATCTCGGCCTCGGTGGCCGCGCCGACCTTGATCACCGCGACGCCGCCGGCCAGCTTGGCCAGCCGCTCCTGCAGCTTCTCGCGGTCGTAGTCGGACTTCGTGTCCTCGATCTGCGCCTTGATCTGGGCGATGCGGCCCTTGATCTCCTCGATCTTCCCGGCGCCCTCGATGATGGTCGTGTTGTCCTTGTCCATCACGACCTTCTTGGCGCGGCCCAGGTCCGACAGCCGGGCGTTCTCCAGCTTCATCCCCAGGTCCTCGCTGATCACGCGGCCGCCGGTCAGGATCGCGATGTCCTCCAGCATGGCCTTGCGCCGGTCGCCGAACGCCGGGGCCTTGGTGGCCATGACGTTCAGGGTGCCGCGCAGCTTGTTCACGACCAGCGTCGCCAGCGCCTCGCCCTCGACCTCCTCGGCCACGATGACCAGCGGCTTGCCCAGCTTGACGGTCTGCTCCAGCAGGGGCAGCAGGTCCTTCATCGCGCCGATCTTCTTCTCGTAGATGAGGATCAGCGGCTCCTCGGCCACCGCTTCCATCCGGTCCGCGTCGGTCACGAAGTAGGGGGAGCTGTAGCCGCGGTCGAACTGCATGCCCTC
>CALJUR010000022.1 GCA_937975765.1 uncultured Myxococcales bacterium
GGCGACCCCCGAGATCTACACTCTTTCCCTACCCGACGCTCTTCCGATCTGGGCGAGAACCTAGTGAAATCCAGGTGTTGGTTGATGAATAATGGTGACTGTCCCTGTATTTCCGAGGAGCGATGCGAAGACCATTCACGGTGTTGGCGGGCATAGCCGGGGCGCTGTGGGCGGCGGGCTGTTTTGATGCGGGCGGGGGTGCGAGCCTGGATGTGCGGGACGCGCGTGCGGACCCGGGCGGCGAAGCGTGGGACGTGGCCGAAGTGCGGGACCCCGGGCCGGATGACCACGATGTGCGGGCGGACGCGGGCCCGGACGTGGCGCCCGATATCCAGCCGGACGTGCCGCCGGATGCCGACGTGCCGCCGGATGCCGATGCGGACGCGAACCCGGACGTCGGGCCGCTGCCGGCCCGGCTGGTGCTGGACCCGGCGACGCTGTCGTTCTTCTCCCTGCCCATCGGATCGATCCGATGGGCGGTGTCGGGCCACGACGCTGCGGCCCGGACCTGCGTGTCCGTGATCTTCGACTACTCCAACACGGACCACGCGGACGGGGCCTGGTGCGAGGAGTTCGCGGAGATGTTCCCGTACGTGCTGATCGAGCAGGACACCGACGGTCCGTGCGGGGACTGGGCATACGGCGGAGGCGCGACGGTGACCGGCATGGCCGGCTGCGTGGACTTCGCCGGGTCGTCCGTGACCTCGATGAACCTGGCCGACTTCGAGGTGACGATCGACGCCGCACCCGGCGGCCAGACGGTGATCGAGGCGCGCAACCGCGCCACGTACGAACCCCGGCCGATCAGCCTGGGCCTGCGGTACTCGACCGACATCCCCGAGGACGTGTACATCCAGACGGGCGACGACTACGGGCTGCCGGCGTGGGCTCGCGTGCTGGACGCGGACGGGAACGCGCCGCTGATGTTCGACCGGTGCGACGTGCCCTCCTGCCAGAACCCGGGTGGCGGCGTGTGCGGCATCGCGTTCCACCAGGTCCGCAACCTGACGGGCGGGACGCACGGCGGGCAGGCCTGGATCACCTGGGACGGGCGCTTCCGGGTGCTGGACGAGGCGAACGACTGCTGGCGGGCCGAACCGGCGGCGGCGGGAACCTACACGCTGCGGACGTGCTTCGGTTGGCAGGTCACGGACGGCGGCATCGGCCCGGACGTGACGGACCCGACGTGCATCGACCAGGCGTTCACGATCCCGGGGGACACGCAGGTGACGGTGCACGCGGATTTCGGCGGGTAGTCACAGCGGCAGGCCGGAGGTTTCGATCAGCGCCAGCACCACCGCGCCGATCCCGTACGGGATGTCGTCCCCGACGGCGACCTTCGCATACTCGGGGAAGGTGCCCGCGGTCGTCGGGCCGGAGGTGCCCGTCACGACCGGCCCCTCGCCCCGGTCGACCACGCGGGACCGCACGCCTTGCATCGCCAGCGCGATCGACGGCAGCACTTCGTCGCCCAGGTAGCCGTACCGCCAGGCCCGCGCCATGCCGAACGCGAACAGGCCGGCCACCGACGTCTCCAGGTACGTCTGGCCGGGGCGGTTCATCACGGTCCACCACAGCCCGGTGCCCGGGTCCTGCCAGGCGCGGGCCGCGTTCGCCAGGCGGCGCAGCAGCGACAAGGCGAAGGCGGGCCGGTCGCCCCCGGGCGTTCCGTCCAGCCGCAGGAACTCGGCGACCGACGCCAGCACCCAGCCGTTGCCGCGCCCCCAGTAGATCCCCTCGTCCTGCGGCAGCGCCCAGTTCGCCGCGTGGTGAAGGAAGCCTGCCGGCTCCTGCAGCAGTTGCTGGAACACCCGGAACTGTGTCCGCGCATCGTCGATCGGGCTGTACCCGTCGGGGCCGTCGCCGCCCAGGCGCGCCAGCGGGATGCCCACCATCCACAGGCTGTCCACCCACAGGGTGATCCCCATGATCTCCAGCGTGCCCAGGTGGTTCAGGCCGCCCTCGGGCGTGCGCAGCGCCTCGTTGCGGACGTATTCCAGGAAGTCGTCCACGACGGCGCGGTACCGGGCCTCGCCGGTCGCCTGCCACAGGTACAGCGCCACCGCGACGGGCGAGGCCGTGTCGGACGACATCATCGTGTAGCCGGCCTCGACGTAGTGGTCGATCCACGCCTGCAGGTAGGCCAGGATCTCCGGGTCCTTCGTGACCCGGTGCAGTTCGCAGAAGGTGGTCATCATCACGGCGGGAACCCAGTCCCATGCCAGCTTGTCGGGCGCGACCCGGGCGATCTGCCGGTGCGCGATGGCGGTGGCCAGCGCCAGGTTGTCCGACACCACCGGCCGCTTCGCCGCGAAGCACGCGTCGTCGATCGGCGCGCCCGGGGTGCAAGCGTCGAACGGCGGGTCCAGCACCTTCGCGGTATCCGAGGCGGCGTCGGGCAGGGGAACGGGCGTGCCGTCGATCTCCAGGAAGGAGCCGCCGTCCGTGTAGGCCAGGCCGCCGTCCAGGCCGACCAGCACCACCCGGGCGTCGGTGCGGACCGAGTGCGAGCCGACCGCCAGGGTGTCCGGTGCTTCCGGGTCCCGCAGCCAGGCCAGGTCCGTGAAGGCTTCGTGGCCCGGGCCGTGCGCACCCGCGATCGTCCAGGCGGCATGGCCGTTCCCGGACGCGACGCGGGTCACCTCCAGCGGGGACTCCGGCGCATCCGCGGCCGCGTCGGCCTTCCACGGGGCCAGCACGGCCAGGAACCCGGGGGCGACCGCGTTCACGGTCGCGTCCATGACCGCGTGGCTGGCGAACCCATCCTCGTCGTCGATCGCGTGGGCGTGCGGCGCCTTGCCGGCCTCGAACGGCGGCTCGGCGACGGCCGGCTGGGCGGCCGTTGACGCGATCGCGACGCGGATTCCCGCCTTCTCCCGGGTGAACGTCGCCCCGTCGGTGTCGATCGTGTACGACCCGCCCGCGTCGTAGCCCGCCAGCCCATTCGCGCGCCATGTGAAGGCACGGGCCGACGACACCTCGGACGCGATCCGGTCCGCCACGATCGCGTACCGGTCCCGCACCATCAGCATCGTCCGGTCCACCGTCGCCTGCCGGCACGCCTGGGACACCTGCGCCACGTCCACGCCCCGCCCGTCCCGGAACGCCGTCATCGTCGCGTCGGCATCCCCCCAGTCGTTCAGCAGGCCGCGCTTTGGCGCCCACTGCCCGTCCACCAGCACGACGTTGTGCGACGGGGCGTCGGCCGTGACCGCGTTGTCCAGGTCGTTCGGCTTGTAGTAGCCCGGGTCGATCAGCAGATACTCGCCGTACGCCGCCAGTGCGAACGACGTCCCGTCGGCGTGGTCGTGCAGGGTCTTGCGCGCCGCGCCGGACTCGCCCAGCAGCAGGATCCACAGGTCGTCCTGGCCCCAGCCCGACCGCAGGACGGCGTGTCCCGACGGCAGGTGCGCGTTCGACGTCCACGCCGGCAGGTTGTCCACCGGTTCGTCCGCGATCTCCAGCAGGTGCTGCGGTGCCAGGTCCAGTCCCCGCGTCATGTCCACGGTGCCGTCGCGGTTGTTCCGGGCGTCCCACGCGAACATGCCGTACCCGGAGATCGCCGACAGAAGAAGGCCCGCGTTCTGCCGGCGCGTCTTGCCGTCGCCGGTCGTGGAACGCAGGCCCGACGGCATGCGGTGGTCCAGGGACCACTGGAAGGCCGACCACAGCCGCTGCGAGTGGGGGTTCGCGTCGAACGGCATCGCCAGCGGGTCCTCCCACTCGAACGGCTGGCCCTCCGTGCAATCGATCGGGGCCCAGGGGTCCACGTCGTTGCGGTTGATGCAGTTGCGGTACAGCAGTTCGCCCTCCGGCCAGGCGTTCCGCATGGCCAGGAAGAAGGCGATCGCGGGCGGGAACCCGTAGCCGAAGTAGAAGGGCTCCTCGCTGACCGCGCCGTCCTCCTGGATGTACCGGCCCGTCGGCCCCCACAGGTACTCCAACTCGCTGGCGGCGAAGTCCAGGATCTCGCGGCTGCGCGGCTGGTCCGGGAAGGCCAGGGCCGTCACCCCCATCGCGCCCGCGGTGCGGATCGGGTGGTTGTTCTGGCTGACCGTCAGCGAGGTCCAGCGGAAGAACTCGTCCAGCACGTACCGGTCGTAGAACTTCTCGTTGATCGCCACCAACCGGCGGCGCGCCTCGGCCGCGTCCCCTTCCGGGAAGAAGGCCGTTCCGGCCAGCAGGTCCCAGGCGATTGCGAACGGGACCTGCCCGTTCGGCATCGAGATGTCCATGTCCCAGACCTGGTTCGTCTCCCAGTCGGTCCGCACGCGGATGAAGCAGTCGCGCACCTTCGCGGCCGCGGCCTCGTCGTCCAGCAGCCACGCCAGCACGGCGTTGGCCTGCGCCACCCGGCCGTTCCACTCGAAGACGCCGTCGTCCCACCGCTCGTTCACGTCGTCGATGCAGTCGTTGGCCGCGACCGCGCGAATCCCCTGCAGGATCCCGGCCCACGGCTCGCGGTCCAGGCGCGCGACGATGGCGTCCTTGCGGTCGGGTCGGGATGCCAGGGCGGGGCGCTCGGTCCAGGTCGGCAGCGGGCCGGCCTCGGCGGGGACGTCGGCGGCGGCGGCGTCGGGTTGGGTGTCGGACGCGTCGTCGGGCGCAACCTCGGCGTCCACGCCCGGCAGATCGGCGTCCTCGCCGCCGGTCGCCTCGTCATCGGCGGCGCCGGGATCCAGGATTTCGCCGGGCACGTCGAGGAGGTCCAGGGGCGACTGGCCGCCCTGGTTGCACGCAGGCAGGACGGGCAGCAGCAGGAACGCGAGGACCGGCAGACGGAGGAACCGCGCGGACATTGGAAGCCCCACCAGACGGGTCGCCGGCAGGGTACCCGACGCCGGGACCGGGGGTCAATGCGCCAAGGTCGTGATCGCGCGGGTCGCGGCCGGCGGGGGAAGGGGGACTCCGGGCTACATGATGCCCAGGCAGCGCCCTTCGACGCAGGCCAGGCCATCCTGGCACGGCGCGATGCTGTCGTCACAGGCGCAGAGGCTGGAGGTGCCGTCCGGTTCGATCAGGCAGGACCTGGACAGGCACCACGAGTCCAGGAACCGGCAGTCCGCCCCCGCACCCAGCTTGGCGGTGGGGCCGTCCGGGCCGCAGTACTGGGTCTCCGGATCCCAGCAGCCGGAGGCGCAGAACTGGTACTCGGGCGCGGGCGGTGGCGCGACGGCGCATCCCATGCACCCGGCCGCACAGTTTCCGCCGCAGCACATCGGGGTGTCCGGCGTGTTCTCGCAGTCCTTCGCGGTCGCGCAGTTCGCGCAGTAGCCGCGGCCGTTGGTGTATGCGCGGTTGTCCATGTTGCAGGCGCCCGACTTGCAGTGCACCGCGTTCATGCAGCCGGTGAAGTTCTGGCGCGGCCACAGGCAGTTCATCGTGTTGGAGAACTTCGTGTCGCCGGTGTCGCACCACATCCCCTCGTCGCAGTCGGCGACGTCGCGGCAGGTGCAGAACGTCCCCGCGCACATCCCGGACACGCACTCCTCGTTCCTGGTGCAGGGGTGCCCGCCGTTCTGCGGCGCGACGACGATCGGGTCGGTCACGATCGGGTCGGTCGGGAGGTCCTTCCCCGGGTCCGCAGCCGGATCCTTGCCCGGGTCCACGGGGGCCTCGTCCTTCGCGCCGGGGTCCTGCGTGCCGGGATCCGGCGCCTCGGCTGGCACGTCGGCGACCGTCACGTCCTCCCCGCCGCCATCCGGCAGGTTCAGGTCCGGTGCCGGGACCGACACGCTGCACGCCGCGAACAGCAGGCACGAGGCCAGGCCCGGTGCCGTTCGAAGGACCTTGTTCATCGCGACACCTCCTCCATGAAAGGAGGCGGGGGACGGGGCCCCGCCCTACCGGTTCCCCAGGACGGCCCTCAGCGCCCGGATGCGGTCGCGGATGTCCGCGGCCTTCTCGAACTCCAGTCGCCTTGCAGCCTCCATCATCTCTCGTTTCAGTCTTTCCAGCATCTTTCCGGCCTCCCGCGGGTCCTCCACGACCTTGTGCAGGGCCTCCGGGCGGTCCACGCCGACCCGGCGGGCGGCCTCCTCGGCCTGCTCGATCCAGAAGATCCGCCGGGCCACCGTCCGCGGCACGATCCCGTGCTCCTCGTTGAACGCCACCTGCTTGGCGCGCCTCCGCTCGGTCTCGTCCATCGCCGCCTGCATCGACTTCGTCACCTTGTCCGCGTACAGGATGACCGTCCCGTGCAGGTTGCGCGCGGCCCGCCCGAACGTCTGGATCAGCGACCGCGCGCTGCGCAGGTAGCCCTCCTTGTCCGCGTCCAGGATCGCCACCAGCGACACCTCGGGCAGGTCCAGGCCCTCGCGCAGCAGGTTGATGCCCACCAGGCAGTCGAACACGCCCATGCGCAGGTCCCGGATGATCTCGACGCGGTCCAGCGTGTCCACGTCGCTGTGCAGGTACCGGACCCGGATGCCCGCCTCGGCCAGGTACTCGGTCAGGTGCTCCGCCATGCGCTTGGTCAGCGTCGTGACCAGCACGCGCTCCTTCGCGTCCACCCGCGTCCGCACCTCGCCCAGCAGGTCGTCCACCTGGTGCGTCGCCGGCCGAACGTGCAGTTCCGGGTCCAGCAGCCCCGTCGGCCGCACGATCATCTCGGCCACGCGCCCGCCCGCCAGCCCCACCTCGTAGTCGCCCGGCGTCGCCGAAACGTAGACCGTCCGCCCCCGCCGTTCGTTGAACTCGTCGAAGGTCAGCGGCCGGTTGTCCACGGCCGAGGGCAGCCGGAACCCGTAGTCGACCAGCACGTCCTTGCGGGCCCGGTCCCCGCGGTACATCCCGATGACCTGCGGCACGGTCAGGTGCGACTCGTCCAGCACCAGCAGGAAGTCCTTCGGGAAGTAGTCCAGCAGCGTCGGCGGCGGCTCGCCCGCGGCGCGCCCCGTCAGGTGCCGCGAGTAGTTCTCGATGCCCGGAACGCGCCCGAACTGCTCCAGCGACTCGATGTCCGACAGCGTCCGCTGCTCCAGGCGAGCCGCCTCCAGGATGCGCCCCTGGTCGCGCAGGCTCACCAACTGCGTTTCCAGTTCGTCCTGGATCAGCACGATGGCGCGCCGCAGCCGGTGCGCCGTGGTCACGTAGTGGCTGTTCGGGAAGATGCCGACCTTGCGCAGTTCCCGCATCACGTGCCCGTCGATCGGGTCGAACTCGCGGATGCGGTCGATGGTGTCGCCGAACAGTTCCACCCGCAGCGCGCGGTTCTCCTCGGACGGCGGGAAGACCTCGATGACGTCGCCGCGCACCCGCACCGCGCCGCGCTCGAAGGCCAGGTCGTTGCGCTCGTACTGCAGGTCCATCAGGCGTCGAAGGAAGGCGTCCCGGTCGCAGTCCTGGCCCACCTCCAGGAACTCCACCAGGCCGTAGTAGGCCTCGGCCGACCCCAGGCCGTAGATGCACGACACCGACGCCACGATCAGCACGTCGTCCCGCTCGAACAGGGACTTCGTCGCCGAGTGGCGCATCCGGTCGATCTCGTCGTTGATCTTGGAATCCTTCTCGATGTACGTGTCCGACGCCGGCACGTACGCCTCGGGCTGGTAGTAGTCGTAGTAGCTGACGAAGTACTCGACCGCGTTGTCCGGGAAGAACTGCTTGAACTCGCCGTACAACTGGGCCGCCAGCGTCTTGTTGGGCGCCATCACCAGCGTCGGCCGGTTGACGCGGGCCACCAGGTTCGCGATGGCGAACGTCTTGCCCGACCCGGTGACGCCCAGCAGCACCTGGTCGCGCGCGCCGGCCTGGCACCCCGCCTCCAGTGCGGCCACCGCTTCCACCTGGTCGCCGGCGAGATCGAATTCCTTGTGCAGCGTGAACATGCCGCGATCGTGGGGCCGGGGGGGCGGGAGCGTCAAGCACCCTTCCGAAAATAGGGCCAGCCTCCAATTTCCAACCCGCCCAGGAACTGCAACTACCCGGAGTTGCATGAGGGAGAATCCTGGCTCAACCGGCATGAACGGATGATTCGGCCGCTTCGGAAAACGGAGGCTGGCCCCCTTTTCGAGTGCCGCCCGTTCCCGCGCGGCACTCCCCCGCGCGCGATTTAGGCGTTGTGGCCTGCGGCCGCTTGCCCGTAGAATTCCCACGTCTGTCACCGGAGCCTGCCATGGCCCGCCTGGCGCGTTTCGCGGTTGCAATCTTCCTGCTGGCCGCGCTGGCCCTGCCCGGGTGCGAGGGCGGCGGCCTGATCACCCGGCCCGACGTCACCGCCGACGTCCCGTCGGAAACGTCCCCGCAGGACGTGGAGGCCGACGACCCCGGGACGGCCGTCGACCGCATCGAGGAGACTGCCCCGGCCGACGTGCCGACCGAGGAGGTCCAGCCCGCGGACGTGCCGGCCGAAGTGCCCGCGGAACTACCCGCGGACGTCCCGGCCGAGGCCGAGTTGTGCCCCCCGGGGGCGTGCGATGACGGCAACGCCTGCACCGTCGACCAGTGCAACCCGGCCGACGGGGCGTGCACGCACCCGAACGAGGCCGACGGCACGCCGTGCGACGACGGGAACCCGGGCACCGTGCAGGACACCTGCCAGAAGGGCACGTGCACGCCCGGCATCGCGGTCGCGCCGACGCCGTGCCGCGTCACGTCCCTCTCGCTGCTGTCGCCGACCGTGGAATTCGGCTTCCCCGGCGACACCCCGGAGGTCATCAACGACGCGATCGGCGCCTACCTCACGGCCCTGCTGTCCACCCTGGAACAGGGCGGCGCGGTGGGCCTGTTCGACCCGCTGGTCGTCGGGGCCCTGGGCGCGACGGTGCGGTTCGGCGAAGGGCTCTGCGTCACCGACGCCCAGGGCGCGACCTCCTGCAACCTGCTGCCCGGCGGCCACTCCGCGTCGTTCGCCTCGGTGGCCTACGAGACGGGCAAGGCCTGCCAGGGCGCGGGCTTCACGGCCCAGCCGCCCTGCTTCCTCACCGGCACCGACTCGTTCGACATGCACGCCCTGCTGCCCGGGTTCTTCCCGGCCGGGGTCGACCCCGTGATGGCCTCCAGCGGTGGAACGTTCGACGCGCTTCCCCCGGCCTCGGTCCCGGGCGGCTTCCTGGCCGGGTTCGTACCGAAGTCCGTGGGACTGGCCGCGGTCGGCAACCGCACCGTGAACCTGTCGGGGCAGGACGTGACGCTGGCCTCGATCCTCCTGACCGTGCCCACGACCACGAACGATTCCGGGGTGGAAGGCTGGCAGGTCCTGGCGGGCTTCACCGCCGAGTGCAAGCCCCTGCTGGACCTGGCCTCCGACTGCAACGGCATCCCCGGCCGGTGCGACGACGGCATCCCCTGCACGATCGACTCGTGCCTGTCCTGGACCGAGTGCCGGCACACGCTGGCCCCCGGGACCTGCCTGGTGGACGGCGCCTGTTTCGACGACGGCCAGGCCGACCCCGCCGCGCCGTGCCGTTCCTGCCAGAGCGTGCTGGCCGTGGACCGCTTCCTGCCCGACGACACCCTCGCCTGCGACGACGGCGACGCCTGCACCCTGGAAGACCGCTGCCACGACGGCGCCTGCGTCGGAACGCCGCTGTTCTGCGACGACGGCATGCCCTGCACGCTGGACACCTGCGACAGCGGCACCTGCCGGAACCTGCCCTGGACCGGAGCCTGCAACGACGGGAACCTGTGCACCCGCGACGACAC
Organism: uncultured Myxococcales bacterium; assembly: GCA_937975765.1. GTDB lineage: Bacteria > Myxococcota_A > UBA9042 > DTJE01 > DTJE01 > CAIZWN01. Next base: position 9,646 of record CALJUR010000022.1, read on the forward strand.
CTGCGCCGGCGGCACCTGCGAGGGCGTGCCCGTCCCGTGCCTGGACGACAACGCCTGCACGGACGACTCGTGCGACCCGTCCGTCGGTTGCGTGTTCGCGCCGAACGCCGACCCGTGCGACGACGACAACCTGTGCACCGTGGGCGACCACTGCGCGAACGGGGCCTGCGCGCCGGGCGAGGACCGGCTGGCGTGCGACGACGGCAACCCCTGCACCGACGACGGCTGCGTGCCGGCGAAGGGCTGCATGCACATCCCGAACGTCGCGCCCTGCGACGACCACGACGCGTGCACGCTGGACGACACCTGCGGCGGGGGGACGTGCCAGCCCGGAAAACGCCCCCTGGCCTGCGACGACGGCAACCTGTGCACCGACGACTCGTGCGACCCGGACACGGGCTGCGTCCACGCGGCCAACCTCGTCCCCTGCGACGACGGCAACGCGTGCACCGTGGGCGACACCTGCGGCGACAAGGCCTGCCTCCCCGGCGCCGGCGCTCCCGACTGCGACGACGGCAACCCCTGCACCGACGACTCGTGCGACCCCGCGACCGGCTGCCTGCACGCGGCGAACACTGCGCCGTGCGACGACGGCGACCCCTGCCGGCTGGACGACGCGTGCCGCGACACGATCTGCACGCCCGGCCCGACCGTGCTGGACTGCGACGACCACAACCTCTGCACGGACGAGACGTGCGTCGAACGCGTGGGCTGCGTGACCACCTTCAACACGCAGCCCTGCGACGACGGGGACCCCTGCCTGTCCGGGGACGTCTGCGCGGGCGGCGCCTGCACGGCCGGCGCCATCGCGCTGGAGTGCGACGACGGCAACTTCTGCACCGACGACGCCTGCACGCCGTTCACGGGCTGCACCTACGCGAACAACACCCTGCCGTGCGACGACCAGTCGGCCTGCACGCTGAACGACACGTGCGGCAACGGCACCTGCACCGGCGACAGCGTGTACTGCAACGACGGCCGCGTCTGCACGATCGATTCGTGCGACCCGGCGATCGGCTGCGTGTTCCAGCCCGACACCCTGAACCCCGACTGCCGGCCGGTCATCACCTTCACGTACCCGCCGCGCGCGGCCACGCTGGACGGCCCGCGGGACATCGCGATCACCGGCAGCGTGTACTCGATGGCCGGCATCGTGCCGTTCGTCACCCTCGGCTTCAACGGCGTGGACCACCTCGTGCCGGTGTCGCCCATCGACGGCACGTTCTCGCTGCCCGTGACGTCGCAGCAGGGCGTCAACGTCATCGTCAGCGACGCGGTGGACGAACTGGGCTTCGCCGACCACGGCGTGCGGACCTACGCGTACTCGACGCAGTGGTACCCGATCGACGCGGCCAACCCCGATGCGTCCCGCGTGCCGGACGGCATGGGGCTGAACCTGGGCGCCGCCGTGTGGGACGACGGGGACCGCGCCGACACCGACAGCATCGCGGACGTGCTGGTCCTGTACCTGAAGACGATCGACCTGGGATCGATGATCGGCAGCGACCCCATCACCGGGCCGTCTCAGTACGGCTGCGGGTACAGCATCACCATCAACAGCGTCACCTTCGACCGCAACAACGTGGGGCTGTCGATCGTGCCGGTGAACGGGGGCCTGCGGCTGGAGGCGACGCTGAACAACGTCGTGGCCGCCTTCCACGCGGACATGCAGAACAAGCCGTTCTGCATCCTGTCGGACTTCGACGGCACCATCACGGTGCCGTGGGTCAAGGCCGTCACGACGGTGCTGATCTCGGTCGACCCGGGGACGGGCGAGCCCCTGGTGACGAACGGCGGCACCACCGTCACGATGGCCGACCCGGTGCTGAGCACGGACAACTGGCTGGTCAACCTGCTGAAGACCTTCTTCATCTCGTCCCTGAAGGACGCCCTGATCGACGCCTTCGAGGGCGCCATCGGCGACGTGATCGGCGACACGCTGGCCGGCGCGCTGACGCAGTTGAATCTCCACCAGATCCTGACCGTCGGGCCGCTGCTGGAGGGGGGTGCCGCGGTCGATGTCACGCTGGACGCGAAACTGGGCAGCGTCGTCTTCGACCCGGCGGGCGGCTTGCTGGGCATGAAGACCACCGCGACCGCGCCCCGGGGCACGCCGCACTCGCCGCTGGGATCGATCGGGCGGGCGTCGTGCCTGTCCGGCGTGGCCGAACCCTTCGCGCTGCCGCGGGCCTACCCGCTGGAGGTGGCGCTGCACGACGACGTGCTGAACCAGGTCGTGTACGGCATCTACTGGGGCGGCGGGCTGGCCTTCCCGGTGGGCGCCGACATGGTGGGCGACCTGTCCCAGTACGGCGTCACGGACGTGAACCTGTTCGTGGACTTCCTGCTGCCGCCGATCCTGACCGCCTGCAACCCGGAAGCGCAGTTGAAGGCCCAGCTGGGCGACATCTCGATCGCGGGCAGCCTGAAGTTGTTCGGGTCCACCGTGAACGTCCAGATGTACGCGACCGCGCTGGCGGACGCCTCGGTCGGCGCCTCGGACGGCGAACTCAGCGTGGCCATCGGCCAGTTGACCTTCGCGGACATCGAGATCGAGAGCCTGACGGGCGGCCTGGCGGGCGGCGAGGACCTGCTGTCGGGCCTGGTCCGGAACACCCTGCTGCCCCAGTTGCTGGGCGGCTTCGCGGGCCAGACGCTGGGGTCGTTCCCGCTGCCGTCGATCCCGCTGGACAGCCTGGGCGAGGGCATCCCGCCGGGGACCTCGATCTCCATCGACCTGCAGCAGGTCGTGCGGGTCTACGGGTACACCGTGGCCCAGGGGACCGTGAAGCAGTGACGTCCGCGGCCCGCCGCCGGCGCGGGGGGCCTTCCAGGAGGAATGCGATGCGCGCGATCCGCCTCGTTCCGGCCGCACTGGCGGCCGTCCTGCTGTCCCTCGGCGCCTGCGGGGGCAGTTCCTCGAACCCGGATACCGGCACCCCCGATGTCGTGACCGACCTGCCCCCGGAGGCGGCGGTGCCCGACGCGGAGGTCGTCGAGGACACCGTGACCCGGGACGACCTGGGCACCGAGACGGCGACCGACCCGGGCCAGGACCCGTCGGTCGATCCCGGCGAGGAGGTCGCGCTCGAACTGCCGGCCGACCCGGGCCAGGAGACCGCGCAGGACCCGGGCACGGAAACGGCCCCGGACCCGGGCGAGGACCCCGGCACGGACCCGGCGGCGGAGGAGGGGCCGGACGCGACGCCCGACACCGCGACCGACCCGGGATCGGCCTGCCCCGACGGCGCCGCCTGCGACGACGGCGACCCGTGCACCTACGGGGAGACCTGCCTGGACGAGGCGTGCCAGGGGGGGACGGCCTACTCGTGCGACGACGCCCGCGACTGCACGAAGGATTCCTGCGACGGCGCCGGGCACTGCCGGTACGAACTGCTGCCGGACACCTGCCTGATCCGGGGCATCTGCCGCGCCGCGAACCAGGCGGACCCCGAGAACGCCTGCCAGGCGTGCCGGCCGGGCATGTCCGTGGACCGTTGGTCCGCGGCCAACGAGACCGCCTCCTGCGACCCTTCGGGCGGGCTGGATGCCTGCCAGGTTGCGACCGAGGGCACCTGCCAGGCGGGCGTGTGCGTCCCCGTGGACCCGGCCGCCCGGGACTGCGACGATCACAATCCGTGCACCACCGACGGGTGCTCGCCGCTGGCCGGCTGCACGCACGTCCCGTTCTCGGGCGGGACCTGCCTTCAGGACGGCAACGCCTGCACGCCGGGCACGTGCGACCAGGGCGTCTGCGTGGAGCCGCCCGGCGTGTCCTGCGACGACGGCAACCCGTGCACGGCCGACACGTGCGACCCGGCCACGGGCTGCCACCACGAGACGCTGGACGCCGTGGTCTGCAGCGACGGCGACGCCTGCACCGACAACGACACCTGCGTGGCGGGCAACTGCACGGGGCGCGGGGTCAACTGTTCCGACGGCAACATCTGCACGCTGGACGGCTGCCACCCGGTCACGGGCTGCTTCCACGACCTGGAGGACAACACCTGCTGCCAGAACGGCGTGTCCATCTGCAACGACGACAACCCCTGCACCGACGACGGCTGCGACCCGGTGACGCTGGCTTGCCTGAACGTGCCGAACGCCGCGGCGTGCAGCGACGACGACCCCTGCACGGTGGGCGACCAGTGCGGCGGCGGCCAGTGCCAGCCGGGCGCCGATACGCTGTCGTGCAACGACGGCAACGCGTGCACGGACGACGCGTGCGTGCCCGGCGAGGGCTGCACCCACGCCCCGAACGACGCGACCTGCGACGACCGGAACGCGTGCACGCTGGGCGACCACTGCAGCGCCGGGACGTGCGTGGCCGGGACCGGGACGCCAACGTGCGCCGACGGCAACCCCTGCACCGACGACTTCTGCTTCCCGTCCAGCGGGTGCGCCTTCCTGGCGAACGTGGCCGCGTGCGACGACGGCGACCCCTGCACCGTGAACGACCGGTGCAAGGACACGGCGTGCGCCGGCCGGGCGATGAACTGCAACGACGCCAACGAGTGCACGGCGGACTCGTGCGTGGACGGGACGTGCCAGTACCTGCCGCTGACCGGGACCGGGTGCAGCGACGGGTTGGCCTGCACCACGACGGACCACTGCGAGGCGGGTGCGTGCGTGGCGGACCTGGCCGAGTGCGCGTGCAAGCCGACCTTCTCGCCGGACATCACGAAACTGACGTCCCTGCAGGTGCCGGCGACGGGCTACCCGGGGGACGGGCTGGACCTGGACCACGACGCGGCGACCTGCGCGCCGGCGGTGGACTGTTCGGACGGCATCGACAACTGCCTGGGGCCGGTGGCGTCGATGGGCAACTCGTCGCTGGCGGACACGGTGGCGGGGGGCGACCTGATCCTGCTGCTGCAGCACGAAAACCTGCGCCTGGACGGCACGCCGTACGGCCTGTCGGTGCTGATCGGCAAGGGGCTGGACCCGGCGAACGCGACGTGCGACTTCCAGGCGGCGACGTGCGACTACATCGTGAACGCGTCCAGCCTGGACCTGGACACGTGCCTGCCGGTCGTGGGCTTCACGAACGCGCGGATCCTGGGCGGGCGGCTGACGGCGGGCGGCCAGGGGTCCACGTTCCCGTTCGACATGACGATCTCGGGCGGCATCGCGCTGCACGTGGACCTGCACATGGCGACGATCGACGCCGCGGTGACGGTCGGCGGCGGGACCCTCACGGCCCTGGACGGCTTCCTGGGCGGCGCCGTGCCGAAACAGCAGATCAAGGACGCGATCCTGGCGCTGCCGGACACGGTGGAACTGCCGATGACCAAGGAGGATTTGATCGGGCTGCTGGACCTGCTGGTGGTGCCGGACATGGACATCGACGGCGACGGCGTGTACGAGTCGGCCAGCATCAGCATCCGGGTCGCGGGCATTCCCGGTCACGTGACGGGGATCGAGTAGGCGGGATCGCATCCCAGGAGGACGACATGGCCCTGATGTCCGTGCGGCGCGAAGGCAGTGTTGCCGTGATCACGCTGGAGAACGGGGAGAACCGGCACAACCCCGGGTTCATCCGGGAGTTCCTGGCCGCGATGGACGCGGTGGAGGCCGACACGGGGGCGTCGGCGGTCGTCGTCGCGTCGAACGACCCGAAGTCGTGGTCGCAGGGCATCGACCTGCAGTGGATCCTGGAATGCGTGCCGGACCCGGCGCGGCACGAGGAGATCCGGGAATTCCTGCGCGGGCTGAACGTGATGTTCGCGCGGGTGCTGACGTTCCCGATGCCGGTCATCGCGGCGATGGGCGGGCACGCGTTCGGGGACGGGGCGATCCTTTCGTGCTGCTGCGACTTCCGGTTCATGCGGGCGGACCGGGGGTTCTTCTGCTTCCCGGAAGTGGACCTGAACATCCCGTTCCTGCCGGGGATGATGGCGGTGGTGAAGCGGGTGGTGCCGGAACCGGCGTTCTCGAAGTGGGTGCTGGAGGGGCGCCGGGTGGGCGGGGCCGAGATGGTGGCCGCGGGCGTGGCGACGAAGGCGGTCGAGGGCGCCGAGGCGGTGCTGGCCGAGGCGATGGCGTACGGCGCGACGTTCACCAAGGGCCGCAACGTCGTGGGCATCCTGAAGCGCCGCGCCAGCCAGCACATCCTGGACGTCTTCGAAAACGACGACCCGCCCGTCATCCAGGCCCTGCAACTGATGGTCTGACCGCGTCTTTCCCTCCGTCTCTCACGATGAACGTTCGCGACTCGCTCGGCATGTAGGGCGGGGGCCCCGTCCCCCGCCTCCTGGTGGCTGTCGCGATCGCTTAGGGGAAGGCCGGTCCCGGGGATGCCCCTCCGGGAACGGAGGCCGGCAGGGGCTCTGCCCCCACCGGCCTCCTGCTGTCTCCGGCGCGGCCGGGTACTGGATTTCCCCCGCAAGGTGGCCGCGCCTCCGACGGCTCCCTCCGCGGCATCCCCGGACCCGGCCCGCGTTGCTGCGTTGGAATGCAGGGCGGGGGCCCCTGTAATTCAGGGACAGTCACCATTATTGGTGACGTAACTCCACGGAATTATGTCGTACGAATGGAAGGCGGGAGAGGGCGGGCGAGGTTTTCACGACGGCACGACCGGGACGGACGGCGGAGGCACCGCCGCGGCCTCCTTCGTCGCCGGCGCCGTCTCCGGTTCCGCTCCGCTGGCGTTCCCCGCCGGCTCCAGGTCCGGGAAGAACGCGTCGGCCTTCGTCCAGTTGCGCAGGCGGCCCCGGATGACCGCCAGGTGCACCCGGAACTCGGTGACCACGGACTTCTTGGACTGCCGCTTGGCCTCCTCGGCCTCGCGCACCGCGTCCTTCGCGGCCATCCAGGCGGCCTGCGCGGTCGTCTCGGCGGCGGCCAGGTCGCCCAGGCCCTTGGCCTTGTCCTCCAGGCCGGCCACCTTCGCCAGGGCCTTCGCCACCGTCGCGACGCGGCGCACGTAGGCGTCCCGCTTGCAGGCCCCCAGCGCGGACAGCCCCTCGGGGAACACGGCCTGGTACTCCGGGCTGGACCGGTGCCCGTTCACGCCGGCGCGGGCCAGCAGTTCCACCGTCCGCAGCGCCTCGTCCAGCGCGTCCCGGGCGGCCTCCAGGTCCATCCGGCTCTCGCGCTCGGCGTTGCGGGCCTTCGCGGCCTCGCCGGCAATCGAGGCCAGCCGTTCGGCCACCTCCCGCATCCCGGGCGCGAGGTCGGCGACCTGGGGGTCGCCCTCCATCAGGCGCGCGTGCATCAGGGCCTTCGACACCAGCACTTCCGACGACCAGGAACCGTTGGGGATGCGTTTCATGATCCCCTCCCTCCTTGTG
>CALJUR010000023.1 GCA_937975765.1 uncultured Myxococcales bacterium
GCGCAGATCTGCAACGGCCGGAACCCGAGCGGCGATTCCCCGACAGGCTCCTAGCAGCCGGGGACGTCGTCCAGGAACAGCACCTGCCAGCGCGTCTCCCTGGGCTGGGCCAGCGGATGCCTGCGCCACAGGAGGTCATCGCACTTGCACGCGCTGAGCCCCCTGGACAGGTGCCGGATGCGGCCCAGGCAGCCCGGGCAGACGGTGTCGACGTTGGGGCAGTCGCTCCACTCGCCGGTGACGTAGGCCCCCGCGGAAACGGGTTCTTCCCCCTGCGATGTCGGGTGCATCCTCCGTCCTCCTCTCTTTTGGATGAATCATCCCACCCCCCGGAGACGGACTCCAGACCCGATCCCGCAACCATTGATGGACACAATGTTCTCAAGGTGTTCCCGGACGTCTCCGCACCGGGTTCGGCAGGTCCAGCCACGTTGGATCCCTTGTGCGGCATCCCCTGCCCGCCGCGCGGGAGACGCATCCCCGCCCTGTGCCTCCGCATGTTCCGGCGTGCGGGTCCGCCCGGGTTCCCCGCAGCCTTGGCGATAATTCAGGGACAGTCACCATTATTGACGTATCAACCTCACGTTATTCCAAGGTTCTCCGCAGCGGACGCAGGACGTTGGCCCCGGCCCCCGCCCTTTCGGGTTCGTGGTGATCCGGCAGTCCGTGGACCGGCAGGCACGCCGGTCGCGACCGGGCGCCGGTGACGCTTGCCCGGCTTTCCTCCTGCGGGTAGCATGCGCGCGAACACCGGAGGCCATCGTGGACACCCTGGGCATCGATCTCGGGTCCGTCAGCATCAAGGTCGTCGTGCTGTCGGGCGCGGGCGAGGCCCGGTTCCAGGCCTGGCGGCGCACGCAGGGGCGGCCGTTCGAGGCGGCGGCGGCGGTGCTGCGCGAGGCGATCGCGGCGGTGGGCGGGGACGCGCCGATCGGCGGGGTCGTCGTCACCGGGTCGGGCAAGGGCCTGCTGGCCGGGGCGCTTCGCGCCGAGCCGGTCAACGAGATCGTGGCGCACGCGACGGCCGCCTGGACGATGCACCCCGAGGTCCGCAGCATCGTCGAGATCGGCGGGCAGGACTCGAAGTTCATCCGGATCGGGCGCGACGCGGACGGCCGGCCGTTCGTCGCCGACCACGCCTTCAACGAACTGTGCGCGGCGGGCACCGGCGCGTTCCTGGACCAGATGGCCGAGCGGCTGGGGATGCCCATCGAGGCGTTCGCGGCGGCGGCCGAGACGGCGGAACGGCCCGCGCGGGTGGCGGGCCGGTGCTCGGTGTTCGCCAAGACCGACATGATCCACCTGCAGCAGCGGGCGTGCCCACCGGGCGAGATCGTCGCGGGGCTGTGCTTCGCGCTGGTGCGCACCTACCTGGCCAGCCTGTGCCACGGGCGGGCGCCGCAGCCGCCGATCCTGTTCCAGGGCGGGGTCGCGGGGAACGGCGGGGTGGCGCGGGCGCTGCGGGAGCTGCTGGGGCTGCAGGACGGGGACCTGGTGCGGCCCGACGCGCACCGGGTGATGGGGGCGTGGGGGGCGGCGCTGATCGCGCGGCAGCACCCGATGAAGAGGCCGGCGTCCCTGCGCGAGGTGGCCGCGGCGCTGCCGGATCGAGCGGAGGACGAGGCCCCGTCGGGGCTGGCGCCGCTGGCGGGGCCGGAGGAGGCGGGGGACGGGGCCCCCGCCCTACAGGAGGCGTACGACGCGGGGGAACGCGGAGCGGTCGGGGGCGACCCGGGCGAAGGCGGAGCGGTCGGGGGCGACGCGGGCGAAGGCGGAGCGGTCGGGGGCGACGCGGGCGATCGGCGCGGGCGCCAGGAGGCGGGGGACGGGGCCCCCGCCCTACAGGGGACAGCGGACGACTCGGGTGAAGGCGGGCAGGGGGCGGGCGGCGACCTGTTCGTCGGGCTGGACGTCGGGTCGGTCAGCACCAAGGCGGTCGCGATCGACGCGAACGGCCGGCTGGCCGCCACCGCCTACCTGCCCACCGCGGGCCGCCCCGTCGACGCCATCCGCGCCGCGATGGACGCGCTGCGCGGGCAACTGCCGGACGACGCCCGGGTCGCCCGCGCCGTCACCACCGGATCCGGCCGGCACCTCGCGCGCGACCTGCTGGACGCCGAGGAGGTCGTGGACGAGATCACCGCGCAGGCACGGGCCGCGACGCACTTCACCCCGGATGCCGACACGATCTTCGAGATCGGCGGCCAGGACGCGAAGTACGTCCGCCTGTCCGGCGGCCGCGTCGCGCGCTTCCAGATGAACCGCGCCTGCGCCGCCGGCACCGGGGCCTTCCTGGAGGAGCAGTCCGGCCGGCTGGGCATCGACGTGCGGCGGGACTTCGCGCGCGAGGCACTGGCGTCGCGCTCCCCGGTGCGCCTCGGCTCGCGCTGCACCGTCTTCATGGACTCGGACCTGGTGCACCACCTGCAGCACGGCGCCTCCACCGCGGACCTGTGCGCCGGCCTGGCCTACTCGGTCGCCCGCAACTACCTGGACAAGGTGGTCGGGTCGCGCCCGGTGGGGCACCACGTGGTCTTCCAGGGCGGCGTCGCCCGCAACGAGGCCGTCCGCGCCGCCTTCGCGCGGATCCTCGGCCGCGACGTCGCCGTGCCGCCGCACCCCGAGACGTCCGGCGCGTGGGGCGCCGCGCTGCTGGCCCGCGAAGGCGCCGCCGCCAGCGCCGCGCCCTCCCGCTTCCGCGGCCTGGCCCGCGACGCGGCCCCCGTCCAGGTCCGCACCTTCGACTGCGCCGCCTGCGAGAACACCTGCGAGATCCAGCAGGTCACGAACGGCGGCGGCCGCCGGTCCTTCTTCGGCAGCGTCTGCGGCCGATTCGAGCGCGGCGAGGACGCGCCGGTCGCCGCCGCGGACGCCTTCGCCACCCGCGACCGCCTGCTGCTGGAGTGCGCCGGACTGTCCCCCGACGCTGACGCCCGCCCGGCCGTTCCCCCCGGCGTGCCCGACCGCGGCCCGCTGGCGCTGCCCTTCGCGCTGAGCCTGGCCGACCACCTGCCCTTCTGGGGCCGCTTCCTGTCCGCCCTGGGCTACCGCCTGTCGCTGTCCGGCCGCACCGACGCCGCGAAGACCGCGCTGGGCCTGGCCCGCGTGCCCGAGGAGTTCTGCCAGCCCGTCAAGGTGCTGTTCGGCCACGTGCACGACCTGGTCGGCCGCGGCGCGACGCGGCTGTTCGTGCCGCACCTGCGGATGTTCCGGCCGCCCGCCGACGGCACCAACCGGTACGCCTGCGCCTACACCCAGGCCGCGCCCTACGTGGTCCGCGCCCAGTTGCAGGAGTCCCGCCCGGACGTCGAGGTGCTCGCGCTGGAGACCCCCGTCCCCGGCGAGGAGGCCTACTGGGTCGCGCAGGCCGCGCGCACGCTCGGCCTCCCGCGCGCCGAGGTGCAGGCCGCGTTCGACACCGCCGCCGCCGCCCAGAACCGCTTCATCGACGCCTGCCGCGACGAGGGCCGCGCGCTGCTCGACCGCCTGGCCGCCACGAACCGCCCCGGCGCCGTGCTGCTGGGCCGCCCCTACAACACCTCCGACCGCCGCCTGAACCTGAACCTCGCGCGCCGCCTCGCCTCCCTCGGCATCGAGCCCGTCCCCTTCGACTTCCTGCCGCTGCAGGACGAGCCGCTGCCCCCCTTCTGGGACCGCGTCCGCTGGGGCTTCGGCCGCGAACAGTTGCAGGCCGCGCGCATCGTCCGCCGCACGCCGTCCCTGTCCGCCGTCATCGTCACCAACTTCGGCTGCGGCCCCGACGCCTTCATCGACCAGTACCTCGAGGACGAGCTGTCCGACACCCCGCACATCGTGCTGGAGTTCGACGACCACCAGGCCGAGGCCGGGCTGGTGACGCGCCTGGAGGCGTTCGCCCGAGCCGTGCGCCGCTCGCGCGAACCCGGCCAGCCCGCGGGCCGCACCGAGCGCCGCCGCGGCACCCCCCCGGGCGTCCCCACCCGCGACCTGCACGACTACACCTACTGGGTCCCCTTCCTGTCGGACCACTCGCGCGCCTTCACCGGCGCCCTGAAGTCCGTCGGCTGCCGCACCGTGCTGCTGCCGCCCACCGACGACGACGCCTGGCAGCTGGGCCTGCGCCACGCCTACGGCCGCGAGTGCCACCCGTACGTGTCGTTCCTGGGCGACCTGCTGCGCGCCTCGCAGCGGCCCGACTTCGTGTCGGAGGAGGCGTGCTACTTCGGACCGTCCTACTTCGGCCCGTGCCTGCTGCCGCAGTTCATGGTCGCGATGAAGCTGGTGCTGGACCGCCTGGGCCTGTCCGCCGTCAGCCTGGTCAACATCGCCGACCCGCCCACGATGCGGCCGCTGGGCCGCGGGTACGTAACGCGGCTGGCCCTGGGCCTGTACGCGATCGACCGGCTGTTCAAGTGGAAGGTCGAATCCGAGCCGTACGACGCGGACGGCGCGATGGCCCGCGCGTATGCCGCCGCGATCGACGCGATCGAGGACGGCCTGGCGCGCCGCCGCTTCTTCCCGGCGCTGCGCGAGGCGGTCGCCCGGATGTCTGCGGTGCCGGTCCCCGCGGACGCCGGCACCCGCCCCCGCATCGGCGTCATCGGCGACACCTACACCCGCATCAACCGGCACGCGAACGACCGGCTGTACGACCGGCTGCGCGACTCAGGCTTCGAGGTGTGGCCGTCGTGCAGCCTGGTGGACGTGTCGCTGCTGGGCGCGGAACAGCTGCACCAGGAGATGATCCGCCGCGGCCAGGTCGTCGCCGGGACCGCCGCGCGCGCCGCGATCCCGGGCGTGGCCGGGCTGCGCCACCTGATCGACCGCCACTTCCCCGAAACCCTGCGCACCCCCCAGGAGCGCCAGTATCCCGACGTCTCCCGGGTCGCCGGCACCTACGCCAGCCACTGGATCGACAAGGCCCTGTCCCTGAACCTGTCCCGCGTCGAGGAGCTGCGGCAGGCCGGCGCCACCGGCGTCATCAACGCCATGTGCCACAACTGCATGCTGGGCACCGTCACCGCCGCCCTGCTGCCCGCCATGCGCCGGGACCACGACGGCATCGCCACCTGCACCCTGGTCTACGAGGGCCTCCAGTCCATCCACAACGTCAACCGCCTGGAGGCCTTCGCCCACCAGGTGCGGCAAGCCGACCGATCCGCGCGTTGAAGGGCGTCCTCAGCGTCGCGGACGGACAGATCCGTGCGGCGGTCTGAACCTGGAAACAGCGAATCGACGGAGCTACCGGAAGACGCTCCTCAGTCTGCGGAGAATCCGGAACCACTTCTGTCGCGCGTTTCGAATGCTTATGCCCACCGTTCTTGCGATCCCGGAAAAGTCCATCCCCAGCAGCCGCAGGCGAACGACGGTCCGGGTTCGCCGGGTCTTGGGAAGGGCTTCCAGATGTCTCAGCACTTCCGCCAGTTCCACTTGGCGATCCAATGGAACTCCCGACAATGCAGCGGGCTCCGGCGCCCCCGCCGGAAAGGACTCGAGGTGCCGGCCCCTTCTCAGCGCGTCCTGGAGCCTCCACTCGGCGCGATGCGGCAGGAACCTGTCCAATGCCTCGGCCCCCGACGCGTCGCCCCGTTCCATCCACTCCACCATTGCGTCGGACACCGCGTCCTCGATCATGGGAGACGGCACCCCAGGATACTTGCAGAGGAGGCGGGAACGCACCCCCCGCATGGCTTCCTGGAGTTCGGCTGGTGAAGGCTTGGGGTCAGGATCCGACATGACACTCCTCGTACCGGGTCAGATATCGTCCTTCAAGGGGTAATGAACGCAGCACCGGCTTTTGGGGTATTTCCAAGGCATGTCTTCCATGATGCCGTGCGTCGCCCCTTCGTGTTCCTCAGTAACCCGGCCAATAGTTGCCGATGTTGCACTCGGTCTCGTCGAAGACCCGCCAGCATCCAACATCCGTCATATCGCACTCGTTCGCCCCGCCACTCTGATTGTCGCTGACACTGACGGTGGACTTCCAGTACCTCCGAAACGGCAGCCCGTGGATTCCCAGTTCCTTTCCTCCGTATGCAAAGCAAAGATTACTTCCGGTACATCCGAACCCTGGATCGTATGAGTTCACAGTCAGACGTGCAATCTGGTAGTCCGCTGTCGCTGAACCTCCAGATCCGTAGAAATCGAGACATGGTCGTCGGGAGTTGTAT
>CALJUR010000024.1 GCA_937975765.1 uncultured Myxococcales bacterium
GCCCCTTCCCGAGTGGAGCGGGGCCTTCGCCTCCGCCGGAGCTGCCGCGACCGCGACGGGCCCTGGTTTCGGAGGCCGGTGATGTTCGCCACCGCCGCCCGCGCGGGTCGCGGCTTGACGCTCCGGCTGCGGTTCAGGCCCTCGCTCCACTTCGGGCGGGAGGCCAGGTCGCTCCGGCGGCCTCCCCGCCGGACCCCACGAGGCTTGGAGGGTCGATGTCCCGGCCGGGGTGGAGGTACAATCCGGCGGCAACCCTTTCGGGGTCGGGAGGCATGAAGGATGGATTCCGCCGGGTCTGTGCGGCCTTCGTGGCCGCGGTGCTGGTGTCGGCCTTAGGTTGTTCCGACCCGATGGACGGGGTTCGGTTCGCGTGCGACCCTGCCGGTCCGGAGACGTGCGCGGCGGGGTGGAAGTGCCAGCCTGCGGACGAAATCTATCGCTCCCTGTACCAGGGGATATGCCTGCCCGAGGACGCGGTCGTGCCAATGGTGAAAGTCCCGAATGGGACGTTCCGGATGGGGTGCAACGAAGAGAAGGATAGTTCCTGTTCCTGCCCCGATTCGGACGAGTGCCCAAGCCACAACGTGAACGTGCCGGGATTCTTCATCGACCAGTACGAGGTGACGGTTGCCGCCTACCGGGCCTGCGTGGATCAGGGACGATGCGAGACGCCATCCGGTCATGGCGAGTGCAACTGGGGTGTGTCGGGGAGGGGCCAGCACCCTGTGAACTGCATCGATTGGTATCAGGCCCGTGTCTTCTGTACCTGGGCGGGGAAGCGGTTGTGCAGCGAGTCGGAGTGGGAGAAGGCGGCGCGCGGGACGGACGGGCGGGTATACCCGTGGGGGGACGAGGATCCGCTGTCGGCGCAGACGAAGTACGGGGGACCGGTGGGGAACTTCGCGGACGACACGGCGAAGACGGTACACACGAGTTGGACGGTCATCACCGGGTACGACGACTGGTATGCGGACACGGCGCCGGCAGGGCAGTTCGAGAAGGGCGCGAGTCCGTACGGGGCTCTGGACCTGTCGGGGAACGTGTGGGAGTGGGTGGAGGACTGCTACCAGTCCACATATGACAGCGGGGCGCCGCTGGATGGGAAGGCGCGTACGGCGTGCACGACACATGACGGCGCCGCCCGCGTCATCCGGGGCGGGGGTTTCGACTACTACGCGGTCGACCTGCGGGCGTCCAATCGCGTCGACGACGGCCCCGACGACGACGTCGTCTTCATCGGCGCCCGGTGTTGCAGGTCGCTACCTTGAGTTCCGCTGGATGGCTGTTCCACTGTTCTGCTGACCCTGGGGCTGACCCTGTGGCGGACGAACCGTGTTGCCGGGGCTTCGAGGCCGGGCTGGAGGCCGGGGGCCCCCGCGAAGCAGGGGGAAGACTCCGGCCCGGCCGGCGTGGTGGATCGGGGTGGCGAAGGGGGGGCCGGGGGAACGCCCCCCGGGCGGCGATTCGAAGCCCTTGGGAGCGCGTGGCGCAAGGGTCAGGCGCAGCGGCGGGCGAAGCGCAGGGCTTCCGCCATGCTGCCGGGGTCGGCGCGGCGGGTGCCGGCGAGGTCGAAGGCAGGACCGTGGTCGGGCGAGCAGCGCACCCGGGGGAGGCCCAGGGTGACGTTGATGGCCGACGTGAAGTGCAGCAGCTTCAGGGGGCCGAGGCCCTGGTCGTGGTACATCGCCACGACGGCGTCGAAGGCGCCCCCGACGGCGCGGTGGAAGGCGGTGTCGGCCGGCAGCGGGCCGGTGGCGTCGATTCCGGCCTGACGCAGCCGGGCGACGGCGGGCGCCAGGATCCGGGCCTCCTCGTCGCCGAACCGGCCGCCGTCCGAGGCGTGCGGGTTCAGCGCCAGCACGGCGATGCGGGGGGCGGCGATCCCCTCGCGGTCCCGCAGGTGCGCCGCCGCCAGGTCGGCCGCGTCGAAGACGGCGTCCTCCGTGATCGCGGCCGGGACGTCCCGCAGGGCGAGGTGCGTCGTGGCCAGCACCACGCGCAGGCGCGGCCCGGCCAGCATCATCGCGAACCGCCGCACGCCGCAGGCTGAGGCCACGAGTTCGGTCTGCCCCGGGAAGGCGAGGCCGGCGTCGGACAGGGCGTGCTTGTCGATGGGGCCGGTGACCAGCGCGGCGATGCGACCCGCGGCCAGGTCCGCCGCGGCGGCCTGCAGCGCCCGCAGCGAGGCGTCCCCGGAGGCGGTGGTGTATTGCCCGGGAAGTACGCCGAGGAGGCCCGCCGATGTCGGCACCGCCTCGCACCCCGGGTGCGCGGCCGCCAGCGGCCCGGCCAGCGCGTCCGGCCCGTAGATCCGCACCGGGACCGCCCCGGGCACCAGGGCCAGGGCCACCCCCGCCAGTTCCGGGCCCACGCCGGCCGGGTCCCCCAGCGTCAGCCCCACGATCCGTTCGCCCCTCGGCATCGCGTCGTCCTTCGTGGCCTGGATTCCACGTCCTGCAGGGCGGGGGCCCCGTCCCCCGCCTTCGCGTCGTCCCTCATGGCGTGGATTGCACGCCCTGTAGGGCGGGGGCCCTGCCCCCCGCCCTTGCGTCGGTCCTCATGGCTGTAGCGTGCCAGCGAAAATGAGAAAGTTCCACAGGCAAAATGAAACTGACCGGCCCGGTCAAGAATTGGGTTGAGCGTCCCTTGAACCGCTGTTCATCATGCCTTCATAGAACACTGCGGGGTGGCGAGTCGGGCGGATTGCCATAGCACCTATGCTATGCGCCCCCGTACTCGACATCGGCCAGGGTCAAGGCGGTCCGGAAGCCGATGTATTCGCTTTCGCATTGCGCCTCAGGGACTACGGAAAGCGCCATCAGATCCGTGGGCGACGCATAGATCATCAGTTCACCGCGCACCGCGATTCCGCTCTTGAGATCCATCAGCATCCGGCGATCGGGACCGGGCTGATTCGGACCGGCGGTCGGATACGTGTCGGCAGGAATGTACAGTTCCTCCAGGTCGGCATGCGTTCGTATGGCCCCAGTGGCGAATCCATTCACAGTCCCCTGCTGGGTCCTGGTCATCTTGCTCGCAGGAGGATACGCCACCACGCCAGCCCCGAGGGCATGCGCGGCGATCGTGGTGCCGTTATGCCCGCGGGTCACGGTGATCTGGTCGCCGGCGACCACGTCGATGAGCAGGTCCTCGCTTTCGCAGCACAGCACCTGTCCAGCAGTGGGGACGCCATCGCGCGTGCCATGGGTCAGCCACTTCATCCCGTACTGGAACGTTGCCTGGCCGGGCGTGGTGTTGTCGAGGCCCGAGTTCAGCACGTACCCGGCGTACCCGCCCGGAACGATGCAGTGATGCTTCATGCACCACACGACCTGCCCCTGGCCCCAGGCGCGCGGCGTAGATCCGTAGGCGCCACGCTGGCAAGACACGAATGTGTTCTGCTCGGGATGTCCCGAGACCGCGACCCGTTCCTGGTACACCATGCGCTCGATCAGGAACCCCTGCCCCTCGACGAAGGTGGACAGGTACAACAGGCCGTTCTCCTCCTCCCACCTTTCGAACCCCAGGGCGGGAGGATACAGTCCGGCGGCATCTTCGATCACGAAGTCGGTATCCGCATCGTCGATCGCCTGGGCCAGCGTCCCGAGGTACCGCACCTCCAGGCAGCCCAGGTTGTATGCGAACCCGCCCAGCATGTGACCGGCGTTCCCGAGGAGGTCCCAGACGCCCGACGCGAGGCCGTTGTGCGCCCAGGACAGCGGGCCCGTGGCGCCGGCAACAGCGATGTCCGGGCGCCCGGGAGTGCCGAAATACTCCCACGCATCCGGGTCGCGCGGATCACGCCCCTGCAGCAGGTTGCCGTGCAGTTCGTGCCCGAGGACCTCGACCAGCCAGGCCAGGTGCCCCCATTCGGCCTGCGTCAGCAGGTGCGCCGTGCGGGTGCCGACCTCGCGCGCGATCGAGGCCGACGTGGCCAGGGTCGGCGTCAGGCTGACCGCGGGCAGGCTGCCCGGAGACGAGACCGCCTTCGTACCGCTCAGCAGCTGCGCGTGGCACTGGTCGACGAGGAACCCGCCGAGCCGCAGGTCGCGCGACGGTCGCCCCGTACCCAGCGAGCCGGCCGCGACACGGAAGCGAGGGACCCATACCATCCGGCTGCGGTCGCCGGCGTTGTCGATGACGTCCATCACCTGGGTCTGCGCGTTCAGCCTGGACCGGAGCCACAGGGTGCGGTTGGCGAGGTCGATGTGCGGCTGGTTGTCGATGCCGGGGCCGGCATCGCTGGCGCCCTGGACGAAGTCCTCGGCCTCGATCTGAGTGACCCCTGCGCTCCACAGCTCGCTTTCGGTCAGGTTCGCCATCAGGAACCCCTAGTTGATGGTGATGGTCCAGCGGCCTGCGATGGCGAACGAGTCGGTCTTCTCGATCGACTTCTCGCCCTTCCGGGAGAACAGCACCGTGGTCTCCCCGTCGACCAGCAGCAGGCCGAACTCGCGGATGACCATCCCGTTGCACTCGTTGGCCGCGATGGTGAAGTTGAACCGGGTCGCATTGGCCGAGGGATGGTCGATGCTGTCGAACGCCTTGGTCCACTGGTTCGCCAGCGGGGCCACGTCGCCTGCGGCGGCCGCGGCACCGTTCGTGCCGACCGCGATGCGGTTCCCCTCGTCCAGGGCAGCCTCGACGCGGGCACGGCGTTCGACGTCAGCCGGGCGAGGCGTGAATGGCGTTGCGTGCTTCCCCTTCGGGCGGAATGCGACGGCCGGGTCCTGCTTCTTGCGCCGGTACAGCGTGCCCCTGGAGAGGCCAGACGCCTCGCCCAGTTCGGCCATGGCCCGAGAACGGCCGCCCCAGGGCATGGCGGCGATGGCGTTCAGGCCGTCGGTGATCTGGAGAGTGGCGACCGACAGGGTGTTCGTGGGCCGCAGCTCGCCGCGCATGAACGCCGCGACCAGGTGCGCCACCATCACCTTGAACTGGATGGCCTTCGGCTGCCGGCTCTCGAAGACGATCAGTTGCAGGCCGATCGGGTCGTAGACTTCGTGCTCGTAGTTCTTGCCGTCAGTACCCCGCAGTTTGAGGGGTACTGAGAACTGCCGGATGTGGGGATTGCGCTGGACGATGTCGTCGACGCCGTGCTGCCCGTCTCGGTATTCCAGCCACTCACCGATGGCCCTGCGCGTGAAGTAGGGCTTGCCATTCAGCCAACAGGCTTCCTTCAGAGCCACGGCGCCATCGGCAGTCTGATGCCGGAAGGGAACCAGGCATGTGTCCATGGCCCCCTCCTCACGCCGCGCTGCGGCTTCCGACCTTGGTGCCCTGGGCCCTGCGACCGCGAGTTCGATTCTTCGCGGGCTCGCTGGCATTGCCTTCCCGGTAGGTCCGGCTATCCTTGTCCGTAGTGCGGCGGTCGCGCAGGGTCGGTCGGCTGGTGATCAGCGCGTAGAGATCTTCTGGCCCGTCCTTGGACCGCTTGATTCGCCGCGCCCGCGGGATGCGGTCGAAGATCAGGTCGGGAGTCAGGTTCACTAGGCTGGACAGGTAGGACTCGATGCGGAACGAGCGGTCCCCCCGCAGTGCCAGGGAGACCGCCTGCTTCGTCACGCCGCAGGCGGTGGCGATGTCCTGCATGTTCAGGCCGAGGAGGTAGAGACAAGCCAGGAGAGCCTGGATGCGGGAGACCTGCGTTCCAGGCGTGCTGGCCGGCGAGTTGCCGATGATCTCGCTGGCAACCTCTTGGAACTTGAGAAAACGGGCTTCGTGATCGTTCATGGGAACCTCCGTTGTCAGTCGGACCTCAGGTCCGCTGGCAGAAATGATATTTGCGTGGGGCAAAATCTGTCAAGATTTATTTTTGCGTGAGTCAGAATGACCACTTTCCCTGAGCGAATTCGTGCCGTTCAGAAATTCGCAGGGATGACAGCAACCGCTCTATCGCGAGAGCTTGGCATCTCCGACGCGCACCTTTCGCGCCTGAAAAGCGGCGAGAACCGGCCATCCGACCATCTGTTGAAGGCCATCACCCTGCGATTCGGCGTTCGCGAGGAGTGGCTGCGGGACGGAACCGAACCGATGCTCGAGGCGGCGGAGCGGGTTCCTGCCGTCCGGATGCCCGATGACCCAAGGTTGGCGGAGTTGTTGGAGTACCTGGCTGCAACCTGGTCAGGCACCAACCCCACCCGTATCACCGCTGCGTGGGTGTTCTTCCGCGGGTTCGTGCCCGGGTTCCGCGAGTGGGTGCGTGACAAGCGCGGCGTCGATTCGGCTGCGCACGCCAAGCAGGCCGATGCCAGGGCCAAGGCGGTCGGCACGGAGATGGCCCAGGCGATGGCCGATCTGCTCACCGACCCAAAGCCGGGGAAGGGTCTGAAGGACTGGCGGTACAAGGACCTGGTTGCGTACCTGAAAGACTGGTGGCCGAAGGCAGAGGAACGCGAACGCTGGCTGCTGCGCATCATGCTGCGCGACAGTTGCGACGGCCTGGACCAGCTCGTCCGCAGCCGGCCGCTGCCGAATCCCATGGATGCCGCGAAGACTGATCTGGCTAGGCTGACCGTCCAGGCCTATCTTCCGCAGGATCGTGACCTCTCCTCGCTATCGACCGCCCAGCACGAGACCGAGATCTACTTCCGCCTGCACCTGGTCGATGCCGTTCGCGGCCTTCCTGACCTGGCGTCGCTTGACGAGGCGATCCGTACCGGGTCGTCGAAGCCCTAGTCCTGATTTCCAGTCTTTCGTCTAGTCTCGATTTGTCCTGCGATGGGTCGGGATTTCATGCCGAACAAGGAAGCGAAGATCTTCCCGATGCCGCGTCGACGCCACTTCGCGCTGGACCGGATTCCCGCCAGGTACCTGGTGAAGATTCGCAAGATGCTCGAGTCGGGGCGGACCTATCGCGATGTGTCCGAAGCGACTCGTGCGTGGGATTGCTACGTCCCTATTTCGTCGATCTGCAGGTACTGGCTTCACGCGCGTCGCGTGGACCAGCGAGCGAAGCAACTCGCCCACGTCACCTCGGTTCCCGATCGCGTGCCGCGCCGAAAGCACTTCCGCGTGGACGAGTTCCCGCCCGCGACGAAGGTCTTTATCGACCAGGCCCTTCGTTCCGGCCTGACGTACAGGGAGATCGCTTCCCATCTCGGCGCTGCCGGCTACCCGATCGGCATCGCTTCGGTCTGCCGGTACGCCCAGACGCTGCGCCAGAAGGACGAAGACGCCCTGATCCAGGGCAACACGGCCCTTCCCCAGCGTTGAAGCCGCTTGAAGGCACTCGCCGCTTGGTTTGAAAACCCGCTCGTCGGTTCTTCCGGTTTTCCATTTTGATTGGTGAACATCGCGAGATCCACGGCTGGATTTCCAAATTGACGTTCAGCCTGGCTGGGTTCCGTTCCAGACCGCAAGACCACGTGGATATTCAGTCCTGTGCCACCTTGATGCGGATCAAACCGTAGCGAACCTCAGTCACGGTTTGGGTGGTAAACGACAATGGCGGGGATTGTATCCCGGACGGCCCCCGGGTTTGACCCCCGGGTCCCGCTGACCCATAATTCGCCGCGCCCGGAACCGTTCCGGCGCACCCCTGGGAGGCCCGATGCCCGGACCGCTGCTGGATCGCCTGGCCGAAGGCCCGATCGTGTTCGACGGCGCGATGGGGACCCTGCTGTACAGCCGCGGGGTGTTCATCAACCGCAACTTCGACGAACTGAACCTCTCCCGCCCCGACATGGTCGTGAAGGTGCACGAGGACTACCTCGTGGCCGGTGCGAACGTCCTGACGACGAACACCTTCGGCGCGAACGCCGCCCGGCTGGCGCGGTTCGGGCTGGAAGGCAAGGTGGGCGAGATCATCGCCGCGGGCGTGCGGCTGGCGAAGGGCGTGGCCGGCGACCGGGCGTTCGTGGCGGGCTCGATCGGGCCGACGGGCCTGATCGCCGACCCGTGGGACCCGCCGACGCTGGACCCCATCCGGGAGGCCATCCGCGAGGCCGCGCTGGCGATGCTGGAGGCCGGCGTCGACGCGATCGTGCTGGAGACGTTCCGCAGCCCGCTGGAGATGCAGGTGGCCCTGGAGACGGTGCGGGCCCTGGGGGACGTGCCGCTGTTCGCGACGATGGTCTTCGACCCGGACCGGCTGACCGGCGACGGCCTGACGCCCGAGAAGGCGGCCGCGCTGCTGGCCCGCTCGGGGGCCGACGTGGTCGGCGCCAACTGCGGCGAGGGCCCGTCCATCCTGGCCGACGTGGGACGCCGGATGCTGGGCGCCGGGCGCCCGGTGCTGGTCCAGCCGAACGCGGGCCTGCCGCGCCGCGTCGAGGGGCGCGTCCTGTACATGACGACCCCCGAGTACTTCGGGGAGTACGCCAGGCGCTGCATCGCGAACGGCGTCCGCGCGGTGGGAGGGTGCTGCGGCACGGGTCCCGAGCACATCCGGCAGATCGCGGCCGAGGTCCGCATGGTCAGCGGCGGTCGCATCCACGTCGCCGAGGCTCCCGCCGGGGAGGTCGAAGGCGTCGCGCAGGGGCCGGCCACCGTGCCGATGGCCGAGCGGTCGGGGCTGGGGAAGGCCCTGGCCGAGGGCTTCGTGGTCAGCGTCGAGGTCGATCCCCCGCCCGGCATCGACCCCGCGAAGGCGCTGGAGGGCGCAAGGCTCCTGAAGGAGGCCGGCGTCCGGTTCGTGAACATCGCCGACGGGCCGCGGGCCACCGTCCGGATGTCGCCCTTGTCGCTGGCGGTCCTGCTGCGGCGCGAGGTGGACATCGAACCCATCCTGCACGTCACCTGCCGGGACCGGAACCTGCTGGGGCTGCAGTCGGACCTGCTGGGGGCCCACGCCCTGGGGCTGCGGGACCTGCTGATCATCACCGGCGACCCGGCGAAGCTGGGCGACTATCCCAGCGCCACGACGGTGTACGACCTGGACTCGATCGGGCTGCTGCGGCTGGTGGGCAACCTGAACCGCGGGATCGAGCCGTCGGGACGCAGGATCCCGTCGCCGACCGCCTTCGTGAAGGGATGCGGCGCCGAGCCCGGGGCCCTGGACCTGGACCGCGAGGTCGAGCGGTTGCGCCGCAAGGTGGACGCGGGCGCCGAGTACGTGATGACCCAGCCGGTCTTCGACCCCGAGGTGATGGATCGCTTCCTGCATCGCGTCGCCGGGATCCGCGTGCCGATCCTGATGGGCCTGCTGCCGCTGGCGTCGTTCCGCAACGCCGAGTTCCTGCACAACGAGGTGCCGGGAATGCGCATCCCGGCCCCGATCCGCCAGCGGATGGAACGGGCCGGCGGCGGGCCGTCGGGGCGCGAGGAAGGGGTGGGGATCGCGCGCGAGATGGCGCAGGCCTTCCTGCCGCGGGTGCAGGGCCTGTACCTGATGCCGCCCTTCGACCGGTACGAGACCGCGGTGGCCGTCCTCCAGGGACTGCCGATCCCCGCCGGAGGGAAAGGCCCGACGGAATCTCGGGACGACACTTGACTCCTCTTCCGGATTCGGGTACAAGAGGCGCCCTGTTGTTTGGAACGCGAGGTCAGGGACCATGGCGACTCAGAGTTTTTCGACGGGTGACGTGACCAAGCGCTGGTTCACCGTCGATATGGACGGCGTGCCCCTGGGTCGCGCGGCCGCCCGTATCGCGATGATCCTGCGTGGCAAGACCAAGCCGGAGTATACGCCGCACGCGGACGTGGGCGACTTCGTCATCGTGGTCAACGCCGACAAGGCGCTGCTGACCGGCAACAAGCTGGACCGGCAGTTGTGGCGCTGGCACACCACGTACCTGGGCAACCTCCGCGAGCGCACGCTGCGCCACATGATGGAGACGAAGCCCGAGTACATGATGTGGAAGGCGGTCCGCGGCATGCTGCCCCGCGGCGCGCTGGGCAACGCGATGCTGCGCAAGCTGAAGATCTACCGGGGCGCGGAGCATCCGCACGAGGCCCAGAAGCCCGAAGTCCTGGACATCACCAAGGTTTGAGCGAGGACACCATGTCGGAAGTGAACCCGTCCCCCCTGTCCACCGGCCGTCGGAAGGAAGCCGCCGCGCGCGTCAAGCTGGTGCCCGGCACCGGCAAGATCACCGTGAACGGCCGGGAGGTCTCCGACTACTTCCATCGCCCGAACCACGTGGTGATGGTCCGCCAGCCCCTGACGATCATCGAGCAGGCCGAGGCCTTCGACGTGATCGCGACGGTTCGCGGCGGCGGCGAGACCGGCCAGGCCGGCGCGGTGCGGCACGGCATCGCCCGCTGCCTGTCGGCGATGAACACCGACGAGTGGCGCAGCCCGATCAAGAAGGCCGGCCTGCTGACCCGCGACCCTCGCGCCAAGGAGCGCAAGAAGTACGGCCAGCCCGGCGCCCGCAAGCGCTTCCAGTACAGCAAGCGCTAGGCCACCGCCCCGTCTCTCCTGTCCCTCTCCCTTCTCGAACCCCGGTACGAAAGGTTGCTTTCCACGGGATCTGCCGCGACTTCCGTCCGTCGGCGCGTTGGCTTGGCGGGGTGCGTCGCGATAGAATCGGGGCCGCTTGGGCAGCGCGGGAGAGCGTCTTGGGTTCGCCGATCGTGTCCATCCGAGGGCTGCGGAAGTCGTTCGAGGACCACGCGGTCCTGAAGGGCGTGGACCTGGACGTCGAGGAGGGCGGCATCACGGTGGTCATCGGTCCCTCCGGCTGCGGCAAGTCCGTGCTGGTCAAGCACGTCATCGGACTGCTGCGTCCCGACGAGGGGTCGATCGTGGTCGACGGCGAGGACATCACGCAGGTCTCCGAGCGGCAGATGACGGCGGTGCGCCGCAAGTTCGGGATGCTGTTCCAGCAGTCGGCGCTGTTCGACAGCATGACGGTGCTGGAGAACGTCACGTTCCCGCTGGTGGAGCACGCGCGGCTGTCGTATGCGAAGATGCGCGAGAAGGCGCTCGAACGGCTGGAGCAGCTGGGCCTGCACAACGTCGAGGACAAGTTCCCGGCCGAGCTGTCCGGCGGCATGCGCAAGCGCGTCGGGCTGGCCCGGGCCACGATCCTGGAACCTCGGATCGTCATCTACGACGAGCCGATGACGGGGCTGGACCCGATCATGTGCGAGAACGTCGAGGACATGATCCTGACGGCGCGGAAGCACCTGAAGATCACGTCCCTGGTCATCAGCCACGACATGGCGTCCACCTTCCGGATGGCGGACAAGGTGGCGATGCTGTTCAACGGGCGCGTCGAGGTGCAGGGGACGTCCGACGAGGTCCGCCACAGCCGCAACGAGGTCGTGCGGCGGTTCATCTACCTGTCGGGCACGGGCCCGCTGACGCTGGAGGGGGCGGGATGACGTTCAAGCGCATCCGGGCACCGCTGCTGGTCGGCCTGGTGGCGATCGGGGGCGTGATCGCGTTCGTGGTCCTGTTCGGCACGGTCGAGCAGCCGACGGTCAAGAAGGGCGAAGGGTTCCGGGTGCACGCGGACTTCGAGGACGTGTCCGGCCTGGCGTCCTACAGCCGGGTGACCGTGTCGGGAATCCCCGTGGGTACCATGGAGTCGATCGAACTGGTCACGCTCCCGGGCGGCCTGACCAAGGCCCGCGTCACGATCCGGATGAAGGACGACATCGTGCTGTTCGCGGGCATCCCGGGGCCGGGCGGCGCGATCGTGCACGCGGCCACGATCACGCGGCGTGCCGCGACGATGCTGGGCGACTACTACCTGGAGATCACCCCCGGCGCGGCGGGCGAGCACCTGAAGGAGGGGGACGCGATCCCGAACGTGGTGGGCGACGCCGGCCTGATGGCGATCGCGAACCGGCTGGAGAAGTCCGCGGACACGTTCGGCAAGGCGCAGAAGATCGCGGACAACATCGAGGTCATCACCGGGTCGCTGGCCGGCCAGCTGGGCGGCGAGAGGGGCGCCGAGCGTATCGACCGGGTGCTGGACGACGTCGCGAAGTCCGCGGAGGCGATCGCGAAGGTCGCGGTGGACGTCCAGCGGTTCGTCGCGAAGGAAACGGGCGGCGCGCAGGGCGGGCAACTGGACCGCATCGCCGCCAACGTGGAACGGTTCAGCCGGGACGCGGCCCGCATCAGCACGGCGTCGGCCGAGAGCCTGGCGGCGTCGATCAAGAACATCGAGGCCATCACGCGCGACCTGAGGGACGCGATGCACGGGCCGGGGTCGGACCAGCGGGTCAGCCGGATCGACGAGACCCTGGACCGGCTGAACCAGTCGCTGACGAACCTGCAGGAGGCCACGCTGGCGGTGGCCAGCATCGCGAAGAAGATCGACGACGGGAAGGGCTCGATCGGCAGCCTGGTCAACGACGACACGGTCGTGAAGAAGGTCGAGGGCGTCGTCGACGACGTCGGCGGGCTGGTCAAGTCGGTGTCGGACCTGAAGACCCAGATCGGCTTCCGCAGCGAGTTCAACCTGTACCAGCGCGCGCTGAAGAACTACCTGACCCTGCGCATCCAGCCGGACAAGACGAAATACTTCCTGATCGAACTGGTCTTCGACCCGCGCGGCAAGACCACCACGACCGAGCGGCTGACGTTGACCAACGACCCGCGCCTGCCCGGCGCCGTCACCGAGCGCATCACCGAGACGAAGGACGACCAGGTCAAGTTCACGCTGGAGTACGCCCGGCGGTACGCCTTCTGGACGGGCCGGTTCGGCCTGATGGAGAACACCGGCGGCGTGGGCATGGATGTCGAGTTCTTCAAGGACGCGCTGAAGATCTCGGCGGACGTGTTCGACTTTTCGGCGGACAAGTGGCCGCGCCTGAAGGGGTCGGTAATGTACACCCTGTTCGACGTCTTCTTCGTGACCGCCGGCGTGGACGACGTCATCAACCAGCGCGGCCGCGACTACTTCGTCGGCGCCGGCTTCCGCTTCACCGACAAGGACATCAAGACGCTGCTGTTCACCGTCGGCATGCCCGACCTGTGACCCCTTCGCGTCCTCCGGGACCCCGGGACATTCCGCCTCGGTCGTGGTAGACTGCCGCGTCCGTCTCGGTGGGTGCCCGTGGAGGATCCGAGGGAAAACGGGATGCCGGAAGGGGAGCGCAAGCCCTCCGTGCTGGTCATCGACGACGAGCAGGAGATGTGCGAGCTGCTGGTCGACTTCCTGGCCCGGTCCGGATACGACGCCGACGGGGCCCGGGGCGGCTTCGAGGGGCTGGACAAGATCCGGGCCGGCGACTTCGACGTGGTCGTGACCGACCTGCGCATGCGGGAAGGCGACGGCATGGACGTCCTGAACGGCGTCAAGGCCGAGCGCCCGGACCTGCCGGTCATCATCGTGACGGCCTTCGCGTCCATCGACCGCGCCATCGAGGCGATGAAGGCGGGCGCGTTCTACTTCGTCACCAAGCCCTTCAAGATGCGGGAGATGGAGGCGCTGGTCGCGAAGGCGGTCGAGCAGCGGCGCCTGGTCCAGGAGAACCGCAGGCTGCGGCGCGAGGTGGGCGACCGGTTCGGCATCCAGCGGATGATCGGGCGCAGCAAGGCGATGCGCGAGGTGTTCCGTCTGGTCGAGCTGGTCGCCGACTCGATGAGCAACGTGCTGATCCTGGGCGATTCGGGCACCGGCAAGGAACTGGTGGCGCGGGCGGTCCATTTCGGCGGCCGGCGCGCGCACGGCCCGTTCGTGCCGGTGAACTGCAGCGCGATCCCGGAGGGCCTGCTGGAGAGCGAACTGTTCGGGCACGCGAGGGGCGCCTTCACGGGGGCGTACACCGCGCGTCGCGGGCTGTTCGCGGAGGCCTCGGGCGGCACGCTGTTCCTGGACGAGATCGGCGACATGGGCATGGCGCTGCAGGCCAAGCTGCTGCGCGTGCTGCAGGACCGCGAGGTGCGGCCGGTGGGCTCGTCGAAGTCCGCGCCCGTGGACTGCCGCATCATCGTGGCCACCCACCGGGACCTGAAGGCGGCGGTGCGCGACGGGACCTTCCGGGAGGATCTGTACTATCGCCTCAGCGTCATCCCGATCCGGCTGCCCTCGCTGTCCGAGCGGGTCGAGGACATCCCGATGCTGGTGGACCACTTCCTGAAGGCCTTCGCGTCCCGGACCGGGTCCGCGCCCAAGCGCCTGACGCCGCGGGCCATGGACGCGCTGGTCGGCCGGCCGTGGGAGGGCAACGTCCGCGAACTGGAGAACATCGTCGAGCGCCTGGTGGTGCTGACGCATGCGGACGTGATCGACGAGGACGACCTGCCCGCGCCGTCGACCAGCGAGTCGCCCTCCGCCCCGTGGCCGATGCACGGCCCGCTGCCGCCTCTGCGCGAGGTGGAGCGCCGGTACATCCTGCACGTGCTGCAGCAGACCGGCGGCAACAAGGAGCGCGCCGCCCGCATCCTGGGCATCAACCGCCGCACCCTGTACCGGCAGCGCGAGCGCTGGGCCGAGCGCGGCGAGTCCTGACCCCGCCCCCCAATTCAGGGACAGTCACCATTATTGGTTGGATAACCAGCGGGAATCACAGGATATCCGTTTCGGCGCAGCAAGAGTGTAAGGATTCCGGTAGGTTGAGTCGTCAATAATGGTGGCTGTCCCCGATTTACGGGTGGGGGGCGGGGGCCAGCGGGGCGCCGCCGGCGGGGGCCTGGCCGGCCCGGGGCAGCAGTTCCGCGATGCGGGCGACCGGGACGCCCAGGCGCGCGTCCACGACGTTCGGGCCGCGGCTGCCGACCACCAGCGTCAGGCCGGCGTCGGGCTTGGCGGTGGCCAGGCCGGGCAGGTTCTGGGCCGTCTGCGCGTCGAAGAACGAGATCACCTTCAGCAGGTCCACCACGGAGATCCACAGCGCCATGGACGGCCGGAATCCGGCCGCATCGATCACCGGGTTCAGCGCCGACGCCTGGCCGGCCGAGGCCTTGGACAGGCGGTCCAGGTCCGCGACGGAGTCCCGGCCGAACCCGAAGTACATGCGGGCCTTGTCGTAGGCCAGGGCGCCGGTGACCTTGTTCCCGATCATCTTGGCGACGCGCTCGATCTCGGCGGCGCTGCCCGCGCCCGGAACCTTCGAGTAGTCCACGCCGATCTCCAGCACGTCGGCGGTCAGGTCCCCCTGCTTCGCCTCCTTGACCGCCATCGTCACGCCCGAGGCGCCCAGCACCGGCTGCAGCCCGGCGATCAGGGTGGTGGCCGAGGTCCAGTCCAGCTTCGGCAGGGACTTCAGTTCCGGCCCGGCGTTCTTCTCGACCACGGTGCCGGCCTTGGACAGCAGCATGTTGTACAGAGCGTACGTCACGGCCTTCGCCTGGGCGCCGTCGGTGACCGCGGTGGCCGCCAGCACGCGCAGCGGGAACTCGCCCTCGCGGCCGAAGTACATCGCGCTGTCGCCGGTCTGCACCTCCATCGCCTTGGCGGACAGTTCCTTCAGTTTCGCGGTCTCCTCGGGCGTCAACTGCAGCGACTTCGACCAGAAGTCGAAGCCCAGTTCGGTCCAGCCGGCGAAGATCTTCGGGTCCACGTTGCTGGCGAACAGCAGCCACGCGTCGGTGGGCAGCGTCCTGTACAGTTCCATCTTGCGGTTCGAGGCGTCGGCGGCGAACTTCGCGAGGCCCTGGCCCTCGACGACCTTCAGCGAGGCCACCACGCCCAGGTCGGTGTTGTTCCACTGCAGCACCAGCCGCAGCACCTGGGTCTGCTTGAGGACGTCCAGCATCATCTCGATCTCCTTCTTGAGGAGATCGGCCATGCCGGGCATCAACTGGGCCGTCGAGTCGCCGGACAGTTCCTGCGCCAGGCCCTCCTGCATCTTCGCCAGTTCGGGCGCGGCGACCTGCTGCAGGTTGCCGGACGACACCTGGATGTCGAGGGCCTCGGTGAACGTGTAGCGCGCGAAGTCGCCCTCCAGGAACGCCTTGGCCGTCCCGAAGGCCTTCTCCTCCAGCGTGAAGGCGGCGTAGTCGCCCAGCACGGTCAGGAAGACCGGGGTGCCGTTGGGCGCCGAGTACTTCGTCTCGTTGTCCGGGGCGCCCGCGGCCTTGTTGTCCGGCAGCGCGGCCGTCAGCAGGTCCTTCGTCTTGATGGGCAGCAGGATGACCAGCGGCTTGGCGAAGGTCTTGTAGTCCAGCACGACCACCTTGACCGGCTTCTGCGTGTCCATCCAGGAGAGGTTCTTGACGCCCAGGACCTGGCCCTGCAGCAGGGCGGGGATCTGCGCGCCGATCATCGCGCCCAGTTCGGGCGCGAACTTCGTGGCGATGCCGGTCACGGCGGCGGTCAGGTCGTCCATCGACTTCGCACCCGCGAAGCCCAGCACGCCGGCAGGCAGGGCGACCGCCCCGACCTCGGCCTTCAGGGGGCCCTTCGTGGCGGCCTCGTCGGCCTTCTTCTTGCACGCCGTGGTGGCCACCAGGGCGGCCGCGATCGCCAGGGTCGCGAACCACCGGAACGACTTCGACTTCATCCGATTCCTCCTCGGAGGGAAAAGTGGTCGAAGGATACGCCGGTATGCCTAATTAGACAATGCCTGCACGATCGGGGCGATGCTGCCCGAATGGGTGATGCGCCGGCCCTGGTAGCGGTCCAGCGGGTGGTCCAGCAGTTCCAGCCGGTGCGGGCTGCGGACGTAGTCGCGGTCCCGCGGGACCGGCGCGAAGTGCTCGACCGCCAGCAGGGTGGCAAGGTCGAACCGCCTCCCCGCCAGCCCGGCCAGCCGGCCCGCCCCCGTGATCGCCGCCGTCAGCGGGCGCAGCACCGCGTCCTGGGACGTCCAGCAGCGGGTCATGCGGCGTTTCGCCGCGGCCTCCTCCGGGGTCAGGCGCAGTTCGTGGATCGGGCCCGGATGCCAGGGCGCGAAGCGCAACGGCACCAGGCTCCACGGGTCGAAGAGGGGCATCTCGAACAGCCGGGCGCCCGGCATCCGGTCCAGCGCCCGGCGCACCAGCACGTGCAGCAGGTCGTGCACCGGCTGGGCCCCCTGCCAGGCCAGCGTGAAGACCGCGTCGGGACGGAAGGCCAGCACCTCGGCCGCGACCTGCCGCGCCAGCACCCGGGCCTGCTCGAACACCTCGTGCCGGGCCGACGGGTTCGCGGCGCATCGCGCGAAGGCGTCGTAGATCTCGACCTCGCTGTTGCCCAGGAAGCGCAGCCGCTCCGGGCCGACGCCGATCGCGGCCATCGCGGCCTCGCTCTCCAGCCGCCGGGCCGCCCCGTACTCGGCGCGCCTCATGCCGGCGCCCTCGGCCAGCCCGTCGCCGTCGGTCAGCCACAGGAATCGCGACGTCGGGGGCAGGCGCTGGGCCAGGCCGCCGCACGCCATCTCGTCGTCGGGATGCGCCAGCACGACCAGTGCGCGGGTGGAGGGGTCCAGGACCCCGGTGGGCCAGGGGGCCAGCCGGGACGCGAAGGGGTTCCTCATTCGGGCTGCCTCCGGGCCGGGGCCAGCGGGATGGCGCGCTCGATGCGCATGCCGCCCACGCGGGTCGGCGGGATCGCGACCGACGGGGGGACCGCCATCCTGGGGGCCTCCGACACCGGCGGCCACGAAGCCATGGCGTGCGCCCCGACGGAACGCGTCACCAGGGCCCCGGTCACCGTCACCTGGCCGCCGCGCAGGCCCCGGACCACGTAGCGCCGCACCACGGTTCCGGGGGCCTCGGGCAGGTCCACCTCCTCCACGGCCGTCCCCTCGACCAGCGTCGCCCCCATCGGCAGCAGCACCCGCATCGTCGGCCGGCCCGCAAGGCGCCCCTGCACCGTCAGCGTCGCGGTCAGCACGGTCCGGTCGCCCTGCGTCTCGCCCTGGAGGGCCATCTTCAAAGGCACCTGCATCCGGGTCGTCGTCGCGGGGGCCGCCGCCACCGAGCCGGCCGCCATCGCCGCAAGGAACGCCGCCACACGGATGATCCTCATGGTTTCCTCCTCCCCGGACCTACGGGCACCCGGGCTGGCCATCATACGGGAAGCCCAGCACGTTCACCACGGTCTGGTTCATCGCGTCGAGGTTCGCGCCACCGCAGATCGCGGCGTCCACGAAGTCGACGAAATCCGCCCCCTGCGCGCCGCGGTTCCATTGCGTGAACCGCTCGGACCCGACCGCCGTCAGCACCGCCCCGGTCCCCAGCGCCATGCCGTCGTCGCCGCCGGCGCCCTCGGGGACGTCCTTCCCGTCCCACAGGTGCCACAGCATGCTGGCCACGTACGACTCGTCCAGATCCTGGTCCATGCCGTAGTAGGGGTCGGGCCGGATCAGGTCGCCGCCGAAGTACGTCGCCCCGTCGTAGTCGATCCACAGCGACTGGCCCCCCTGGATGTCCCAGTACATCGCGAAGGGCTCGCCGATCCAGCGGCTGAAGGTGGACACGGAATAGAAGGACGCCCAGCCCTCCGACCAGGCGAACGGCGGCGCGATCAACTGGCCGAAGCCGTGCGGGCCGCCGGGGGAGTCGTCGCGGGAGTAGTTCGCCGCCACGTAGTGCCCGAACTCGTGCAGGATGACCGTGAAGCCCCACGCGGACGACCCGTCGTACTCGCCGCCGACGAAGATCGACTGCCCGAATGCCAGGGGGTTGCTTTCGCCGACCCACTGCCCGGTCTGCCGGCTGTAGCACGCGCCGCAGGACCAGCCGGCACCCGGGTACCACAGCACCGCCAGGGGCTGCAGGCAGGACTCGTTGCCGCCGCACAGGTCGTACAGCACCGTCTCCATCGCCGCCGCCGTGAACAGGAACAGGTACAGCGCGCCGGAACCCTGCTCCTCGGTGACGGTCAGGTCGCCGACGTCCCCGTCCTTGGGCACGTCCGCGTTCCACGTCCAGGGATACGACTGGAAGGACCCGGGATCCGCGGTGTAGCCGGGACCCATCGCGATGGCGAGGTCCACCCGGTCGCCCTCGACGTCCGGCATCCACATCGTCGTGAACAAGATCGTCTCGTCGCCGGACAGGTCGACCTCGGGGTCGATGTCGTACTTGCCGTCGCCGTCCAGTTGCTGGTACCCGATCAGGGTGCCGTCGCCGTCCACCGCCAGGGCCAGCATGCCGACCGCGGGCAGCGTCTGCAGGCCGCCCAGTTGCAGGTAGCCGCCCGTCACCTTCGGGAACCGGGCCTCGTAGCTGAGCGAACCCTTGATGTTCCCGCTGCCGCCCTTCTTCTTGCAGCCGGCCGCCAGCAGCGGGACCAGGAGCGCCAGGAGCACGATCAGCGTGCGGGTCCGCATGGGAAGCCTCCCTCAAGCCGGGTTGGGACTGCCTCGATTCTATCGCGCCCTTGGCTTCGGGCCAACGTGGGATAGAATCCCCCGGTCTGGTTGTGGAGGAAGCGATGTCATCCATCCGTTCGAACGGTCGCCGGCCGCTGCTGGCCTGCGGGTGCGCCCTGTGCGCCGCGGGGCTGCTGGCCCCCGTCGATTCCCTGGCCGGTTGGCCCGCATACGCGCCGAAGGGCGACGCGAAGCGGGCGGACATCCCGGGCGAGTACCGCTGGAGCCTGGCGAACCTGTACCCGGACCCGGCGGCCTGGGAGGCGGCCTACGCGAAGACCGAGGCGCGCCTTGCAACCCTGGCGCCGTGCGCCGGGACGCTGTCGAAGGACGCCGCCACGCTGCGGCAGTGCCTGGACCAGGTGTTCGACGTGAAGCGCGAGGTCCTGCGCCTGGCCGTGTTCGCCGACGCGGACTTCACCACGGACCGCACGATCGGCGAGGCGAAGGCCCGCACCGACCGCGCGCAGGCGCTGTTCACCCGCTTCGAGCGAGACGCCGCGTGGGTCGAGCCCGAACTGCTGGCGATGGACCCGGAAACGCTGAAGGCGCGCGTGGCCCAGGACCCGGGGATGACGAAGTACGCCCACTACGTGGACGACCTGGTCCGCCGCCGCCCGCACGTGCTGACGAAGGACCAGGAGCGGATCCTGGCGCTGTCGGGCGACTTGAGGGCCGCGCCGCAGTTCATCCACGGCGCGCTGGAGGAGGACACCGCCTTCCCGCGCGTCAAGGACGAGCAGGGCGTGGAGCAGGCGCTGACCTTCGCCTCGTTCCCGCGGTTCCGGTCGTCCTCGGTGCGCGAGGTGCGCCAGGGGGCGGTGTCGGCGTTCCTGGCCACGCTGAAGGCCCACGCGCGCTCCTACGCGGCGTCGCTGGACGCGGCGGTCAAGGCCAACATCTTCATCGCCCGGGCGCGCGGGTACGGTTCGGCGCTGGAGGCGTCGGTGGACGACAACGGCGTGCCGACGTCGGTCTACGACACGCTGATCCGGGTGACCGAGAAGAACCTCTCGCGCACCCTGCACCGGTACGTGGACCTGCGGAAGCGGCTGCTGAAGGTCGACGCGGTGCACTACTACGACCTGTACGTGCCCATGTTCCCGTCGTCGCGCGCGACGATGACCTACCCGCAGTCCGTGGCGAAGGTGAAGGAGGCGCTGAAGCCGCTGGGCAAGGCGTACCTGGACGTGCTGTCGAAGGGGCTGGACCCGAAGTCGGGCTGGGTGGACGTGTACCCGGCGGCCGGCAAGAAGCCCGGCGCCTACTGCAACGCGGCGTACCGCGAGCACCCCATCGTCTTCCTGAACCACATGGACGAACTGGAGGACGCCTTCACGCTGGCCCACGAGTTCGGCCACGCGCTGCACTTCCACCTGGCCAACACCACGCAGGAGTTCGTCAACGCGGACGCGCCCATCTTCCTGGCCGAGATCGCGTCCACGTTCAACGAGGAACTGCTGCTGGACCGCCTGCTGAAGGAGGCGAAGACCCGCGACGAGCGGCTGCACCTGCTGAACCGGCGCCTGGAGGGGCTGCGGACGACCGTGTTCCGGCAGACCCTGTTCGCCGAGTTCGAACGCGCGCTGCACGTCGAGATCGAGGGCGGGGGGGCGCTGACGGCCGAGCGCATGGCGGAGATCTACGGGACCCTGGTGCGCAAGTACTACGGGCCGGGCTTCGCGATGGGGCCGGACGACGGCTACGAGTGGGCGTACATCCCGCACTTCTACTACAACTTCTACGTGTACCAGTATGCGACCGGCCTGATCTCGTCGATCGCGCTGTCCCGCAAGGTCCTGCAAGGCGAGAAGGGCGCGGTGGACTCGTACCTGGCGTTCCTGAAGAGCGGGGGGTCCGACTACCCGGTGCAGACCCTGCAGAAGGCGGGGGTGGACCTGACCCGTCCGGACGCGATGCAGGCCGCGTTCGACCTGTTCGCGGAGACGATGGACGAGATCGAGCGCGTGCTGGCCGAGCCCGCGAAGCAGGCTCCCTGACTGCACCGTTCCGCGTGGCCGGTCGCGGTCCCGGGTTTTCGGGTAGAATCCTTCCGTCCTGACGGGGGTGCGACGTGGGCCGGAACATCCTGCTGATCCTGTCGTGCGCCGCGACCCCCCTGATCCCCTTATCCGTGGCCGCGCAGCCGGCCTGGGACCGCGAGAAGGGCAACTGCGAGGTGCTGTTCCAGACGCCGAACGAGGCCCCGCTGGGCGACCTGCAAAGGTGCGCGGGCCTGTGGGAGGCGTACCGCGACGTATCCCGGCTGGACGAGTCGAAGCGGCAGTCCGCGGCGGCGTCGTTCCAGAGGCTGTACCGGGAAGGCGACCCCGGGGCGCGGCACCTGGCGAAGGCGGCGCTGGGGCGCCTGGGGTTCGCGCCCGAGGCCGAGGATCCGAACGCCCCGAAGAAGGCCGTCGAGACCCGGCGCAAGAAGTACCGGGCGCTGACCGCCTCCGAGGAGGATCGGAAGGCGGCGCTGGAATTGCGCAAGAAGGGCATGGCGCTGTACGGGAAGAAGCAGTGGCGGGCGGCGGTCGAGGTGTTCAATGACGCGCTGGCGCGGGACCCGGCCAGTTCGCAACTGCTGTATGACGCGGCGTGCAGCTACGCGCTGGCGCGCGACGTGCCGGACGCGGTCGAGTACCTGATGCGGCTGGCCGACCTGGCGACGCCGGACGCCATCGCGAAACTGAAGAAAGCCCGGACCGACAAGGACTTCGACGGGATGCGCGACGAGCCGGGATACAAGCGGGCGACCGGGTACGCGAAGGTGAAGGTCCTCAACGGCATGCCGGCCGCGGACAAGGACCTGGGCGAAGAGAGCGTCTACAAGCTGGCCGAGACGATCCAGAACCCGAAGCTGGGCTGGAAGGTGGAGGTCGCCGGGGACGACAAGCATTCGCGCGACCGGCCGCACGTGTGGTTCAAGGACCACAGCAAGGTCCAGGCCTACATTTTGATGAAGCTGCTGGGGCACCCGCGCGTGCGGCTGGTGCCGATCGACTGGGACACGCCGTGGGACCTGATCGTGTCGTGGGCGGACGGTGTCGAGACGGTGGACGGCGAGAAGGTGTCCAGGCACTCGTTCTCGAAGAAGGACAAGAACGGCAACGACCCGGGCAAGCGGCTGGACGAGGCGATGAAGTCGCAGGACGACGCGCTGGCGAAGCCCGACGACTACGTGGCCAAGGCGGACCAGGTGCTGTCGCAGCCGCAGCAGTCGGTGGACACGGCGAAGAAGGCCATCGACCAGGTGAAGGGCTTGACCGACACGGCCAAGGGGGCGGTGGACGCGGTGAAGGGGCTGGGGAACATCAAGTGGTGAGCGGGCCGGCAGGGGGCCGGGGCCCGGGGAGGACCCGATGTTTGGTATCGGAACGACCGAACTGATCCTGATCATCGTCATCATCCTGCTGCTGTTCGGGGCCGGCCGGATCCCGGCGGTCATGGCCGGCCTGGGCAAGGGCATCAAGGAGTTCAAGAAGGGGTACAAGGGCGACGAGGCGGTCGCGGTCGACGGGAACGTGGCCGAGATGCTGAAGCCGGGGGTCGGCAAGCACGTGCGGCTGCTGCCGGACGGGACGCTGGAGGTCGGGCTGCCCGAGGGCGCGACGCTGGTCGAGGTGGACCAGGCGTGGGCGACGCTGCAGAACGACGGCGACAACCAGAGGATCCCGCTGGTGCAGGTCAAGCGGATCGTCTTCCGGGCGTGATTTCCTGGGGGGCCCCCCCGACCCGCGCGAGGAGAGCGATGGAAGGACGGCGGATACGGTTCGCGATCGCCGGGTGCGGCCGGATCTCGGGGTACCACCTGGATGCGCTGGCGGCCCACCGGGACGAGGCCGAGGTGGCCGCGGTCTGCGACGTGGTGCCGGAACGGGCGAAGGCGGCGGCCGAGAAGGCGGGAGGGGTTCCCTGGTTCGCGAGCCTGCCGGAGATGCTGGCGGCGGGCGGCTTCGACGCGGTGTCCGTGTGCACGCCGTCCGGGCTGCATCCCCAGCACGGCACCGCGGCGGCCGAGGCCGGGTTCCACGTGGTCACCGAGAAGCCCATCGGGATCGACCTCCCGCGGGTGGACCGGCTGATCGAGACGTGCGACCGGAAGGGCGTGCGGCTGTTCACGGTGCTGCAGAACCGGCTGAACCCGACGGTGGAGCTGCTGCGGCAGGCGCTGGAGAAGGGGCGCTTCGGGCGGCAGTGCTTCATGCAGGTCAACGTCTTCTGGACGCGGCCGCAGGAGTACTACGACGAGGCCCCGTGGCGGGGGACGTGGGCGCTGGACGGCGGCGCCTTCATGAACCAGGCGTCGCACTACGTGGACCTGGCGCAGTGGCTGGGCGGGCCGGTCGAGGAGGTCGTGGCGCTGACCGGGACGCTGGGCCGGCGCATCGAGGCCGAGGACACGGGCGCGGCGGTGCTGCGGTTCGCGTCCGGGGCCATCGCCACGCTGAACGTGACGATGCTGGTGTACCCGAAGAACCTGGAGGGGTCGGTCACGCTGATGGGCCTGCGCGGGACGGCGCGGGTCGGCGGGATCGCCCTGAACCGGATCCTGCAGTGGGACTTCGACCGGTACCAGGACGAGGATCGCGAGGTGCTGGAGGCGGGGTACACGCCGCCGACCGTGTACGGCCACGGACACACGGGCTACTACCGCAACGTGATCGAGGTGCTGCGCGGCCGCGCGGCGCCGTCCACGGACGGCCGCGAGGGGCGCAGGTCGCTGGAACTGATCCTGGCGATCTACCGGTCCGCGCGGGAAGGACGGCCGGTGCGGCCGGGGGCGGGGCAGGAAGATCCCGTCGGGAAGGCGGTGTCGTCCCCCCGGATTCGCTAGGATCGGACCGGCGCATCCCGGGGGGCGCGGGCGCGGGGTGGCGGCCAGGGGCTTTTCGGGCGGAGGGCGCGATGCGGGACAGCTCCGGCGAGATCGCCCGGGTGGGCACGGCGCCCCGGTTCCTGCCGTTCGCGCTGCCGGACATCCACGAGGACGAGATCGCCGCGGTCGCGGAGGCGCTGCGCAGCGGCTGGGTGACCACGGGGCCGCGGGCGAAGCGGTTCGAGGAGGAGTTCGCCCGGTACGTGGGCGCGCCGCACGCGGTGGCGGTCAACTCGGCGACGTCCGGGCTGCACCTGGCCCTGGAGGCGATGGGCGTCGGGCCCGGCGACGTCGTGGTGACGACGCCGAACACCTTTACCTCGACCGCGGAGGTGGTGCGCTACCTGGGCGGCGAGGTGCTGCTGGCCGACATCGACGAGGCGACGATGAACCTGTCGCCGCGCCGGGTCGAGGAGGCGCTGGACCGGCTGGATCGCGAGGACCCGGCGAGGGCCGCGCGGGTCAAGGTGCTGCTGCCGGTACACTTCGGCGGGCTGGCCTGCGACATGGCGGCGTTCGAGGCCCTCGCGAAGGCGCGCGGCCTGCGGATCGTGGAGGACGCGGCGCACGCGCTGCCGGCCACTTCGGGCGGCCGGAGGGTCGGCACCATCGGCGACGCGACCGTCTTCTCGTTCTACGCGACCAAGACGATCACCACCGGCGAGGGCGGCATGGCCGTGACCGCCGACGGACGCGTCGCGGCGCGCATGAAGGTGATGCGGCTGCACGGGATCAACCGGGACGTCTGGGACCGGTACGTCAGCGAGCGCCCGGCCTGGTTCTACGAGGTCGTCGAGCCGGGCTTCAAGTACAACCTGACCGACCCGGCGGCCGCGCTGGGCCTGGGCCAGCTGGCGCGGTGCGAGGCGATGTGGCAGCGGCGCGAGGCGATCGCGCGGGCCTACCGGGACGCCTTCGCGAGCGACGACCGGGTGCAGTTGCCGCCGCTGCCGCCGGAGGGCGACCGGCACGCGTGGCACCTGTTCGTGCTGCGGATGCGGGGGCCGGACCGCGACCGGTTCATCCAGGCGATGACGGCGCGCGGGGTCGGCACGTCGGTCCACTTCATCCCGCTGCACCTGCACCCATACTGGCGCGGGCGCTACGGCTGGCAGCCGCAGGACTTCCCGGCGGCGTACGCCTCGTTCCTGCGTTCCGTGTCGCTGCCGATCTACCCGCGGATGACGGACGGGGACGTGGACCGCGTCATCGAGGCGGTGCGGGACAGCCTGGACGCGGCTTCAACGACGGGGGCCTCCCCGGCATGACCAAGCGGGCCTTCGACGTCGCGTGCGCGCTGCTGGGCCTGCTGGTCCTGCTGCCGCTGCTGCTGGTCGTCGCGATCGCGGTCCGGGTGACCAGCCGCGGCCCGGTGCTGTTCCGGCAGGTCCGCGTCGGGAAGGACGGCCGCGAGTTCCGGCTGCTGAAGTTCCGCACGATGGTGGCCGATGCCCCGCGCCTGGGTGGCGAGTTGACGGTGTCCGGCGACCCCCGGATCACCCGGGTGGGCCGCCTGCTGCGCGCCTCGAAGATCGACGAACTGCCCCAGTTGTGGAACGTGGTCGCCGGCGACATGTCGCTGGTCGGCCCGCGGCCCGAGGTCCCGAAGTACGTCGCGATGTACGACGCGCAGCAGCGCGAGGTGCTGTCGGTCCGGCCCGGCATCACCGACTATGCCTCGATCACGTATTTCGACGAGAACGCCCTGCTGGCCCGGTCGGCGGACCCGGAAGGGACCTACGTCCGCGAGGTCATGCCGCACAAGTTGCGCCTGAACCACCTGTACCTGCAGCGCCGGGGGATGGTCGAGGACGTCCGCATCCTGCTGGCGACCGTGCTGATGGCCGCGATGCGGGTGGTCGGGCGGTTCGGCCGGGCGGTGCAGGTGCTGGCGGACGCGTCCGTGGTGGCGGCCGCCTTCGCGCTGGCGTACGCCCTGCGGTTCGACTTCCCGCTGCCCGATCTGGTCCGCAAGCAGTTGATCGTGCTGCTGCCGTACACGGTCCTGGCGCGGCTGTCGATGAACCTGGTCTTCGGCGTGTACCGGGTGCTGTGGCGGTACGTGTCGCTGTACGAGGTGGGCCGGTTCGCGAAGTCGATCGCGTCCGTCACGCTGGTGCTGCTGGCCTTCCGGCTGGCGGCGCCCGAGAACCCGTACTACCGCGTTCCCATCAGCATCATCCTGATGGAGGCCGTGCTGTCGTTCCTGGGCATGGTGGGCATGCGCTTCCTGCGGCGGTGGCTGCACGAGGCCACGGCCGCGACGCCGGCGGCGGCGGTCGAGTCCGAGAAGGCCGTCGTGATCGGTGCCGGGGACAACGCCCGGGCCATCGCCCGCGAGATCCGGCTGCGGCCGGCGCTGGGCCTGTCGCTGGTGGGGTTCCTGGACGACGACGCCGACAAGCAGGGCATCGAGATCGAGGGGCGCAAGGTGCTGGGCGCGCTGGACCGGCTGGAGGAGGTGCAGGCGCGCACGGCCTTCACGAAGGCGCTGCTGTCGATCGCGGACCTGCCGCTGCAGAAGAAGCGCGAGGTGATGCAGCGGTGCGCCGCCCGCGGCGTGCGGGTGCTGGTGCTGCCGGGGGCGTCGCAACTGATCTCGGGGCAGGCGCAGGTCGCGGCCGTGCGGGACGTGGCGATCGAGGACCTGCTGGGCCGCGAGGTGCAGGAACTGGCGAAGGACGACCCGCTGCTGGGCCCGGTCTACGGCGGGCGGCGGGTGCTGGTGACGGGCGCGGGCGGGTCGATCGGGTCCGAGCTGTGCCGGCAGATCGCGGCGCTGGACCCGGCCCTGCTGGTGCTGATCGACAAGGACGAGAACGCGCTGTTCCAGGTCCGGGGCGAACTGGCGTGGATGCGCCCGTCGCTGGCGACCGGGGCGGTGGTGCTGGACGTTCGGGCCCGGGACAAGCTGGACCGGGCGTTCGCGCGGCACCGGCCCGAGGTCGTGCTGCACGCGGCGGCCTACAAGCACGTGCCGCTGATGGAGGAGAACCCGTTCGAGGCGGTCGAGAACAACGTGCAGGGCACCCGCAACGTGGCGGAAGCGGCGCGGGCGCACGGCGCGCGGACCTTCGTGATGCTGTCCACCGACAAGGCGGTGCACCCCACGTCGGTGATGGGCGCGACCAAGCGGGTGGCCGAGTTGATCGTGCGCGGGCTGGCCGCGGAGGGGGACGGGACGCGGTTCGCGTCGGTGCGCTTCGGCAACGTGCTGGGGTCGCGCGGCTCGGTCATCCCGGTGTTTCGCGAACAGGTCGCGCGCGGCGGGCCGGTGACGGTCACGCATCCCGACGTCGTGCGGTACTTCATGACGATCCCGGAGGCGTCGCAACTGGTGCTGAAGGCGGGCACGATCGGCCGGCAGGGCGAGGTGTTCGTGCTGGACATGGGCGCGCCGATCCGCATCGTGGACCTGGCGCGCGACATGATCCGGCTGTCGGGATTCCGGGACGGGGAGATCCCGATCGCCTTCACCGGGCTGCGGCCGGGCGAGAAGCTGTTCGAGGAGTTGCTGCTGGACCAAGACCGCGTGCTGCCGACCCCGGTGGACAAGGTGTTCGTGTCGAGGCCCGAGCTGCGGGACTTCGAGGCGTGGATGCGGCAGGTGGACGCCCTGGTGGCGGGGGCGCGGGAGGCGGACCCGGCGCGGATCCGGGCGATGCTGGCGGCGATGGACATCGGGCTGCGGGACCCGGACACGGGCGGCGCGGCCTGACGAGGAGGGACGATGGACCTTCAGGGACGCATCGAGCGCGGCGAGGCGGTGGTGGGCGTGCTGGGCCTGGGGTACGTGGGGCTGCCGCTGGCGGCGGCGTTCCTGCGCCGGGGCGTCAAGGTCATCGGCCTGGACACGGACGCGGCCAAGGTCGCGAAACTGCAGGCCGGGAAGACCTACATCCGGCACATCCCGGACGCGGTGATTCGCGATTGCCTGGACCGCGGCTTCGAGGCGACGACGGACTTCGGGCGGTCGCGGGAGTGCGACGCGATCCTGATCTGCGTGCCGACGCCGCTGAACGCGAACCGGGAACCGGACATGGCCTACGTGGTGGGCTCGTGCGAGAGCCTGGTGCCCTACGTGCGGGAGGGCCAGTTGATCGTGCTGGAGTCGACGACGTACCCGGGCACGACCGACGAGGTGATGAAGCCGATCCTGGAGGCCGGCGGGCTGGTCGCGGACCGGGACTTCTTCCTGGCGTACAGCCCCGAGCGCGAGGACCCGAACAACCCGGACTTCGAGACGGCGACGATCCCGAAGGTGGTGGGCGCGGACTGCGAGTACGCGCTGAAGGCCGCGGTGACGCTGTACTCGCGGGTCATCGCGCGGGTGGTGCCGGTGTCGTCCACGCGGGTGGCCGAGGCGGCGAAGATCCTGGAGAACACCTTCCGGGCGGTGAACATCGCGCTGGTGAACGAACTGAAGGTGGTCTTCACGCGGATGGGGATCGACGTGTGGGAGGTCATCGACGCGGCGGCGACGAAGCCGTTCGGGTTCATGCGGTTCACGCCGGGACCGGGGCTGGGGGGGCACTGCATCCCGATCGACCCGTTCTACCTGACCTGGAAGGCCCGGGAGTATGACGTGGCGTCGCGCTTCATCGAGACGGCGGGCGAGGTGAACACGTCGATGCCGCACTGGGTGGTGATGCAGACGATGGAGGCGTTCTCGCGGCGGGGCCGGGGCCTGGCGGGGGCGCGGATCCTGATGGTGGGGCTGGCCTACAAGAAGAACGTGGACGACGCGCGCGAGTCGCCGTCGTACAAGCTGTGGGAACTGCTGGAGCAGCAGGGCGTGGAGGTGGCCTACCACGACCCGTTCATCCCGGTGGTGCCGCAGTCGCGGGAACACGGGCACTTCGAGGGGCGCACCAGCACGCCGCTGGAGCGAGCGGGCGAGTTCGACGCGGTGCTGGTCGCGACCGACCACGACGGGATCGACTGGGCGGGCCTGGCCGACCGGGCGAAACTGGTCATCGACACGCGCGGCGTCTACCGCAAACCGCATCCCAAGGTCATCAAGGCGTAGGCGCCATCCCCAATTCGGGGACAGTCACCATTATTGGTGACGCAACTCCACGAAATCACGTTACCTGGTGGGGGAGGTCGGGGGCCCCGTCCCCCGTCTCCTGGTGGCAGCCACGATCGTTGCCGGGGAGGCCGGGTCCCGGGGACGCCCCTCCGGGAACGGAGGCCAGCGGGGGCTCTGCCCCATACGCGTTAAGCTAAAACTTGATCGGCAGTGCGTCAGGGTCTAGGCT
>CALJUR010000025.1 GCA_937975765.1 uncultured Myxococcales bacterium
GACAGCGACCGGCCAGCACGTCCAGGTTTACGCGGTTTCTCGTGATCGGCGACAGAAACTCCCCGCCAGTCCAGTCCCAACAAAGAATTCGCACTTGACGCGCGGGAACGGCCCTTTGGCGACCAGGACCGTCGCCGGACGGAACCGGACCCAGCCTGGAGTCGTCGGACGGTAAAAAAGGGGCAAATGGCGAGCCCAGGATCGCTCTCCGGTGCGCCTGCTACATGGGTCCGCTGTTCGAGGATGTAGCAGATCATGTAGCAGCCCCCCAACGGCCCTCCCCGGGCCGCGCGGAGTGCCGGACGCGGGATCCGCCAAGTCTAATGCGGGCGGGGACCTCGCCGGCCACCCCGACCAGGCACGCCCACCAAAAGCCCCGGGCCCCCGGGAAAGCTGCTACCCGATTTGCTACCCTTTGAGTGGCTTTTCGGCCGGTTTTCGGCCCGTTCCAGCCTCACCGGGCACAGGGAGACCCCGCCGGGGTTTCCTTTGAAATTCGTGTGTCTGCTGGGTGCCCAGGGGCGGAATTGAACCACCGACACGGGGATTTTCAGTCCCCTGCTCTACCGACTGAGCTACCTGGGCGTCGGTACAAAGGCGGCACTTTCTAGCGCGATCCGGTCCCGGGTGTCAAGGCGAAGTTTCGGCACATCCCGGCGCGCTTCGACGGTCCACCTTGTCCGGCACCCTCGAGCCGGGTAGAATCGCGCCGCCTTGACCCCGGGGAGTAGCGCAGCCTGGTAGCGCACCTGCTTTGGGAGCAGGACGTCGGCAGTTCGAATCTGCTCTCCCCGACCGGGTTTCCATCTCGTACGCGAACGCCTGAACCGTCACCGGATCGTGGCTGCGCCTGGAATCGCAAGGCCGGCCTAAACGGAAGGCTGCCGGTCGATGGTCAAGCACCGTCGTTTCGCGGGTGCGAGTTCTTCGTCTTCCGAGGGTATCGGTTCTCGGTCGGGCGACTTGGAGGTTGACTTCAGGTCGCGAACTAGGGTCGAATCCATCGACGATGACCATCGGCTTTCCCTGCAGGCCTTCCCGGCGATTCGCCGGGGGTTTGCGTCGGGTTCGGCGTTCATCATGGTTCATGGAAACGGGGAACGAATCCTGAACGAGGTTGAGATGGCATGCCCTGGACGGGTTTCGACAGATCTGTGGAGAGCGGTTGCGATTCTCGCGGGAGCCTGGGTGGTTGCGTGCGGCTCGACGTCCGGTTCCCCTGTCGATGCAAGCGCAGACAGGCAGGACTTCGCTGGCGCGGATGGGCAGGTCATCGTTCCCTGCGACAACGACGAGCAGTGCCGTGAGCACGAACGCTCCGAAGGGAGACTCGTCGGGCCTTGCCGGGAATCTGTGTGCGGGCAGGAGGGGCACTGCGAAACCTACGTGATCCCCGACG
This sequence comes from uncultured Myxococcales bacterium, assembly GCA_937975765.1. GTDB lineage: Bacteria > Myxococcota_A > UBA9042 > DTJE01 > DTJE01 > CAIZWN01. The sequence continues at coordinate 1,400 of CALJUR010000025.1, forward strand.
GAGTGCCATGCAACGACGGGCTTGCGTGCACGACGGGAGCAACCTGCCTGGAAGGCGAATGTCACGCCATTGAGACGCTGGACTGCGATGACGGTATCCCGTGCACGAGCGACTTCTGTCGGGAACCCGATGGATGCGTGCACGAAGTGACCGGCGCCGCGGCTTGCGACGATGGAAACGCCTGCACCGAGGAGGTGTGCGATCCGTTCACGGGATGTCGAAACCCTCCCTTGAACTGCGACGATGGCATCCCGTGCACCGCGGATTCCTGCGAAACCGCCTACGGATGCCGTCACGAACCCGGAGACTGCAGTGACGGGAACGCCTGCAACGGCCTGGAGGTCTGCGACCCCGTCCTGGGATGTCGCGCCGGAACTCCCGTCACCTGCGCTCCGGTCGATGCGTGCCACGAACCGGGCATCTGCAGCCCGGCGACCGGGACCTGCACGCAGCCGCAACGTCCCGACGGGTCGTCGTGTGACGATGGAGACCCATGCACCCGCGTCGACCTGTGCCACGTAGGTTCCTGCGAGGGATTCGATCCCGTGATCTGCCCGGTCGAGGATGCATGCCACGGTCCGGGCGAATGCGACACGGCGACCGGTCAATGCCTCTGGCCGACACTGGATGATGGCACGGAGTGCGACGACGGGAGTCGATGTACCGAGGGAGATGTCTGCCTGGCAGGAACGTGCATCAACTCCGTATCGCTTGCCTGCGACGACGGGATTCCGGACACCATCGACTGGTGCGATCCGTCCTCGGGATGCATCCATTCCTCGGACCGCGGGACCTGTGATCTCCCTGTCGAGATCACGGCGTCCGAAGGCAGCCAAACCCTTCCTGTCAACCTCTCCGGGGCCGGTGCCGATTCCACTTCCTCCCTTTGTGCTGCTTCGGCCGGATCGGATCGTGTCCACCGTTTCATCCTCGACCGTCCAGCGACGTTCTCGGCGACCCTGACCGCCTCGGGCTGGCTGGGACCCGTGCTCTACCTCAAGCGGGGGGGCTGCAATGACGGGGTCGAGGTCGATTGTGTCAGCGGTATCCAGGGCGCGGTCCTGGCCGAACGCCTGCTCGATGCCGGCACCTACTACCTGATCGCTGACGCACGGTCCTCCGGGGCGGGTGCAAGCACTCTCCTCGTGAACTTCCAGAGCGCCTGCCGGCTGGTCGACTGCGACGATGGCAATCCCTGTACCGGCGACATCTGCGACGCCCCCTCCGGCACGTGCAGCCATGCAACGAAGTCGGACGGGGCTCCTTGCGATACCGATCGTTGCCTGGTGGGCGGGACCTGCATCGCAGGATCGTGCCTCGACGGGCATGCGACCGATTGCGACGATGGCAATCCCGATACCGCGGACCGCTGCGATGCCCGGGTCGGATGCGTGCACGAAGGAGGAGGCGAATCGTGCATCGGGGCGACCCTCGTCACGCCTGCCGCCCTGGGGGCCGTCGCGGGAGACTCGCGCAACGCCGCGGATGACCTTTCGGCAAGCTGCGGAGGTGCCGGAGCGCCCGACGTCGTCTACCAGTTCACCCTCGATCGCCCCACCTTCGTGACGGCGACGGTGGTCGAAGCCGAATGGAGGCACGTCCTTTCCTTCCGCCACTCCGACTGCGGCAGCGGTGCCGAACTGGGGTGCTCCCGGGGCGAATCCGGGCGGCCGGCGGTGCTCGCGGCCCTGCTGCCCGCCGGACCGGCATTCCTGGTGGTGGACGGGAGGGCGGGTGACGATGCAGGCACATTCCTGGTCCGGTTGGACATTGCTGCCTGCGTCCCCGATTGCGGACACCGGGTCTGCGGCACCGACCCAGTCTGCGGCCTTTCCTGTGGCGAATGCCCTCCCGAGCAGTCCTGCCACGAAGGGGCGTGCAGGGCGGATGCAGCCTGCGAGGTGATCGGCTGGTCCGGTTGCTGCCAGGGCTCTCGACTCCACTGGTGTTCCGGGGGCGAGGCTCGTTCCTTCGATTGCGACGGGATCGTGGCCGCCGACGTCCAGCCATGCGGATACGATGCCTCGATGGGCCGTTTCGACTGCGGCCGCAAAGACCCGCTTCCCGATGGCATGACAGGGGAATGTCCCTGGTCCTGCGCCCCGACATCCTCCTGCGAGGACCTGGGTCGCTCCTGCGGCCCGCATCCCGAATGCCCTGGGCTGACCTGCGGGGCGTGCGAGGCTGGAAGTTACTGCCAGGAGGGCACCTGTGCCGCCTGCCTGGACTCCTGCGGTGGAAGAGTGTGCGGACCCAGCACATGCCCGGAGGTGTCGTGCGGGGAGTGCGAACCCGGGATGATCTGTGACGGCGGCGACTGCGTCTCGTGCACACCCGACTGCACGGAACGCCACTGCGGGATGGACCCGCTGTGCCCGGTGTCCTGTGGCGACTGCCCAGAGGACTCCTTCTGCGCGGAAGGAACCTGCAGGCACCTGCCGTCGTGCCTCTTCCCGATTGCAGTCGCATGCGGAGAGACTGCCTCCGGCGACACGTCGGGCGTGCCCAGCATCACGAATTCGTACGGCTGCCTGGGTTCGGACGAGACGGGGGGCGAACAGGTCTACGCACTGTCGCCTGCGACCCCGGTTTCGGTGCGTGTTACCCTGCGATCAAGTGGTGCCGACCTGGATCTCGTGGTGCTGGACGGCGGGTGCGATTCGAACACCTGCCTGGCGCGATCGGCAACGACCCTCGAGGAATCGCTGGCTTTCGACGCGGGACCCGGAGGCGTGTCGTATCTGATCGTCGAAGGGTACCATGGTGCGGCGGGCGCATACGATCTCGAAATCGCTTGCGAACCCCGATGCGTACCTGACTGTTCAGGCGTCGTCTGCGGTGCCGACCCGGTCTGCGGGACCGGATCCTGCGGGGAATGCGAGGCCGGAACTGCCTGCATTCAGGGAGCCTGTGCCGTGCCCGCCTGCCTCCAGCACAAGGACTGCCCTGACGGCTCCGTCTGCCAGGAATACCAGTGCATCGAGGTTGCATGCTCAAGCCAACTCGACTGTGATTCAAGCCGGTCGCTGTGCAACGCGGGCCTGGCTCAATGTGCCGAATGCCTCGCCCCGGCCGACTGCGGAGACGAGGCTTCGTTCGCCTGCGAGAGCGGCCGATGCCGCCTGTCATGCATCGAGGACCCGCGCGAGCCGGATGACACCATCGCCAGCGCGACGCCCCTGGCGGCAGGAGACCTTGTCTCCGGGCTGACTCTTTGCGGTGCCGGCGCGCAGGACCATTTCCTGGTTCGACTGGAGGCACTGAACCGGTACGTCTTCGACGTTCGCTCGTCACCGGACCGGGGCGCAACCGAGGTCCTGTTGCACCGCGCCACGTCGCCGGACGAAACCGTCGCCACGGGAGTTCGAACGTCCGACGGATGGCGGATCACTCACGACGTGGGTGCCGCCGACGCGGGCGACTACCGGTTGGTCGTTCGCGGGGCCCTGGATGGCGGCCTGATCCGCCTGTATGACCTCTCCATGACATCGTCCGCGCTCTCCTGCACGGTCGCCTCGGACTGCGGGGGGATTCCGGTCTGCCACGACGGGCGCTGCGTCGGTTGCGGGAACGACCTCGACTGTCCGACGACCGGGGTCTGCCAGGCCGAGACCTGCCAGGAGGACTGTCCACCCGACGCCTGGGAGACGAACCACACGAAGGAGACTGCCGCGGTGGTCGGACCGGGCATCCATGACCTCGTGCTCTGCCAGACCACCCGGCCGGAAACCTGGTTCCGGGTGGACCTGGTCGCGGGGCAGAGGATCGACGTCCTTCTCGGATTCGTGGATTCACGGATGGATATCAATGCCAGGCTCGAAGACGCTTCGGGCAACCGGCTCGACTACTCGACGGGATACACCGACCAGGAGGATCTGCGGTACACGGCATCGGCGGACGGACCCGTCTTCCTGCGCGTCTACCGGTACTCGGGCACCCGGGCATCCTGCCGGGTGTCCATCCGCATCGACTCCGAATGCGTCCTGGATTCCCATTGTCTCGCGGGAAGCATCTGCGCGGACTCCAGGTGCGTTACGGGCTGCCGCCAGGACGCCCAGTGCGCAGCGGGCCGGGTGTGCCTGCGCGACACCTGCATCCTTCCCGGATGCCTGGTGCACACGGACTGTCCGGTCGGGCAGGCGTGCCTGGACTATTCCTGCCTCCCCACACGGTGCTCGGCAGAGGCCGATTGCGCTGGACTGCTGCTTCATTGCGACCCGGGGACGGGAGAATGCGTACCGTGCACCACGGACGATCACTGCGCCCTGGACGGAGAGGTGTGCGTTTCCGCGCGCTGCGTGTTCCGATGCGACGAGGATCGGTTCGAGGAAAACGACTCGCAGAACGCCGCCATCCCGGTTGGACTTGGAATCCATGACCTGGCGATCTGCGAACCCACGGGAACCGAGGAGGACTGGTTCGCGATCCAGGTCCCCGATCGCCATGCGCTCAGGGTGGCGCTGGACTACGATCGATACGATGCCGACGTCGATCTTCGGCTCTACAACACCAGCGGCAGTTCGATCGCATCATCGACCGGGTCGACCGATCACGAAGAGGTTACCTATGCTGTGACCTCCGACTCGACCCTGTTCGTCCGGGCCTACACGTCCGGCCTGGGCTCCGCCACGTATCGCATGTCGTCCGAGATCGTTCCCGTGGACTGCGCAGGAGACGACCATTGCGACCCGGGCGAGATCTGCACGAACCGGGTCTGCGTGGAGGGGTGCCGTTCCGATTCCGACTGCGTCGTGGCCGAGATCTGCCGGAGTTCTCGCTGTGTCGTGGGGTGCCGCTCGAACACCGACTGCCCCGCCGGCGAGGTCTGCCTGTCCTATGCATGCCAGCCCGGATGCCGCAGCGACCTGGAGTGCCCGGAGGCACACGTCTGCAGCACCAACAAGTGCCTGCCGCTTCCCGGTGACACCTGCGGAACCGCGCCGGTGGTGGAACTGCCGTCCCTGGTGCTGAGCGACATCTCGATCTCGGAATACGAGGCGGACGTCGCCCTGGTCGATTCGGCGTGCACGGGCTTCACGACCAGCGGGCGCGACGCGGTGTATGCGATCCCGGTGCAGGAGGGCCAGAAGTTGACGGTTCGAGTCACCAGCACGTTCGACGCGACGATCTACCTGCTGGATCGTTGCGACGCGCCGGTGATGCCGGCATCGGCCTGCCTGGCGGGCGTCGATCAGACGTTCTCCAGCGGGAACGAGAACCTGTCGTTCACGGCCCCCGCGGACAGGACCTACTACCTGGTCATCGACCACTTCGGCGTGATGGGTCCTCCCGGCGGAACGTTCGACATCTCGCTGAGCATCCAGTGACGGAAGGAGGGGCGCATGAACCCGACACGATCGTTCCTGAAACGGAAGTGGTGGACGGAGGGGCGCGTCGCCCCGCGATGCCTGGTCGCGGGAGTGCTGGGGATGCTGGCGGGTGCCGCCTGCTCGTCGGGCGCCCCGGATGCCGCGGCGCAGGATCCGGTCCAGCCCGGGCCGGCTCACGTGGACAGGTGGCTTCGGTACCAGTTGCAGCGGTACCAGCAAGGGGAATCCGTCGAGCAGGAACTCCTTCTCCTGGGTCCGTCGACGCGACCCGACCGGGTCCTGCTCCAGGTGTTCACCCGGGACACACCCGCACGGTTCCTGGCGGATTTCGCCCACAGGATCGAGGTCGCCCAGTCGCATTCCCGCCGGATCGTCGCCTACGCCTCGCTGGACGAGGTCGAGGCAATCTCCGGGCACCCGGACGTGCGAAGGGTCGAACCGGTGCAACCGGATGTCCCGATGGAGGACGTGCCGAGCCACCTCCGGATGATGAACGTGCCCATGTATCACGACAACGACCCGGCCTACCGGGGCCAGGGCATCCGGGTTGCGATCATCGACATGGGCTTCGCCGGGCTGGACGATCGCATCGCGGAAGGCCTCGTGCCCCAGCCTTCCCGGCAGTACGTGTGCACCGCTTCCGGGTGCGAGAACGGATGGGTCGGGTCGAATGAAAAGAAGGTGCACGGAACCGGGGTGGCCGAGATCGTCGCATCGATCGCGCCGGACGCGGAACTCCTCCTCTTCCGCGTGGACGATGGCGCGGCCAAGGCCGTGGCGACGGACCGTGCGGTAGACGAGGGCGCTCGCGTCATCTCGATGTCGATCGGCTCGAACCCGGTCAACTGCCCGTTGAACGGCCGGGGATTCGAGGGGGACATCTACGATGCCATCGCCTCGGCGCGGGCAGCCGGGGTGCTGTTCGTCGTCAGCGCCGGCAACACCGGCCAGATGGGGTACGTGGGCACCTTCGACGGGGACGCGGAGGGTTGGCACGTCTTCGACTGGATGACCTACGACTACGGCCAGGGCGAGGTCCCTCTGCTGGCCTTCCGCGATCTGTTGGTCCATCTCCAGGAAGGACAGACCGTGACTTTCGGCCTGACCTGGGACGAGTGGGACCTGCAAACGCCCGAGTCGTCCAGCGCACGTTCGGACTTCGACATCTACGTGTACGACGAGGACGACCGGCGGATCTGCGTCGGAATCTGCCAGGACAACGCCGTCGGGGATTTCCCGATCGATGGATTCCAGTGGACGGCCGCAGACACGGGGACCTACCGGATCCGGTTCCGTCGCACGGTGGCGTCGTCGGACGGCCGGAATCCGCAACTCCGGTTCAACCTGTGGCCCGATGGCTCTGCCAACCTCCCGCTCCAGGGCGGCACCCCGGCCATGACGTTGACCTCCCCGGCCGATACCCGGGACGGCCTGTCGGTAGGGGCCGTCTCGGCCGGCACCCTGGTGCTGCAACCCTATTCCTCCCGCGGACCCACCACGGACGCCCGGATCAAGCCGGACCTGGTGAGTTTCGACGGTGTCACCACCGCATCGTACGGGCCGAACGGGTTCCCTGGCACCAGCGCGGCGGCCCCGCATGTGGCGGGCATCGCGGCCCTGTACCTTTCTCGAAGCCCCGGCATGACCGTCGACGAACTGGAGACCCTGTTGCTGTCGAACGCCTTCGACATCGGTTCCGCCGGCCCGGACAGCGACACGGGTCATGGCCGGGCCCGCCTTCCGCCCATCGTGGCTCCCCGGGTTCGGATCCTCTCGCCCACCGCCTCGCAACCCCTCGTCCTGAACGCGGGCGAGTCCGGCCCCGGACTGGCCCGCCTAAGCGTTGCCGTCGAATCGGATGACGGCCTGTTCCTGGGCGGTTCCAGCGCCGACGATTTCCGGGTCCGCATCGGCGGCGTCGAGGCCACGGTGGTCCAGGTCATCGAGGAATCCGACGCGTATGCAATCGTCATCCGCGCGCCCCTGCTGGAGCCCCCGGGCCCCTACGACCTTTCCGTCGAACTGGCAGCCACCTGGATCGACTCGTCGACGGTGGAAGACGCGGTGCAGTATCGCCTGCCGGACCAGCCCGGGCAGCCGGAATTGACCGACAACCGCCTGGACGTCGTCCTGGTGCTCGACCGATCGGGCAGCATGTCCGGGGATCCGCTCCTGCGCGCGAAGGAGGCGGCCCTGCTGTTCGTGGACCTCCTGCACGCCGGCGATCGGGTGGGGGTGGTCAGTTTCTCCGACACCGCGCGCCAGGAGATCCCCCTGACCCTCGTCACGGAGGACAAGCCCCCGGAGGACCTCCTCGATGTCGTGCCCGGGGAGTCGCTCCCCGACTGGGTACTGGACGCGCCCTGGACGGCGGTCCCCGTCGAGGCCCCGGATTCGACCCTGGCCCTGCACGAGAGCCCGGACGGGAACTACACGAACGGGATGTCCGCGATCGCCGCCTACAACAACCTGATCGACGTCAGCGGAACCTCGGCGGTCACGATCTCGTTGACCACGAACTACGAAACCGAAGCGTGCTGCGACCACGGCCGGGTCGAGGTCTCGTTCGACGGAGGCGCTTCGTGGCAGATCGCCCACGATCTTGCCGGAAGTTCGGGCGGCTGGAAGGAGTTGAGCAAGGTCGTCCAGACGGGAGGCGCCCCGGCGATGTCGTTGCGGCTGCGGTTCACCAGCGACGGCAGTTCGGTCGCCGACGGCTGGTACGTGTCCCGCATTCGCGTCCAGACGGCGCCTGTCGCCTGGCGCCAGTCGGTGGCGAACGCGATCCAGGCCATCCAGGACTCCGGTTCGACCTCGATTGGAGGGGGGCTGAGCGCGGCTCACAAGGTCCTCGCGAGCAGCGCGGTCGGATCCCGGTCGCGGGTGGTCGTCCTGCTGAGCGACGGGCAGGAGAACGTTGCGCCCATGGTGAAGGACGTGCTCCCCAGCCTGGATGCGTCCGGGGCGACGGTCTATGCCGTCGGTCTCGGCGACGTGGACCAGGTCCTCATGCAGACGATCGCCGACACGACCGGAGGGTTGTATGCCTACGCCCCGACGCCGGAATTCCTGACGGGCATCTACAGCCGGTTCGCGGTGGTCGTGGCGGGACAGCAGGACATCGAGAACCAGGAAGACCAGATCCCGGTCGGCCAGACACGAACCTACCCGTTCAACGTGGACTCCTCGATCTCCGAGATCACGGTCACCGTGAACTGGCTGGCCTCCGGCGTGCACCTGGTCGTCGAGATCCAGGACCCCGATGGAGTCGTGCACGCGTGCGACGCTCCGGGACCGGGTCTCACCTGCACGCAAGGGTCGAGTTTCGCCGCATGGCGCCTGAACGATCCGGCTCCAGGACAGTGGGTGGTCCGAGTCACCTCGCCGGCAACGACATCGCGAGCCCTGATGCAGAGCCTGCCGGGCATGGCCCCGGTGCCGCTGGCATCCGAGGGCGACGAAGTCGCTTTCGAGGTCCAGGTCGGCGGTGCCACGGATGTCCTCTTCGAACCCTATCTCAACGCCAGGTCCTTGCCGGAAGGCGCACCCAACCTCGTGCGGGCAGCGCTGTTGTCCGACCGGTCTTTCCTCTCCCGTCGGGCCGTGGCGGATGTGACCTCGCCGGACGGAACGGTGCACCGGATCGACCTGCACGACGATGGGCTCCACGGCGACGATCTGGCCGGGGACGGGGTATTCGCGGTCCCCTATCCGCGTACCGTGCCGATCGGCAAGCACCAGTTGCGGATCGAGTGCTTCGGCACCCTGGAGGACGGCTCGACCTTCCGACGAGTCGCCACGGCACAATTCGATGTGGTGGCCGGCGAGGATACCGATGCGGACGGGCTCCCGGATGCGTGGGAACGAGAGATGTTCTTCTCGCTGTCGCAGGCCGACGCCAGCACCGATTCAGACGGGGATGGACTGGCGGCGATTGCGGAAATGGCTGCCGGCAGCCACCCGCTCTACGCCGACACGGACGATGACTGGCTGGACGACAGCCGAGAGGTGGGTCTCGGCACGTCTCCGCAGGCACGCGACAGCGACCTGGGAGGCGTTCCCGACGGCATCGAAGTCGCGATGGACAGCAATCCGCTGGATGCTTCGGACGATCACCCCGAACCGCACCTCACCCTCTCCAACGACGAGGTGCATTTCCAGATCCTGGAACCGGGCGCTTCCGTTCGGCGCCCTCTGGTCGTTCGGAACGATGGCGACACCCGTCTCGACGTGCTCCAGGCACGGTTCTCTGGACCCGATGCATCGAGTTTCGGGATTTCCCCATCGGTGCCCTGGCTGCTGGCGCCGGGCGAGAGCCGGGAGGCGACAATCACCCTGACTCCATTCCCGGAACGATCGGTGTACCAGGCCGAATTGCTGTTGGAGTCGAACGATCCACGATCGCCGGAACGCCGTGTCCTTCTGGTTGCCGGTGAACTCGCCCTTTCCTGCCAGGACGTGTGCGCCGCATGCGAATGCGGTGCCCATGCCGTCTGTGGTTGCGAATGCGGCGAATGCGAAGCAGGCTCCCTTTGCAACGAGGAACTGCGCTGCGTGCCCGATTGCGACGCACGATGCATCGAGGGCATCTGCGGGTTGATCGCCGGGTGCGACTGCGGCGAATGCGGCTTCGGACTGCTATGCGGTACCGGGAACACCTGCGAGATCGATTGCAGTGCACGCTGCGCCGACAGCAGGTGCGGCGAGATCGAGGGCTGTGACTGCGGAGAGTGCGCCGCAGGCTACTCGTGCGACGAAGACCATTCCTGCGTGGCAGACTGCGCCGTCCGCTGCGAAGGTCGTGCCTGTGGCACGTTCGACGGCTGCAACTGCGGCCAGTGCTCCGAAGGACTCCATTGCTCTCTCGACGGCACATGCGTGGCCGACTGCCTGGACGCCTGCCCCGTCGGGACTTGCGGTTTCGTTGGCGGATGCGACTGCGGTGGTTGTCCCGAAGGCGAGCGATGCGGGGATGACCAGCACTGCGTCTCGATCTGCGGCGCACTGTGCGTCGAGGGAGCCTGTGGCCTTCAACTGGGCTGCGACTGTGGCGGATGCGGTGAGGGCCAGGAGTGTGGCCCGGAACGACGTTGCGTCCAGGTACCGGAAGTTCCGGACATCGGTGAAGGCAACTCGGGGTGCACGGTCGGGGGCCCCGCCGGCCGGGACCATCAGGGGGGACTGATCCTACTGGTGGTCTCCGCACTGCTCGTGATGCTTGTCCGTCGTCGTTCCGGCGATTCGTTCCGCGGGATGTCGGACTGATTTCCATCGATGGTGTCGGATCGAACGGAAGCCGGTATCGCGGGTCTCTCTTGCGACCTCGGGGAGCAGGACGTCGGCAGTTCGAATCTGCTCTCCCCGACCGGACGGACCGGGACCCGGGCGCCCGCGGATCGGCGGTTCACTGCAGGGTGACGGTCGTCGCGGTGAAGCATGCCTCCAGGGTCCACGCGTCCTTGCCGCCCACCTGGGTATCCGGCTGAACCGGCGGATCCTGCTGTTCCAGGAGGGCCTTCAACGTGCCGTACAGTGGGACGTTGACGTTCGCCGCGTCCTCGACCGTGATGGCGCCCGTCAGCCGGCCGACCGGTACCTCGGAGGCGTCGGCCGACAGGGCACCCGCCAGCCGGAGGGCCTGCACCGGCAGGACCATGGGTTCTTCGCCCATCGCGATCGCGATCGACAGCGAGGCGTCCCGGGTGGAATCGATGCGCCCGTGCACCAGGGTGTACTCGATCGACTCCGGCTGGGCGTCGAAACGGAATCCCGCGACCCCCTGCTCGCGCCTGGAGGCCGTCCCCAGCCGGGCCGACAGGGTTCCCGCGCCGCGGTCGTCGGCGTCGATCACCAGCAGGAGGTTGATCTGTTCGGCCGCGATCTGGTCGGCGATGACCGGGTTCACCAGCCCCACCAGGTTGTCCGGCAGCGGCTTCGACAGCGCCAGCAGGTCGAACCGGTAGGCGTGGCCCGCGAGGGACGGCAGGGCGAGGGGATCGGCCACGAGCACCGCCGAGCCGCACCCGCCGAACGTCGCCTCCGTCCCGACGACGCAGACCCCCTGCAGGCAGTCCAGGCCCAGGTTGCAGGTGTCGTTCCCGTAGCACGCCCCCCCCTCGGTCCCGGTCGCAGGCCCGAATTCGCACCGATGGGAGGCACAGACCAGGCCGTCGTCGCACGTGCCGTTCCCGTAGCATGGCCCGCCCTCCGTCCCGGCCGGCTGGGGACAGGCCATCGCCTGGCACGAAGCCGGGCTGCGCTCCTCGTGCATGATTGCCAGCGGGAACTCGTTGCAGGGGACCTCTTCCAGGTCGTCCAGGCATTCCCGGGCATTCTCGCGGGCCTCGTCGCATTCCCACCGGTCATCCGGGTCGCACCGGAGGAGCGACGGGAAATCCCCGGATTCGGAGCAGTCGATCCCTTCGTCGGGGTCGCACTCGTCAAGTTTGTGGCACAAGAGCCGGTTCATCTCGCTGCAGAACTCCGGCGCGGAGGGTGCGTCGTCCTTGCAGGCGCCGCCGGCCATCACCATCAGAACGAGCACACCGTGAACGTGTCGGCGGTCCATCCGGGATCCCTCCTCGCAGGCTCGACCCAGGGCCTGGCGCAGGCGCGTGTCTCCTCCCGTCGGCTCCTGGCTTGCTGGGCGCAGCCTAGCACGCAGCATCGTCATCGTCGAGACGGCCTGGCCCGCCATTCGGCATTCCGCGGCGCCCCCCGTGACGCAGCGCGTTGACGCCCCCGCGGCAATCGGCCAGAATCGGTCCACGTTCGTCCGGAGTCCCCATTGGCGACGTCCCACCACCGTCCTTCCCCGCACGGGCAAGGGCCGCACCGCCCCCCCCAGGCGGGCCGCCGGCTGGGCGCCACGCTGGCGCTGATGTTCACCTACATGGCCGTCGAGGTCGCGGGCGGCCTGTGGACGGGATCGCTGGCCCTGCTGTCGGACGCGGGGCACATGCTGTCGGACGCCGCGGCGTTGAGCCTTTCGCTGTTCGCGTTGTGGATCGCGCGGCGGCCCCCGACGCCCACGCGCACCTTCGGGTACTACCGGGCCGAGATCCTGGCGGCGCTGGCCAACGCGGCGGCGCTGCTGGCCGTGGCCGTGATGGTGCTGGTGGAGGCGATCGACCGCGTGCAATCCCCCCCCGAGGTGAAGGGCGGCCCGATGCTGGCCATCGCCACGGGCGGCCTGCTGGTCAACCTGGCGGGCCTGGCGCTGCTGCACGACGTGAAGGGGCACAGCCTGAACGTCCGCGGCGCATTCCTGCACCTGGTGGGCGACACGCTGGGCAGCCTGGGCGCCATCGCGTCGGGCCTGGCGATCCTGGGCCCGGGCTGGACCTGGGCCGACCCGGTCGCGTCGATGCTGATCGCGGCGCTGATCGTCGTGTCGGGCTGGCGGCTGCTCAAGGACGCGCTGGCGGTCCTGATGGAGGGCACGCCGGCGCACCTGGACCCGGACGCGCTGCAGCGGGCCGTGCTGGCGGTTCCCGGGGTCGCAGCCATCCACGACCTGCACGTGTGGACCATCGGCAGCGGGCTGGACAGCCTGTCCTGCCACGTGGTGGCGGACGACCGGCGTCCGCACGCGGAACTGCTGCGGGAGATCCGTGAGGTCGTCGCGACCTTCCGCATCGCGCATGTCACGATCCAGGTGGAATCGGCCGGGTGCGGCCAGGACTGCGGGAAGGCGTAGGGGACGCCGGGCTGGATCAGCCGGGGCCGCCCGCCTCGACACGCCGGGCGCACAGCAGCGCCGCACCGATCGCCGTCACCAGTTGCGGCGACGGCGGCACGGTCACCTCCGTCCCCAGCGCCGTCGCCAGCGCCCGGACCACCGCCTGGGACTGCACCGTGCCTCCCGTGGCGACGACGGGAGCCTTCAGGCCGACCTGCCGGCCCAGGGACGCCACGCGGCTGCACACCGCGGCCAGCACGCCCTTCAGGATGCGGTCCGGCGGGTGCCGGGAGGACAGCAGGCCGACGACCTCCGATTCCGCGAAGACGGTGCAGGTGCTGGTGACGGGCAACGGCACCACGTCGTCCGTGGCGACCTCGTCGAACCGGTCGAAGGGCACGCGAAGGACGCGGCTCATCACCTCCAGGAACCGGCCCGTGCCGGCGGCGCACCGGTCGTTCATCGCGAAGTCCAGCACGCGGCCCGCCTCGACGCGCACCACCTTGCTGTCCTGGCCGCCGATGTCGACGACGGTCGCCGCGTGCGGCGCCAGGTGGCCGACGCCCGCCGCCAGCGCCGTGATCTCGCTGACCTGGGCCAGGCGCGCCTCCCACAGGGTGCGGCCGTAGCCGGTGGTCAGCACCGGGATCCCCTCGGCGCCGCACTCCCGCAGGGCGCTTTCCGCGGCCTGGCGCATGTCGGGCATCGAGGGCAGGACGATGGTGGCGACGACGCGGCCGTCCTGGAGGACGGCGCACTTGGTGGCGGCGGAGCCGATGTCCAGCCCTGCGACCCGGATCATCCCGTCGCCCCCAGCACCTCGAAGAAGGGGACCAGGCGCTGCTGCAGGTTCTCGAACGAAACGGACCGCGGGTCGGCCATGTCCGCCTCGATCACCACGCCCGTGGAACCGGTCGCAGCCGCCACCGCGGACTTCACGCCCAGCTGGCCCAGCGAGTACCGCTTGCAGGACCGGTTCGAGTGCAGCACGAATCCTCCGGCGCCGTACCGCCGGACCATGTCCGACAGCACGCGCACCCGGTGCGCGGCGCCGTGGTTGAGGATGATGTCGGTGTAGGCGCGGGCCAGGCTGGTGAAGGGGTCGGCCGGGTCCAGGTGCTCGACCGTCCAGGCGCTGGTGTAGGTGTCCGCCACCAGCGACACGCGGTGGGCCTCGAACAGCTTCTTCAACTGGCGGTGGGCGGGCCAGATCGCGATGTTGTCCCAGATGACGCGCGCGCGCTCGTCCGGCACCGACGACACCTTCGCCGCCGCCCGCTGCCGGACCTCGTCCAGCAGGTGCCGGTAGTACGCGACGCAGCGTCGCGTGCCGCGCATCGACACGATCGGCGCCATGTGCACGAACGCGTCGAAGGAGGTGAAGGGGGCGGGACGCTCGGCAGCCGTCTCCAGCACCGACCTCCACAGTTCCGGCGCGGTGCGCGACCGCTGGACCACCGGGGCCAGGCGCGCCTCGGTCACGTGCCGCGCCCCCAGCCTCGACGCCTCGCCGGCCAGGTGCACCAGCTGCTCGCGCACGTAGGCGATGTCCGATTCCACCGGCGCCCCGTCGTTGAACGGGGTGTCCAGGAACAGCAGGGGCACGCCGAACCGCTGGGCGGTCACGCGGAACCAGTTCTGCACGGTGCCGCAGATGTTGTTCGACACGACGACCACGTCGGGGGGGACCAGGCGACCCAGCGGGGTGCGCCCGCTGATCTGGCTGCCGACGTCCACCCGGAAGTAGCTGCACAGGTCGCGCGAGTAGCCATCCGCCTCGGTCCGCTCGGCCAGTTCCTGCGCCATGCCGCGCGCCGAGCAGATCGCCGCGTGGTTCTCGGGGTAGAACGGGATGAAGCCCGCCGCCAGCACGATCTCGACCGGCGCCCCCGACGTGATCCAGGCCACCGGCCGGCCCACGCGGGCGCCGAACCGGGTCCACAGCACCTGGTTGCGGATGGTGGACTGCAGGCGCTTGTTGGACCGCAGTTTGATCACGGCAGCGCCTCCAGCAGGGTCTGCACGCGCGTCCGGTCGCCGCCGGAAAGGCCGGGCTGGCGGTCGACCTCCAGGACCACGGACGGGATTCCGGCCTGCCGCAGCGCGGCGACCAGCGACGGGGCCTCGAAGGCCGACGGGTCGCAGAACTTGTAGTGCAGCAGGATCGCCGCCTTCGCCCCGGCCTCGCGGGCACGATCCGCCACCGCGGCCGGCCGCCCGGTCACGAACCGTTCCGGGCTGTGCAGGGGTCGCAGGACCAGGCTGTCCGCGATCGCCTTCAGGCGGTTCGGCTCGTCCCGCCGGACGTGGCGGCCGGCCTCGCGGCAGGCGGTATTCGTGTCGTCGCAGACGATCCCTCCCCCCAGGGATTCCAGGTCGCGGACCCACCGGGGGGAGGGCAGGACATCGCCGGACAGCAGCAGGGGAACCCCCTGGAAGGGGATCGGGGCCGCATCCTCGGGAAAGGCCTCGCCGCAGCGCGCCAGGAAGTCGGCGGGCGCCATCACCTGCGCGGCGACCGCGGCCATGTAGGCCCGCGAGGCCGGGAACTCGCGCAGGGCCACCCGTTCGAACAACTGGCGAACCCGCACCCGGGCGGCCTCGCGGTCGAGCACCGCCGAATCCAGCACCGAGGGGTCCAGCGGCCGCCCCAGCAGGACCTCGGCGTCCCGGCACAGGGCCGCCAGCGCCTGGGTTGCCTGGCGGGGGGCGGCCTCCGATTCCACCGCAATGGGCAGCCGGTACGACACGACCGGGAACGCCGGCAGGGCGGCCTGCACGATCCCGGCCAGGGAGGTCAGGGCGTCGCAGCCGCTGGTGACGCCCGCGAGGCCCACGGGCAGGTCCGCGGCCAGCAGCGTCTCGATCATGGACCGGACGGGGGTGCACGCGAAGGCCTGCAGCAGGGCATCGGCGCCGGGATACCCGTCCATCATCCGGGGGGGGATCCGGATGGCGGCCAGCCCGAAGGCGTCGAAGACCTCCAGGGGGAAGTAGGACGAGAGCGCGATGCCCAGCGGGCGACCCTCGGCAGCGGCACGTGCCCGTGCGAAGCCGACAGGGTCCTCCGCAGCCCGCTCCAGCCGGTCCGATGGCATCCTGTCCTCCACGGGGCTCAAGTATGACATCGACGGTCCGGGGGTCAAGCCGCGGGGCCTCCCCGAGTCGCTTGACTTGCCGGGGCCGCGACTGAATAATGAGCGTCACGGCACGAGAGGCTGGCCGGCAGGAACCTGCTGGCCGTAGGATTAGGAGATCGCCGTGGCAAAGAAGAACCCGACGCCCCCTCCCGCTGCGAAGAAGCCCGCACCGGCCCCGAAGAAGGCGCCCGCGCCGGCGAAGAAGCCCGAGCCGAAGAAGCCCGTGCCGGCCCCGAAGAAGGCGCCCGCGCCGGCGAAGAAGCCCGAGCCGAAGAAGCCTGCGCCGGCCCCGAAGAAGGCGCCCGCGCCGGCGAAGAAGCCCGAGCCGAAGAAGCCCG
>CALJUR010000026.1 GCA_937975765.1 uncultured Myxococcales bacterium
ACAACTCCCGACGACCATGTCTCGATTTCTACGGATCTGGAGGTTCAGCGACACCAACTGCAGTATTGGCTACCCCGAAAGACTCGACCCCTGCTCGAGTCCAGGCCCACCGGGTCTACCATCGGGCCGCCCGTATAGCGATCGTTCCCGTCCCAACACCACTCGCTTACGTTTCCCAGCATGTCGTGAAGTCCCCATGCGTTCGGAAGCCTCGTCCCGACACGGTGGGTCGTCTCCCCGGAGTTTCCGCAGAACCAGGCGATCGGGTCCAGCACCTCGTTCGGCTGCTCGCACAACAGGTGATTACCGTTGAGGTTCCCATTGTAGGTATCCGTACCGTCGGGGATGCAGGCGGAGTCCACTACGGACCCGGGGGCCTCCCCGGGATCCACTCCTCCTCCGCAATCGTCCGGATCGGTGTCGCATGCCCCATCCAAGGATGCTTCGTCCAATTCGCCAGGGTCGGCCGGGTGAGTATCCGATCCCGGGAGATCCTGGGGAAAAGAGTCTTTCGAAAAGGAATCGGTGCCGATCCCATCATCGACATGTCCATCGTCCCAGATCCCGGCGTCTGTCGAGCCGACGTCACGAGGAAAGGTCTCTTTCACGGATCTTCCTCCATTTGGACGTCTACTGTCCGGCGAACCGCAGGTTATTCAGCCAGCCTCGTCTCGTCGAAAGCCCACGAGACCGTGCCACTGTTTCCGACGGTCGCCAGCCGTGTCCCGTCCGGACTGAATGCAAGTCCCACGACGCCTTCCGTTTCCGGGTCTACCGCATCGAGGACCTTCAGTATCCGGCCGCCCACCGGTTCCAGGAAGCGGATCTTCCCGTCCCAGCAACCTGCGGCAAGGATCCGACCTCCTGGATGAAATGCGGCGCAACGCACGACTCCGCCAGCCAGCGGGAACACTCCCCTGGACACACCGGACGGGATTTCCCACAACCTCAAGATTCCGGCCTGATCGCCGCTTGCCAGCAGGTGGCCGTCGCGAGAAGCCGCCATGCAAACGATCGCGGTGGTGTGGCCGGCCATCGCTGCCACCTCGGTCCAGTCCGAAATCCTTGACAGACGAACGACGTTCCTCCCGTTCCCTGTGGCCAGGAACTCTCCACCCACAAACAGCGGAGTCGCGGCCCACTGGGGCTCACGGAAGGAATGCGTGGTCGACCAGTCCGACGTCGAGAAGATGCGGACCATCCCGTCGCCACAGCCCGAAGCCAGCCACCGCCCGTCCGTGCTGAAGGAAACGCCGTTGACGGTCCGTTCATGGAAGCCGCCCGGCCAGTCGTGGAGGACCTCCCACTGGTGGAGATCCCAGACACGCAGTTCGGTGGAATAGTAGCCCACCGCAAGCCTCCGACCCGCCGGGTCGATATCGATGCATATCGGATTGGCGACGGCGTCCGGCAGGTCGGCTGCAATCCCGTCAGGTCGTGTGATCCGGATCTTCCCGTCCCACGACGCGACGACCAGTCCGCCGTTGGGAGTGAACCGGACGGCCGCATCGTTGCCATCGGTACGCCGGACCGGAATGCAGCCAGGAATGCCGACCGGGGTCCAATGCTGGAGTTTCCTGACGGAACGATCTTCGGGCGACCGTCTCGCCAGTTGGACGAGTTCCCAGTACCGTTTCATCTCGGACGCGTCCTCGGGTACCCATCCGGCTTGCTCCAGGATTCGAGCGATCCCTGCCGCACGGCCAGAAGACACGACGGGGACCAGGGACCAGAGGTCGGACCAGGCTCCGGCATTGGCCAGATTGTCGACAATCGTCTTCCAGCGTTGCTTGTCCCGCTTCTCCCCGGTCAGGGCAGCCGCGAGGATCGGCAATCCGGATTCCAGCCGGATTCCCGGGATTTCCGACAGAAAATCCACCTCGCCGGCTGCCCGTTCCAGCCACAGGAACGTACGATTCGGTGCGGACCAAGACCCCTGGCGTACAACCGCTTGACGATCGACCCAGGCCAGCGGGTGCCCGCCACGCACCTCCTTGAGGATGGCCTTGAGTGTTACGGTACCGCCCGGCAACGTCTGGAAGGCGATCTGTTGCGCCATCCGGGACGCGAACCGCTTCACGCCGGCGAACAGGGGCTGGTCGCCCTGGATGACGAAGTCCCGGGGTTGCAGCAACCCCTGCCGCGGCGCCTGCACCTGGGACCTGCCCCAGGCCGTCTTCTCGAATTTCGGCCAATCCGCGTCCACGATGTCGCACAGGACGCATCGCACGGTCTCGATGACCCGCCGGTACTGGTCGTCCTCGACGATGTCGAGGCACGAGAGGTCCTTTCGCAGAAGGCGACAATCGACGATGGCGCCGAAGCCCGCGTCGGCCAGCCCCCACCGAAGCGGTTCGGTGCGAACCTCGATACCGTGGGTCAGGATCCGGAGCTTCCCCTGGACCTCCGACAGTTCCAGCACCCGCACCGCCGGGTCGGATGCCTCGAAGGCCCGGAGGCGCATCGCGTCGTCCTGGAAGAACCGCTGGTTGCCCAGGCCGGTCACGACCCCGAGGCCGGGATCCGCGACCCGCTTCCCGTCCAGCGTCACGTCGATGGAAGACCACCTGCAATGCCGCCGCAGGTAGATCTCCTCGGGCAGGTTGCCGTTCTGAACGAAGCGTCCGACCGTGCCCATGCTCAGGGGTTCCTTCACCCGGACCGCAGTCCTGGTCGGTTCTCCTGCCGCAAGCAGATCATTTCCGGTCTCGATGCCCTGGCAGACCCAGGGCCGTCCTGGATGGATGGCGATCTGCGTGGAACCTGACCGTCCTTGGCTCTCGACGAGGATGCGATCGGGCACGAGTCGCCCGGCGGCATGCAACGCGACCGCCAGGTGGCTGCACGCCCGCGAATCGTCATCGACCGCGGCACGCAGGGCCGCCTGGTAGAGCGTTTCCAGTTCGCCGCGTGTGAACGCTGCACCGAGGGCCTCCATGAGCATGTCGTTCGCATCGATCCGGAACTCGACACGGTAGGCCCCCTTGAGCACCATGGCCTGGACCAGCAGGAGCACGTACTGCCGCGGGTCCGGCAACTGGTATTGGCGCATCCGTGCGACGGCCGCATCGAAGTCCAGCGTGAACTCGCCGGTGCCGGCGGACGTGCCCTCTTTCGAGAGTTCATCGATGATGCGATCGACCAGTTGATCCTGTTCGTTTGCGGCGTCCATGTTCACGCCCTAGGTGGAAGAAGGCGAACGCATCGCCGAGGCCCCTGCCTGGCGCGTACCCGACCGGGTCCCGAACCCGTCCAGCCAGCGCCGCGCCAGCGCCATCTGGAACTGCTCGTCGTGGTCGTCGGTGACCTCGTCCAGGGCCAGATTGATCGCCGTGCACGCCGCCGCAGCCAGGAAGCCCAGGATCGCCGGGTCCCCTTCATGGCGTGCCATCGCCAGTCGAACTGAACGATGTCGCGTGTTCAGTCGAAGCCTCCCATTCTCGTAGGTCACCGGGCGTCCATCCTTCGACGGTTCGATGACTACCGCGGAGGGCACCAGCAGGTGCCCGGCTTCCGGAACCGCGAATTTGATGTCTTCCAGCAAGTCGACCAGGGCATGGATCAGGCGCTGGTCGGGCGACTCGGGCGGCAAACGGACCCCTTCGGGAACAGCGGCCGGAATGGGGGACTCGACGGGACGGGCGTCGGAACCGGACTCCAGGGCGCTGGCGGATGGCGGCGAATCCTTGATCGACTGGGGTAACGTCTCAACAGGTTCGGGCCCAACCGGTGCGGACGTGACGGTATCGCTCCCCGACTCCGGAGACGCCTGCGCACCGCCCAGCAGCGAATCGAGGAAGGCCCCAAGTTCGCCCGGGGGTGTCACAGGCCATGCGCCGGAAGGTTCGCGCAGGGGTTCGAGCCGGACCATCGCCTCGTGCAGGATGCCCCGGGCCCGATCCATCCGGGACGCATGCAGGGACTGCCGCTCGTACCGGACCGCCAGTTGGAGGTACACCTTGGCTACCTGGTCCGTGAGCGCCTCGCGCACACCGTCCGCCAGCACGCAGTCGCCTGGAACCTCGTCCAGGCGCAGTGCTGCGCCGGCGAGCCGACCCCAGCAGCGCAGGGGTCCAGGGACATCGCAGCGCGCGACCTCGACGTCCCCAACCATGCACGACAGGCCGCTGGGGTCCCGGTCGTCGATCGGCAGCCAAAGCGTCCCTTTCAGGCCATCGAGCCCGAGCGACACCCTGGCGTAGGTCTCGCGTTCGTTCGGAAGCGCCGCGAGTCGGCGACCGCTTGCCAGCACCCGCTGCTCCGCGGTCCACCGTTGACTGTCGTCGGTGACGGCTCCGAACAGGTCCCGCAGGCGGTCGATCTCGTAGGAATCGGCCGCCAGGACCAGCCGCTTGGGATCGTATGGGCGTCCCTCGGGGGTACCCGGCGGGACCACGAAGACCCGGTCATGCTCCTCGAACGAGCGGCGTACGTCGTTCACCGAGTATCGGGCACCATCTGCACCGGTGAATCCCTTGACCGCGCAGACTGTCTTCTCGACGCCGGGGAAGTTCCCGGGGCCCGCACCCTGACGCCGACGCTCGGCACGGTACGACAGGTAGTCCAGCAGGTGGCGCCAGGCCCCTGCGCGCGCGTCCGCGGGGACACGGTCGAACTGGTCTGCCAGCGTCCTGTAGAGTGGTGGCGCAGCGCGTTCGCAGGCCGATTGGATGCGTCCCAGGGACGACGCATCGGGTCGGCCGTCCGGCCCGACCGTTGTCTCTTCGTCGTCCACGAGGGCCACAAGCGCCAATCCGCAGGTCCACCGTCGTGTCGCGACCGGCCACATGTCCACCAGAATGCGTACGACGGCATCGCGACTCGCCGGAGCCGCCAACGGGTCCGTGGGTGCGCCGGTCGGCGTCGCGCCAGCTTGCGCATCCTCGGAAGGGTGTCGCCTGGGCAGTCCCAGCTTGCCCCGGAGCGCTCCGTCCTTGAAGTCCCTGGAAGCCGCGACAAGGCCGTCGTCAAACGACAGCATCGGGACGCGCGGCAACGCCACGACCGGGGCGCGTGCCTCGCGCCGGCCGCCGCCGGCGACATTACCGGTCCACCGCTCGCCCAGCAGGCGCTCCAAGACGGCAGGGTTCGCCGCGAGGCGAAAAGTCGTCTCGTCCCCACTGGAGTCGTCCGTCGGCACTTCTGCCGGGACCCACGCGACCCGGCCGGCCGCATCCACCGTTGATGCCATCCGGGACAGAGACCAGGCCCGACCGTCGGCCCCGGCGAACAGGGGCGTCTCGCACAGCGGCGCCGGGACCAGGATGCCCGCGCCGGACAGGGGACTGGCGAACCAGGGGGCCAGCACTTCCAGGACCTCGCCGGGCATCAGGGCCCCGGGGTCGGATCGCTCCGGTCTCGGCTGCCCGCCGTCATCGCGAGTCCGACGTCCCACGGCAAGGTCCAGCACCGTGCCGACGAGATCGTCCCGGGCATCGCGGTACGCCTTGGAATGCGGCGACAGGACCGACACGTGATGCAGGATTGAAAGCATGCGGGACACCGGAACCAGAGTGCCCGCTTCCAGCACCTCCCTGTACTGGCGCACGGCGCCTTCGGGATCCACGGTTCGCAGCAGGTCGAACGCGAACCGGTACGCCCGCGTCGGAAACGCGGCGGCGGTCGCCTCCAGCAGGAAGCGGTGCAGTGCGGGCGCATCTCCCGGAAACGCGGTGGCAGGGGTGGCCACGGACTCCAGGAAGCGCACCACGCCGCCCCGGACCACCGACATCACCCGGTCCAGCACCTCGTCGGTCGCCGCTCCGTCGCCTTGTTCCGACAGGGTCAGGTCGTCACAATTCGCTGTGATTGCCAGCGTCCTGAATGGCAGCACCACCCGGACCTCGCCGCAGTGGCGCCGTTGCCGCAGCAGGCGCACCGACGTGGCGCTCCACCATACCCCGACAAGGTCCACCGGGTTCGGGGGTTCCTCGCGCGGCAACCCAAGGGCGACTTCGACACCCTGGTCCTCGAAGGAAGCCGTCGCGATGCACGGAACGCCCGGAACGACCTGCTCGACCTGCGACTTCAGGAAGCAGTGCTCCCGGTTCGCCGTGACGACGTTCGAAGTGACGTCGCGCAGCACGGCCATCCCGAGGAACGCCGACAGCACGCGCATCTCCAGGGCGTCGTCCCCGGGCACGATCGCGGGTGCGGGAACGAAGTCCCTTGGCGTAGCCGGCGCGACCCGGGAGATGCCAATGACCTCACCCGCGGCAACCCGACTCCGGAGATCCGCAATGGACGTTGTGGTGCCATCACCAAGAGGAATGGCCTTGGCCCGCTCCAAAACGGATGCCGAAACCGCATCGACCTCCGCGTTCTTCGCGGTTTCTCGGACCTTCTCCCGTTGCCGGGCCAGGCGCTCCGAGGTCTTCTTCGAAAACCCGAAGGCCCGCAGGAATGAATCTGCCCCCTCGGCCCCACGGTCGGCCGCCAGGCAGCCCAGCACCACCTTCCGTTCGGCGATGTCGAGGAACCGGCCGGGCAGGGACGACGCGTAGGCATCCCAGAGGCAGGGCAGTGCATCGAACAGCGCCAGAAGGGCTGCACCCAAGGCATCGTCCGCCGCCGGTCCCGTCCAGTCGTCGTCTGGCTGAAACGACCCTTCCAGGACCGCCTCGAAGGCGGGCAGGTCCAGGAACGCCGTCTTCACCGCCAGCAGACAGCCGTCCAGCACGAACGAAATCTTCGACGAATCAGGCAACGACGCGCCCGGAGACCAGGGTGCACGAAGTCCCACTTCGCCGCGAATTCCGGGACCGGACACCGGGACCTTTGCCCTCCAGCGACCGGGCACCAGCGCGGTTTCCGCCTTCCGCACGAGCACGCTCTTCCGGTTATCGTGCCGCCGGATCATCGATTCCAGCCGCTTTTCGCCGCGCCATAGGCGCCGTTCGAGCACCGCTTCCAGGAACGCGACGGCCTCGCCGTCCTCCGCCAGGAACAGCGCACCGCCGTCACCATCGGCCAGATCGGGCCTGGGATCACCGACGACGAAATCGACATGGCCGTTCGACCGGGCGGCAGCCAGCACGTCCAGCAACGAGGAGTCTCGTCCGTCCAGCCGGCGCCAGACCGGCGCGCCCGCAAGCACGGCCTCGATTCCCGTCCAGTTTCCCCGGGACTCGAAGGAACCCGTGCCAAACTTCGAGAGCCGCTGGAACAGGCAATACCGTAGCCATTTCCGGACGATGGCTGCGCGGGCGGCGTCCACGCCGTGCAGGTCGTTCGCGATCTGCTGCACCAATTTGATGGTCTTCTTCACCAGGAACCCAACGACTCCCCGGTATAGATCGTCCTCGACGACATCAAACCGTGATACGGCCTGCCGCAGGCTCGGGTCGCTCACGATGGCGAACATGCCGGCAGGAAGGGACGGCATCGGCAGGACCTGCAGGGAGACGCCCGACACCACGATCATGGCGCTAGCGGCCGATGGCTGGGCCTGGACGTGGATCGCACACCGCAGAGTGCCCCGCGATGAGACCTCCATTTCCAGCGTTTTCGCGAAGATCGGGCGTTCGATCAGGCCCGGATCTGTGGCCTGCCGCCCGTTGATGAAGATCGGGATCTCCGCGTACGCGCAGTGGTGCATGAGGGCCATCGCGGTGGGATGCGCACCGCCCAGGTACCCTGCGAACGTCGATATCATGCTCGGTCGGAATCGCAAACGAACGTGGATCCGCGTGCCGGAAAGGGCCGGCGACAGCGGCCCGAAACGTTCCGGCTGTTTGCGACGAAGCACCAGTTGGGCTGCTTGTTCCCCGTCCCCGCTATGCACGACAATCCACTTCGGGTCCAGGCCCATGGCCGCGTTCAGGCCCATTGCCAGGTCCGCCAGCGCACGCGCCGACTCGGAAGCCTCGCGCTGGAACATCGCATTGTAGATGCCGTCGAAGTCGTCCACCGTGAACGGAGCCCCGTCGAATGCCATACGCATGTCATCCGTGTCCAGGTGGAAATCGATTCGGGTGGCTCCCTTGCGAATGGCTGCCTGGACCAGCAGCAGGACGTACAGCCCGGGCTCGGCCAACTGGTACTGGCGCATCTTCTCCCGGGCCTTGTAGCGGTCCATCGAGAATGCGCCTTCGGAGTCGAGGCGCCCGTCCCCGCGCAGATCCGCGATCAGGGCGTCCATCGGTTCCGGAACGTTCATGCCCGGGTTCGGCATCGTTCCTCCAGTGCCTCCTCGCATAGGCGGGCGTCCAGGGTCGGGTCCGATTCCCCGCGCAGGAAGAACAGCTTCGTCGTCATGTACGCGGCCAGTTCGGGCTCGAACACCGCCAGACGGGCC
>CALJUR010000027.1 GCA_937975765.1 uncultured Myxococcales bacterium
GCGCAGATCTGCAACGGCCGGAACCCGAGCGGCGATTCCCCGACAGGCTCCTAGACAATCCCGCCCCCCGTCATCGCATTGCGGGGCCCCCGTCCCCCGCCCAGGCCAAGCGAAGAAGAAGCCCCGGAACCGCGGGAACCCGCAGGCGGGTGCGCGGCCACCTCACTCCAGGGCGACGTGCAGTTGACCTCCTGAAGGTTCGGTACGACCATACGAAACATCGGGGCCGGAAGCGGGGAGGGGCCATGGCGGGCAGGCGCGAGGACACGATCCGGCGGATCCTGGACCTGGAAGAGGAGGTCCACCGCTCGGTGGGGCACGGCGACCCGGTGGCCTGGCGGGACTCGGAACTGGGCACCGGCCAGTTGAAGGCGCTGTTCGTGCTGAGGGCGTCCGGCCCCATGCGGATCGGGGCCGTCGGCGACGCCCTGAAGGTGAAGAAGGCCTCGATCAGCGAGACGGTCGACCGGCTGGTTTCGCAGGGGCTTGCGGTTCGTGAGCAGGACCCGGACGACCACCGGGCGGTTCGGGTGGCGCTGACTTCCGAGGGGAGCGACCTGGCCGATCGGCTGCGCGCCTCGGGCGGCGCCCGGACGGCGAGGCTGCTGGAGGTGATGGACGACCTGGAACTGGACCACGTCCGGCTGGGGCTGGAAGCCATGGGCCGCGCCGCGCAGCGACTGGAGGACGGGGGGGAGCCATGAAGCGCCTGGGACGGATCGGCCTGGTCGTCGGCCTGGCGATCCTGGCGGCGGCGACCGTGCTGCTGGCGACGCGGGGGACCCCGGTCCGGCTGGCGAAGGTGCAACGGCATCCCGTCCAGCAGACGGTGGTGGTCAGCGGCCGCGTTGCGGCGGCGGCCCGCGTGTCGATCGGGTCGGTCGTGGTGGGCCGGGTGGTCGAGGTGAAGGCCCGGGAGGGCGACCGGGTGGCGGCCGGCGACCTGCTGGTGGCACTGGAGGACCGCGAGGCCCGGGCGTCGCTGGAACAGTCCCGGGCCGCGCTGCGGCAGGCCGAGGCCCGGGTGGAGCAGGTGGCGCGCGTGACGGGGCGCGTCGCGACCGAGGAGCAGCGCCAGTCGAAGGCGGCGCTGGAACTGGCCGAGAAGCGGTTCGCGCGGCTGCAGGCGCTGGAGGCCAACGGGGCCTCGACGACGGACGAACTGGACCAGGCGCGGGCGCAGGCGGAACAGGCCAGGGCACGGTACGCGGCCACGCAGTCCCAGGCCTGGGGCGCGGCGTCGCCGTCGGGGGCCGAGGCGAAGGCGGCGAAGGCGGCG
This sequence comes from uncultured Myxococcales bacterium, assembly GCA_937975765.1. Lineage (GTDB taxonomy): Bacteria > Myxococcota_A > UBA9042 > DTJE01 > DTJE01 > CAIZWN01. The sequence goes on from CALJUR010000027.1 coordinate 1,280, forward strand.
CTGGAGATGGCCCGGGCGAACGTCGAGGCGGCGCAGGCGCGGCTGGACCAGGCGTCCGTGCGCGCGCCGTCGGGCGGCGTGATCGTGGCCCGCAACGTCGAGCCGGGGGACGTCGTGCAGCCCGGGGCCGCGCTGCTGGGCCTGGCCGTCGACGGTGCGCCGTACCTGGTGGTCCAGCCCGACGAGAAGAACCTGAACCTGCTGCGGGAAGGCCAGGAGGCGGTCGCATCGGCCGACGCCTTCCCGGGCCGGACGTTCCCGGCGCGCGTCGATCGCATCCTGCCCGCGGTCGACCGGCTGCGCGGCACGGTCGAGGTCCGCCTGTCCCTGCCGCAGCCGCCCGACTTCCTGCGACCCGACATGACCGTGTCCGTGGAGATCCGCGCGGACCGGCGCGAGTCCGCCATCGCGCTGCCGGAGACGGCCGTGCACGAGGCGCAGGGCCGGCAGTCCTGGGTCTGGGTCGTGCGGGACGGGCGCGTGGTGCGGCGCGACGTGAAGGCGGGGCTGCGCGGCGAGGACCGGGTCGAGGTGGTCGAGGGACTGGACGAAGGCGAGATCGTCGTGGCGGGAGACGGGCTGGCGCTGGAACCGGGCCAGCGGGTCCGGGCCGCCCGGGAGTAGCGCCGGCATGCGTTTCGAGGTCATCGTCGCCCTGCGCTTCCTGCGCGAGGGGCGCTTCCAGACCTGGCTGACCCTGGCCGGCGTGGCGGTCGGCGTGGGGGTCATCGTCTTCCTGTCCGCGTTGATCTCGGGGCTGCAGGAGCGGCTGATCGAGAACACCCTGGGGTCCCAGCCGCACGTGGTCGTCCGGCCGGTCGACGAGGCCGCGCGGCGCATGGTCGAGGACGGAGCCGACACGGTCGTCGCGAAGGTCGAGAAGGCCGCGCAGCGCCCGCGGACGATCCCGGACTGGCCGCTGAACCTGGCCCGCATCGAGCGGGTGCCGGGCATCGTGGCCACGTCGCCCATCGCGGCCGGCGCGGCCTTCGCGGTGAAGGGGGACGTCAGCAAGGCCGTCGCGCTGCGCGGCGTCGACCCGGCGCGGTTCGACCGGATCGTGGACGTCACGGGGCGCCTCACGGCCGGGACCTTCCGGCTGGAGGGCAGCGACGCGGTGCTGGGCGAGGGCCTGGCCCGGGACCTGGGCCTTGGGGTCGGGGACAAGGTGCGCCTGCTGACCGAGGGCGGGCGGGCCGACGTCTTCCTGGTGGGCGGAGTGTTCGACCTGGGCGCCAAGGACCTGAACGAGCGCTGGGTGCTGGTGTCGATCCGCAACGCGCAGACCCTGCTGAACCTGCAGGAAGGCATCACCAGCATCGAGGCGCGCGTCGATGCCATCTTCGAGGCCGAGCGGCGCGCCGCCGACATCGTGGACCGCACCGGGCTGGAAGCCGACACCTGGATGCAGATCAACCGCCAACTGCTGGTGGGCCTGAAGTCCCAGATCGCGTCTGCGGTGATGATCCAGTTCTTCGGGGTGCTGGCCGTGGCGCTGGGCATCGCGTCGGTGCTGGTGGTCTCCGTGGTCCAGAAGTCGCGCGAGATCGGCATCCTGAAGGCGATCGGGACCTCGACCGGCAAGACGATGACCGTGTTCGTGCTGCAGGGGGCGATCCTGGGACTGGCGGGATCGGCCCTGGGGTGCCTGCTGGGCGCGGTGCTGGCGATCCTGTTCCGCAACCTGGCGCTGGCGCCCGACGGGTCCCCGGTGTTCCCGGTGGACCTGCACTGGACGCGATTCGTGGCAGCGTCGGTCGTGGCCACGGCCGTCGGGATCGCGGCCGCCGTCGCGCCGGCCCGCCGGGCGGCGAAACTGGACCCCGCCGAGGTGATCCGGTATGGCTGAACCGAACGAAATCGGCGCGTCCGGGTTCGTGGCGCCCGGCGACCCCGACGGCCCCATCCTGCGGCTGCGGGGCGTGCGCAAGTCGTTCGGCACGCACGTCGTGACCGAGGTCCTGCACGGCATCGACCTGGACGTGCACGCCGGCGAGTTCGTGGCGCTGGTCGGGCCGTCCGGCGCGGGCAAGAGCACGGTCCTGAACCTGGTGGGCCTGCTGGACCGCCCGTCGGCCGGCCGGATCTGGCTGGACGGCACCGACACCTCCACGCTGGACGACGCCGGCCTGACCCGGTTCCGGGGCGAAAAGATCGGGTTCGTGTTCCAGTTCCATCACCTGCTGCCGGCGTTCACGTGCCTGGAGAACGTGATGATGCCCCTGCTGGTGCACCGGGGGCGGCCGGATGCCGAGATGCGCGATCGGGCGCGGGACCTGCTGGTGCGGGTGGGCCTGCGGGACAAGCAGGACGCGCGCGCCTCGGACCTGTCGGGCGGGCAGCAGCAGCGCGTCGCGGTGGCGCGGGCGCTGGCGATGCGGCCCCCGCTGGTGCTGGCGGACGAGCCCACCGGCAACCTGGACACCCACGCAGCGGACCAGGTCTTCGACCTGTTGCGCGAGTTCAACCGCGAGTACCGGGGCGCCTTCGTGATCGTGACGCACGACGCGCGCCTGGCCGGCCGGTGCGACCGCATCGTCGAGATCGTGGACGGCGCGATCCGGGGCGACTCCCGGGCCTCGATGTGACGCGGGGCCCCGCCTGGGGATGTAGGGCGGGGGCCCCGTCCCCCGCCAGCGCCTGGGAAGGAATGTCCTGGACGGGCGGGTTCATCCGCGGCACGTTGTGCCTTGACCCGCCAATTGGCAACGGACTAACCTAGCCGCTACCGAGAGGTTCGCGATGCCCAGGATCTGCCCGGAGTGCAACGCCCGGTTCGACACCAACGTCCTCCGCTGTCCCCACGACGACTCTCCGACCCTCGTCATCGAGCGCGAGGACGACCTGATCGGCCGCACTCTGGAGGATCGCTTCACCATCCGTTCCCTGCTGGGCGTCGGCGGCATGGGCGCCGTGTACCGCGCGCACCAGCACTCCATGGACCGGGACGTCGCGCTGAAGCTGCTGAAACGCGACCTGGCGAACGACGAGCAGGCGATCAAGCGCTTCTTCCGCGAGGCGAAGGCGGCCAGCCGCCTGACCGGCCCGCACGTGATCACGGTGTTCGACTTCGGCCAGACGTCGGACGGCCTGCTGTTCATCGTGATGGAACTGCTGAAGGGCCGGTCCCTGGCCCGCGAGCTGCGGGACCATCCCGGTGCGATGGCGCCCGCCCGGGCCGTCCGGATCGTGCTGCAGGTGCTGGACGCCCTCGCCGAGGCGCACGAGTCCGGGGTCCTGCACCGCGACCTGAAGCCCGACAACATCTTCCTGCTGTCCGGCCGGGACGACGACTTCGTGAAGGTCCTCGACTTCGGCATCGCCAAGATGCTGGGGGGGGACAGCACCTCGCTGACGAACACCGGGATGATCTTCGGGACGCCGACCTACATGAGCCCGGAGCAGGGGCAGGGATACGACGTCGATCACCGCAGCGACCTGTACGCGGTGGGCGTCATCCTGTTCGAACTGCTGGCGGGCAAGCCGCCGTTCCGCGCGGACACGCCGCTGGCCCTGGTGTACAAGAAGGTCCACGAGAAGGCGCCGCTGGTCTACCATGTGAACCCCGACGTGCAGGTGCCCGCCGGCCTGGACGAAGTGCTGTCGCAACTGCTGGCGGTCCGTCCGGACGATCGGCCGGTGTCGGCGCGGGAGGCGGCCCGGCTGCTGTCGTCCCTTTCCCTGGACCCGACCACCCCCGGCGTGCCGATGCCCGACGTCGTGATCCGGCACGGGACGACCGAGATCGTGCCGGCGACGCGGGTGCTGGGGACGATGGTCGACGTGGGGACGCCCGAACCGACGCCGTTCCGCGGGATGCGGCAACCTGGTCGGAAGCGTCGCTGGGCCTGGTGGGCGGCGGGCGCGATCGTCCTGGCGAGCCTGGTGGCGGCGGCGGTGCTGGGGCTGGGCGGGAGGACGGCCGGTCCCGAAACGTCTCCGGTGCCGGCGGTGATGCCGTCGCCCGCCAGCGCTTCGCCGGGTGCCACCCCGGTGGACGCGGAAGCCCCGGTCCAGGCGCCTGCCGAGGCGGCCTCTCCCGTCGCGCCGCCGATCGAGGCAGCGGCCCCCGGGCAAGCCTCGCCTGCTGCCCAGGAGTCGCCGCGAGAGGCTCCCCCCGCCGCCGCGCCCACGAAACGGGAACCTCCGCCGCGCCCGAAGAAGGCGCAGAAGGCGAACGTCGGGCCTGCCCCGGCCAGCCCGCCTGCGGATGACGGGGATGCCGAGATGCTGCAGATGATGAAGCGCGGGACCGGAGGGAACGCACGATGACGTCCTGGGGCGCGGCGCGAGGGATCGGGATCGGCGGGATCGCGTTGGCGGTGGCTCTGCATGCGATTCCCGTCCTCGGCCAGGAACCGCCGTACTCGGCGCGTGCCAAGTCCGTCGAGGTGGAGGCCCAGATCCGGCAGGCCGAGGAGGACGTCCGGGCCCGCAGGTACCAGGCGGCGGTGGACGGCTTCCGGCGCGTGTTCGAGGCCACCCGCGACCCGGCGTACCTGTACAACTCGGCGCTGCTGTACCTGATGCGCCTGAAGGACCCGGTGCGGGCCTGGGACGTGACGATGGAGTTCCTGGAAGCCGCGACGACGGATGCCGAAAGGCAGGACGGCGCGCGCCTGCAGGAGAAGGTCGAGTCGGAACTGCTGACGGTGCGCGGGCAGGTTCGCGTCGTGGCACGTCCCGATGGCGCGACGTTGTGGCTGGATGCGAAGGCTCCCGGGTCGCGGATGCTGCGACCGGTGGCGTGGCTGTTGCCCGGCGAACACCGCGTGCTGGCGGAGGCGGACGGGTTCCAGCCGGGCCAGGCGACGGTGCGGGTGGTCGCCGGCCAGCGGATCGAGGTGCCGGTCAGCCTCGCGGCGCGCGCGCCGGAGCCGCCGGTCGAGAAGGCCGCCGCTGAAGTGGCTCCGCCGCCCGCCCAGCCCGCCTCGAAGCCGCCGGCCGCGCCCGTTGCGCAACCCGAACCGCGGAAGCCGGTCGCCTTGCCGCAGAAGGTGGATCGCCTTGCGGACATGCAGAAGCCCTCTCCGGTGGTCGTGTCGAAGCCGGCGCCGGCCTACAGCCCCCGCCAGATCGGCTCGTTCGTGTCGATGGGGCTGGGGAGCGCTGCGATCGTGACCGGGGTCGCGCTGTACGTCACGGGGTACCTCGACATCCAGTCCCTGAACGACCTGCACGAATCCGACTACGAGGATCGCGCGGCCTTCGAGGCCGCGTGGGATCGCCGCTCGAAGGGCCGCGTCGCCGACGGCAAGACGAGGGTCTACACGTCGTACGCGATGTTCGGGGTGGGGGCCGCGGCATTGGGGACCGGGCTGGCCCTGTACTTCACCTCGAAGCCCGGCGACGGGAAGAAGGCCCAGGCCTCGATCCTGCCAGGCGGTCCCGGCGATGCGGGCCTGACGGCGATGGTGACCTGGTGAACCCGGTCGGGCAGCCTCCCTTTTCCTGCCTTCCCTGCAAGACGACGAGGTGACCATGCGCAGGTGGAAGATCGCTGGCGTTGCGATGCTGCTGGTCGTGTCGTGCATCAACGTGCCGGAGATCCCGGCGCCGATCGACCGGGGAGGCGGGGAAGTTGCACAGGACCTGCCGGACGAGGTCCCGGAGGTCGCCGAGGTCGCCGAGGTCGTGGAGGAGGTTCGCGACGTCGCGGCGGAGGCAACGGACGTTGCCGATGTCGTGGACCTGCCGGGGGACCTTCGGGATGCCCAGGAGGACGCCGAGGTGATGCAAGGCGGCTTCGGCGCGCCCTGCACCGGCAGTTCCGATTGCCTCAGCGGTCATTGCATCGACGGGCTGGAGGGGAGCCTCTGCACCCAGGTCTGCACCACCGACTGCCCCGAAGGCTGGGAGTGCCTGGCCTACCGGGTCGGCACGGACACGGTCTCGCTGTGCGCTCCCAAGGGCCCCGTCCCCTGCGGCGCCTGCGTCGAGGACTCGGAGTGTGTCGGGGGCCTGTGCCTGGAACTCGCGGAAGGGAAATTCTGCGGACGATCCTGCGAGGCCGGCGCCTGCCCGGCCGGGTACACCTGCGAAACGATGACGATCGGCCGCAGCCAGGCGCAGCAGTGCCGCCCCGCCAACGGCACGTGTTCCTGCAACGCGACGACGAACGGAAGCAAGCGTGCCTGCACCCGCCAGAACGCCTTCGGCACGTGCGCCGGCGAGGAGACCTGCGACGTGGCCCTGGGCTGGGTGAACTGCACCGCGCGCGAACCCGCCGCCGAGACGTGCAACGGCATCGACGACGACTGCACCGGCGGCACCGACATCTCGGCCACTCCCCTGTGCGACGACGAAAACGTCTGCACCACCGACTCGTGCAACGGGCAGGCGGGATGCGGGCACGTCGAGGTGTCCTGCAACGACCAGGACGCCTGCACGGACGATACCTGCGACCCCGTGTCGGGATGCCAGCACGCCCCGAAGGACTGCGACGATGCCGATCCGTGCACGGTGGACGACTGCGACCCGGCGGTCACCGGCTGCTTCCACCAGCCGTTCGACTGCAGTGACGGGAACGTCTGCACCGGCATCGAGACCTGCCTGACCGGGGTCGGCTGCCAGGACGCGGTCGACCTGGTCTGCAACGACGGCGACGTCTGCACGGACGATTCGTGCGACCCTCTCACCGGGTGCAAGGCCACGAACAACACCGCGACCTGCAGGGCGGCGAAGTGCCAGGGCGGGGTCCACTACGCGGTCGCCACCTGCGGCGGGGGCACGTGCCCGGCCCAGGTGCAGACCTCGTGTGACGACGGCAACCCCTGCACCGAGGACACCTGCGACCCGGCCACCGGCTGCGCGCACCCGCCGTTCGTGGGCGCCTGCCCGGGCGTGAACCCGGGGTGCGACGGGACGTGCGTCGGCACGACCTGCGTTCAGCCGGTCGAGATCCTGAACGGCCTGGATGACGACTGCGACGGCCGCGTGGACGAGACGTTCGACCTGGACCATGACGGCGTGTGCGACGACCCGTCCTGCGCGGTGCAGGCGGAGGACCACTGCCCGACCGTCTGGACGCCGGACAACGCCGCCGCTTCCGCGATGTGCCCCCCGGCCGACACCCTGGCCGGCTGGACGATGTCCCGCCCTCTGGCACTGTCCCAGGCCGGCGCCGCCTCCACCTGGCGCCGGACAAACGAGCCCGTCGAAATACCGCTGGTCAACGGCATCCTGGACGACAGCGTGGTGGGGTACTGGAAACTGGACGGGGGGATGGCGAGGGACTGGAGCGGCGGTGGTCACGACGGTAGCGTCACGGGAGCCATTGCCTCTGAGGGGGCCTTCGGTGACGAGTCGGGGGCGGCTGATTTCAACGGAGCGTCCGACGGCATCCTGATCCCGCCTATGGACGTTCCCCAGAGCGTCACTCTGATGGCGTGGGTCCGTCCCGAGGCGCAACCGACCTCTGGATGCTCGGCGACAAGTCAGTATGACATCGCGGGTATGTACAAGGAGGGCTCGGGTGCGTACCTCTTGCATTACAGTCGTGGTCCGGGGCCCTGCTCTTTGCCCACGCGCATCGTCCCTCATGTCTGGTCAGGGACGAGTTGGCAGATCGACGAGTACGAGTATTCCCTGCCTTTGGCGACGTGGTCTCACGTTGCGATGACGTACAATTCGGCCCACAGGGTACTGCAGTTGTTCGTTGATGGGCGCCTCGTGCACGCGAAGATGGAGGTTCTTCCGCCTTCGGGTAGCCACGATGTCGCCGGCTCCAAAGTGACCATTGGAAAGTCCTATAACGACTACAACTATTTCAACGGGGCGATCGACGAGGTAGTCGTTTTTCAACGCCCCCTCACCCCCGACGAGATCGCGGCCTACTACAACAGCCGCCGCCCCTACGGTACCTCGCTGGTCCCCACGGCCCAGCCCGACTTCGACGACCTGCGGGTGACCGAGACGTCGCCTCAGCAGGCCGACCACCTGGTCCCGTCCGAGGTGGTGGGCGTGAAGCCGCACTCGGACACGCCGTGCACGATGGGTGCCGACGACGGCACCTGGAAGGACCGCGACGACCTGTGCGGCGTCGTCGGGTACTGGAAACTGGATGGCGACGGAAAGGATGCGAGCGGGAGCGGCCGCAACGGCACGCTTACCGGGACAACGTCGGCCCGAGGCCGTTTCGGGAACCCCGGGAGCGCGTTGTCCTTTGATGGCGCAGCATCCGTGACCGTCGCGCCTTCGCAGGCGTTCTCATTCGACCCCACAACACAGTCCTACACGGTCGAGACATGGGTCGAAACCGATTCCATGCCGACCCATGGAATGCATGCCGTGATTGATCGGACATCCGGTGATAGTCCCATTGGCTTGAACGTGGGTTACGACACCGATACAAGCGGATTTTTCGTCCAGGCTTGGGATGGAACCCAGGCCATCAATTGCAAGGGAAGCAGTCCGATCCAGCCACGGCGCTGGTTCCACCTCGCCGGGGTCTTCGAGGCTGGGAAGGCAACGCTATTCGTCAACGGGCAGAAAGAGTGTTCGGCCAGCGCGAGCATCAACAGCATCACGTCAATCCGCGGTTTGACATTCGGAAGTGACCCGGCGAATCCTAGCCCATGGGTGGGCAAGATCGATGAGATCCTGATCCACTCCGTCGCCAAATCCGCTGAATACCTGTATCGCCGCGCGCATCCGGGCCTCCCGACCGTGCGCTTCCTGGCCCACACGAAGCCGTTCGCGAGCGGGGCAGGCACCTTCGACTTCCTTCCGTACGCGCTGCACTGGGGCAACCCGGCGGCCGCGGCGGCACCCGCGATCCTGACGGGCCTGGACCAGGCCACGAAATCCCTCGGCCTGCTGTCCCCCGCGCTGGGCTACGCCGGTTGGTGGCGGTTCAACGAGGGATCGGGGACGGTCGCGGCGGATTCATCGACCTGGAAGAGGGCGGGGGCGGTTTCCGGAGGAAGCGCATGGGTGCAGGGTCCGGAGGGGACCGCGCTTCGTTTCGACGGCGTTGATGACTACGTCAGCATGGGAGGCATCGATCCGTTGGGTGGGCTGACTGCCGCCACCGTGGAGGTATTCGCACGACCCAACGTGCTGGAGCCCGACCTGGACGGTACGAATGTTGTTGTCGGGAAGGCGCCACAGGCGACCACGCCTCCCAACCAGTTCTGGATCGCCTTCAAGGATTCCTCGGGCGGGAGCGCGGCGCCCGACAGCCTCGACGGGAGGGTCTACGCCAACGACGAAACATCCGGGAGCACCGGAATCGTTCCCGTTGCAGCGCCGACGGACTATCCCGTCGCGATGGTGTTCGACTCGACATCCGGCCAGACCCTGTACCTGGGGGGACTTGCACGCAGTTCCGGACCCGCGTTGGGCGCACCGATCGGTCCCAGTTCATCGGAACTGACGGTGGCCAGACGGTCGAACCTTGGGGATCCCTGCATTGCCCAGAACTGCGGCTACTGGATGAACGGCATCGTCGACTCCGTCCGCCTGACCTCCCGCGCCCTGGCCCCCGACGAGTTCCTGCACTACCCGATGGCTTCCTGGGACCCGGGCATCTGCAGCGTCGGCGGGGCCATGGACTCGGACTGCGACGGGACGGTGGACGCGGACGACTGCGACCCGGGCGATGCCACGATCCATCCGGGCGCCGAGGAGTTCCTGGACGGCATCGACCAGGACTGCGACGGGTTCATCGACGAGACGTATGACCTGGACCACGACGGCGTGTGCGACGACCCGTCCTGCGCCGAAGCGGCCGTGGACGCGTGCCCGACGGTATGGACGCCGGACAACGCCGCGGCCACTGCGATGTGCGGCCCGGCCGCGACGATGGCCGGCTGGACGATGTCGCGGCCCCTGGCGCTTTCCCAGGCTGGCGCCGCCTCCACCTGGCGCCGCACCAATGAGCCCGTCGAGGTCCCGCTGGTCAACGGCATCATGGACGACAGCGTGGTCGGGTACTGGAAACTGGACGGGGGGAGCGCGAGGGACTGGAGCGGGAACGGGCGGGACGGCGTTCTGCATGGCACGACGAAAGCCCAGGGAGTGTTCGGCGCAGACTCGGGGCTGAACTTCAACGGAACGTCCGATTACATCGAAATCCCGGACAACCCGGCCCTGAACTTCGGCACAGGCCCCGTCTCGGTGCTCCTGTGGGTCAAGACGAGCGTCATACCAGACGGCAGTTGGCACGCCTTGTGGACCAAGCACAACTCGGCGAACTGGCACGACAAGGAATACGGGTTGAACCTGATCGCTCCGACCTGCTACCCGGAGGCGTTCCTCTCGGATGGGGCCGGAGGTTTCGAACGAGCAATCGGCTCGAAGAGCATATGCGACGGACAGTGGCACCAACTGGGGCTGGTCCGCACCGGCCCGCAACTTCAACTCTGGCTGGACGGGAAACTCGTTGCGACGACAGCCGCGACCATCAACCCCACGAACACGAATGCCGTCAACATCGGACGCAATTACTACAACGGCGGCCACGGTTACTTTGAGGGATCGATGGACGAGGTGATCCTGTTCAACCGCGCCCTGGCGCCGGACGAGGTCGCAGCATACTTCACGTCCGGTCTTCCCTTCGCGACCTCCCTGGTACCCACGGCACAGGCCGACTTCGATGACGTGCGCGTGACGGAGACCTCGCCGCAGCAGGCCGATCACATGGTCCCGTCCGAGGTGGTGGGCGTGAAGCCGCACTCGGACACGCCGTGCCCGATGGGTGCCGACGACGGCACCTGGAAGGACCGCGACGACCTGTGCGGCGTGGTGGGGTACTGGAAGCTGGATGGGGACGGGAAGGATGCGGCCGGCAGCGGACATGACGGGACCATCGCTGGTTCTCAAAGCCCGCGCGGCCGGTTCGGCGACGAGGAAGGGGCGCTGAAGTTCGAGGGGGCAACGTCGACCGTTGATATCCTGAACGCGGACAGCGGTTGCACAGCGCGGACCGCCGAAACGTGGTTGAAGTTGGATCCCGTGCCCTCCCAGGGCGGCTATGTCGTCCTCGGAGGGAACCTGCTGCTTGGGCAGAGTTCGAGTGCCCTGGACAAGGTGACCTGTTCCTTCAGTGCCAACACGACGAGCGTCGTGTCCCAGAAGTCAGTCAGGGACGGGAACTGGCACCATGTCGCTTGCGTTTCCGCGAACGGCACAACCTCGGTATATGTGGACGGTCTACCGGACGGCTCCGTCGCAGATCCCGTCGGGCCGTGCTCGTGGAATCACGTCTATTTGAATCACAATCCCGCGTCCACCAATGACATCCATGGCACCCTCGATGAGGTGATCCTCCATTCGGTCGCCAAGTCGCCTGAATACATTTATCGCCGCGCGCATCCTGGCGTGCCGACGGTGCGCTTCCTGGCCCACACGAAGCCGTTCGCGAACGCTGCGACCACGTACGACTTCCTGGACTACGCGCTGCGCTGGGGCAATGCCGCCGCGACCGCCGCACCCGCGATCCTGACCGGCCAGGACCAGGTCACGAAGTCCTTCGGCCTGCTCTCCCCCGCGCTGGGCTACGCTGGCTGGTGGCGGTTCAACGAGGGGGCGGGGACGGTGGCGGTGGATGCCTCGACCCGGAAGGGCAACGGGGTTCTGACAGGGGCGCCCGCATGGAGCGCTGGCAGCGACGTTGCGGCACTGACCTTCGACGGGGTCGACGACAAGGTGCAAACGCCACTGCTCCTGAACCTGCCTGCCCGCTCCAGCCTGACCGGCGAGGCAGTGGTATCGCCTGCGGCTTCCGGGAGGGCGCTGATCGTGCTGGAAGCCGACGACTCGGGTTGTTCGGACTGGATCGACATCCTGCGGATTTCCGATGCCTCGAAGGCCGGATTCGCCATCCAGGACGAGTCATCGTGCTCGCCCTCCAAGCAGATCTGGTCGACGACATCCGTCCCGGTGAATGTGGCCACACCGATCGCGAGTGTCCTGGATGGCTCCGCAGGAGTGGCAAGCACGTTCATCTCGTATCGTGAAGATGGCCGCATGATCGATCCCGGATTGATCGACCAACCGCTGGAGGCGCTTGATCTGGGCGTCCAGATCGGCAGCGACGAGGGCACTGTCCGCTGGTTCCAGGGGACCATCGACTCGGTCCGCCTGATGTCCCGCGCCCTGACCCCGGACGAGTTCCTCCACTACCCGATGGCGGCGTGGGACCCGGGCATCTGCAGCGTCGGCGGGGCCATGGACTCGGACTGCGACGGGGATCCGGATGCGACGGACTGCGGGCCGGCCGTTCCGGGAGTTCATCACGGTGCCCTGGAGTTGTGCAACGGCGTCGACGACGACTGCGACGGGGAGACCGACGAGGCCTCGGGCATGTGTGACGACGGTGTGGTCTGCACGATCGACCGGTGCGTGCTGGGCCTGTGCACGCACGACGTGGCTGACGGATTCTGCCTGGTGGGGGGGGAGTGCACGGGGCCCTCTGGGCTGCTGTATGACGACTTCGCCGGGGATCTGTCGAAGTGGACTCTGTGGGGCAGCCCGCTGCCGGTGATCGATACCGGGGATGGCCAGCCGCTCCCCTCGTTCCGATCGAACGGCGACTCTTCCTACGACAGCGGGGCCGTGTCGCTGGCGTCGTTCGACTTCTCGGACGGCATGGTCCTGTCCTACGACCTGAAGACGGTGACGCTGTCCGCCAACTTCCAGGACGCCGAGGCCGCCCTGGGCAGCAAGACCGCGTACACGTCCAGTGAAGGGGTGTCAGGGGGCGCCGGGGTTCATGCGAGCCGCAGCGATGGGAAGCGCGGGTTCTGGATGAACTCGGGGAAGGCCGGGGCAGAGTCGTGGACGGAAGAGGACTCGCTCGGCTGGCACCACTACGACATCCGGGTGCGCCGGTCCGACAACCGCCTGGAGTTCTGGCGTGATGGCGAACTGGCCTACGCGTCGATGAACCCCCTGGACCCGGCCTTCCAGGGCCTGCCGGTCGCCCTGGGCAAGCGGGGCGGGGCCCTGATCGACAACGTCCTGGTCAACCGCAGTTGCGCGAGCGGCGAGACGTTCACCGGCACGATCGTCTATTCCAGTCTGAACACCCCGAGGACGCTCTACCTCGCGAACTCTGACGGGACGGGAAGCCGACGCATCACGAACGACATGTCGGATGCCACGTGGCCACTCCTTTCTCCGGATGGACGGAAGCTGGCGTACTTCTCGAAGAGTTTCAACAACGAGTGGCACATCTTCGTGATGGACGCGGCTGGCAGGGAGAGCCGGCGGATCACGACATCCGTCCAGGACCCCTGGTACGGGCTCGCCTGGTCGCCGGACGGTTCGCAACTAGCCCATGGCGCCGCGGACGGCAAGCTATACTAACCCGGGCGGATAATACATGACAGTCTGGGGCCCGCTGTGATACAGTTC
>CALJUR010000028.1 GCA_937975765.1 uncultured Myxococcales bacterium
GAACTGCGCCTGAACCACCCGATCCGTCCGGGGCGCACGCTGTTGTTCCTGGACGAAATCCAGGCCGCCCCGGGCGTCATCCCGACCTTGAGGTATTTCCACGAGCGGATGCCGGACCTGCATGTCGTCGCGGCCGGCTCGCTGCTGGAGTTCGCATTGGCCGACCTGCGATTCCCGATGCCCGTCGGCCGCATCGAGTTCCTGCACCTGGGGCCGATGCAGTTCGAGGAGTTCCTGAACGCCTCCGGCAAGGACCGCCTGGCGGGCTACCTGGCGGAGTACCGGATCGGAGACCCGATTCCGGAGGCCATCCACGAGACCTGCATGGCCTTCTTCCGCCAATTCCTGGTGGCCGGTGGCATGCCCGGCGCCGTATCGGCCTACCTGAACCGCCGCTCCTTCCGGGAGGCCGACGAGGCGAAGGTGTCGTTGCTGTCGACCTTTCGCGACGACTTCGGGAAGTACGCAGGACGCGTGCCCCATGCCCGCATCGCCCGTCTCTTCTCGCGTCTTCCGGCCCTGGTCGGGCAGCGCTTCAAATACGTCGATGCCGACCGGGGCGAGCGGGCGGCCGACCTCGCCCGGGCCCTGGACCTTCTCTGCATGGCTCGGGTCGCCTACCGCGTCCGGCACACCGCGGCCAACGGCATCCCGCTGGAAGCCCAGGCCCGTGACAAGGTCTTCCGAGTGCTTTTCCTGGACTGTGGCCTGGTGGCGTCCGGCCTGGGCCTGACCGGCCTGGACCTCCTTGCCCGGGAAGACCCGTTGGGAGTGCAAGCCGGGGCGCTGTGCGACCAGTTCGTCGGCCAGCACCTGCTGTACTCGCAACCGTTGTACCGCGATCCCGAGGTCCATTTCTGGACCCGGGAAAAGGCCGGATCCTCCGCAGAAGTGGACTTCGTCATCGCCGAGGGCCCCCAGGTCGTCCCGATCGAGGTGAAATCAGGCCGCACCGGCACGCTGAAGTCACTGCACCTTTTCGTGAAGGAAAAGCAACGGCCCTTCGCGATCCGCCTGAATGCCGACGTGCCGTCCCTGCTGGACGCCCGGACCTCCGTGGCCGGAGGCGACGATGTCCCCTTCCGCCTGCTGTCCCTGCCTCTGTATCTCGTGGGCCAGGTGCGCCGCCTGGCGCGGGAAGCGACGGGGTGATTCCCCCGCCTGCCGCGGCCGGCTTCCCGCCAGCAAGGCCCGGGCCTGGGCAATGGCCTTGTAGATGGAGCCTTCGTGCGGGTCCACCAGCCGGACGGCTGCGGAACCACCGCCGCTACAGGTCGCGAGTATGGTCTCCCAGGTCCTCGGGAATGTATCCGCGTGACCGGGCGGCCTCGCGTGACCCATCAGCGAGTCCAGTTCGTCGCGCCGCCCATAGAAGCCCCATTCCTTCTTCGCCACGCGGCATCTACGGTAAAGGAATTTTCCTTCGCTGAAGATGGACCTGATTCCCATTGCGTGTCAGTTGGTTGGCCTGCCAATCCTCATGGACATTCCAGGCAGTCAGGTGCTTCATGACACCTCCGTGCGTTCGATTGGTGCATTCAACCGCTTCCCCCCCGGGGGCTCCCGGAAGGCAATCGCGATGCAAGGCGGGATGTTTCGCCGGGAACGCGGGGGCGGCCTACGGGGCCGGTGTCCCCGGGCTGCCGAAGGCCACGCGTTCCACCGTGACCAAGTCGGTGTTGCCTCCACTGGTCATCACCACGCGAAGCGCATCCTGGTTCAGGACGGCCGCGCGAATGACGGTCCGGGAGATCCCCGTGCCGGAAAGGACCAGGCTGCCGTCGTTCTGCCAGGCCAGATCAACGCCGATCGTCGTGCCGGGCACGAACGAGCCGATCGGCGCTGTCACCGAGTCGGCCGACCGCCAGGCGAGAATCTCCCGCGTGGCCCCCCGGAACAGGACACCGACCAGGGCACCGCCGCCGTAAATGGCCCAGTCGGTCCCCAGCGCCACGTACATCTCATCCACGTTGGTCCCGCCGGATTGCAGCATCGGCGTCACGTCCACGTGAACGGAGGCTCCCTTGGCCACCACCGATCCGACCGTGCGCGCCTGGTTCCAGCAGTAGTCGTTCGGCGTAAAGACCAGTCGGCCCGAATCGATCTGACCGGTCCAGGCCCCCTGGTCCACGTTGTAGCACCACCGATGCCCCTCCCAGACCGACGTGCTCCAAGTGGTGAACTCCTCCACCGTGCAGTCCTCGTCGATCAGCCCGTCGCAGTCCTCGTCCACGCCGTTCAGGCAGAGGTCCGATGCCCCGGGATGCACCAGGAACGACCTGTCGTCGCAATCCGTGCCGCCCGCAGTCGCCGGTTCCTGTCCGTCCCCGTCCTGGTCCGGGTCGCAGGCATCCCCGACCCCGTCCCCGTCCAGATCCCCCTGGGCGGGATTCCAAACGGCGGGGCAGTTGTCCCCGATCTGCGGAATGGCATCCTGATCGGTGTCCATAAACGCGTGGTTCGACCAGTAGGGAATGTAGCCCGAGATCCCCAGCGCCGCGCGCCCAGTCCCGTCCGCGTTCATCGTCATCAGAGTGGCGGCATAGAAGTTGTCATTGGGGTTGGTCACGAACACGATCCGCTTGCCATCCGCACTCCATCGGCCGTCGCCGTCGTTGTAGTTCGCAGCCTTGCCGGAGCCCAGGTCCACCTTGCCGGTCCCGTCCGCGCCAATCGAGAAGAGGCGAAGGTCGAGCGATCGACCACTTCCTTCCTCGTGGCCGGACGGGTCGTAGTGGTAGAGGATCCTGCCTCCGTCCGGAGAGCATGAACCGCCCGACATCGCCCCAGGGTCGTCGCCGACGAGTTGAACCAGGGAACCGTCGGTCATGTCGACGAGGTTCAGTTCCGTGGTGTATCCCCATGAACCCCTCGTGACGACAACGATCCTCCCGGTCGAGCACCAGTCGTTGACCAGGAAGATCCGGGCCGCCGGCGCGGTCGCGATGGGTCGCGGGTTCGAGCCGTCGGCGTTCCGGAGGTACTACCGGGAGCGGAAATCACATGACCATTTGGGGGGGTAGTCAGGCGGCGTA
>CALJUR010000029.1 GCA_937975765.1 uncultured Myxococcales bacterium
AGATCGTATTCGGTGACTGGAGTTCAGACGTGTGCTCTTCCGATCTGGTCTTGCAGCAGTACGGGTCCTTCCTGCAGACGAGCGCCTCGCACGCGCACCCGCCGCAACCGGGGGCGTCGGTCGCGGTGCAGCCGTCGCCGCCGGGGAGGACGACGCAGACGCCCCGGCTGCCGTCGCACGCGCTGCCCACGCCGCACTGCCCGCACGATCCGCCGCAGCCGTCGTCCCCGCACTCCCTCCCCTCGCAGGACGGAATGCAGCCCCGGCACGCCCGGTACAGGTCCACGCAGGCGACCTGGAAGGCCTGCAGCACCGCGCACCCGTATCCCGCCCAGTCCTCGACCGGCCCGCAGACTTCCTCGGCGCAGGCCATCAGGGACTGGAACGCGGTCGCCCCGCCGGGTGATGCCATCGCCAGGCACCCCTGGCTGGACATCGCGGGCGGCACGCTCCGCGCCATCATGCAGTCCACGGTCTGCCCGCACGTCAGGCCCTCCGGCTGCCGGCAGGCGCCGTCCCGGCACGTGGTCCCGTCGGGACAGGCGATCGCGGGTCCCCACCCCGAGCCGTCGGCGCGGCAGACCGTGTAGCCGTCCACCAGGCAGGCGACCTCTCCGGGCGTGCAGGCGGTGACGCCGTCCGGAGGCAGGTCCACCGGGAGGTCCTTCGTCACCTCCACGTCCTGGAACGCATCGACGTCTTTCGAGGCATCCGCGTCGAGGCCCCCGTCGGCGTCCCGCACCGCGTCCGCGTCCAGGATCGCGTCCTGCGCCCACACCGCGTCCTGCAGGCCCGGCGGCTGGGAGGCGGGGCAGCCCGCCATCAGCATCACCCCCGCCATCACGACCGGCATCCATCGGAATCCAGGGACAGCCACCATAATTGCCATCCTAACACTTCGTTTTCATTGATTCTGAACGCGCCCAGTATACATTACCGCCCGTTCCCTTGCCATCCCGGGGGGCCACGGGTAGCCTTGCCACGATGGGTGGTTTCGGCAGAAGACACGTGCGGGCGGCCCTGCTGGCGACGGCCTTGCTGCTGATGCCGCTGCCCGCCCGGGCGGACTTCGGGACGATCCGGCGCATCGTCAACGGCACCGCCTACACCCTGGAACGCGGGGAACTGGCGGTCGGCATCTTCAGCCCTCTCCAGTACGGCCTGCTGGACGAACTGATGGTCTCGACCCATCCCGTGCTGGACCTGCTGCTGACCCCGAACGTCGCCCTGAAGTACAAGGCGGTAGACCGCGCCGTCGCCTTCAGCCTCAACGCGTCGTACATCCAGACGTTCCTGCAGTCCACCAGCGGCATCTTCCCCGGCACCCTCTCGTTCTACCCCATGCTGACGGCGCCGTTCGGGCAGTCGGTATCGCTGACCGTGCAGGGGGGGTACCTGCTGGACGTGTCGCCGGTGTCGCATGGCGTGATGGCCGGCCTGAACCTGACCCTCCTGATCAGCCCGACCGACCTGATCCAGATCACGATCCAGGACCAGTGGTACGGCGGGGGCCGTGGCTTCCAGATCCCGACTGCCGTGGTCTCCTACGGGTACGCGTGGTACCGGATGCGCATCACGGTCGGCGTCGCGGCCGGCCGGTTCCCGCTGCAGATCGGCACCAGCGGCGCACGCGTGCTGAACCTGCCCGTCTATCCCGTCATCGACCTGTGGTGGCGCCTGTAGAAGGGAACCGTTCCCCGCATCGCGGGTTCAGGGGCGCAGTTCGATCGCGGACGAGGCGGCTGCCTCGGTGGGCGATCGCGACCTCAAGGCCTCGTTCGGGTCCGGCGCCGCCAGCGGCTCCAGGCCCGCCTGCGACCGAGCCTGGTTGACCAGTCCCCGCATCTGCTCCAGTTCGGCCGTGGTCTGCGGCGTCACCGGGGCGCTGCCCCCCGCCTCGACCCGGGCCGACTCGGCCACCTGTCCCCCCCCGGGCGACGGCGGGGCCGCGTACCGCTCCCGCAGCCGGTTGTATATCCTCTTCGCGTCGTCGGTGCCGACCTCCTCGATCAGCGACCGGATCTCGGCCATCCGGGCCTCCTGGGCCCCGGGCACGCCGGCATAGGTGTTGGTACCGCGCTGCACCTCCTCCAGCAACTGCATCGCCCGGGCCAGCTTCTCCGCCTGCTGGGCCGGCGACAGCCCCTGCGCCGGCGCTTCGGGCGCGGCCTTGCCCGGCTGCGCGGCCGGTTCCTTTCCCGGCGCCTTCGTGGCCGGCGCCGGCCCGCCCGGAACCGCGGTCCCCGGCACCGCAGGCGGCGCCGCCTCGCCCCCGCCTCCCGGTCCCCCCTCGGTCGCCGGGCCGCCGGCCGCCGCCGCCTCCGTCAGTTTCGCCTCGACCGCCTCCCTGCAGGCCGTCATCCCCGCGTCGATCGGCACCTTCATCGCGTCCAGGGCGATCGGCAGGCACTGGCCCGCCTCGATCTGCAGGGCGTTGCACCGCGCGAAGACGTACGCCCGGCACTGCGTGTTGGTCACCCCCGCCTCCGGCGCGGCCAGGCGCGGCGCGGGTGCCCCCCCCGCCGACGGCTCGACCGGCGCCGCCGGAGGGACGGTCGTCCGGATCGGCACGCCCGGTACCGACTGCAGGTCGCGTTGCAGGACGCCGCGATCCACCGGCTGGCGGACCTGGTCCAGCCAGAAGGGCAGCGACAGGGCCAGCGACAGGAAGATGAAGGCCAGCACCAGCGAGGCCTTGTAGGTCGAACTCTTGGTCTTCTCCCTCGGCACCGGGCGGCCGGAGGGACGGGGGGCAGGGGAATCAGCCACGCCGGACTCCTTACGGGTGGGGTGCGGTTATGTTACCATGCGCCCCATGGAATCGGCCTGCTGCGACGTTTCCATCGTCCTCCCGGTCTTCAACGAGGCCGGCAGCCTGCGCCTGCTGATCGACGAGATCCGGTCGGCCATGGATCCCCTGGGCAAGCCCTACGAGGTGATCTGCTGCGACGACGGCAGCACCGACGGCTCGCGGGACCTGCTGCGCCAGATGGCCGCCGAGGACCCCCGCATCAAGGTGGTCGCCTTCGCACGCAACTTCGGCCAGACCGCCGCGCTGGACGCCGGCTTCCGGGCCGCATCCGGGGCGGTCATCGTGCCGATGGACGCGGACCTGCAGAACGACCCCGCCGACATCCCGCGCCTGCTGGCCCGGCTGGATGCCGACACCGATGCCGTTTCGGGCTGGCGCGTCAACCGCCGGGATGCCTTCTTCACCAAGACGCTGCCGTCCCGGGTCGCGAACGTGCTGGTCTCGCTGGTAACCGGCGTGCAGTTGCACGATTACGGGTGCACGCTGAAGGCCTACCGCGCCGAGGTCCTGCGGGACTTCCGCCTGTACGGCGAGATGCACCGCCTGATCCCGGCGTACGTGAAGTGGGCCGGGGGACGGGTGGTCGAGATTCCCGTCAACCACCGGCCCCGCCGCTTCGGCCGATCGAAATACACGCTGACGAAGACCGTGCGGCTGCTGCTGGACCTGATGACCGTGCGGTTCCTGCTGTCGTACTCGTCCAAACCGCTGTACTTCATCGGGAAGTACGGCCTGCTGACGCTGGCCCTGGGCTCGCTGAGCCTCCTGTGGACGCTGTTCAAGCGGTTCTGGTGGGGCGAGCCGCTTTACACCGACCCGTTCTTCCTGGCGTCGGTCTTCCTGTTCCTGACCGGCTTCCAGTTCCTGCTGGTGGGCCTGCTGTCGGAACTGCAGATGCGGACCTACTTCGAGAGCCAGCACAAGCCTCCGTACCTGGTCCGCTGGTCCGCCAACCTGGGCGGGAACCCGCCGCCGCGCCCCGTGGGTCCCCCCCCCGACCCGCGCCCGACGCCCCCGGAACCCGCCCCTGCTCCGTCCCCGGCCCCATCCCCGCCCCCGGTGCCCCCGGCTGCCGCCCCGGCCCCCGACGCGCCTGCACGCCGCCCCTTGAGCGGCTTCGCGCTTCCCTCCTCGCCGCTTCCGGGCACGGACGACATGCCGCCCCCGGAACGGCCCACCTAGGCGGCCGCCCATGTGCGGCATCACCGGCTTCGTGCGCCCCTGCGACGCGTCGCCCGCCGACCCGACGATCCTGTCCCGCATGACCCGGGCCATCGCCCATCGCGGCCCCGACGACGAGGGCTCCTGGTCCGCCGAGGGCGCGTTCCTGGGCCACCGCCGCCTGTCCATCATCGATGTCGCGGGCGGGCACCAGCCGATCGCGAACGAGGACGGTCGCGTCGTCGTGGTGCTGAACGGCGAGATCTACAACCACCACGACCTGCGCCGGGAACTGCAGGCCCGCGGCCACGTCTTCGCGACCCGCTCCGACACCGAGGTGCTGGTGCACCTGTGGGAGGACGTCGGCGAGGCGATGCTGTCGCGGCTGGAGGGGATGTTCGCCCTCGCCCTGTGGGACGCGCGCGACCGGACGCTGTTCCTGGCCCGCGACCGCATGGGCAAGAAGCCGCTGTTCTGGGGGGTGTTCGACGGCGAGATGGTGTTCGGCAGCGAGTTGCGCGCGATGCTGGCCCACCCCGCCGTGCCGCGCCGCGTGGACCCGGACGCGCTGTACCGGTACCTGACGCTGGACTACGTCCCGGCGCCGCGGTCGATCCTCGAAGGCGTCCGCAAGGTGGTCCCGGGCGGCTTCGTCCGCTTCCGCGACGGCCAGGCCGTCGAGGGGCGCTGGTTCGACCTGGTGCCCGCCGTCGCGCCCGGCAAGGTGCGGATCGACGAGGCCGCGGGACGCCTGTGGGCGGCACTGCGGCAGGCCGTGGATCGCCGCCTGGAGTCCGAGGTGCCGCTGGGCGTCTTCCTGTCCGGAGGGCTGGACTCGACCGCGGTGCTGTGCGCGATGGCCGAGTCCCGCGACCCGGCGACGATCGACACCTTCACCATCGGGTTCGACGACCCGTCCTACGACGAGTCCGGGCCCGCCCAGGCGGTCGCGAGGGCGATCGGCACCTGCCACCACCAGCGGATCCTGTCGGCCGACGCCGCCGTCTCGCTGGTGCATCGCGTGGCCTCGCTGGCCGACGAGCCTCTGGCCGACCCCTCGCTGCTGCCCACGCACCTGCTGGCCCGGTTCGCGCGCGAGCACGTGACCGTGGCGCTGTCCGGCGACGGCGGCGACGAACTGTTCTACGGCTACCCGACCTTCCGGGTGGACCGGATCGCCCGCACCGCCGCCCGCTGGCTGCCCTCCCCGGTCCGCCGCCGCTGGCTGCCCTGGGCGATCGACCGGCTGCCGAAGTCCGACCGCGACATGAGCCTGGATTTCCGCCTGGCCCGCATGGTGCGCGGCCTGCGCTTCCCCTCCCCCGAACGGCACTTCGCGTGGATCGGCGGCTTCGCGCCCGAGGAGGCCCTGTCGGTGCTGGCCCCCGCCGCCGGGCTGCCGACGGGCCGCCTGGCCGACCCCTACCCCGACGTGCGGACCTGGCAGGGGGCGTGCGGAGGGGGCGACGACCTGCCGACGGTGGCCTGCCTGTATGCCCGGCTGTACCTGGGCGAGGGCGTGCTGGCCAAGGTGGACCGCGCCACGATGGCGGTGGCCCTGGAGGCCCGCGCCCCGCTGCTGGATCGCGAGGTCGTCGCGCTGGCCCTGTCGCTGCCCCCCTCCGCCAGCCTCGCGGGCGGCACCACGAAGGCCGTCATGCGCCGCATGCTGAAGGGCCGCGTGCCCAACGCCATCCTGCGCCGGCCCAAGAAGGGATTCGGGATCCCGCTGGCCCGCTGGCTGCGCACCGACCTGCGCCCGCTCCTCCTCGAGCACCTCGCCCCCGCCAAGATCGCGAAGGAGGGCTACTTCCGCCCCGAGGCCGTCTCGCACCTGGTCGCGGCCCACCTGTCCGGCGCCGCGAACGTCCGCAAGGAGTTGTATTCCTTGCTGGTATTCGAACTCTGGCTGTCCCGGTACCTGCTGTAGCCTCTCCCTTTCACGGCCCCCGCATCCCCCGATCGCCCGCGACGTCGCGGAATTTCCTCCCCCGGGACGCCTGTGATATACCCACGATCCCGGCCATGCCGGATCCCTTTCTCGTTGGAGGACGCGATGTTCTCGACCGTTCGCGAACTGCTGGCCTACCTGCGGAAGGACGACGTGCGCGCGGTGGACATGAAGTTCACCTCGCTGATGGGCCGCATGCACCACGTGACGCTGCCCGCCTCGAAGTTCGACGAGTCCGTCTGGGAGGACGGCGTCGGCTTCGACGGCTCCAACATGCCCGGCTTCAAGAGTGTCGAGGCCGGGGACATGGTGCTGGTGCCCGACCCCGCGACCGCCTTCATCGACCCGTTCTTCGAGCACAAGACCCTGTCGCTGCTGTGCGACGTGGCCGAGGCCGGCACGATGGCCGACTTCCCGCGGGACCCGCGCGGCATCCTGCGTCGCGCCACCACCCACATGGTCGCCACCGGCCTGGCCGACGAGGCGCGGTTCGGGCCCGAGTTCGAGTTCTTCCTGCTGGACCAGGCGGACTTCGAGAACGCCACCGGCGTCGCGTCGTCGCACCTGTCCTGCCGGGAGGGGCGCTTCCCCTGCTGCGACGACGTCCGCGAGCCCACCTCCATCGCCCCGAAGGGCGGGTACCACGCCGCGCCGCCGCAGGACGCCTTCTTCAACGTCCGCAACGAGATGACCCTGCTGCTGGAGGAGGCCGGCGTCGACGTCCGGTACCACCACCACGAGGTCGGCAGCCCGGGCCAGCAGGAGATCGAGGTCCACCTGGGCGGCCCGCTGCGCATGGGCGACGTCACGGTGATGGTGAAGTACTTCGTGAAGATGGTCGCCCGGCGCCACGGCCTGGTCGCGACCTTCATGCCCAAGCCGTACTTCGGCGAGGCGGGCAGCGGCATGCACTTCCACCAGCACCTGTTCCTGAAGGGCGCGCCGATCTTCGCGGACGAGAAGGGCTACGCGGGCCTTTCGCGCGCCGCGCTGGCGTACACCGGCGGCCTGCTGTCGCACGCGCCGGCGCTGCTGGGCATCACGAACCCGTCCACCAACTCGTACCGGCGGCTGATCCCGGGCTACGAGGCGCCGGTCAACGCCTTCTTCTCGCTGGGGAACCGGTCCGCGGCGATCCGCATCCCGAAGTACACGCGCCAGGCCGACGAGAAGCGCATCGAGTTCCGCACCCCGGACGCCACCTGCAACCCCTACCTGGCGATGGCGGCCCAGTTGATGGCCGGCCTGGACGGCATGCAGCGGGAACTGGACCCGACCGCGCTGGGCCTGGGGCCGTTCGACGGCAACGTGTTCGACATGCCCGAGGCCGAGCGCAAGGCGAAGATCAAGGCGCTGCCGGCCAGCCTGGACGAGGCCCTGGACGCGCTGGCCGCCGACCACGCCTTCCTGACCGCCGGCCACGTCTTCACCGACCTGATGGTCGCCGACTGGTGCCGGCTCAAGCGTGCCAGCGAGTCCGACGCGATCCGCGTCCGCCCGCACCCCTACGAGGTGGAACTGCACCTGGACTGCTGACCCGGGCGCTCCACCTCCGCGCCACCTGGCCTTGTAGGGCGGGGGCCCCGTCCCCCGCCATCGTATTGCCGGGCCCCGTCCCCCGCCATCGTATTGCCGGGCCCCGTCCCCCGCCTCCTGCCTGGCCCCCGCCCGCGTCATCCCCCGTCGCTCCGCCCTTGACAACCCCGCCTCCCATGCGGTAGAAACTCTCCGCTTTGTGCGTTGGCGCCATAGCCAAGTGGTAAGGCAGAGGTCTGCAAAACCTCCACCCCCGGTTCAAATCCGGGTGGCGCCTCTAGCGGATTTCATTCGCTTTTCCCCGTAACGACAACGGAATCCCTGCTTTCGGGCCGGGGTTCGTCCTTGGCCCGAATTGGCTCGAATCCGCCTGTTTTCGCAGGGTCGCAACAACCACACAACAATCGATCGGGGCCTCCGAAGGCGCTTTCCTGCACGGACCCCCGGGGGGCGCTTTCCCGCGTCCGGACGGGCGCCCGGCGTGTCCGATTGTTGTGGCGATTGTTGCGCGGCCTGTCCGGCCCACCCGGATCCCAAGGTCCGGCGCGGGATTCCGGACCGGGAACGATTGTTGCGGCGATTGTTGCGGCGTGGCGAGCGGGTTGGAACGGGGAGTCCGGGGTGGCTACCGGCCGCGCGCTGGCGGGTCGGGGTCGGTCAAGCCGCACCTCGTCCGCACTTCCTCCCACGGGATCGGCGGCGACGGATCCGCCGGGGCCAGGGCAACCGCGCTTGCGTCCGTCCGGTCTTCCACGTCGCGTACCAGCCGCCGCCCCCACCGTCCCCGAACGAAGACCGCCCGAGCGATGCGGATCAGCAGGCGCGCATCCTCTTCGGGGAGCCGATCGGCAAGAGTCTTCAACCGGGCGCGGGCGTCGGTGCCTACCGGACCCCCAGGCTTGGCAGGATCGGGGTTCACCGGTAGACCTCGCGACGGTGCGCGACCTTCAACAGCAGGACCCGCAAGACCGAATCGTGAACCTCGTAGACCACGCGGTAGTCCCCGACCCGGATCCGATAGGTGTCCCTCAACCCCGCCAGTTTGGCGCACCCGTCGGGCCTCGGGTCAACCGCCAGCCCGCGGATCGCGGCAACCACCCGCCCGCCGGTCGGCCGGGGCAAGGCTTCAAGTTCCTTCCGGGCGGACTTCGGGATTTCGATGGAGTACGCCATGCGTCAGAAACCGAGTTCCCGGCACACGTCCTCAAACGGTTCCGTCCCCTGGCGGGCTTCCGCATGGCGCTTGCGGAGTTCCACGGCTTCCTGGGGGGTCGGGACTTCCACGGGGATCCGTGGCTTCCGACGGCGGGCCAACGTCCGGGCGATGGTCAGCACGATCGCGGCGTCTTCGTCCGTCAACTTGTCGGCGATATCATGGAGTTTCGCGCGCGCCGCACTCACGATCGGCTCCCTGTTCGATCCGTTGCAATGGTAGCGCATCCCCGGGCGGGTTTCCAGCCGGGCGGGCTCAGAACCCCAGCCCAGGGTTCCTGGGGGCCTCCGGCTTCGCCTTCGGGGCTTTCTTGAAGGTGACGTTGACGTATTGGCTTGGCGGGTACTCGATTCGCTTCCCGGCCAACAGGTCCGCAATCGTGAGGATCTGGACGCGGGGATAGTTCCGGTTCCACGCCTCGGAATGGTAGAACCCGACGGACGCGGCCTCGGTCCGCATCGGCTGCGTCGCATCCTGCATCGTCAACAGGACCCCGATTTCGGCTTTCTCCCGGTCCATGACGCCCCGCAGGTCGCGGACGTGCGCCGCCCCGGTGTGCCCGGCCTTGACCGAAAGGACGATCTGCCGGACCGCGGGGCCGCCGGGCGGGTCCCGGAAGTAGAGGCGGCCGTCAATCCCCTTGTCCGCGCCTTTCTTCTGTTCCGTCGGTCGCGCCCCGACCAACCCGAGTGCCCACCATTGGAATTGGTACGGGTCCTGTTCCGCCAGGGCCGCCGCGCCGGCCAGGTCGGCGGGCTCGCCAACGACGTTGAAGGTCGCGTCCGGGAAGGTGTCCCGCAGGCGTTGCTTGATCAACGTGATTGCAAGGTGCGTCACGTCGATTCCGATCCATCGCCGCTTCAAGCGTTGGGCCGCCGCGATGGCGGTTCCGCATCCGCAGAAGGGATCAAGGACCGTTTCACCGTCATTGCTGGACGATTCGATCAAGCGCTCCAACAAAGCGGATGGCTTCTGCGTCGGGTAGCCGAGGCGCTCCGGGGAATTGTTCTTGAGAGGGCTGATATCCGCGACTACGTCGCCCGCGGGGATGCCCTTGGACTCTTCAAGATACCGCTTCAACATGGGCATTCCGTCTTCGGCCTTGGGCCAGAAGATGCGGCCCGCCGCGTCCAGGGCGTCAAGGGCTTCCTGCGTGCCGAGCCCTTCCACGATCTCCCCCACGAACCGCGGAATCGCCCAATGCCGCCCGCGAGCCGTTGGATCCTTCCCCCGCCATGGCGCACCGGACGGCCCGGAACGAGTGCCGGCAGCCGTGAGGTTGTCGCGGTTGAATCGTCGGCCCGTTCCCTCTTCAACGTTGTTGTACCACTCGTCAATCGTGTCTTGGGCGAGAGGCTGATAGGTCGGGTTCCATGTATGCCCTTCGGCCTTGCTGTAGAACAGGATGACATCGTGGACGGGGCCGTATCGCTTCGCGCTGCTGTGCGCGCTTGTTCTTTTCCAGATGATTTCATTGAGGAAATTCTGCGGACCGAAGACGGCGTCCAGCAAGACCTTGAGATAGTGGCTCGCCGTCGGATCGCAGTGCAAGTACAGGCTCCCGGTCGGTTTCAGGACCCGCCGCAGTTCCACAAGGCGAGGCGCCATCATCGCGAGGTACGCCATCATGTCGCTTGGACCGAGCATGACGTGCAGGGCGTAGACCGCGTCCCGCACCCGGCCGGGGGTCTCAAGCATCGCGTGGAACGCCGCGCTGGCGGCTTCGTCCCAGTGCCAGGTATCCTCGAAGGCCCGGACTTGCGCGGCCGAACGCCGGCCGTCCTGTTCCCCGAAAAGGACGTTGTAGTCCGCGTTGCTGTTGAACGGGGGGTCCAGGTAGACCAGGTCAACCGACTCGTCCTTGAGGTACCGTTTCAGAACGTCCAGGTTGTCGCCGTAGTACAGGACATTGTCGGCCATGTCTCCCCCGGGCTCATTCCGTGCGCCGGTGATTGTATCGCAGGCGTCGCGTCGGCCCCGCGTTCGTGTCGGGCGGTCGGGCGAAGTCTTCAGGGCGGGGGCCAGGCGACCGGGGCGGTCAATGCCCGCGAGGGCTTCCCAGGGCCGCCGCGACGGCCTGCCGATAGTCGGCCGCGAAGACGGCGGCCAGCCGGTCAATGGCTTCCTCGCCCGCGGGGGACGCTGCGAAGCGGTCCGCCAGGTCTTCCGCGTCCAGGTCCGCGAACCGGTGCGCCAGCCCGTCCAGGTCCGCCGCGATGGAAGGCGCGAAGACCGCCAGAACGTCGCGAGGGTCCGCCCCCGTCCCCTCCGCGAATCGCTGCCATGCGCGCCAGCAATGCCGCGCCATCCATTCCCCCGCGAACGATCCCGACAGGGGTTCGCCGTCCGGCCCGCGGGCGTCCAGAATCGCCGCCAGCGCGGACCGGTCCCCCGCAAGCCGTTCCATGACGAGGGCCAGAACCTCCCCCTTCGCGATCGTGCGCATGGCGCAAGTCCAGGGCCACGCGAGGCGTTGCGTCGCGGCGGGGAACGCTTCGACCCGCGCCCCGACCTCGCGGGCGTGTCCCGGGGGGCAGGTGCGCTGCAATGCCCGGATCTCGTCTTCGTCCCTGCGGACGATGGCGGCGAGGTACAGGCGCACCCGTTCGGCGGGCGTCAGGCGGTCGTATTGCTGCCGCAGGGCCTTCCCCTTCAAGCGATGTTCCTCCGGGCCTTCAAGGCGCCTTCCACGGCTTCCAACCGTGCGGCCAGGTCGCCCGCCTCGATTGCGCGCAACGCCACGCCGGCCAGGAAGCCGATCGTCCGCGCCCGCTCCGTTGTCGGGAGGTTCCCATCGGACCGGACGCGGCCGACCTGTTCCGCCACCAATGCCAGAACGTCGGCCGCCGTCTTGAGGCGGAAGTCCGCCGGGATTGGGGTTTGACACGGGGTTTGACTGCCGAGGCCGCCAACGCGCCGCAACCTCGCGTAATCCCGATTGTACGAGCGCACCCGCTCCCGATCCTTGAAAGGCATCGGCCTATCCTCCCTCCGGACGGTCGGACCCGCCCGCGACGTCCCAGGGGGCGAGGCAATCGCCGCACACCGGGGCCCCGTCCACCAATTCGGCCCCGCAGCCGGCCCGCACCGTCCGGCCGCACCGGGCGCACGGGCCGATTCCCGCCTCCGTTGGGCCGGATCCGCCCGCGCAAGGTTCGGCCTCTTCGGCCCGGCTCGTGACGGCTTCGCAATCTGTTCCCGTCGGGTCGGGTGGAAGGGGCGCCGAAAAGAGGCCCTTCCGGCCCAAGGGTCCACCGGGCGCAGATTCGGCGCCGGATTCCTGCGGGTCGGTTCCGGAAGCGAACCCGCCCAAGCGGCCCAACGCGGGCCGGTTTCCGGGGCCGGCAGGGTCGGTCGGATCGGCGGATCCGTCCCCTATCCCATCCGCGGGCCGGTTGGGCCGGTTTTCTCCGGGGGACTCCAGGCACCCCGCGCAAACGTGAATGACGGACCGGCGGACCCCTTCAAGGGTGCGGCGAACCTGCAACTTGCCCCGGCCCGAATCGACCGACGCCAGGGCGCCCGCTTCCTTCAACCGCTTCCACAAGGTCACGTTGCCGACGGCCAGGGCATCGGCGGAACCGGCGCCCGCCTCTTGCGCAATCTGGTAGGCCGCGTCCGGTTCCAGGAACAGATCGTCCCCTTCCACCCATCCGACCCGGCGCCCCTGTGGCTGCCATTCGGGGCCGGAGTACGCTCCCGGGCCGACCTGGCGCGACCTCCATCCCCACCGGCCGGGGGATGGGGGCGCCTCGCCATTCGGGGCCGCGACGTGCGCCCTGCCGGACGCCAGGGCGGATGCCAGCAACTCCAGGAAGCGAACCGCCGGATCGCATCCTTGCTGGTACTGGTCTTGTGCCGCGACGGCGTCCGCTAGGGACGCCAGGCAGGCGGACCAAAGGCGTTCGGTGGCAGGGGCATCGATCGCGCCCGCGTCCCGGGCGAATCGCAGGAACCATCGCAACCCGACCGCCAGGGACGCGGCGTTCCGCGGGGTCCGCTTGTGGGTTCCAACCCCCATCCCTTCGGCCAAGGTGTCCCGTTCCGCCGGTAGGCCCGCCCGGACCTCGCCGAACCTTCCGGCAATCCATCGCAGGAATCCCGCCAGGGCGCCGGCATGGAGCCCGGCTGAGGCGTCCCGCTGGCAGTCCGTGAGGCGCGACCAATCCATGTCGGACGGGCCGACTTCCACAACCACGATTCGCGCGCGAAGGGACGCCAGCCGGCCGGGCAGGTCTTCCCCGGTCGACAATGGCAGGCACCGCGGGGGGCGGTCCGCCCGGTGCCTTGCTTCCGAGTTCAACCGCTGGCGCCCGGCCGCGTTGCCAACCGCCCGAAAGAACCGCTCCGCCTCGCGGTGATAACGCTCCCGCTCGCCGGACGCGCCGGACGGGGCGAAATCGTCCACCGTCAACAGGGTGTCTTTCGCCAGGAACGCCAGGGACTCCAGGGCATTCGCGGTGCTACTCCAGGCGGCCGGTAGGTGGCGGGCGTCCAGGCCCGGCCCGAAGTGCTGTTGTGCCAGGGCCGCCAGTTCGGACTTGCCGCGTCCGGTGCCCCCGGTCAAGTGCAGGGAGAAATCCGCCGACCCGAGGGCGGCCCGCCAGATCGCGGCGAAGACCGGAACCGACACCCGCCGGGCGGCGACGTCCAGGATCCGCAGGGATGCCCGGACCGCGTCTGCCAGGTCCGCGCCGGTCGGCGGGTCGGGCAGAGTGAACCGCGACAAGGCGCCCCCGCCGTCCGCGTCCACCTCGATTCCCGGTTCCGGGCCGTCGGGACCGATGCCCCCGCCCGCGTGCAGATAGATCCATCCGCCGCCGACCTGGCGCCATCCCAGGTGACGAAAGACCCGCCGCGTGGGGACGTCCGCCCCGGACAGGTCTTGGATCGCCGCCCGCAGGTGATCCCGGGAACCCTGGCCCGCCTGGACGCACGGTGCCGATCCCCATACCTCATTGACCCAACCCATCCCGGCGAACCGCGCGACCTGTACCCGGACAGCGGGAAAGACCCGGCCCCCGTGTCGCTTCCCGAGGGCCCCTTCAACGACAAAGAACCGCGCATCCTCCCCGGACCCGTCGTCAAGCGCGACCTCTTCCACGATCCGGGCGTGGAAGTTCGCGAGCAACTGATAGGACAACCCGCATTCCCGGCTGTAGACCTCGCGGAAGACCTGCCCCTCGCGCACGACGTATCCCGATGGGGTGTACCCGTCCCGGACCGCGGACCCGGCAGGGGAGGCCCGGGCCTTCAGGCACCGGTCAAGGTCCCGCAGAGACACCCCCGCGGCCTTCAGTTCCGCCCGGGCGCGGGCGTAACGGGGCGCATCCCGTTCCGACAGGACCGCCAGCGCGTCCAGGATCCCGCGGTCCGGATCGAAGACGTCCGCAGGCGTGCAGTCTGCCAGGCCGGCAGCGGCCTTCCGTGCGGACGCCAGCGCCGGATCCGCAACGCTCGCCGCCTCGTCCAGGGCCGCCCGCATGGCTTCGCCGGTCAGAACCTCCACCGGTGCGCCCGCGGCGCGGGCGTCGTCGATTCCCTTCGGGGGTTCGCGAGTCACCATCGTTCGATCTCCAGATTGAAGGCGGCGGCCTCGATACCGGTGGCGGCGTCCGTCAGGGCCCGGGCAACGTGAGGATTCGTCTGCCAATCCAAATCGAAGGCAAGGCGTACGGTCCGGGCGGAGAGGGCGGACAGAACGGGGAGGGCGGCCCGCCAGGAACCGACCCCGGGGACGGACACGGACAGGACCCGATCGGGGTCAAGTACCGTGGAAACGTCCGCCTTCAACTCCCCTTCCGTGAGGCAGACGCGATCCGGGTCGCGCCCGTCATCCCGGGGAAAGGGGACGTGAACCGGGGCTCCGGGACTGGGTCCGGGGTGTCCCTCCCAATTGCTCGAAAGCGTCACGTATCGCCGCTTGGCATCGCAGGGATCGTCCCGGCGGATCTTCAACGCCGCGATGCGCCCGGCCAGATCGCGCGCCGGGATCAACAGGCCGGGCGCCCCGGCGATCGTCAGGAACGCCCGACCCGTCCGCGATGACTCGCGACGAACGATCCCCGGGACCCCGGCCAGGGTTTCCGGGGCGAAGCGATCCGCCAGCCGGCGGGCAAGGGCCTCCCGGGGCCAGGGCGAACCGGCCGGGGGGAGGGTTCGGTATTCGCGGCGATCGATCTCCGCGTCCGTCAACCCGCGCGCCCGAAGGGCCGCCCGGTGGACTGCGTCCAGGGACAATGCCCGAAGGATCGCGGCGTATACGTCCGCGCGGACGCCCAGCGGGACCAGGTCGGCGACAGGTCCGGGCGGGACGTCCAGGCGGTCCGCGATGGTGCCGGACTCGGGGAACGGGACGCGGGCGGGTCCAAGTCGGTGGACGTAGTAGGGGACGCCCGCCCGGTCCACCCTGGCCCGGCCGCCGTCGGGGACGCGCCGACACAGGACAACGGAACCGTCGGCCGACTGCCGGCACCATCCGGAGGAACGGCACACCGGGCAGGGCGCCCGGCCGTTGACCGCCTGGAATGCTCCGTCGGCGCGAGGCATGGAATCCCCCCGCCCGGGCGGGTGCGACAGTCACGGGGGGGCGATGGAATCGGCGCGCCGGTTCAACGCCAGTTCCCCGTGCCGTGCCCCGGCCGGGGTTCGTCCTCAACCCCTGCGCCCGCGACGTTCCACCGGCCGCCCGTCTTCCTGGCGGGTGGATTCCAGCAACCGCCGGACGTCGGATTCCGCGATCCGGCGCGAACGGCCGATCTTGTGGGACGGCAACGAACCGTCCAGAACCCGACGCCAGATCGTCCAGGGAGAAAGGGACAGGGACTCAGCAACCTCGGGAACCGTCAGCAGGCGTTCCGACATGACGCAACCTCGCCAGCAAAGCGGGCCGATTCCCGCCTCGTCACGCCATGACGGTAGTAACCGAAACAACCTAAGTCAAAGTTATCTTTGCATTTCTGCGGATAGAAGGGGGTTCAAGAAACGGACTTTGATCCGCACAATTTCGCCAACCTGTCGGCCGCCTTGCGAACGGACGTGTCCGTCTGCGGGAACTGGACCCCCAGCAAGCGCAACAGGCGGACGCAATCCGACCATTCCAGCGGCTTTCCATCTTTCGCGCGGGGGACCTGCCGCAGGATCGCCAGCGCCGCGCGCATTGCTTCCTTCTGCGGATCGCGAGGCCGGTTGCTGGGCACCGATTCCCGCCGCAGGATGCGCTCCCATTTCTGCAATCGTTGCCCAAGATCACTCAATTCCGAATAGATATCGTCGACATACAGCGACCATCGCAGTTCGCGGTCCGTATCGAGCGTCCGCAATCGCTTCGACAGATCTTGCAGGAAGTCCGCACCCCGCTTGCGATCGGCGGGGGTCGCTCGGTTCACGGTGTTGATATCCCCGATGTACGCCCGAAGGATGGGTTGCGCATACCTCGGATCGCCACGAAGCATGGCGACAAGCGCCTCCCCCAATGTCCCCTCCATCATCGGGACCGGCCGATCCCCAAGCACCCGCAGCAAACGACGGTCCGCACCTTTCCACGGCCAGGAATGCCGGTCGGGCGTGTCATCATCGGCCGGGGGTGTGCCGACCCGAATCCCGGTGTCCGCCTCAAACGCGGCCTTCAACGTGAACCATTCCGCCCTAGTCAGAGGGCCGAATAGCGGGGGATCGGTTCGGGCCGGGCGGCCCCTTCCGCGACGGGGGGGCGAAGGATCCTTGCTGGCGCCGTTGTCACCGGTTCCCATCATCCAACCTCCTATCCTGCCGTTTCCACAAGCGCCGGCCGGGGCCGGGCGCGTTCCGCAACCTCGTCCACAAGGGCTTGTAGGTCGGGGAGCCGTGAATGGGAGTACCGACGCGCAACCTGCAAGGTCGCGTGCCCAAGTACCGACGCGATCTGCGGCAGGGACGCGCCCGCAGACAGGGCCCGCGATGCCCAGATATGCCGGCACCCGTGCAGGGTGAACGTCAACCCGACGGAACGCGCGATCGGGGTGAAATGGTGCGCGGCCTTCCCGGACCCGATCGGCTTGTCGGACCGGGACAGGAAGACCAGCCCGTCGCCGGTCTTCGGACGGCGCGATTCCAGCATCGCCAGAACCCGGGCGGGGATCGGAACCTGTCGCGACCGGTTGGTCTTGGAGTGCCGGACCGTCGCCAGCCGTTGATCCGGGTTCACGTCCGACCATCGGAGGGCCAGGGCCTCGCCCGGGCGCATCCCCGTCCCCAACAGCAGGGAAACCAGTTCCCGCAGCCACGGCGGCCGGCAGGCGTTCAACAGCGCGACCTCGTCCTGTACCGACAGGGACGGATTCGGGGGTTCCGGTTCCTGCAACGCCAGCCGGCGGGCGTTCAACGGGGAGCGGTCCAGGCGGCGCGCGGGGTCCCGTTCCGGGTCCGCTGCCCACGTCAGGGCCGCCCGCAATGCCAGGATCTCGCGGTTCACGCACGCGGGCCCGACCGTGCGCGTTCCTTCCGTGCAGGCGCCGTCCGCCGCGGGCCCCTCCGGAACCGGCTCCGGGCGCCGTCCCCGACGGGCCGGCAACCCGAGGGCCTTCCGGCGGTCATCATCGGCCGCCCGGGCATCGAACCGTTCCCGGCGACGGGCCAGGGCCGCCGCCCGGGCCTTGGCGCCGACCTGGCGCGGGGACGCCTGCCGGGTCCGCTGGTACTCGCGGACAATATCGGCCGTCAGTTCCGAAACGCGCCGATCGCCAAAGAACGGCAACAGGGCGCGGACGGCCGTCCGGACCCGGCGAACGTAGTTCGGGGCTTTGTTGTTCGGCAGGGCCAGCCATTCCAGATAGGTTCCCTCGCCCGCGGCGTCCGCGTCGGGGTTCCCCAGCAAGGCCCGGATCGTCGGATCGTAGGGGGCCCGGACCTCGGGAACGCCGGCCCGCGCGGCGTCCACCTCGCCCATGACCTCGCGCATCGCCCGCTTGGCGGCGTCGCGCGTCGTGAACCCGCCCCGGAAGTAGGACTTGCCCCTGTACCACAGGCGGACGTCGTACCGTTTCGTTCCGTCCGAAAGGGTCCGCGTCAGGATTCCCATGCCCCCCTCCCTGGGGATCGGTTGACCTGACTTGTACCACGTTGGACGGAGTGATGCAACAATCAGCCAACAACAGCCAATAGCATCCTAGTACAACAGTCCGGCTTTTTTGCTTTATCGCCGTAAGCCAACGGTCTGCAAAACCTCCACCCCCGGTTCAAATCCGGGTGGCGCCTCCAGCAAGAAACACGCGCTTTCCCGCATCACACCGCGGTTTCCGTGTTCGGGACACCCCCGCGCCTTGATTGCGCTGCATTTGCTGTTTTTGCCCCGTTTCCCGCCCAAACCGGGACCAGACCGGGACCGGAAAACGACCCGCTCCCCCGCATTCCACCGTCGCCGCCCCTCGCGGAACGCCCCCGGTCCCGATCGCGGCCCTGGGGATACGTCGGGACCGGCCGCCTGGCCCTAAAACTTCGCGCCTGGCGCCCCGGAGCGTGCCGGGCAGGGCAGGGAACACCCGCCGGGTCCGGGGGCCTTCCCGGGGCAATCCGCACGTCGGTCCCGGCGCGAGGCGTCGCCGCCAGGGTGGGCGCAGGCGGTCGAAAGGGGAGCGAAACAAGTCGGGGCGCGGGCTTGCGGTGGATTCGGCGGTCCCGGTTTGGTCCCGGTCGGGGACGCGCTACCGGTCCCGGTACACCTCGCGCCGGTGTCCGATGCGGACAACCAGCACGGTCAACACGGCGTCCCGGATCGCGTACACGATGCGATAGTCCCCGACCCGCACGCGGTAAAGGTCTTCGGCGCCCGCCAGTTTCCGGCACCCGGAGGGGCGGGGGTTGTCGGCCAGGGCTTCGGCCTTCGCCACGATGCGGACCTGCACTTGCCGGGGGAGCCGGCGCAAGGCGTCTACAGCGGAGGGCTTGAAATCGACGGCGTAGGGCAAGGGCTACAATCCGAGTTGCGCCTTGACGGCGGACAGGGGGATTTCGCCGGGCTCGGCCAGGGCCTTCCGGGCGGCGCGCACGTCGGCCCGGTCTTCCCACTCCCGCAGGCGGCGCCGGGCGGAGCGGCCGGACCCCGCGACGGCGCGGGCGACGGTCAGCACCGCCGCCGCCTCGTCTTCGGTCAACTTCCCCGCCAGGTCCAACAACGCATCCCGCGCGGCACTCACGGTCGCTTCCCCGTTGCGTCCGCAATGATTGTAACGCATCGCCGCCGGCCGTGCGACCGGGCGGGAACCCTCCCGGCGCCCGGAAAGACGGGGCACCTTCCACGCACTCGCGGTGATACCATCGCTCCCGGAAACACCGGGAGGTCAGGATGTTGTCGAGGGGCGGGATCGTTGTGTTGTGCGCCGTCGCCTGGTTCTGCGCTTGCGGCTGGGGGGAGTCTGGCGTCGCCGCCACGGAGGCGGCTCCGGACCCGGAAGCATAGATTCAGAAACTCTCGGATGAATGCTACCGCCTCGGTTGCGAAGCCACTGACTGCAAGGCCAGCGAGAAAGACGGCACACCGATCTGCGACAAGTGCCGCAAGGCATGTCGCGCGGGAGCGGAACGCGCGGTACTGCGGCCCAACGATCCTGTCCCGCCCTGGCCGGCCGTTGATTCGGCCCCGGGCGCCTCCGATCCCGACCAAGTAGCAGAGGGCCCCGTAGTCCGTCGTGGCCACGGCCACCGGCTGGCCGACCGAGATCGCAAGCATCGCGCCGTGCTCCTTTCTTCCCGGGAGGCAGCGTAGCACCGGGCTGCGACGTGCCGAGGAAGCCTGACCTGGTCCCGATCGGCCGCAGGCATCATCGTGACGCGGCAGGGCAAGTCCAAGACCCCGGTGCGCGAGTGCATCTTCCAGCGGGATTTCGACGGGTTCCGCCAGGGCCTTCCGGGGGGCTCGCACGTCGGCCCGGTCTTCCCACTCCCGAAGGCGGCACCCGGACCCGCTGGCCGTCACCGGTCCCCTTCGACCATCGCGCGTTCCTCGGGAGTCAGGCCGTAGAGGCGGAAGACGAGGTCGTTCATCGCGGCCTCGGCGGCGGCGATGCGGGCGTCCAGGTCCGCGATCTGACGGTCGCGGTCCAGCACGCCCTCGACCAGGGCAGGGTTGGTAGTACGGCGCAGGCGCAACAGGGACTGCACCAGGGACTTCGCCGTCGTGGAGGCGGTGACGTTCAGGTCGCGGGCAATCCGGCGCCACTGGGCCGCGATGAAGGGGGACTCCGCCGGGGACACGAAGGCGGTCACGATCGGCACGCCGTCGGCCAGGAAGCGGACGTCGTCCACGCCGGCCTGCACGGACAGCGCCGCACCGGGGCGCATCCTCTCCTGCACGGATCCCAGGCGGGCCTCCAGGCGACGTTCCTGCTCGGCCTTCGCCCAGGCCCTGAGGGCAGGACCCTTCAGATCCGCTGGGGCCTCGCCCTTGATCGCGGTCACGTCCTTCACGTCGGCCCACAGGAAGGACCAGGGCCGGACGTCCGCCTGGGTGGCATCGCCGTCCACGCGCTGGTCGATCTCCACGGCCAGGTCGCGGCGCCGGGTGTGCAGTTCCTGGAGTTCTTTCGCCCGCCGCGCCACCTCGGCCCGATCCTCGGCAGAAGCGTCCGGGATGGGCAGCGGCGCGATGAACTGCTTGTTGGCCTCGTAGTATCCATTTGCCTTCTTTCGCGCAGTCTGGCGAAAGCACCAATCCAGGATGGTCGAGTTGAGCAGCCCCAGCAGGAACCATCCCTCCTGCTGGGAACGTACCGCGATACCTCCTACTCGAACGTTGTTGAAGCAGAACTCTCCAGCCAAGTCGAAGAAGGCCTGCAGATGAGTAACGGTCTGGGGTACGCCCAGTTTCATCTCACCCTGCTTCTCAAGATTCATGGGCCTCGTGTATCCCCACCAGGCACCCATCTTGTCCATGGATCTGCCATCGCGGGAACGGAGGTGGGTCTCATTCGCGACGAACCAATCCCAGACACCTGGGCAGGCATCCCGAAGCTCCTTTTCGGACATCAGTCGGGCCCGACCTCGTTCGATGACGTAAGGAAATAGCGCATGTCCGCTTCCGGAGGGCCGCTCGTACCGGCGGGCATCACTTGTCGAAACGAGCGGGCGCATCGCAGCGTCCTCCAGTGCGACGGATATCCCTCTCGAGTCCGAGTAGGAACCGCATTTCATGCCAACGAACTTGCCTGGCCCGACCTTGCGAAAGTGATAGAACTCATCGGCACCAGACTCGATCCCTCGGAAACCAACACTTCCTTCAAGGGCGGTATCACCAAGACTCGGACTGCTCTGGCGCAACTTCCGCAGCAGAACGCGAGTACGTCCGGGGCCAAGATGCCAGGCGCCGTTGTCCGGCAGTTCGCTGAATGCGACCTCCTCATTCTCAATGGCAGTGATATCGCCATCTGATGCATCGACCATCTGGAAGACTTCTTGCCGCTGTTGGCTGAACAACTGGATCGCTGTGTAGGTCGTCGCCTCCTTGAACACCTGGAAATCACCGAAATCAATCCATTTTACGAGACTCCCAGTTTCCCGAACAAGATCCCGCAGTTCCGCACCATAGTCGTTCACGAGCCAAAGACTCGGGGCAATCAAACCCATCCGCCCGCCCGGGGCCAGCAGGTCCAGCCCCTTCTCCAGGAAGGGCAGGTACAGGTCGAAGTTCCCCGTCTGGGTGCTGCGGTACAGCGGCGTGCCGTCCGGCCGGCGGGCCTTCCCCAGGTACTCGGCCACGTCGGGGTGCACCTTCTTGAAGTGCTGCAACTTCACGTAGGGAGGGTTGCCGATGATGCAGTCGAAGCCGTCGCGGGCCATCGGGAAGGCCGCCGCCCAGTCGAAGGCGTTGACGCGCTCGGCCTCGGCCTCGGGCAGCAGGGCGGGGTTCGATCCGGCCCAGATCCAGTATTCCGGTCCCACCAGGCTGTTGCCGCACCGGATCGTGTCATCCAGCGAGGTCAGGGGCTGGTCGGGCAGGGCCGTGTGCAGCCACAGCGCCAGCCGCGTAATCTCGACGGATTCCGGATTGATGTCCACGCCGCACAGGTTCAGGGACAGCACCTGCCGCATGACGTCGGCGCTGTCCCACAGGACGGTCTGGCCGCTGACGCGCTCGCGCTCGGCCCGGATGCGCTGGCGTTCGGCGTACAGGAAACGGAACGCCTGGATCAGGAAGGCGCCCGAACCGCACGCCGGGTCCAGCACGCGCAGGCGGTCCAGGCGCAGCGAGTACTCGT
Organism: uncultured Myxococcales bacterium; assembly: GCA_937975765.1. Lineage (GTDB taxonomy): Bacteria > Myxococcota_A > UBA9042 > DTJE01 > DTJE01 > CAIZWN01. Next base: position 21,903 of record CALJUR010000029.1, read on the forward strand.
CCAGCAGGGTCAGGTAGCGGGTCAGGCGGTGGCCCTTGGGCCGGGTCTTCAGCGACCGGTAGGCGGCCGCATCCTCGTCGGTGACCTCGCCGAAGTCCGCTAGGCCGACGGCGCGCCGCAGTTCCTCCAGGCGCCCGTCGATCACCTCCTGGACGATCGCCGCCGTCACCCACTCGGGGGTGTAGTAGACGCCGTCGCGCTTGCGGCGGGACAACTCGGCCACGGACACGTGGCCCTCGGCCCGGGCCTCCAGGTATTCCAGGTCCGTGATGGACTGCTCGAAGACGCGACCGAGGGTGTACAGGTCGATGACGGTCGTGCCGCTGCCGCCCATCGTGCCGAAGTCGTAGCGGGCCGAGAAGTACAGCAGGGTCCGGGGATGCGCCAGCAGGGATTCCGGCGTGGCGTTCTGGCCCCTGGCGCAGAAGACGCGGGCGGGGATGTGCAGGCCGTCAAGGTCCGGTTCCGGCGCGAACAGGCCGCCGTTGAACCGGTTGATGCGCTGGCCGTTGAAGTCGGCGCGCCCGTCCCGCATGGCAGCGAACAGGGACCGGACGCGCTGCCACACGGTGTCGCTGTCGGGGTCGTACCAGGGGTCCTCGGCCTCGCGGCGCAGGAGGTCCCGCAGGAGGTTGGGGGGGAAGGACAGGCGCGTCCCCATGTCCTCGCAGAACAGCACGAACAGGCAGCGGTCCAGGAAGCGCTGGGCCAGGCGGACCAGGCGGCCCTTGCGGTTCGCGAACCCGGGATTCGCCTGGATCAGCGCCTCGATCAGGGTCTCGCGATACGCGGCGTAGTCCCGGTAGAAGCCGTCCTCCAGGTCACGCTCGTGGATGCCCTGGTCCGCGAGGCACCGTTCCAGGTCGGAGGGGCCGGCGTCGCCCAGCAGGAACCCGGGACGGAACATCCGGGCGAACAGGAAGCGCTGGAAGTCCGCATCCGGGCCTTGGTCGGTCAGCGCGATGCCGTCCTCCCCCGCGGGGCGGCGCACGACGAAGCGCTGGCACGCATCGCGACGCCCCCAGGTGTAGAGGCGGAACTCGTTCATGTCGGTCACGACGGCCCAGGTCGGCAGGGGACGGCCGGTCCGTCCCTGGCGCGACTCGCGCAGATAGTCGAAGCACTGCTCGACCGGGCTGCGGGTGCTGCCCTTGCGGTTCTGCTTGCGGTCCAGGCCGCTGCGGACGTCCTTGAACTCGCACAGAACCTGGGGAACGTGGGGCTGTCCCGGGGCGAAACGGCCCAGGGCCAGGTCGGCGGCACCCGTCCCGCCGCCGGCACCGGCGTTCGCGACGTCGAACTGGGACCAGCACGTGAAGGGGGTTCCCGGCGCAACCTGCCCGGACGCGACGTACCCCCACGTCTGCTTGAAGAAGACGTCGACGAACGTCCCCTCGGCGGCGGTCTCTTTCTGGAACAGCTTGCCGGCCCACTGGTCCAGGCGCTGCCGCAACGCCGCGGCGTCGGGCGACGCGGACCAGGCGCGGAAGTCCTGGTCCCAGATCGACCTCAGGAACGAGACGCTGAACAGTGGCGCCAGCGCTTCCACGAAAAGCCTCCTCCGGAACAAGCACGGGGGTGTTGTACCACGGTGCTGACATGACAGCCCACGGAACAGGCGCCGGGGGTGGCGGCCTGGATGGAACGGAGGAAGAACGCGGTGCCAGAAAGGTTGACAACCAGGGGAAGCGGGACGGAAAATCATGATGAACGACCGGGACTTGTTGACATCGAGGCGACAGGCGCCTATTTTTACGCGCCTATCGCTTTGACCCCTGGGCGGAATGGGGGGATGAGATGCGGATTCGGAACTGGAAAGAAGTCGCGAACGACGAGTATGAGAAACGTCCTTCGCTGGATAGCAAGGACGTGAAAAGACTGCCATTGCGCTTCCGGGGTCGGGGTTCCCGTCGATATGCGATGGGAGAAATCCTGTCGGACGCGGAACTGGATCTCCGACGCAATGAGATCGGAAGAGCACACGTCTGAACTCCAGTCACCGAATACGAT
>CALJUR010000030.1 GCA_937975765.1 uncultured Myxococcales bacterium
CTTCCGATCGCTGCCCGACCTCGGCCACCGGTTGCAGCGTCCCGACCACGTTCGAGGCGTGCTGCAGCACCACCAGTCGCGTCCGGTCCGTCACGGCGGCCAGCAGGGCGTCCGGCGACACCCGTCCCGTCGCGTCCGCCGGCACGCGCGTCACCGCGACCCCCCGGTCCTCCATCGCCGCCAGGGGCCGCAGCACCGAGTTGTGCTCCATCACGGTCGTGACGGCGTGGTCGCCCGGGGCCAGCGTGCCCTGGATCGCGACGTTCAGGGCCTCGGTGGCGTTCTTCGCGAAGGCGACGGCCATAGGGTCCCGCAGGCCGAACAGCCGCGCGACGTCCTCGCGGGCCAGGAAGACCTCGCGCGTGGCGTCGATCGACGGCAGGTTCCCGGAGCGTCCGGGGTTCGGCGCGGGCCGGCGCAGGAAGGCGGACATCGCGTCGGGCACCGCGTCGGGCTTGGGCCAGGACGTCGCGGCGTTGTCCAGGTAGATCATGCCGGCCGCCCCTTCCGGACGTGCAGGATCGGTCCCGATTCCGGGGCCGCCTGGACGACGCCGATCCGGGCCCAAGGGGTCTCCAGCACGCCGGCCGCCTCGGCCTGGAACGCGTCGGCCCGGTCCGCCGGGCAGCACACCAGCAGCCCGCCGGAGGTCTGCGGGTCGAACATCAGGTCGCGTTCGGCCAGGTCCAGATCCTCGTCGAACGCCACCGCGTCGCCGACGTAGTCGCGGTTGGAATAGGCCGCGGCCGACAGCAGGCCCTGGTCCGCGAACGCGTGCGCGGAGTCCATCACGGGCAGGGCGGCGGCGTCGATCCGCAGGGCCACCCCGGACGCGCGCGCCAGTTGCATCGCGTGACCCAGCAGCCCGAATCCCGTCACGTCGGTGACGCACCGCACCCCGTGCCGGCGGGCCAGCGTGGCGGCCCGGTCGTTCAGCGAGGCCATGCAGCGGTTCGCCTCGGCCTCCTGGGCGGCCGTGGCCATCCCGGCGCGCACGGCCATCACGGTGACGCCGGTTCCCAGCGGCTTGGTCAGGAACAGCACGTCGCCGGGCCGCGCGGAGGCGTTGTCGGTCTGATCGCCCGTCCGGATCGTCCCGGTCACCGACAGCCCGAATTTCAGTTGCGGGTCCAGCACCGAGTGCCCGCCCAGCAGCACGCACCCCGCCTGGCGCAGCGCCTCGCCGGCCCCGCGCGTGATCGCGCCCAGGACCTCGTCGCCGACCAGCCGGGAAGGGCAGCAGACGATCGCCAGCGCGGTCCGCGGCACGCCTCCCATCGCGTACACGTCGGACAGCGAGTTGGCCGCCGCGATCCGGCCGTAGGTCCACGGATCCCGCGCCACGGGGGGGAAGAAGTCCAGCGTCTGCACCAGGCTGATCTCGTCGGACAGCCGGTACACCCCGGCGTCGTCCAGCGTGCCGGGGCCCACCAGGACGGACGGGTCCCCGCACGGCTCGACGTCGTGCAGCACCTTCGCCAGCGCCGATGCCGGCACCTTGGCGGCGCAACCGCACTCGGAGACGGATTCGAACAGGTCGATGGCCATGTCCCCCCCGGGGTCGCCGGGCGCGTCGTGGCCGGCGCGCCTCGGCGGGGCAACCTACAGTTTCTTGATCTGGTGGCGGGGGTCGTCCGGGGCCAGCGGCACGCCGGCGTCCAGGATCGCGTCCGCCATGGCGTCCAGCGACGGGTTCGTGACGTCCCCCCGCGCGAAGACGACCTTGTCCTCGACCTCGTAGGGCTGGAAGTCCAGCGGCAGCAGCAGGTCGCGTCCCCCCTCGAAGTACTGCTCCAGGTAGTAGCCGGCGAAGTCCAGCAGAAGGTTGCGCGCACCGGCCTCGTTCAGCTTGTTCTCGGGCAGGGCGGCGCGGAAGTCCATCGCGTACCGGGACGTGCCGGCGCGGTTGACGAGGGCGAGGTTCATCTCGACGAACGTCGCCTCGACGCGGCCGGTCACCTCGAAGTACTCGGCGGCCAGGTGCCCGGCGAACCGCGAGTCCAGCGCCTGGGCGATGGCGGCGGCGTCGGCGACGGAGAATCGGAAGGACATGGGCAACCTCCGGCAGGGGACGCCGCGGGCGCGGGCCCCGGTCCCGAGGCGGATCCTAGCCGACCGGGCCCGATCCCGCCAGTTCGCCCGGCGCGCCCGGCGGCCTGCCGCCGAAACCGCTTGGTCCTTTCTCCATCGCGGCGGTACGATGGACGACCGGTTCCGAAGCAGCGAGGACGACGATGCCGCCGGCCAAGGTGCGCGTGCTGGACGAGGCGCAGTTGCGGGCCGAGATGGCCCGGTGCGAGTTCTGCGAGGAGAAGCCCTGCCGCGAGGCCTGCCCGGCGCACTGCTCGCCCGCGGACTTCATCCGTGCGGCGACGGGTGGCGGGCGATCCGACTACCGGCGCGCCGCCGCGCTGATCCTCGCCAGCAACCCGCTGGGCGGCGTCTGCGGCGCGGTGTGCCCCGACCGGCACTGCGTGGCGGCGTGCGCCCGGAAGGGGTTCGACCGGCCGATCGACATCCCCGCGGTGCAGGCGGCGATCGTGGCGCGCGCGAAGGAACTGGACGCCCTGCCGGTCCTGCCGAAGGTGGCGAAGGGCGATCACCGGGTGGCCGTCGTGGGCGCCGGGCCGGCGGGGCTGGGATGCGCGGCGGTGCTGGCCCGCGAGGGCGTTCGGGTGGACGTCTACGAGGCGCGGCGCGAGGCCGGCGGCATGTGCCTGGACATCCCGGACGGCCGGCTGGACAAGGCCGTGCTGCGATCCGACGTGGCGTGGCTGGCGGCGCAGGGACCCATCCGGCTGCACCCGGGCCGGAAGGTCCGCGACCCGGCGGCACTGAAGGCGAGATTCGACGCGGTCGTGGTGGCGACGGGGCTGGACCGGCCGCTGCGCCTGGGGATCCCGGGCGAGAAGGCCGCCGTCGACTGGCGGTCGTGGCTGGAGTCGGAGGCGCCCGCGGACGCGGCGGGCCGGTGCGTCGCGGTGATCGGCGGCGGCGCGGTCGCGGTGGACTGCGCCGAGATGGCGGTGGCGCGGGGTGCGGCCTCGGTGGAACTGTTCGCGCTCGAGACCTGGGCCGAGATGCCGCTGACGGACGCGGAGCGGCGGTCGTTGCAGGAGGCCGGCGTGCAGGTCGCGGGCCGGACGCGCGTGACGCGCATCGCGTGCAAGGGCGGCGCGGTCGCGGGGATCCGGACGGTGCGGGTGGCGTTGCCGGAAGGCACCCCGTTCCACCCCGGGAACGTGGTCGAGGTGCCGGGTACGGCGCAGGCGCGGCCCGACGTGGACGTGGTGATCGTCGCGATCGGCGCCCGGGCGTCGGTCGCGGACCCCGGCATCCCGGGCGTGGCGGTCGCCGGCGATCTGGCCAACGGGCCGACGACCGTGGTCGAGGCGGTGGCCGCGGGCAAGAACGTCGCGGCCCGCCTGCTGGAGTCGTTCGAGGGCCGGCCGGCGCCGGAGGTCGCGAAGCCCACGAAGAGCCGGGTGGTCCTGAAGGGCCGGGACGTCCTGCCCGTGCCGCTGGACTGCGACTTCTTCGGGATCCCGATCCGGTCGCCGTTCCTGCTGTCCGCCGCGCCGCCCACCGACGGCCTGGAGCCGATGCGAAAGGCCTACCGGGCCGGCTGGGCGGGCGGCGTGATGAAGACCGCATTCGACGGGGTGCCGATCCACATCCCGTCCCGGTACATGTTCGCGCTGGCGCCGACCACGTACGCGAACTGCGACAACGTGTCGGGCCATTCCCTGTCGCGCGTCTGCCGCGAGATCGAGACGCTGCGCCGCGAGTTCCCGGACCGGCTGACGCTGGGGTCCACCGGCGGGCCGGTCACCGGCGACGACGAGAACGACGCGAAGGGCTGGCAGTCGAACACCCGGATGCTGGAGTCGGCCGGCGCGTGCGGCATCGAGTACAGCCTGTCGTGCCCCCAGGGCGGCGACGGGACGAAGGGCGACATCGTGTCGCAGGATGCCGAACTGACCGCGCGGATCATCGGCTGGGTGCTGCGGGCCGGCGACCCGGACGTGCCCAAGCTGTTCAAGCTGACCGGGGCGGTCACGTCGATCCACCCGATCCTCGCGGCCATCCGGGACGTCTTCGCGCGGCACCCGCGGGCCAGGGCGGGCGTCACGCTGGCCAACACCTTCCCGGTGCTGGCGTTCCGGCCGGGGAGGAAGCAGGCCTGGGACGAGGGCGTGGTCGTCGGCATGAGCGGCGAGGGCGTGGCGCCCATCAGCAACCTGACGCTGGCGAACGCGGCGCGGCACGGGCTGGTGGTGTCCGGAAACGGCGGTCCGATGGACCACCGGGCCGCGGCGCACTTCCTGGCGCTGGGCGCGCGCACGGTGCAGTTCTGCACCATCGCGATGAAGCACGGCGTCGGCATCGTGGACGACCTGCATTCCGGGCTGTCGCACCTGATGGCGGAACGCGGGATCCGGTCGGTGAGGGACCTGGTCGGCTGCGCGCTGCCCGGCGCGATCACGCCCTTCATGGAACTGTCGCCCGTCAAGCAGGTCAGCGACGTGCGCGCCGAGGCCTGCCGGCACTGCGGCAACTGCACGCGGTGCCCGTACCTGGCGATCACGCCGGGCCCCGACGGGGTGCCGGTGACCGACCCGGCCCGCTGCGTCGGCTGCAGCCTGTGCGTGCAGAAGTGCTTCTCGGGCGCGCTGTACATGAGGGACCGCACGCCGGCCGAGGCGGCGGCGCTGAAGGAGGACTGAATGCCCACGCTTCGCATCCGGGGCGGCACGGTCGTCACGCTGGGTCCGGACAACCGCGTGCTGCCGGCCCACGACGTCCTGTGCCGGGACGGCGTCATCACGGGCGTCCTGCCCACGGCCTCGGTCGAGGGGGACTTCGACCGCATCGTGGACGCGGCCGGGAAGGTCGTGATGCCCGGGTTCATCAACGCCCACATGCACTTCTACAGCACGCTGGTGCGGGGATTGTCGAAGGCGGCGCCGTCCCGCAGCTTCGACGAGGTGCTGCGCAACCTGTGGTGGCGGCTGGACCGCAAGCTGACGCTGGAGGACTCCTACTACAGCGCGCTGGTCCCGCTGGTCGAGGCGGTGCGTCGCGGCACGACCACGCTGATCGATCACCACGCCAGCCCGGGCGCGGTGCGCGGGTCGCTGCCCCGGATCGCGGATGCGGTGCGGCAGTCGGGGCTGCGGGCATCGCTGTGCTACGAGGTGTCCGACCGGGACGGGCCGGCGGTGGCGCACGACGGCATCGAGGAGAACGTGGCGTGGGCGCGGCAGGCGGCGGCCCAGGGCGGCAACCGGCTGAAGGCCCTGTTCGGGCTGCACGCCTCCTTCACGATCGGCGACGACACGCTGGGGCGGGCCGTGGAGGCCGCGCGCGAACTGGGCCTGGGCTTCCACGTGCACGCCGCGGAGGGGACGACCGACCAGCGGCACGCGACGCTGCTGTATGGGCGCAGGGTGGTGCAGCGCCTGCACGAGGCGGGCGTCCTGGGACCGGCGTCGATCCTGGCGCATTGCGTGCACGTCGACGAGGCCGAGATGGACCTGCTGGCTGCGACGGGCACCGCGGTGGCCCACAACCCGCAGTCGAACATGAACAACGCGGTGGGCGTGGCGGACGTCCCGGCCATGATCGCGCGCGGCGTGCTGGTGGGCCTGGGCACCGACGCCATGACGGTGGACATGGGCCAGGAACTGCGCGCGGCGCTGTTCGTGCGGCACCTGGCCTCGGGGGACCCCTCGGCGGGGTTCGCCGAGACGTTGTCGACCCTGCTTCGGAACAACGCGGTCCTCGCCAGCCGCCACTTCGCGCCCGGCGTGGGCGTGCTGGCCCCGGGATGCGCCGCCGACGTGATCGCGCTGGACTACGCGCCGCCGACGCCGTTCGATGCGTCCACCTTCCCGGGCCACTACGCCTTCGGGCTGGCCTGCGCGCCGGTGGACACCACGGTCTGCGACGGGCGCGTGCTGATGGAAGGGCGCCGGCTGCTGCTGGACCTGGACGAGGCCGAGGTGGCGGCGAAGGCCCGCGAGTGCGCAACCGCGCTGTGGGAACGGTTCTGACGAGGTTGGGCGCGCGTCTGCGGCATGGGCCCGCAGCACGCGAGCACCGCCAGGACGCGTGAAGCGTCGGCCTGGCGGGTTGTAGGGCGGGGGCCCCGTCCCCCGCCATCGCAGGAGCGGGGGCCTCGTCCCCCGCCGTCCACGGAGGCGAGCATGACCGACCTGTATTCGGAAATCGCGGCCCGGGCGAAGGCGCTGGAGGCCGACACCGCGCGGTTCCTGTGCGACATGGTGCGCGTGCCCTCCTTCTCGTGCCGGGAGAAGGGGGTCGTCGACGTGATCGCGGCCGAGATGCGCGCGGCCGGCTTCGACGAGGTGCGCATCGACGGGCTGGGCAGCGTGATCGGCCGCGTCGGCAGCGGCCCCCGCGTGATCGCGTTCGACGCGCACATCGACACGGTCGAGGCGGGCGAACGGAAGAACTGGGACTTCGACCCGTTCCAGCCGGAGATCCGGGACGGCAAGGTATGGGGCCGAGGCACCGTCGACCAGGAGGGCGGAATGGCCTCGATGGTGGCCGCCGCGCGCATCATCCGGGAACTGGGGCTGAACGACCGGTTCACGATCCTGTTCACCGGCACCGTGATGGAGGAGGACTGCGACGGGCTGTGCTGGCTGTACCTGCTGCGCGAGGAGGGGCTGCGGCCCGAACTGGTCGTGATCACGGAACCGACCAACATGAACCTGTACCGCGGGCACCGCGGGCGCATGGAGATCCGGGTGGCGGTGCGCGGGCGGTCCTGCCACGGGTCGGCGCCCGAGCGTGGCGACAACGCGATCTACAGGATGGCGCGCGTCGCGCTGGAGATCGAGAAACTGAACGAGCGGCTGCGCCCCGACCCGTTCCTGGGCAAGGGCACCGTCACCATCAGCCAGTTCGTGTCCGGATCGCCGTCGCTGTGCGCGGTGGCGGACTACGCGGCCATCCACCTGGACCGGCGGCTGACGGCGGGCGAGACGAAGGACAGCGCCGTCGCCGAGGTGCACGACGCGGCCCAAAGGGCCGGCGTGCCGGTCGAGGTCGAGGTGCTGCAGTACGCCGAGGCCGCCTATACCGGCCGGGTGTACCCGATGGAGAAGTACTACCCGACGTGGGTGCTGCCGGAGTCGTCGCCGTGGCTGGCCGGCGCGGTGGAGGCCTACCGCGGCGTCCTGGGCGCGGATCCGAAGGTCGACAAGTGGACCTTCAGCACGAACGGCGTCGCGATCATGGGCATCCACGACATCCCCTGCATCGGCCTGGGACCGGGCGACGAGGTGCTGGCCCACGCGCCGAACGAGGCCTGCCCGCTGGAGCACCTGTCGGGCGCCGCGGCCTTCTATGCCGGTTTCGTGGCACACTTGAACGGCAGGGTGTAGTCCCCGGGACGCGAGGCCGGCGAGGGTGGCGATGGACCGTTTCGAGTGGGTCTGCGGCGACTGCGGCACGCGCCACGCGCGCGATGCGGCGCGGTACCTGTGCCCGGCCTGCGGCCTGGGGTGGACGCCGGGAACCCCGCTGCAGGGCGTGCTGGAGGCCGAGTTCGACTGGAACCGCATCCGCGCGGCATTCGACCCCTCGCACCCGGACTGGACGCTGTTCTCCGCGGTGGAACCCGAGTTCTTCCCCCCCTACGCGGTGGGCGGCACCCCGCTGGTGGCCGTGCCGCGGCTGGGGGCCGAACTGGGCCTGTGGAACCTGCGCGTCAAGAACGACGGCCTGAACCCCTCCGGATCCCTGAAGGACCGGGCCTCCTTCCTGGTGGTGGCCGAGGCCAGCCGGCTGCACGAGAGCCGCATCGTGGCCGCCTCGACCGGCAACGCCGGGTCGGCGCTGGCGGCGGTGTGCGCGGCGGCCGGGAAGAAGGCGGTGCTGTACGTGCCGCGATCCGCCCCGAGGGCCAAGCTGCTGCAGGCGCGGCTGTACGGGGCGGAACTGCACGAGGTCGACGGGACCTACGACGACGCCTTCCGGCTGTCCATCGAGCACACGCGCCGGGACGGCGGCCTGAACCGGAACACGGCCTACCACCCGCTGACCATCGAGGGCAAGAAGACCGTGGCCTTCGAGATGTGGGAGCAGCTGGGCGGCGCCGTGCCGGACGCGGTGGTGGTGCCGACCGGGGACGGCGTGATCCTGGCGGGCGTCTACAAGGGATTCCGGGACCTGGTGCGGGCCGGCCTGGCGCACCGGCTGCCCAGGCTGGTGGCCGTGCAGGCCGAGTCGTCCGACGCGATCCACCGGTACGTCCACTCCGGGGTCTACTCGGATGCCCCGACGCCCTCGACCGTGGCGGACTCGATCTCGGTCCGCACTCCGGCCAACGCGCACATGGCGCGACGGGCGATCCTGGAGAGTCGCGGAACCAGCGTGGCCGTGTCCGACCGGGAGATCCTGGACGCGCAGGTCGACCTGGCGCGCACCACGGGCATCTTCGCCGAGCCCGCGGCCGCCGCCGGCCTGGCAGGGCTGCGCGCGGTGCACGATCGCTTCGAGGGCGGGCAGGTCGTGGTGCTGCTGGTGACGGGCCATGGGCTGAAGGACGTCGAGGCGCCGCTGAGGCACCTGGGATAGGAGCGGCATGCCGGTTTCGGGCATCACCAACGGGCGGTTCTGGACCCCGGCGGGGCCGGTCCTGGGCGACCTGCGCATCGAGTCGGGGCGCGTCGCGGCCGTCGGGCCCGGGGCGTGCCGGGAGATCCAGGACGGCCTGCTGGACGCCCACGGCCGCGACGTGCTGCCCGGCGCGATCGACCTGCACGTGCACGTGGCCGACCGGCAGGGCGTTCACCCCGTCGCGGACGGCTTCCTGCCGGGCTCCCGGGCGGCCGTGCTGGGCGGCGTGACGACCTTCCTGACGTTCGCGACGCAGCGCCCGGGCGAGTCGGTCATGGACTGCGTCGCGCGCATGGAAGGCGAGGCGGCCGCCGAGGGATCGCAAGCCGACTGGGCCCTGCACGTCACGTCGATCACGTGGGACGAGGCCGCGTGGGCTGACATCGCGCGGCTGGCCTCCCGCGGGCTGCGGACGCTGAAGGCGTACACGACCTACCGGGATGCCGGGCTGATGGTGGATCGCGGGCGCCTGCGCGAACTGATGAAGCGCGCGAAGGCGCTGGACCTGACGGTGCTGGTCCACTGCGAGGACCAGGCCACGCTGGACTCCGTGGCGGGGATTCGCGACCTTGGCTCGCCCCGAGGCCACTGCGAGGCGCGCCCCTTCGCAGCCGAACTGGCGGCGGTGCGCGACGTGATCGCGCTGGCGGGCGCGACGGGCTGCAGCGTGCACGTCGTCCACGCGTCGCATCCGGGCACCGTCGGCCTGGTGGTCGGGGGGCGCGAGGGCGGCGTCCCGGTCACGTGCGAGACCTGCCCCCAGTACCTGGTGATGGACTCGACCGTGATGGACCAGGAGAACGCCCACCGGGTGCTGTGCACGCCGCCGTTCCGGGACCCCGAGGACCGGGACATGCTGGTGCAGATGGCGATGAGCGGGCAGGTGGACCTGCTGGCGTCGGACCACTGCCCGTTCACCAAGGCCGACAAGGATTCCGGCGGGGGGGACCGGAGGCACACGCCGATGGGCCTGCCCGGCGTGGGGGCCCTGGTGCCCGTCGCCTACGAGATGCTGGTCGAGCCGGGGGCGTGGACGTTCGGGCACCTGGCGCTGCGGACCGCGGAGGTCCCGGCGCGGCTGGCCGGGCTGTGGCCCCGCAAGGGCGCGATCGTGGTCGGCGCAGACGCCGATCTCCTGGTCGTCCGGACCGACGGGGAGGCGCGCCCCGTGCGGGCGACCCTGGCGGATGCCTACGACCCCTGGGAGTCGATCGAGACCCGGCTGTCGTTCACGGCGGTCCTGCTGCGGGGCGAGGTCGTGGTGCGGGAGGACCGGCTGGCGGAGGGGCCCCCGCGGGGAAGGTGCGCATGGGCGTGACGGGGAAGGAGAAGGCCTGGCGGAACGACGCCGTGGCCAAGGTCACGGGGGGCGCGCGGTACGCGGACGACCTGAAGTTCCACGGGATGCTGCACGCCGTGCCGGTGCACGCCGACCGGGTTCACGCGACGCTCCTGGCCGTGCACGTGGACGAGGCCGCCGCGGCGCCCGGCGTGGTGCGGGTGATCACCGCCAGGGACGTCCCCGGGACCTGCCGGTTCGGCCAGATCGTGCGGGACCTACGGATGATCGTGGACGACCGGATCCGGTGCCACGGCGACGTCGTGGCGGTGGTCGTCGCGACGACGCGGCAGGCGGCGATGCAGGCGGCCCGCCGGGTCCGCATCGACGCGGAGGACCTGCCCCCGGTCCTGGACCCCGAGGCCGCCATGCTGCCGGGGGCGCCCCTGGTGCACGAGGACCGCGGCAGCAACGTCGTGGTGCACCACGTAGTCCGGCGCGGCAACGCGGACGACCCGATGGCGGGCGCGGACGTCGTGATCCAGCAGGACTTCTCGACGCAGTTCATCGAGCACGCCTACCTCGAGCCGGAATCCGGGGTGGCCATCCCGCGTCCCGACGGCGTGATGGAGATCCAGGGCAGCATGCAGCACCCGTTCAGCACGCGGCGTTTCGTCGCGGCGCTGCTGGGGGTGCCCCTGGCCGATGTCGAGGTGCGGACCATCCCGACGGGCGGCGGCTTCGGCGGCAAGGACGACACGGCCGCCATCGTGTGCGCCCGTGCGGCGCTGGCGGCGCGCCTGACCGGCCGGCCCGTGAAGATGACCTACGACCGGGAACAGTCGATCCGCGAGTCGTACAAGCGCCATCCCTACCGCGTGCACTACCGCATGGGCCTGGGCCTGGACGGCGCCATCCGCGGCGTCGAGGTCCGCATGGTGGCCGACGCGGGCGCCTACTGCAGCGTTACGCCGTGGGTCACGTGGCGGTCCACGGTCCAGTGCTGCGGGCCTTACCGCGTGCCGAACGTGTGCTGCGACGTCTACGGCGTGTACACCAACAACCCCTTCACCGGCGCGATGCGCGGCTTCGGGTCGCCGCAGGTGAACTTCTGCATCGAGCAGTTGATCGAGATGGCGGGCGAGCGGCTGGGGATCGACCCGGTCGAGATCCGTCGCCGCAACCTGCTGCGGCAGGGCGACGCGACCGTCACGGGACAGGTGCTGGACACCCACGTGGTCAGCCTGTCGCAGGTGATGGACGCCGTCCTGCAGGCCTCGGGGTTCCAGGAGAAGGCCGCGCGGTGCAGCCGCGGCGACACCACCCTGGACACCTGGCGCGGCATCGGCCTGGCGATCTCGTACCGCGGGATGTCGCTGGGGGGCGAGGGGACCGACTTCAACAGCGCGATCGTCGGCGTGCAGCCGGACGGCTCGGTGCTGGTCGAGGCCGGCGTGCACGAGAACGGGCAGGGCAGCGAGTCGGCCCTGGTGCTGCTGGCCGAGGACGAACTGGGGATCCCGCGCCAGCGCATCCGGTACCGGATGGCGTCCACCTCGAACATCCCGGACGGGGGCACGACGGTCGCGTCGCGGGCGACGCTGATGGGCGGCGGGGCGATGGTCAACGCGTGCCGGAACCTGAAGGCGCACATGGCGCGGGTGCTGGCGCCGCGCCTGGCGTGCCGGGCCGGGGAGGTGGCATTCCGGGACCAGGCGCTGCACGGCCCGGACGGCGCGTCGATCGGGTGGGACGAGGCGGCGCGGACGATGTACGCGTCGCAGGAATACCCGTACGCGTTCGGGGTGTTCCAGGCGCCCCGGGTGACGTGGGACGAGCACACCGGCCAGGGGGACGCCTACTTCACGTGGGTGTACGGGTGCCAGGCCGTGGAACTGGCCGTGGACCGGCGGACCGGCAAGGTGACGCTGCTGGACGCGTGGGCCGCGCACGACGTGGGGCGGGCGGTGAATCCCTCGATGCTGCTGGGGCAGTTCCACGGCGGCATGGCGATGGGCGCCGGGTACGCGCTGTTCGAGGACCTGAAGGTGGAGGGCGGGAGGATCGCGACGCTGAACTTCGATCGGTACCGCATCCCGCGCGCCACCGACCTGCCGGCGATGCACGACATCGTGGTGGAGAACCGCGACCCGCTGTCGCCGTCGGGGGCGAAGGGCATCGGCGAGCCGACCAACGAGCTGATGGCGCCGGCCATCGCCAACGCCATCGCGGCGGCGACGGGCCGGCGGTACGTGCGGCTCCCCGTGAAGGTGGAGGGGACGCCATGACCGTGACCGTCAACGCCCGCGCGATCGATTTGCCGGACGACTCGGGCGATCGCAGCCTGCTGGAGTTCCTGCGCGAGGACCTGGACCTGACCGGCACCAAGAACGGGTGCGGGATCGGGATGTGCGGTTCGTGCACGGTGCTGGTGGACGGCAGGGCCCGCAAGGCGTGCCGGACGTGCCTGAAGGACGTCGATGGCAGGACGGTCCTGACCATCGAGGGGCTGGCCGCGCCCGACGGGACGCTGCACCCGCTGCAGCAGGCCTTCGTCGATCACGGCGCGATCCAGTGCGGCTTCTGCACGCCGGGCATGGTGCTGGCCGCGCACGCCTTCCTGCTGCACAACCCCGCGCCGACCCGGGACGCGATCCGCCGCGCGATCTCCCCGAACCTTTGCCGCTGCACCGGGTACCAGCAGATCATCGACGCCATCGAGGCTGCCGCGCCGCACTACGCACCCCGCTGAGGCGCCCCTCTTGACTCGGGTCGGGCTTCTCGGGAATGCTTCCCGCGTCACGGCAACGATCGTTCGTCGATGCGGGTCGGCCCGGAGGGGAATGCCATGAAGAGCAAGCGGGATCGGTGGGTCCTGGCAGGCCTGGTGATGCTGCTGGTGCCGTCCTGCGATGGCGGGGCCTCGCCGGGCGACCCCGGGGGGGATGCCGATCGGGACATCCCGGTCGCCACGGACCCGGGGACCGACCCCGAGGTCGATCGGGATGTCGATCGCGACCCGGCGCCCGAGACCGTGCCGGGCGATCCGGGGGGCGGGCTGGATTCCGCGGTCGAGGACTCGATCCCGGAGGCCGGGGACCCCGGAGGCACGGACCCCGGCACGGACCCCGGCACGGATCCTGGCACGGACCCCGGAACCGTCGACCCCGGCTTCTGCCGGTCCTTCGCGGACTGCGCCCCGGACGAATCCTGCGACTTCTCGATGGGCCGGTGCGAGCCGCGCGACTCGTGGAAGACCGGCAAGCCGGCGCTGTACGCGTTCCACCCGCCCGCGGGCGCCGCGGGCGACATGCTGGTCATCGACGGGTCGGTGTTCTTCGTGAACCTGTTCTCGTCGATGTCCGGCGTCACCGCGGACATCGGGGGCAAGCGGGTCGCCGGGGGCTTCGGCAACATCGGGGTGGACGAGAACCGCATGATCGGGGTGATCCCGGCGGGGGCCTCCGGCGCGGTGCGGGTCGTGTTCGCGGACGGCGGCGGCACGAAGACGTTCTCCGTGCCGTTTGCCACGCTGCCGGCCGGCGTGGTCGCGTGCGACGGCAGCACGCCCGGTCGGGGACCCGCGGGAGATCGGCCCACCCGGACCGGGCCGTATGCCGCGGGGTACGTCGACGTGGACCTGCTGTACACGCGGGTCTTCTACCCGGCGGAATGCGGCTCGATGCGAAGGCCGGGCGTGCCGGGGACCTGGCCGCTGCTAGTCTCGCTGGCGGGCAACGGCGCGCTGCACCTGCACCACGAGCAGACCGCGCAGCTGCTGGCCACCTGGGGCATCCTGACCGTGATGCCGAAGACCGAGCAGACCAACCAGTGGTCCGACGAGGCCAGCGGGCAGATCCGCGACGTGGTCAACCGGTTCCGGGACAAGGCCGACCTGGGCGACCTGCACCCGGCCCTGGCGGGGGTGGGGACGACGGACAGACTGGCGTTCCTGGGCCATTCGCGGGGGTGCGGGCGCACGCTGGAGTACCTGCAGGACTTCAAGGCGACGCGCGACCACCTGGTCGCCACGGTGTTCCTGGGGCCGCACGACCGCGACGTCACCGTGCCCGGGGCCTTCCTGGTGTTCGGGGCCGGGAAGGACGGCCAGAGCCTCCCCTCGTTCACCGACAATGCCTACTCCCGGCAGGCCGCCCCCAAGTGGAAGGTCTGGATGCCGGGCGGCAACCACGGGAACTTCTGCGACCACAAGGTCTACTACAGCCTGGACGGCCAGCCCACCATCACGCGGCACCAGCAACTGGAGACGGTCCAGACCTTCCTCGTCCCGTTCCTGCAGCGCGCCTTCGGCCTGGACCAGCCGTTCGCCGACTGGCTGGACCACCCGCCTCCTTCCGCGATCTACACGGTCCAGTCGGACACGTAGGGGGTGCCTCCCTGACAGGAAAGTCCGGGGCGGGCGAGGACGCGGGTCCCGGCGCGCGGGCCGTTCGCCGGTTTCCCGAGGCGGTTCGCGGGGGTGGCGCCTGGTATGGCTCTTGCTTTTCCTTTTCCGGGAAACAGACGATACCGGGGCGCGCCCCGGGAAGGAGGAGGGATCATGAAGGCATCTGGACGATGGACCCTGTCGATGCTGCTGGGCCTGGCCCTGGTCGCCGCGGGTTGCGGCGGCGGGGACGACGAAGGGGATCGGGACGCGACGGTCGGCGACGTCGCGGGGGACACGGCCGTGCCCGACGAGGCGGCCGGGGATCCCGGGTCGGAGACGCTGACGCAGCAGCAGCGGTACCTGGAGTCCGACCGGTACGCATCCGAGATCGCCTCGTCGCTGCCGGCGGCCAACACCGCGTTCGCGGTCCGGCTGTTCCAGCATTTGAACGCCGCGGAAGGGGCCGGGAAGAACCTGTTCGTGTCGCCGCTGTCGGTGTCGACGGCGCTGTCCATGGTCCTGCAGGGCGCCACCGGCGAGACCCGGACGGCGATGGAGGCGACCCTCGGGTACGCGGGGATCGAGCGGGCCGATCTTGCAGGCGCATGGAAGGCCCTGATCCACAGCCTGCACAACGTGGACGACGACGTGACCCTGGCCATCGCCGACTCGGTGTGGATGGACCAGTCCTTCGCGCCCTCGGTGAAGGCCGCCTTCCTGGAAGCCATGGTGGAGTCCTTCGACAGCGAGGTGCGGTCCCTGGACTTCCAGGACACGGCCGCCCTGGACACGATCAACGGCTGGGTCGAGGACCACACGAACGGGAGGATCC
Source organism: uncultured Myxococcales bacterium (assembly GCA_937975765.1). Classification (GTDB taxonomy): domain Bacteria; phylum Myxococcota_A; class UBA9042; order DTJE01; family DTJE01; genus CAIZWN01. The sequence goes on from CALJUR010000030.1 coordinate 15,154, forward strand.
AGGATCTGATCGACCAGATCCCCCCCGGCGTGGTGATGTACCTGATCAATGCCCTGTACTTCAAGGCGGCGTGGCTGTACCCGTTCGATCCCGACGAGACGGCGAAGGAGGACTTCGTGCGCGCCGACGGCACGATGGCCCCGGTGGACATGATGAAGTTCCCGAAGCGGGTCACGTCGTTCAAGTTCATGGCCGACGACGACTACTGCGTGCTGCGCCTGCCCTACGGGCGCGACAAGGTGGCCTTCTATGGCATCATCCCGTGGACCTACGACGGCACGAAGACCGTCGAGGATCTCGTTGCCGGCATGACCGCCGAGAAGCTGCAGGCGTACCTCGACGGCGTGGCCCTGCCGGTCGGCGAGGGCAACGGCATCTCGGTCTGGCTGCCGCGGTTCAAGATCGAGTACAAGAAGCTGCTGAACGATGCCCTGGTTGCGCTGGGCATGGGCCCGGCGTTCGAGTTGGGGGGCTTCGACGACATCGCGGAAGGGATCGGGATCTCGCGCGTGATCCACCAGACCTTCGTCGAGGTGACCGAGGAGGGGACCGAGGCGGCTGCTGCGACCGCGGTCGAGGTGTTCTCGGGCATCACGCCGAACTTCATCGGCAACCGCCCGTTCTTCTTCGTGATCCGGGACGACCGGTCCGGCACGATCCTGTTCATGGGCAAGGTCGCGGACCCGTCGGCAGGGTAGGCCGGACCGCGGGTTCGTTCGCGCCGTCGATTTCCGGGATACTTGTCCCGGAAGGCTGAAGACTGCGGGAGAACCGATGGACCGGGCGGGGCGGTTATACGTACTGGCGTGCGCGTCCGGTCTGGCTGCGGGCATCGCGGCCAGCGCGGTCGCGTGCGGCGAGGGGCCTTCCGGGAGGGATGACCCGGATGCGCGCCCGGACGCGGGGAGCGAGGTCGACGCCTGGGCCCCCGTCGCCGCGTGCGACCCGTCGGACGAGGACCCGCGCGGTCCGGCCTGCCTGCAGAAGGTGGCGACCGACCCCGACTTCGACCTCGTGTCGCTGGCGCCGACGGGCGTCCAGTACTGGGAGCGGGCGACGAAGTACATGGTGCCCGCGCGCGACGACCCGTCCCTGGTCCCGGCGCTGGTCCAGAACGCCAACCGGTACCCGATCCACCTGGAATTCCTGAAGGCGGTCTTCCTGCCCGGGCTGGACCTGGCGACCTACATGCAGATGGTGACGGTCCGGGCCACGCGGCAGTACTACACGGGCAACCTGGTGCGCATTGACGACCCGCTGCAGGGGCGGTTCTACGGCTTCACGGTGTACACGGCGGGAAAGGCGTCCGAGATCCTCGAACCGGTCGAGGTGCGCCGCATCTACGACACGTTGTCGTCGATCGTCACCGCGGGCCCGCTGGCCTTCACCTTCGAGCCGTTCGACGCGATGGGGCCCGCGAAGGCGAAGGCCTGGATCGACCCCGGGTTCCCCGTCTACTACCCGGCGCAGGACGCCGTGAAGGTCGAGGTGTACACGCCCGGCATCGCCTACGGGCGGGTGCACCTGTATACCCTGGACGCGTTCGACGCCGCGGCCGCGTCCGGCCTGCCGGGATACCGGGACATCGCGGTGATCGACCAGGTGCCCTTCGACATCGAGGGCGTCCTGGCCGCCGTGGTCACGGGGGGGCGGCAGTGGGAACTGTCCCACGTCAACGTCCGGATGGCGCGGCGCGGCACGCCGAACCTGTTCGTGGACGACCCGCTGGACGCCTTCGCGCCCTGGGACGGGCAACTGGTGAGGCTGGAGGCCGCGAAGGGGTCGGGGGGGGCGGCGGCGGACAACTGCGTCGTCGCGGCGGCGGGCGAGGCGGAGGCCGAGGCCTGGTGGGCATCGCACCGGCCGAGGATCGAGGACGTGCCGGCGCCCGACCGGTCGTACGCGAACCTGGACACGCTTCGGGAGATGGACGTGGACGACCAGCCGGTGCGGCTGGTCACCCGCTTCGGCGGCAAGGCCACGAACCTGGCGAGGCTGTATGCCTTCCTGGAGGCCGGGTACCAGGTGCCCGGCTTCGGCATCCCGTTCGCGCCCTTCGAGGCCTTCCTGGACGCGACGACGATGACGGACGACCGCCACGTGCCGCCGGACGTGGTGACGCTGCGCGAGTACGTGCGGCGGCTGGAGGCCGACCCCGAGGTCGCGGCCGAACCGCTGCTGCGGCAGGCGCTGCTGGCCGGCCTTCGCGCCCGGATCCAGGCGACGGGCACGGTGCCGCGGGACCTGCTGGACGCCCTGGTGGCCCGCATCCGGGACGTCTTCGGCGGGACGGGCGTCCGGGTGCGCTTCCGGTCGTCGTCGAACGTGGAGGACGGCCTGGAGTTCAGCGGGGCCGGCCTGTACGACTCGACCACGGTGTGCGCGGACGACTCGATCGACGGGGACGCTTCGGGGCCCAGCCGGTGCGACGCCGGCGACGCGGGTGAGCGGACGGTCGAGCGCGGCCTGCGCGAGGTATGGGCCAGCCTGTACAACGATCGGGCCTGGGACGAGCGCGACTGGTACCAGGTGCCACAGGAAGCGGCCTCCATGGCGATCCTGGTCACGCTGGGCTTCCCGGACGAGGCGGCGAACGGGGTCGTCTTCACGGGTGACCCGTCGGACCCGGACGAGACGCGCTACCTGGTCAATGCCCAGGTCGGGGACGAGAAGGTCGTCGGCAACGACCCCTCGAAGGTGCCCGAAAAGGATCTGCTGGAGATGACCGACGGTGTCGTGACGCACGTGTACCGGGTGCGCAGTTCCACGCTGGCCGCGCCGGGCGTGCCCGTGCTGACCGACGCGCAACTGCAGGAACTGGGCGCCCTGATGGCGTCGATCGACGCGCGGTTCCCGATCGAGTTGCAGGGGCATGACCGGGCCGACGTCCTTCTGGACGTGGAGTTCAAGATCCAGAAGGGCACCGGCCAGTTGAAGATCAAGCAGATCCGGCCGTTCCTGAGGAACGTGCCGCAGGAGGTCGCACGATGAAGGGTCCAGGCCGCCTGGTTCGGGTCCGCCTGCCGGCCGCGCCCCTGGCCGTGATCGCAATGGCCGCGTCCCTGCCGCTGGCGGGCTGCCCCTCGTCCAGCCCTCCCGGCCTGCAGGACATGCGCGTGGACATCGACCTCCCGGCCGACGTGCCGTACGACGCGCCCGGCGACCCCGCAATGGATCCCGCGATGGACCCCGCGTTGGAACCCGGTGCCGATCCCGGGGATGCGGAAAACGACGGGGATCCCGGGCCCGGGGACCTGCCGGCGGACGACCCGGGGACGGATGCGCCCGTGCCCGACGTCCCCCCCGGCGGGGCGTGGGGATGGATCTCGGCCATCGAGTGGAACGACGTCTGCGACCAGTGGTACCTGAAGACGCAGTGGAACGGCGGGGTGCGGGCCTACTTCGCCGAGGACGCGAACTGGAACCGGGCCCTGCCGCACACCCTGGGCTGGTGCACGCCGAAGGCCACGGTCGGCGCCTGCACGTTGTGGGATCCCGGGATCATGGACGACCAGTGCCTGAACGACGGCGGGTGCATGTGCCTGGACAAGGGCGTCGAGTGCGACGAGACGACGGTGCGCTGGTGCCCCGAGGACCAGGTCTGCGTCGAGACCCCGGACGGCGAGCCCTGGAGCCGGGGGATCTGCGTGGACCTGCCGCGCCACTTCGATGTCGGGACGGTCACGATCACGGGCCTGAAGGTGCCGATCGAGATGCAGCCCGACGACCTGGACCGGTACCTGGCGTCGGAACTGCCCGACAAGAACGACCTGTTCGACGCCGGCGACGTCGTGACCGCCACCACGTCCGGGGGCGAACTGCCGCCGATGTCGTTCACGGCCCGGGGGGTCGCTCCGCTGCAACTGGCCAGCCCGGTCGTGTCGATCCGGATCGGATCGGGTCGCCCGGCCTATGCCCGCTGGACCCCGGCGGATCCCTCCTCGCGCGTCCAGGTGGCGCTGATGGGCGGCTCGCACGACCCCAACCCGCTGGCCGCCGCCATCGTCTGCGATGCCCCCGACGGGGACGGGCAGGTCGAGATCGCGGGCAGCCTGCTGGACGAACTGTACCGGCTGTCGTGCAACGGGGGCTGGATGCTGAAGTGCAGCCGCATCACGCGGTACAGCCGCGACGTGCAGTCGATGGGCGGGAAGGACGTGGAACTGTTCGTGGGCAGCGCGCGCAACCTGCAGATGGCGTTCGAGTAGAACCGGGTCCGTACGCCCCGTCCGCACGGCCTACCGGGCCGTCGTCACCGTGTACGTCCAGCCGTCGGTCGACACCTGGATGGTGCCGCGGGTATCGGTGCCCATCACCGGGATGCCCAGGGACTGCAGGCGGGTGATGATCTCCTCGTGCGGGTGGCCGTAGGGGTTGTCGAGGACCGTCTGGTACACCGCCAGCGCGGGGGCGACGGCCTGCAGCCAGGCCGTGCTGTTGGACGTGCGCGACCCGTGGTGAGCCAGTTTCAGGATCTGCGCGCGCGGGTCGTACCCCGCGGCCAGGATCGACGACTCGCCGGCCACCAGACTGTCCCCGGTGAACACGAAGCCGACCGACCCGTGCACCAGTTTCATCACCAGGCTGTCGGCGTTGGTGTCCCCCGACAGGACGGGTCCGGGGTGCATGACGGTGAATCCCAGCCCGCCGGCGCTGGCGGTCCGGGTCGAGTTCACGTCGCGGAGGACGGCGCCCGCGGCCTGCCGGGCCAGGATGGCGTCCCAGAACTGGGTCCACTGCGCGTTGGCCGCACGGTCGCCGTTCAGCCACACCTCCTGGACCGGGTACAGGGCCAGCACGTCGACCAGGCCGCCGTAATGGTCGGTGTGCGGGTGCGAGGCCACGACGACCTCGATGGGCCCGTCGACATAGGGCTGGATGTAGGTCGCCAGGGTCGATCCGAACTCGCCGCCGTCGATCACGATCTCGGTCGTCCCGGCATCCAGCAGGATGGCGTCGCCCAATTCGCCCATCTCGACGAAGTGCACCGTGAGGGTCGGCAGGGGCACCGGCGGCCCGCTGACCAGCGCGCACGTGAACACGGGGCGCGCCGCGGACGCCGGGGCCAGGCGCCCGTAGTTGAAGAATGCGGTTCCGAAGGCGTGGGTGTCGCACGTCATCGCGAAGGCGTCGCACCACATCGCCGGCGAGAAGTCGCCGTCGTCGCCGGCGGAGGAGTATCCCAGGCCCGTGGCGACGCGGGCCAGGGCCGCCGCGTCCCAGGCCAGGACGACCTCGGGGGGAGTCGGTGCGCGGTCGATGCGGGCGCAGGCCTGGGCGTGGGTCTCGTCGGCCGAGGTTGCGAGGACCCAGCAGTACCCGGCCTCCAGGACGGTGCCGTCCGGGCAGTCGCTCTGGCACGTGGCCGAGCAGCCGTCGCCGCCGACCTTGTTGCCGTCGTCGCATTCCTCCCCGGGGTCGATGTCGTGGTTCCCGCAGCAGGGCTGGGGCGTGAACACGCACCCGGTGGCCGGGGAGCAGTTGTCGGCCGTGCAGTCGGAGTCGTCGTTGCAGGACCGCGGGGTGCCGGGGGTGCAGGCCCCGGCCAGGCAGGCGTCATCCTCGGTGCAGGCATCGCCGTCGCTGCACGGCGTTCCGTCCGCCTGGCCCGGGCACAGGTCGATCCGGCACGCCGCCGCCGCCGCGTCGCATCCGAACGTGCATGGAACCGGTTGGCCCGAGGCCTGGCACTGCTGGAGGTCGCCGCACGCCACGGTCCAGGTCGTCAGGGTGAACGCGTCGGTGCAGGCGTCCGGCACCGCGTCGCAGCGGGTCCCGGCGCAGGCCGGCCGGCACGAGGAGCGGTTGCGGGGCAGGGTCTCGGGGATCCACTCGAAGTCCGCGGCGTTGTCCCCGGTGTCCTGGTCCGGGCCGCAGCCGAGGGACCTGCGGAGGTATCCGGGCGACGTGGCGCCCGCCACCAGGGGCGTCAGCGGGCTGCCTTCCAGGTAGGGGGTGGTGGCCGACATGCCGACGCGGTCCACGACCACGCCCGTCGTGGTCACGATGGAGATGCCGCCGTTGTCCGTGATGCCCGTGCTGTAGGTGACGTCCCCGGGGACCGGCCCGGTGTAGCCGGGGGTCGGCGGGTTGGCGGGGACGCTGGCGAACAGGAAGAAGCTGCGGGGGGGCATCACCGTGCCCGCGGGGACGGTCGCCCGGACGCTGACGGCGCTGCCCGTGGAGTTGCTGCCCCACAGCTTCCAGCCCGAGATGTCCACGGCCACGCCGCCGGCGTTGAACAGTTCGACGAACTCGTCGGTGCCCGTCGATCCGCTGCGGGTCCGGAACTGCGAGACCACCACGGCGTTGCAGAGCCCGGTCAGGGTGTCGCAACCGCCTGCGCAGGGCGTGGCGAAGGGGGTGTACGTGCAGCCGACGACCGGCAGGCAGGTCCCGCCGGACTGGCGGATGGAACTGCCGTCCGGGGAGCAGGAGGGGGGCGGGGGCACGCACACCCGGGGCGTGCCGGCGCACGACTGGGCCGCATCGCAACGGTCGTCGACGGTGCAGGTGTCGGTGTCGTCGCAGGGGGATCCCGGCAGGCGGACCGGGTACGAACAGGTCCCGACGGAACAGGAACCGGAGGTCTCGTGGCAGGCGGTCGGCGGGCTGTCGCAAGCCACGCCTTCGCAGGGATCGGGCCGACAGGTCGCCGCAACGGGGTCGCAGCCGAACGGGCACGGTACCACGGTCTCCGTCGCGTCGCAGAGGCCCGTCAGCGGGTCGCACGCCGACCGGGTCGTCACGTGGTCGTCGCCCCGGCAGAAGGGTGCGGGGGGCGTGCAGGTCGCCGGTGCGCCGGAGATGCAATTCCCCTCCCCGTCGCACCGGTCGTCGATCGTGCAGGGGTTGCCGTCATCGCACCCGGTGCCCGCGATCAGGGGGGGGTAGTCGCAGGTTCCGCCGGAGCAGGTTCCGGTCGGCTCCCAGCAGATCGGGGAGGGCGGCGTGTCGCAGGTGACGCCCAGGCACGGGTCGGGCCGGCAAGCCGGCACCACCGGATCGCAGCCGTGCGGGCAGGGGGTCGTCTCCTCGTGCAGGTCGCAGCCGCCGTCGGCCGGGTCGCAGGAGGCGGTGCCGATCACGAGGCCGTCGTCCAGGCAGTAGGGCGGCGGGGGCGGGCAGGGCTTCTCCGGGCCGGGCACGCATGCGCCCGAGCCGTCGCAGCGGTCCTCGATCGTGCAGGGATTGCCGTCCTCGCACGGGTCCGGCGTGGGCACCGGGAGATACGAACAAGTGCCGCCGGAACAGGTCCCGGTGCCCTGGTGGCACGGGTCGGGTGGCGTGTCGCAGACCACGTCCGCGCACGGGTCCGGCCGGCAGAGGCCCGTGGCGTCGTCGCAGCCGGCCGGGCAGGGCGTGTCCACGGCCGGGTGGACGCACGAACCGTCCGCCGGGTCGCAGATCCCCGCCCCGAACGCGCGGGACGCGCCGGCGGCGCATTCCGGGGGGCGTGTCGGGCAGGAGACGGACGTGCCCTGGCAGGCGCCGTCGGCGCACCGGTCGTCCGTCGTGCAGCGGTCGTCGTCCGAGCAGGCAGCGCCGTCGTTCGGCGACCAGCCGGCGTTGTTCCGGTCCGGGTCGCAGGCCCGGCACGGGTCGGACGGGTGGACGGCGCCCCGGGACACGCAGGCCCCGTCCACGAGGCAGGAACCGGACGGCACCGCGTGGACGCAGGCGGGTACCGTCGAGTCGCACCGGTCCTGCGTGCAGTCGATCCCGTCGTCGCACGTTCCCTGGTCGGTTGTGCCCTCGCAGTCCTGGTCGGTGCCGTCGCAGGTCTCGGCGGCCGGGATCGCCGCATCGCACGCGGAGAGGCCCGCCTGGGTGCAGGTCCGCCGCCCCGGGCAGGTGCCATGCTGGTTGGCGATCCGGCAGGGAGTCCACCTGCCCTCGGCGATGGAGTCCGGGGAACAGGCGCAGGTGCCGGAGGCGTGCAGGCACCCCGTCCCGTTCCCGCCGGGCAGCGGCGCGCAGTCGTACCCGTCGGGGCAGGATCCCGAGCAGGGGGGCGCGCAGAAGCGGCCCTCGCCGGCGTAGTCCACGCAGGAGGCCGGGGATCCCCGGCCGTCGTCGCAGTCCTCGTCGGTGGCGCAGGGACGGCACAGGGCCGCGGAGATCGCGGGGCCGGCGTCCGGGGCGTCCGGGGTGTCGTCGCCCGCGTCGGGGGTGTCGGGGAGGCCGTCCGGAGCGTCCGGGTCGGGGTCCGGGGCGGCCTCTCCGGCTTCGGAGACGTCGGGATCCGCTTCCGGGAGGTCCGGGGCGGCATCCGGGACGGCGTCCGGATCGGCATCCGGGGTGTCGCCGCTCGCGTCGGGGGTGTCGAGGGAGGCGTCTGTGACGTCCGGGAAGATCTCCGGGACTTCCGGGCCGACGTCCCGGGCCTCGTCGGCACCCTCCGCGGCATCCTCCGCGGACTCAGGGAACTCCCCGAACGCCTCGGCAGGGTTCGGATCCGCCGAAACGAGGTCGCTCGCCGACCGGTCGTCGCCCCCGGGGGTGGAGGCGCCCCCGCAGGCCAGGATCACTGCCATCGAGCCGATCAGCCCGTCGATCAACCGTCGATGCATGTCCCTTCCTCGCGATGCCTTCCAGGGGAATCCGTCCTGCGCCAGGCTGCCCCGAAAGGCCGGCCGGTCAGGGAGGCGCTAGGGTAGCGGATCGGGAAACCGGATGCACGCGGCCTCCGATTCCACGGCGCCGGGCGCGGGCGTTTCCCGGTGCTCTCGGAAGCGTGGTATATCCTGGCGTTCGGAGGGAATTCCGAAGGAGGACGACATGAACCTGGCCGTCGCCGCCCGCCTGAAGGCCCTGCAGGATCTGCGCAAGATCGGAAGAGCACACGTCTGAACTCCAGTCACCGAATACGACCTCG
>CALJUR010000031.1 GCA_937975765.1 uncultured Myxococcales bacterium
TCCGGCAACCGGCTGAGGAGCGGCTCCACGATCTGCTCTGGGAACTTGCGCGTTATCGTCGACAGGAGGTCGCGGCGAGTGCCACCAGGGTGGAGTTTGTGCGTGCTGAGGTAGTGGCCCTCGGGAACCGCGTCTACCTCAGCGATCCACCCAGTACGCCGGAGGATTTCCTCGCCGCCCGTGAGCGGCTGTTCAGACACGGACTCCTGGAGCAGATAGGATTTCCATTCGCGCCGCCCGGGCTCGGTCGCAGCAGAGACCTCGCGATCCGGATGCTTACGGACCGTGCCGCATGGCTTCGGGGGCAGTCGTCTACGGAGGTCCGCTACACCCCGGGTGAGGTCACGGCACTATCGGAACTCCAGGCGTTTGTGCGGGGCGTAATGTCCCGCATGACTATCGTGGTCGAGGCCAACCCTTCGAGCAACCTGCTGATCGCGGACTTCGGAACGCTCGACGAGCATCCCGCGTTCCGTCTGCAGCCGCTTGGGTCGAAACCGCCCAGGGGCGGCCCGGCGGTACTGGTCGCGATCTCGGACGACGACCCACTAACGTTCGCCACGTGTACGCCCGACGAGTTTGCATACACCTACTTCGCCCTTCTCCGTCAGGGAGTGACCAGTCAAGATGCTCTCCTTTGGCTCGCCCGGGTCCGAGACAACGCGTGGCGTTCACGTTTCACCCTTGTCGGCTAGTTTCCCCAATGACGTTTTGATGGAGAGTCGTCCGGTTGCGATGCAAGTAGCATGGGACTCACGATACGTCCCTGGAACCTTCCTTGGTGCTCTTCCTCGCCTTCGCCGTTTCCGCGACGCCTTCCATCAGCCCCTGCAGCCGGGTCCACGTCGGATGCGAATAACGCCGCGCCATGGAGAGGGTCTTGTGGCCGAGGATGGCAGCGATTTCCTGGAGGTTGGCGCCCTGGGAGAGGAGGCGGGTGCCGGCGACGTGGCGGAGGTCGTGGAAGCGGAGCTCGGGACGGCCGATGGCCTTGGCGGCGGACTTGAAGGCGTGGGAGGTCTGGGTGGCCGAGATGGGGCCTTTGCCTTTTTCATTCAGGAGGACGAAGCCGTCCGCGGTGCCGCGGCGCGAGGCGAGTTCGGCCAGGATGTCGGTCCGGAGGGGTACGCGGCGGGATTCGCCGGACTTGGAGGATTCGATGATGAGGGCGCTGGAGTCGAAGTCGACGTGACGCCAGCGCAAGGCGATGAGCTCGCCCTGGCGGCAGCCGGTGGCCAGGGCCAGGCGAAGGACGGGACGCAGCCACGGGGCGGCCTTCTGGAGGAGGCTGGACTCGTCCTTGGCGTCCAGGGAGGGCTGGCGGGCGGGCGACTCGGGGAGCATGCGGACGCCCTTGAGCGGGTTGACGGACAGTTCGCCGCACTCGACGGCGTAGGCCAGCACCTTCCTCAGGAGGGCGACGGCGCGGTTGATGGTCGAGCCCTTGATCCCCTCTTTCAGTCGATCGCGCTGGTAGGCTTCGATCCGGGTGCGGGTGATGTCGGCCAGGCGGAAGTGGCCGAAGAGGGGGAGCAGCTGGCGCAGGCACCACTCGTCGCGGCGGACCGAGCTCTTGTGCCTCCTGGCCCATTCGAGGTACTTGGGCTCGAAGTCGGAGAGCGTCTGGCGGGCGACCTTGGGCAGGTTCAGCATCCCGCGCTCGGCGTCCAGCTTGCGTTGCTCGAGGAGGGCCCGGGCGACGTCCTTGCTGCGGGTCTTGGCGGATTCGCTGTAGCGGACGCCGTTGAGCGTGTAGCGAATCCACCAGATGTCGCCCCGTTTCCAGAGGCCGTCCCGGGCGATTCGCCTGCGGGCGGCCTGGCCGTCCGGGTCGCTGGCGAGCTCCTTCAGCAGGGTCCGGCGATCCTCCTCGGGCAGTCGCGCCCAGAGGGACCGGATCCGATCGAGCGGGGTGTCGGCCATGGCAACCTCCCAGGCAGGGGACCATTGTGGAGTTTGAAGGTCCCCGAAATTGGCACAATTATGGCACAAAGAGGGTTGGGCGAAAACTGGAAAAACAAGGAAAAACGTTAAGTAAGAGAAAACGGACGGGGACTTAAAATCCCCCGCCGCAAGGCATGCGGGTTCGAGTCCCGCCCCCGGTACTCTTGTTTGCGATATTCGCGATTCGCGAATATAGTACGGGCCATGATGAAGCCGCAGGACATCCTGGTCCTCCTCAAGCTCGTCGCCATGCCGCACGAATGGTCCTTCAACGGGCTGGCGCTGGAACTTGGGATGAGCCCGTCGGAGGTTCATGCCGCCGTGGCGAGGATGGCCGCCGCGGGACTGTTGGACCCGGGCACCCGCCAACCCCACCGCAAGGCGTTGCTGGAGTTCCTGGTCCACGGGTTGCCATACGTCTACCCGGCGGAGAGGGGCGGCATGACGCGGGGGTTGCCGACCGCCCACGCGGCCCCACCCCTGTCCGCGAAGCTGGCAGCCGGTGGTGAACCGGCACCGGTCTGGCCGGACCCGGAGGGGGAAGTTCGCGGCGAGGAGTTCCGCCCCCTCTACCGGTCCGTGCCGAAGGCCGCGCGCCGTGATCCAGCCTTGTATGAACTGCTGGCCCTGGTAGACGCGCTGCGGGGGGGGCGTGCCCGGGAGCGAAGGCTGGCGCAGGATGAACTGGGAAGGCGACTGGCGTGAAGGCATCCCCCGAACAACAGGAGGCCCTTCGGTACGTGGCGGAGCGCCTCGGATCGTTGCGCGACGAGGTCGTCTTCCTGGGCGGGATGGTCACCGGGCTGCTGGTGACGGATCCCGGCGCGCCCGTTGCCCGCTCGACGGACGACATCGACCTGATCGTCGAGGTCGCTTCGACCCTGAAGTACCAGACCGAATTGCGGGACCGGCTGCTCGCTCTCGGCTTCCGGGAATCTGCCGAGGACGACGTGGTCTGCCGATGGCGTCTGGGGGAGTGGGTCGTGGACGTCATGCCGACCGCGCCGGGCGTGCTGGGCTTCTCGAACCGCTGGTACCCCCACGTCATGGCGACGGCGGTACCGGTGGAACTGCCTCCCGCGAAGTCCGGCCCGTTGTCCATCCGGGTGGTCTCTGCCCCGGCCTTCCTGGCCACGAAGCTGGTCGCCTGGGAGGGGCGCGGCAAAGGCGATCTTCTGCACCCGGACATCGAGGACATCGTGGCCGTCGTGGACGGCCGCCCGGAACTGCTCGGGGAGATCGAGGCGGACACCCTGGAACTCAGGGCTTTCCTCGCGACGGCGGTCGCAGAACTGTTCGAGAAGGGCCTGGGGGACGTTCTCCCCGGACACCTGGGCAGTGATGCGGCGAGCCAGGCTCGGCTTCCTCGCGTCGTTGCTGCCCTGCAACGCATCGCGGCGCCGCCGGCCTGACCACTCACTACCCGGATTCCACCTCCCCCCGCCCCCGCCCGACGGTGCTACCATCCGGACGTCACCTTGCGTCTGCGACCTGTTTTCCCCGCCATTGCCTTCGCCCGTCCGCCGGCCTATTCTCCGCTTCGAAGGAACAGGCAAGGTCAAACCGGGAGGTGTCGGGATGGTCCGGCCGTGCACGTGCCTTCTGATGGCCCTGGTGATGGTGCTGGAGGCGGTTCCGGTGCTGGCGGCGCCGCCCGCGGACGACGCGCCCCTGCTGGCCCAGGACGGCGGCTACCGGCGCGGCCAGAACCCCCGATGGGACTACCGGCAGGCGGTTCGCGACTACCGCAGGATCCGGTCGGCCGCGATCATCCTGCGGACGGATCGCGAGCGGGTGGTCGAGATGATGGAAAGCGACCCGGAGTTCGCGCGCCTGGCGGACGTTGCGGTCACGAAGTTCCGGGGCCGGCGGGCCGGCGGGAAGGCGATGACCTCGATCGGCGCGGTCCTGCTGGGATTGGGGCTGATCGCCGGCGGGTGCGTCATCGGGGAGGGGATGGAGGAGATCGACAAGGCGGAGGACGACGACCGTGTCTACAGCCGTGCAGACGGCGAAGCACAGGTTTCGCGGGGCGGCATCGTGATGGGAGTCATGGGCGGCGTCGGCCTGGCGCTGCTGATCCCCGGCGCGGTGCTGCTGGGCGTGCAGTCCCAGGCCGAACGCGATCTGAAGGAGTACTGGAAGGGGGACGCCGGCCCATACGATCCCCTGGAGGACCGCCCTCCCATCCGGCCGGAGAGCCGGCGACACCTGCACCTGGGCCCGGTCGCCAACGCCTTCGTCGTGTCCCTGCCGACGGTCCGGTTCTGAGGCCGGGCGGCGGAACGGTCCGTGCGGATCTCCCATTCTCTGTCGGGCCCTTGCACCCCCCGAGGCCGCAGTCGCGGCATGCCCACCCGGGTGGGCAGATGACATCGTCGTGGCGGGAAATTCCAGACACCTCCTGTCGGCCTTCATGCTAGCATTCCGGACCATGAGCGAGCCTGCGTCCAGCCGCGTGTGCCCCGAATGTGACCTTCACACGAATCTCGACATCTGCCCGAAGTGCGGCAGTCGGACCCTGCGGGATCGGCAGGCGGAGGCGGCCCCCGATCCCATGCCCGGCAAGGTGCTGGAAGGACGCTATCGCATCGAGTCGCTGGTCGGTCGGGGGGGCATGGGTGCCGTCTACCGGGGGGTCCAACTGGCCACGAAGCAGATCGTGGCGATCAAGATCATCCGCTCGGAGCATACCCGCAACCTGGATGCCGCCAAGAGGTTCCATCGCGAGGCCCGGGCGGCCAGCCTGCTGACCCATCCCCACACCATCCGGGTCTTCGATTTCGGCGAATCCGAGGACGGGGACCTGTTCATGGTGCTGGAGTTCCTGAACGGCCGGACCCTGGGCCGGCTGATGAAGGCCGAACGCCGGCTCGCCGCCGCGCGTGTCGCCAAGATCGCCTGCGAGGTGGCCCAGGCGCTGACGGAGGCCCACGCGAACGGCCTGGTGCACCGGGACCTGAAGCCCGAGAACGTGATGCTTCTGGATTCGTACGGGGATCCGGACTTCGTGAAGGTGCTGGATTTCGGGATCGCGAAGTTCCTCAGCGGGGATTCGGGCCAGTCCAGCGTGACCGGCACGGGGATGATCGTCGGCACGCCGCATTACATGGCGCCCGAACAGGCGTCCGGCAGTCGCGCCCTGTCCACGGCCATCGACGTCTATGCCCTGGGGGTGATGGTCCACGAGGCCCTGACCGGGACGAAGCCGTTCGACGGGGAGACCCCGCTGGTCGTCATGATGGCGCACCTGCGGAACCCGCTGCCGGAGATGCCGCCGGAACTGGACATCCCGCAGGGCCTGCGCGAACTGCTGGCGCGGATGCTCGCGAAGGATCCGGCCGCGCGACCGTCCGCGGCCGAGGTCGCCGCTTCCATGGAGCGCATCCGGTTGCAGGCCCTGGTGGGCGCCGTCGCGCAGGACGTGTCCCGGGCAGGCCCGGTGGAACCCGCGGGAGCGACCCGGGGGGCGGCTGCGCCTCGGGGGGGCGGATCCCCGGTGGTTCGAGGCACCCTGGTGGACCCGCTTGGCGGCCGCGACCTCCCCTCGGACGATCCGTCCGCCCACGTGATCCTTGAAGGCGTTCCCGAGGACACGGCGGCGTTGCAGGCGCTGACCACCCCCGTCGAACCGTGGGCCCCGGTTCCGGACGAGGATCCCGAACAGACCCGGATCGCCCAGCCCCCTCCGGCAGCCGTGAAGGTGCCGGCCGTTCCAACGGATGGGCGGCGAGATCCCGCACCGGAAACGGAGGAAGCGGGAGGCCAGGCGGCCCGGGCTCCCGATCGCCGTCGGACGCGGCCCTGGGTGCTGGTGATCCTCCTGCTGGCCCTGGCGTTCGGGGGCGGTGTGGCCTGGGTCTTCCTGGGGGCATCCGATTCGTCCCCCGGTGAGCCCGCATCGGTGACGACCCCGGAGGCCAGTCCGCAGGCCATGCCGGAAACGCCCGAGGCCGCCCGCGCGAACGTGCTCGACCCCGCTCCGCTTCCGGAACCGTCCCCCGCGGTGGTGACTCCGGATGCCGTGCACCCGGCAGCCCTGCCGCCACCGGAGCCGGAGAGGAAGGCGGTCAAGGCGGAGCCGCCGGCGCCCGCCGCCCGGCCGAAGCCTGCGCCTTCAAGGAAGGCGTCCCCGGGGAAGGAGACGAAGACCGCACCCGAGCGGAAGCCTCGGTACGACCTGTTCGACTGAACCGGGGAGTCGCGGTACTCCATGCCCCGGGAAGGAGGAGCCATGTTCGCAGGTCACCGGTTCCTGTCCGGGCTCGTCCTGGCCGTGATCCTCATGGTCGGAACGGGATCACCGGCGGCCCCTGTGGATCCGCGCCGCGAAGCCGAGGATCTGGTGAAGAACGCTGCGGCCCTGGTGGAGTCGGGCGATCTGGACGAGGCCCTCGCACAGCTTCAGAAGGCCTTCGAACTGGACCACGAGCCGGGACTTCTGTTCAACATCGGTCGCGTCCTCGACCGGAAGGGGGACCTGGTCCAGGCTCGCGCCTACTACGAGCGCTTCCTGGAAGCCGAGAAGGACCCCGCGCGCCTGGAGAAGGGGCGGCTGCGCCTGGCAGAGCTCCTGGATCGCCTCCCGGGAAGGCTGGTCGTCCGGACCGATGCCCCCGATGCCTCGGTCTGGGTGGACGGCAAGGCGCAAGGCGCGGCCGGCGAACCCGGGGTAGATGTGACCCGAGGGATGCACCTCGTGACGGTTTCCGCGCCGGGCCGGGAGCAGCAGTCGGTCAAGGTCGAGGTGAAGCCGGGCGAAAGACAGGAGGTCCCCGTGACCCTGCGGGTGCTGCCGGGCGTGCTGGTTCTGCGCGTGCAACCGGCAGGTGCCCGGCTTGGCATCGATGGAGGCGCAGTCGTCGAGACGGGAGACGTCCACCGGGTGGAACTGGCGGCGGGGACTCATCGGCTGGAACTTGCGCGGGCCGGATACGAGGCCTGGCAAGGCTCCGTGCTCATCGTGGCCGGCGAGGAGCGGCCGCTGGAGGTCCTGATGACGCCTTCCGCCACGCCGGCCCCCGCCCTGGCGGCGGATCCGGTCGTGCCGGCAGGAGATGCGTCCCCCGTCGTCGCGTTGCCGGCCGAAACCCGGTCCAAGGTATCCGCGGCCCCCTGGGCGATCTTCGGGCTGGGGGGGGCCATGCTGATCACGGGGGGCGTGCTGAATTGGGCCACCGTGGACGAACGTTCGAAGGTCACGAACGGGGCCACCCATCCCGACGGAACAATGAAGATGTCGCGACAGGAGGCGGTGGACCATGAGTCCCAGGCCAACCGGTACGCTGCCGCCTCCACCGCCATGTATGCGATCGGCGGGGTGGCCACGCTCACGGGCCTGATCTGGGGCATCGTGGACGCGGTCTGGCAGCCGTCTGCGTCGGGGAACGGGAGGGTTCAGGAAGCCCCCCGCTCCGGGATCGTGGTTGGCGGCGGCGTCGTTTCCGGTGGTGCCGTGGTGATGGCAAGCGGGAGGTTCCGATAGGCTCCGATTCCCTGGACGTGGCCTTGGAGGGGTTCTCTATGAGCCTTGGAAGATCCTGGTGGCCGATCCTGCTCGGCGTTGCCTGTGGCTGTTCGCAAAGCCTCGGTATCGAGGACCGGGAGTTTGTCTGCCACGGCCCGAGCGACCCCTCCTGCGGCTCCGGTTGTTCGTGCGTGCTGATGCTGGGCCTGGAGGACTGGGGTATGTGCATCTGCGGTACCGACGGCTCCGATTCCGGTGAAACAGGTGGAGCGTCGGATGCGGAGGAGGACCCGGGATCGGCCGTGGACGTTCCGGTCGGGGAACTGCCGGAAACGGGTCGATCCGTCGGTGCTCCATGCGAGCGTGGCGAACAGTGTGCGATCGACTTCTGCATGTCCGAGGATTTCTTCTCCATGTTTTCCGGCAAGGACCTGCCGATTCCCGGAGGATTGTGCACGGACCTTTGCGATGACACGGATTCCTGCGGCGATGATGGCACGTGCGTGAGCATCCGGATGTCCTTCTTGGACACGGGTCTTGTCTTGGGGTTGTGCCTGCGGGAGTGCCTGGGTTCCGGGAACTGCCGGGCCGGCTATGAGTGCTTCGAATCCAGGGAATCGGCCGACGAGGTCCCGACTTTCGGTTGCATGCCGGTTTCCCTTGCCGATCTCAGTCGATGCGGCAATCGGGTATGCGATCCGCGGGAGGCAGACGGACGCGCGCCGTGCGCCCACGACTGCACGTGCCTGGATCCAGAGCGGATTCGCGTGGTGTTCAGGGCGGACCTCCGAGGCTACCTGCTGGATGGCAACTGCGATGCCCTGGGACCGTTCCACCGGGTATCCTCCGAGCCGGATCGAGGCGTGCGCCTCTCCGGCGGAATCCATTGGACCACGCCGCTGTGCACCCAGGGGGCCGAGGAGCCGTGCTGCCTGACGATGTCCGAACTGGAGTCGCTGAACCATGCCCTGGGAGACTGGGGTGCGAATGTCGTCGAGATGTTCGATGACGGGACGCACGGCGATGACACGGCGGGGGACTCCATCTTCTCCGCGATGCTGGAACTGCCCTGGTTGCCTGTGGATTCCTGCGGCGTGGGGGTTCGGATCGGGTACAAGTACTCCTGGGGTGGGCACGACGAGGCGTGGGCTGGGACCGAGGAATGGCCGGACGGCATGCGCCTGCTTGAACTGGCGGACCTCAACGGAGACGGCCTGGTGGTGCGATACGACCTGTTCGGGGACGAGACCGCCAACAAGGACCGGGACAACCTACTCGGCGCATCCCGTGGGGGATGCGGCACGAACTACTGGGAGGACGACATTCACCCCGGATGCGCTCACGACACTCGCGAGTCGATGGTCGCTTCGGCCGCAGACTGTGTTCCAGACAGGTGGCCGTCCCCTGGAAATGTCACGCCGCTGGGATCGACCCGGCAGGATCTATGCCCCTGCCACCAGGACGATAGGGAGGAGTGCTGCGGTTCGGACCGGTGCTGGATCGATGGATGCGGCCCGGCCGGCAACGAGACCCTGGAGGAGTGCCGGTATGGCTGCGACGCCGCTACCGTGAAATGCCTGCCCTGCGTGCCATCCTGCGCCGGGAAGACCTGCGGCGTCGACGGGTGCGGGGGGTCTTGCGGTGGGTGCGGTGCAGCGAAAGTCTGCGACGGATCCCGGTGCGTCGGGGACCCCTGTCCCTCGGGATTCGTTCCGGTCTCCTGCGGCAACTTCGACTTGCGGGACCAAGGAGTGTCCGGATCGGGGACGCCGAATGACGGGGTCCCGCATCACGTGGTGATCAGCCGTTCGTTCTGCATGAAGGAGACGGAGGTCACCCAGGAGGAATGGCTCGCCGTGATGGGAACGGCCCCTTCCTTCAACCACTCCTGTCCCGGGAACTGCCCGGTCGAGAGCGTGAACTGGTGGGAGGCCCTCTCGTACTGCAATGCCCTGTCGGTCCGGGAAGGCCTGCAACCCTGCTATTCCCTGACCGGCTGCACCGGGAAGGCCGGAGAGGGATTGAAGTGCGAGGGAATGGGCTTCGCCGGACTGACCTGTTTCGGCTACCGTCTTCCCACTTCTGCGGAATGGGAGTATGCGGCACGGGCCGGGACCGACGGCTGGACTTACAACGGCACCCCGGACGCGGATCACCGGCAGTGCGAGAGACCGAATCCGGTGCTGGACCCTATCGCCTGGTACCGCGGGAACAGTTGTTCGGGAACTCCGCCGGCCTCCGACTGCAGCGGCGGCGGCGGTTGCAGCACCCATCCGGTTGCGACCCGGAACGCGAACGGATGGGGACTCTACGACATGCTGGGCAATGTCAGTGAATGGACCTGCGACGACCATGTCACTCCCCTGGACAACGAACTGGATCCGGTCGGGCGCATCGAGGTCGAGCAGGATGGCACCCGCCTGGCGCGCGGGGGCAACTACCTCGAGGATGCGTGGCAGGCGAGAGCGGTCTTGAACAACACCTCATATGGCATCAACAGTGATTCTCGCGACCGGGGATTTCGCCCGGTGCGCACGATCCTGCCATGAAGGGGACTTCCCGCCACGCCTCGACCGGGCGGAGGGAGAAACGGAGCGTGGAGGACGAGACGGTGTGGGTTGATTCCAGCGACCTGAGGCAGTTCTCATCCAGGTTCCTGCGCCTGGCGACATGGGGCTGCCTGTTGATTCCTGTTGCCTGCAGCCAGGACGTCACCGACGGGCGAAGGTTCTCGTGCTCGACGCCCGGGGAATCCTGCGGACCGGGATGCACGTGCGTCGCGATCCCCGGGGGCGAACCGTACGCGGGCTGGTGCCAGTGCCCGGGGACGGAACCGCCCGAGGTGCGGGGCGAGGATCCGGACGCCCCACTGGACAGCCAAGCGGTCGATGCGGATCCGGATGCCGCGTCCCGGGAGGATGGAACCACCGGGGACGGCGAATCGGTTCGGGACGAAGGATCGACCGATACAGGCGTCTGCACCCCCGCTGCGGAGAGGCGGTGTTCCGAGGGGCGCCTCTACTCCTTTGATTCGTGCGGAAACCGCGAGACGGTGGTCGACGACTGCGACGACGGGCTCTCGTGCACGGAAGACCTGTGCACCTCCGATGCCTGCATCCATGCCAACGTGAAGGACGGCGAAACCTGCGGGGAAGGATTCTGCGAGGGATTCGTCTTCTCGTCCGCCCGGACCTGTGTTTCCGGGAAGTGCACGGGGAAGAGCGGAACGCAGTCCTGCAACGACGGGCTTTCGTGCACCAGCGACTCGTGCGACGCGACGAAGGGGTGCTCGAACGTCCTGGCCACGGGGTGGTGCCGGATCGAGGGCGCGTGCCATCCGGATGGCGGGGAGAATCCGGCCAACAACTGCCAGGTTTGCGCAGCCGCGAAGAACGATGGCGGTTGGAGTGACAAGGCGGACGGTTCGACCTGCCAGGCATCATCCTGCAACGGAACGACCTCGTGGACCTCCCAGAAGACCTGCCGGTCGGGGAGTTGTTCGGACGGTGGACAGGTCACTTCGTGCGACGACGGTAAGTCCTGCACGACCCAGTCCTGCGACCCGGCGACGGGATGCATCAACACGCTGAAGGCCGCCTATTGCGACATCGAAGGACAGTGCCGCAGCGAAGGTCAGGCGAACCCGCAGGACGCCTGCCAGGTGTGTTCGGCATCGAAGGACCGGTTCGGATGGAGCGACGCATCGGACGGGACGGAATGCCAGGCGCCGTCGTGTTCGGGATTGACCTCGTGGACTTCGGCCAGGACGTGCAAGACAGGCGTTTGCACGGGAGGTGGGACCACGACCGCTTGTGACGACGGCAAGTCGTGTACGACAGAATCGTGTTCGCCGGAAACGGGTTGTGCCAGCACGCTTCAATCCGGGAAGTGCTTGATCGATGGGGTGTGCTATGTCGATGGACTCAGCCATCCCTCCAACGGTTGTCAATCCTGTTCGGCCTCCACGAACCCGACGGGCTGGAGCAACGTCCGCAACTTCAATTCCTGCGGCACGAACAAGTACTGCATGACCGGCACCTGCTCGACGTTCGCCTGCCCGACGGGTTTCGTGCGCGTTTCCGCCGGCCAGTTCACGATGGGGTCGCCGGAAACCGAACCGGGACGCGAGGGCGATGCCATTGAGGTCCAGCATCTGGTTGTCATCAGCCGCTCGTACTGCATGAAAGCCACGGAGGTGACGCAGGGAGAGTGGCAGGCGTTGATCGGCAACAACCCTTCGGATTTCACGGGATGTGGATCCTCGTGCCCGGTTGAGAACGTGTCCTGGTGGGATGCGGTTGCATACTGCAATGCGCGGTCGTCGCAGGAGGGCCTGGAGCTTTGCTACAAACTGGCCGGATGCACGGGGACCCCAGGAGGCGGGGACTTCAAGTGCATCGGGGAGGTCCACAAGGGCCTGGACTGCACGGGTTATCGGCTGCCGACCGAGGCGGAATGGGAATATGCGGCGCGCGCCGGGACGACGACCGGAACGTACAATGGGACCTCGTCGAAGAAGGGAGCCGAGACTCCGAACTCGGTGCTGGATCCGATCGCCTGGTTCCTCGGCAACAGTCTGGCAACGTATGCGGGCGCCTACTCGAGTTGCACCGATCTTGGGGGGCCGAACACCACGTGCGGTTCCCATCCGGTGAAGGGGAAGCAAGCGAATGCCTGGGGCCTCTACGATATGCTTGGCAACGTGCAGGAGTGGATCGGGGACTACTACGGGGATTACTCGACCGCGACGGTCACGGATCCGACAGGCCCGGAAACGGGGACCTACCGCGTGACCCGAGGGGGAGGTTGGGTGGAGGACGCGAAGTGGGTTCGGGCGGCGTCTCGCCCCTGCTGCTCCGGCCCTACGTACAGGAGTTCGGACAATGGATTCCGCCCGGTTCGCTCCGGACCGTAGCCCGTCGTCCGATCTTCCCGTGAAAGTGCGACTGGCATTGAACGGGTCCTGTCGAAGAAACTGCCATGCAGGGGCGGTATCGCGGCACGAGGGACGACTGTTCGATGCGACGCGGGGACTGCTGCCGGGCATCAGCAGCCTGTCGGGTTTCATGGACTATTGCAGCCTGGCGATCGACAGGATCGGCGAGGCGCTGGGACAGGCGGCCGAAAACGTGAGGAAGGGGGACGAGGCCGGCGGCTACATCGTGCACGCGGGCACCTGGCCGGGCGGACACGACATGGCCTTCTTCATGGACAAGCTTCTGAAGGCATCAACCGCGATGGATGTCCCGAAGACGGTGGTCGACTGGTGCAAGGACAACATCGACGGACTGGCCCTGGCGACCGGCGAGGCGCCGCCCATCCGGAAGAAGAGCCTCCTGGGCGCGGACTGGATGCGGAAGGACGAGGTCGACAAGGCGGCTCTGAAGGACTACTTCTTCGCCTATCGCATCGAGATCAAGCAGTACCTGTACGGGGACTGCGTGCTGGACCTGTAGGCGGGCGGGTTCGCGTCCATCCGTCCGCGGGCGTGCGGGCTACCAGCGGGAACTCCAGACGTAGCCCTTGACCCCCTCGAAATCCCAGCCGGGGGCGGTCTCCTCGGGGTTGTTGGCGAAGAGGTGGATCCCGGCGGCGGAGTTCAGGTATCGACGGAGGTTCCGGATCGAGGGGGAACCGGCCGCGACGGGCTGGTAGAAGTTGCCCGAGGGGGGCGTCACGGTGTCGGTCCAGATGTACCCGAGGGTGTCCCCCTGGGTGAAGCCGTTCGACAGGAGGCTGTTGATCTCCCCGTCCCAGGAACGCATCAGCAGGTGGTTGTTGTTCTTGTAGAAGTGGATCAGCGAGGCGGTGCCCGCCTGTTGCGTCGCGTAGAGGTAGAAGACCGGACCCGGGAACTCCAGGGTGTAGCCGGCGCATCCCGCCGGGGGAGAGGAGGCGGAGTTGCCCCAGCACCGGGCCCGGGCGGATGCGGTCATGGCGGTATTCCAATAGCGGTAAACGGGCTTCCAGCAGGACTCGATCTCGTCGATGACGCCGTCGCCGTCGTCGTCGATGGAGTTGCAGGTTTCCTCGGGCGGGGGGCAGCCGTCCGAGGCGCAGGTGGCCCACGTTTCGCCGCAGTCGCAACCGCCGTTGCCGCAGTGGTCGCAGGCCTGGGACTCGGCGGGCTTCCCTGAGGAAGTACCGCAGCCGTTGTCGTCCCAGCAGGTCCGAGTCTGCGTGTCGCCACAGCCGCAGGACGACCAACCGCCGCACGACCACGAGGGGGTGCAGGTGCCGGACAGGCTGCAGGTCCCCCCCTGGCATGCGTACCCGTCCGGGCAGGTACCATCCGGGCATTTCGTCCAGTCATGCTTCGGGTCCCGGAACCAGCCCGCGACCGACAGCGAATATCCCTTCGGGGACGAGAGGGTCCAGGCGCCCGTGTCGGAGACGCTGACCTGCAGCCCCAGGACGGCCTGCGGCGTGTTCTGCTGGAGGATCGTGACCTCGTCGACGCCGACTCCCGTCACGATCGCGATGTGTCCGTACTTCCCGCCTGTGAAGACGATGCCATCGTCGGGTTGCGGGGGAGTCTTCGACTGGTTCGGATACCACGCGAGGCCCATGCGCTCCAGTTTCGACGAACTGGCGTAGTCCTTGGCGTTGCCCGTGCTCCCGCCCATGCCGGCGTTGCCCACCTGCTCCGCGTAGAATCGACGCACGTACTCCACGCACTGGAACGCGATGCCGTAGGCGGTCTGGGGCGTCACCGCACCGAAGGATCCCGGGCCGGCGTCGCACCCGCACCTGCAACCGCACGAAAGGTTCTGTTCCCCGGCCGCGACCGTCCCGTCCTTGTCCACGCAGGCGTGGCACCCGGTGGTGGACCCGTTCGAATACGCCACGACGCCACGGTACTCGCCGACGGGGGCTCCGAAGGCCGCACCCGCGCTGCCGCACTCGTCTCCAAAACAGTCCTGCGGCACGAACTCGTTCGGGTTGCTGTCCAGGGGCATGCACGTGCGGTTGTCATCGCAGAAGAGGCCGTCGTTGCAAGTCAGGTTGCCGTAGCAGGGACCGCCTTCGACCCCCGTTTCCGGCGTCCCGGAGACATTCTCGCCGGGGCCCGATTCGGGAGGCAGATCGGAGGACATCTGGTCCTCGTCGGCCTGGATTGGATCGAGGGGCAGATCGACCGGCGCTTCGAGATCGAAGGTCACATCGAGATCGGTCGAAGCCTCGTTGACGGGCAGGTCGTCGGCAGGTTCCGATGAGTCCGGCGTGTCGGGAAGCTGGACGTCCTCGGCATCGACACCATCTGCCGGGTCCTCGCCCGAGCCGGTCCCGCCGCAACCCGGGCCCGCCATGGCGGTGGTCGCCGCAGCGACCATGAAGGGGATGAACCACGGGTTCCTCATGCGAATCCTCCCGTCCGATACCGCGGAGCGCCCACCACTGTATCGCAGGCGTTCCCAGCAAGGCAACCCGCGCCGCAACGAAGTGAACCGTCGATAACCTCCGGAAACACGAACGAAAACCAGCCATTGCGACGGTTGACATCCGGGATCCGGGCGACTACCCTCGTCGGCGAGGAACAAAGGTCAGTGCCGTGTGGGGGGCGATCCGTCCCTCCGGCGGGTGGAGGGTGGACGTGCGACTTCTTCGATTCCCGGCGATCTCGGTGGTCGTTTCCTTCGCGCTGTGGGGCTGGGGTTGCGGATCGGGCAACGGCCGGCCGGACTCCGGTGCCCCCGTCAAGGACGTGGCGGAAGACGCGGGCATCGAGATCCTCATCTCGCCGGACCTGCCTCGGGATCCGGACTCGCCCGACGGCACGCTGCAGGACGGGGACCGGGAAGCCCTGCCTGGCGACGAGGGGGGGGACGCGGAAGAGGTGGACGTCCCGGACTGGCAGGTGCCTTGCTCCGAGAACAACGACTGCCCGAGCGGCTTCTGTGTCCTGACCTGGAACGGGAGATTCTGCGCGATCCCGTGCGTGGCGAACTGCCCCGCGGGGTTCAAGTGCCTCCAGACCCTAATCCCGGGCAGCGACCCGGTTAGCCTCTGCCTGCCCTCCTTCGCGACCCTGTGCGACCCCTGCAACGAGGACGCGGACTGCCGCCTGGGGGGCCAGAATCCCGAGGCGCGGTGCGACTCGTTCGGGGACCTGGGCAGTTTCTGCATCGAGCCCTGCGTGGACGGCACGACCTGCCCGTCGGGATACCAGTGCGTGACCACGCCGGGATCGCGCGGCGCGGCGGCGTCCTCCTGGTGCTACTTCAATCCCCCGGAGGACGCCCCGGAGAAGACCTGCGAGTGCCACGGCCGCGCCGTCACCGACAGGGCGTCGACGACGTGCCGCGTCACCAACACTTTCGGATCGTGCCCGGGAGAGCGCGCCTGCGGGGCCGGAGGGCTGGGGCCGTGCGTCGGCACGACGCCTGCGGCGGAGACGTGCGACCACGTCGACAACGACTGCGACGGGAAGACCGACGAGGGCTTCCCCGACTGCGACCTGGACGGGCTGGCGGACTGCGTGGACCCGGACCTGGACGGCGACGGCGTATATGAGGACGGCG
This sequence comes from uncultured Myxococcales bacterium, assembly GCA_937975765.1. Classification (GTDB taxonomy): domain Bacteria; phylum Myxococcota_A; class UBA9042; order DTJE01; family DTJE01; genus CAIZWN01. The sequence continues at coordinate 15,934 of CALJUR010000031.1, forward strand.
ACGGATCGGGTGTCCCCGGCGACCACCCCTGCGCCGGAGGCGCCCGGACCGGCTGCGACGACAACTGCCCTGCCTGCGGGTTCCGCAACCCCGACCAGGCGGACTCGAACGGCGATGGCATCGGCGACCCCTGCGACCCCTGCCAGGTGGACAGCGACGGGGACGGCTTCGCCCGGTGCGACGACTGCGACGACGGGAACCGGCTGGTCAATCCGGGTGCGGTGGAGCGTTGCAACGGCCGCGACGACGATTGCGACGAGGTGACCGATCCCGAGGGGGCCGAGGGCTGCGACGTCTGGTATCGCGACCGCGACGGCGACAAGTACGGGGCCGAGGAGGACTGGAAGTGCCTGTGCGCCAGCGAGGGGGAGTACACGGCCACGGTGGCTGGGGACTGCGATGACGATCGTGCCGCCGTGAACCCGAAGGGACGCGAGATCTGCAACGGCCTGGACGACAACTGCGACGGCACCGTCGACCCTTCGGGGATCGAGGGGTGCCTGCCGTACTACATGGACGCGGACCAGGACGGGTTCGGGGACAGCCTGCAGTGGCGGTGCTACTGCGGTCCGGACGGCTCGTACTCGGCGCTGAACCCGGGCGACTGCGACGACGACGACCCCGGCCGGCACCCGGGCGCGGACGAGGCGTGCGACAACAAGGACAACGACTGCGACGGGTCCGTGGACGAGGACGCGGACGAGGCGTGCTCGACGGTCTGCGGTTCCGGGGTCCGGCGATGCGTGAACCACGTGCCGCAGCCGTGCGACGCCCCGCCGGAGAACCAGTGCGTCCGGTACAACGGCAACTGCGCGGCGTTCGCCACGTGCGGGGAGTGCCCGCAGAAGCCGGCCGAGTCGTGCGACGGACAGGACAACGACTGCAACGGGCGGGTGGACGAGGGATTCGTGCTGGCGGACTGGGACGGGTCGTCGCGTGCCCTGGGGGCGGCCTGCGGCACCGGCGCGTGCGCGAGCGGCGTGGTCGCATGCGCGGCTGGCGGCGAGGCGGCCGTGTGCTCGACGGCCGGCCTGGCCAGCCTGGAGGTCTGCAACGGCGACGACGACGACTGCGACGGGCAGGTCGACGATGGCGTCGAGTCCACCTGGTACCTGGACGGCGACGGCGACGGGTACGGGGACGATGACCGGGGCGTCAGCGGGTGCGCGCCGCCACCGGGGCATGTCGCGACGGGAGGCGACTGCGACGACACGGACGCATCGATCCATCCCGAGGCGATCGAGACCTGCAACGACCACGACGACGACTGCGACCAGCAGGTGGACGAAGGCCTGAAGAAGCCGTTCTACCTGGATGCCGACAGCGACGGATACGGGGACCCGCAGGCCATGAAGTCGGCCTGCACCGCGCCCCAGGGGTACATCTCGAACGACCTGGACTGCGACGATGCCGACGCGGCCATCCACCCCGGGCAGACCGAGTCCTGCGACGGGAAGGACAACGACTGCGACGGGGAGATCGACGGCCTGACGCGTGCGTGCGACCTGGGCTGCGGGCCGGGGAACGAGACGTGCACGCGGAACGCCTGGGGACCGTGCGACGCGGCCGCGCCGACCTCGTGCAGGAACTACGAGACCTGCGCGTTCGAGATGGTCTGCGTGGTGGCCTGTCCCGAGGCGCCGGTCGAGGTGTGCAACGGCCGGGACGACGACTGCGACTCCGCGGTGGACGAGGGCGTGAAGACGACGTTCTACCGGGACCAGGACGTGGACGGGTTCGGGACGGCCTCCTCGCAGCAGATGGCGTGCGAGGCGCCGGCCGGCTACGTGGCGGTTCCCGGCGATTGCGACGATGGCGATGCGGCCCGGTACCCGGGCAACCCCGAGGTCTGCGACGGGAAGGACAACGACTGCGTGGACGGCCTCCCGGCCGGTGAGGCGGATTCGGACGGCGACGGCGTGCGGGCGTGCGACGGGGATTGCAACGACGGCGACGCCCAGGTGTACCCGACGCGGGCCGAGTCCTGCGACGGGAAGGACAACGATTGCGACGCGGAGATCGACGAGGGCGTCAAGACGACGTACTACCGGGACGAGGATGTCGACGGGTACGGGAGCCCGACCTCCCCGACGCAGGCCTGCACCAGGCCGACCGGGTACGTCACGGACTTCTCGGACTGCAACGACCTGAACGGGGCGGTGCATCCGGGCGCGACCGAGACGTGCAACGGGATCGACGACAACTGCGCGGGCGGCATCGACGAGGGCAACCCCCAGGGCGGGGGGGCGTGCACCGTGTCCGGGCTGCAGGGCGAGTGTGCGAAGAGCACGTGGCTGTGCCAGGGCGGCAGCCTGAAGTGCAACCAGGTGACCTTCCCCGGCACCGAGACGTGCGGCAACGGCAGGGACGAGAACTGCAACGGGCAGGCGGACGAGGCCGGGGCCAGCGGCTGCCAGACCTGGTACTACGACGGGGATAACGACTCGTACGGCGTCTCGTCGAACTCGCAGTGCCTGTGCGCCTCCAATGGCAACTATCGCGCATCGAGGGGCGGCGACTGCAACGACGTCAGCAGTTCCGTCTACCCGGGCGCGGCGGAGCAGTGCAACGGGGCGGACGACAACTGCGCGGGGGGCATCGACGAGGGCAACCCGGGCGGCGGGTATTCCTGCACCGTCAGCGGCAAGAAAGGGGTGTGCGCGGAGGGGGTGACGCTGTGCGCGGGGGGGGCGAGCTCCTGCCAGCAGCAGAACTACCCGTCGAGCGAGACCTGCAACGGCCTGGACGACAACTGCGACGGGCAGGTCGACAACGGCGTCGGCCAGACCTGGTACCGCGACGCGGATGGCGACGGGTACGGGGCGTCCTCTTCGGGCACCACGGTGGCCTGCAGCCAGCCTTACGGGTACTCGGCCTTCTCGACCGACTGCGACGACTACGATGACGGCATCCATCCCGGGGTGTCCGAGTCCTGTGACGGCGTCGACAACGACTGCGACACGGCATACGACGAGGACGCGAACTGCTTCATCGGCGTCACCACCTATTACAACCTGTGCGACAACTACCACTGGACCACGACGACGGACTACGGCTCCTGCGCGCCGAACGACTCGAACCCGCTGTCGGGATGCGCGGGTTGCAGCCTGAGAAACGAGAAGTGCTCGGGCGTCAGCACCTGCTGGAAGTGGACCGGGCCGTCCTTCACGGCGTATGGCCGGAACGACAACGAGGCGACACTGAACGCCAGCCCGATCTACCACTGCTTCAACCCGACGCTGAACACGAACTACTACACGCGCAACGGCTTCGACTGCACGTCGAACGGATACCAGTGGGGATATCCCAGCGACATCGGCGTGTTCGGGAACGTCCAGTTGCAGCGTCCATTGGTACAGAAGGCGATCTACCTGTGCCGGCACTACCCGCAGGCCGGCCGGCCGGAATACGTCTTCCGGTGGGAGTCGAACTCCTGTTCGGGATACACCAACGGCCGGTTCGTCGCTCCGGACGGCACCATCACGACGACCAGCACCCCCTTCGGCTGGGTGTTCTAGCCGTGGATTATCGGCATCCATCGAGGTCGAGGATGAACAGGCGATGCATGCATGGTTTCCCGGGAAGCGCGATTGCCGCGCTCGCGATCGTGATGGTTGCCTGCGGCGGCGATGGCGGCGGGCCACCGGACATCCCGACGGTGGTGGACCTGGGCTGGATGGACCTCCAGGCCGAGGCGACGGAGGACCCGGGGGTGGTCCAGGAACTGCCGCCGCCCGAATGCGCGCAGGATGGCGAATGCGATGACGGCAACGACTGCACCACGGATCGATGCCTCGACCATCGCTGCGTCCGCGAAGCGGTGGCCTGCGACGACCCGCCGGCGAACCGCTGCAAGGACCGGGACCGGTTGATCGTGTCCGCGGCGCAGGGGACCTGCCAGCCGAACCAGGGATGCACCTACGCTTCCGAGTTGATCGTCTGCGAGAACGGGTGCGTCCAGGCGGCCTGCGTGATGCCCCCCGCGACGTACGGCCTGGAGTTCACCGCGGGAGGGGCTTCGGGGACGTTCCTGGGAGGCCAGGGGAGCGCCTTCGCGGTGCTGGGGACCTGGGCCGGGGCCCGCGAGTGCACGGGGGGCAGCCTGCGCTTCGAGCCGGGTGCGACGCGTTGACGGACGGCTGGCCCGGAGGGCCGGAAGGAGAGGACGATGAAGCGATTCCTGGCGGTGGCACTGATCCTGGCAGGGGTTCCCGCGACGGGCCTGGCGGCGACGACCCCGTCCCTGCTGAACCTCAGCGGCCGCCTGGCGACCGACTCGGGGGACTACTCGGGCAACATGGACGTGACGGTGACCTTCCATGACGACGCCGACTCGTCGGAGGCCTCCCACGTCCTTGGGACGCTGCAGCAGAAGGTGGCAGTGGAAGGAGGCCGGTTCAACCTGCTGATCCAGGTGGGGGACGACCAGCCGATCGACCCGGCGATCTTCGCCCGGCCGGACCTCTTCGTGGGCCTGGCGTTCGGGGACGAGCCGGAGATGAAGCCCCGCATGCGGGTGGCCAGCGTCCCGTTCGCCTTCAGCGCGGCGACGCTGGACGGGCTGGGCCCCGAGGCGTGGTCTCGATCCGATCACGTCCACGACCTGGGCAGCCTGACCGGGCAATTGACGTCGGAGCAGATGCCCGGGGACTTCGTCACCGCGACGTCGCTGGCATCGACGCTGGAGGGCTACGCGACGGTCGATCACGACCACGATGCGCGGTACGTCAACGAGGGCCAGCCGGTGTCCATCACGTCCGCGATGATCGCCCCGGGAACCGTGGGCCCGGCCCACCTGGCCGATGCCGGGTGCGAGGCCGGCGAGGTGTTGTCGTGGACGGGGGCAATGTGGGCGTGCGGGCAGGGGAGCGGCGGCGACTACGGGGCGGGACTGGGGATGCTGCTGGAAGGGCGGACCTTCCTGGTGGACGTCGAGGCGATCCGGTCCTGGGCCCGGGACACCTGCTACGACACGACCGAGGAACTGGCCCAGGCGCTGACGGCATGGGACCAGGATGCCCAGGATGACCTGACGACCGCGACGTGGTTCCAGGGGGACGTGGGCGGACCGTGGGACCAGTTGGTGCTGGCCCAGGGGGCGGTGCATCACGGCAACCTGGACCCGGCGCTGGAGCTGGTGACCGTGCAGGACCCGGCGGGCGCGACGGCGTTCGTGGTGACGCCGGGGGCTCCCGCGCTGGGCTTCGTCGGGGAAGGGGCGACGTCCGTGACCTTCGACCCGCTGGCGCACCAGGTGCGCATCGCCTCGACGGACAAGGATTCCGGCGGTGACATCACCGGGGTGAGCGCCGGGGCGGGCCTGGTCGGGGGTGCGTCCTCGGGCGAGGCGGTCCTGTCCGTGTCGTTCGGCGGCACCGGCAGCGCCCTGTCGGTTGCGCGATCGGACCACGAGCACGACGCGCGGTACGTGAACGAGGGCCAGGACGCGGCCATCACGACCGCGATGCTGGCGTCGGGGGCCGTGACGAACGACAAGGTGGCGTCCGGGATCGACTACGCGAAGCTGGCGGGGGCTCCGTCGGCGCTGCCTCCCAGCGGCACGGCGGGGGGGGACCTGGCCGGTACCTACCCGAACCCCACGCTGCGGGACGGCGCGGCCGTGCGATCCCTGAACGGACTGACGGACGCCGTCCGGCTGCTGGCCGGCACGAACGTTACCCTGACGCCGTCCGGGCAGGACCTCACGATCGCGGCCACCGGCGGCATCAAGGCCGTGGACGGGACGACGTTCTTTTCCACCACCTTCGCGGCCGGCGACCTGGTGAAGGTCGACGGGACGGTCACGCTGACGGCCAACGATTCCCGGCTGCAGCGGGACGACATCCGGGTGTTCGGGGGCACGTACACGGGGCCCAGCACGGCGACGCTGACCCTGGGCAATCGCGCGGTGGTGCAGGGGGCGTACTTCAAGAACGTGCAGTTGTCCGGCACCGGCGTCACCTTCCTGAACTGCCGGTTCGAGGGTTCCCTGACACTGCCGAACAAGGCGACCTACCTGGGCTGCGCCTTCTCCTCGGTGACCTCCTCCTCGTCCCTGGGCCCCGTCATTTCGTCCACGATCGAGAACAGCACGCTGACCCGACTGGGAGACATCACCAATTCGTCGATCCAGGGGTCCACGCTTTCCGACCCGACGGCCGGCGCCGGTTCGATGGCCCGGGTCGAAGGCAACCGTTTCAATGACGTCACCCTGTATCCGGGTTCCGGAACGGTCTTCAACGGCAACGACTGCGACTACTGCACCCTCATCGTGCCCGGCGGTACCGGCGGGCAGCTCCTCGTCAACAACAACATCTTCGCCGAGCCGCGCAGCGGCTTCTCGGAGGTGATTCGCGTGGAGATCTCGGACGACTCCTGGCGTCAGTTCCAGATCGCGAACAACAGTTTTGCGGTGCAGGGTTCGATTGCCCGATCGGTACTGGTCACGGGCTACGCCAACGGTTCGTGGCGTCGCCAGGTGATCCGGATCTTCGGGAACACCTTCCAGAATGGCGTGCAGGCTGTGACATACGACAGCGACGTTTTCACGATGGTCTCGCAGAACGCCATGCGGGTCACGTCCCTGGGCGTGGCCGACGGCACGAACATCCGCGTCCTGACCGACAACGTGGTCTTCTGAAATCCTGTCGTCCGGGCAGGGGAACGTCGCCATGAGCTCCTTCGTGTCGGGTGAGTTCCAGCACGCGTGCCGTGCGGCCTGGCGGGTGGATGGATCGGGCCAGATGATTCGTGCTAATCTTCCGTAAATTTCTGACCTTCCTGAAGGCGAAGCGCTGTCCTGATACCGGGAGGAACGATGAGCGTGTTCTTGGCGTCCTCGACCCGTGTCAATCTGCTGATCCTGGGATTCGTCTTCGTCCTGGAAGGATGCATCCGAGGAACGGATTTCCAGACCGCGATTGACGCATTGGACCAGGCGGAAAAGCCGGACGCAGCCGATTTCGAGCCCATGGGAGAGGAGTCAGTCGAAACGGCAACTGAAAGCACGGACATGGATCCGTTCGAGACCGAGGAATCCGAGGAGCTCGGTTTCGATGACGGGTCCGAAGACACCTCCCCCGACTTGAACGATCTGCCCGAAGTCACTGCGAATGACGCAGCGCCTGCCGACGAAGCCGGAGATCCTGGCCTGCAGGATACGTGCATTCCGGATTGTGCGGGCAGGGAATGTGGCGTGGATGGTTGCGGTGGAGAATGTGGATTCTGCGATTTCGGGATCGAATGCAGTTCGGCGGGTCGGTGCCTTTGCGAAGACGAGTGTCCCGAAGATGGAGCCTCCGAGTGCATCGACCCGGGGCATTACAGAACCTGTGGGGGGCACGACGACGATGACTGCCTCGAATGGGGCACGGCGATCGGATGCGAGGCTCCTGCCACATGCTCCTCGGGAGCATGCGCCTGCACGCCGAGTTGCGGGTCCAGTGACTGCGGCGACGACGGATGCGGCGGGGACTGCGGCTTGTGCTCGGGCGGAGCCGAGTGCGTAAGCGGCCATTGTACCTGCATCAGCGAGCACCATGTGGCGTGTTGTGGAGAGGCAACGTGCTGGTTCGATTCCTGCGGTTCCCAGGAAGCCCAGATCGAGGCATGTCCATACGGATGCCTCGATGGGAGTTGCTCGGAATGCCTTCCCGGATGCGAGGGCTTCGAATGCGGACCGGACCGTTGCGGGGGTGTCTGTGGGGAGTGCCCCCTGTCGCCTCGCACCTGTCAGCAGAACCTTTGCAACGGGCTGTTCCAACTTCCTGATCCCGAACGACCATCAACGGAATTCACTGACAATGGTGACGGAACCGTCACCGACACGGTGACCGAGTTGACGTGGGAACAGGTGGACGTCCGGTCCGTGAACTGGGAACAGGCATTTGCCCATTGCCAGTCCAAGGGCACTTCCTGGCGGCTTCCGACCCGCCTGGAACTGATGACGCTGGTCGACCACGGCAAGCAGGTCAAGCCCCTCGTCAACGGCCCCTTCTCGGGCGAAGGTCTCTCGTACGGCTACTTTTTCTGGAGTTCGACTCCTTCGGGGGCTGCTCCTGCAAGCATGGGCACCGTGAACTTCGATTCCGGGTATGGGGGGTACAGCGACAAGGGAGCGTCGCAAGCAGTTCGTTGCGTGCGGTAGGATGGAGAGAGCGGATGGATCGGAACACATTGGAACGTTGGATTCTGGCAATTACGTTGGCTTTGCTGCTTCACGGAAGTGCAGGCGCCCAAAGCAGTCGGTTTCGCTCCAACGGAGACGGCACCGTCACCGATCTCTCGCTGGAACTGACGTGGCAGCAGTCAACCCCGTCGAAGATGACCTGGAGCGCCGCCAATTCCTATTGCATGAACAATACGCCTGGACTTCCGGGTTCGGGATGGCGGCTTCCCACCATCCTGGAACTGATGGCGCTGCTGGATGACGGACGGGCTGCCTGTCCCCTCAATGATTCTGCCCTGATTACGCCTTGCGCGACCGGGTCGGCCGTCTACTGGTCTTCGACAGCGCATCCAATGGAGGCGGGGAACTACCGGACCGTGAACTTCTATTCCGGGACGGTGTCAGACGCTTCCGGAACCGTCTCACGCTATCTCCGTTGTGTCCGTTGAACTTCATTCGAATCTTCGTGGGACAAATTCTTTGCCGGGATCGCTGCATCGTCGGATCGGGCCGATTGTAGCCCGTATGGCCGGCAGGGAACAGGCGAAACGAGACGCATCGACCGACCCGTGCCGGAGGATGGCGGCTGACGGGGCATCACCTCCGGCGAACTTGTCCCGCGACCCGGTTCCACGCCGTGGCCAGGGCCTTCACGCAGGAATACCAGACGAACAGGCAGGCATCCCGGAAGTCCAGCATCGGGCTGGGCATGCGGAAGAGCCGCGTGTTGCCGCTCGTCGTAATCCGTAGAAATCTGGACGTGGTGGTCGGTCGGGCGT
>CALJUR010000032.1 GCA_937975765.1 uncultured Myxococcales bacterium
CCACCGAGATCTACACTCTTTCCCTACACGACGCTCTTCCGATCTGAGCAGGGGGGGGAACATCCGGGGATCCTCGATCGGGATGCGGTGCGGGGGTCCGTAGGCGCGCATGAACTCGCCCAGGTCCCAGGCGCCCCGGGGGGACACGCGTTCCAGGAAGGCGGGCAGCAGCATCCCGGTGCCCTCGGTCGAGGCGATCGCGACCAGCCGCCACGCGGCGACGGCGGCCAGGGCGATTCCCAGCCACCGCAGGACCCGCGCATCCCGCCGGGACCAGCGGAGGATCCGGGGCATCGCGACGGCCGCGCCCAGGATCGCCAGCGCGCCCAGCGAGACGTTCCTGATCGCGATCCGGATGGCCTCCTGGAAGTGCCCGCGCTCCCAGGTGGCAACCGACACGCCGTACGGCACCATCACCAGCAGGCCCGCCAGCAGGGTGCCGAGGACCAGCGGGGACGACAGCCGGCGACGCAGCCCCCCCGAACCCTGGACCAGGGCCGCCTGCGCCACCGCCATCAGCACCGCCTGCATCGGCGCCTCGGGGCGCAGGTGCAGCAGCAGCGCCATCGACAGCACGTACAGGAACCCGTCGAACGGGTGATCGTCGTCCAGCCAGGCCTGCAGGTGCAGGAAGGAGGCGGCCATCAGGAAGGCCGCGGGGGTCTCCAGGTTCACGCCGTTCGCGAAGATCACCGCCATCGGCAGCGTCGCCCAGGCCAGGGCGGCCAGGGCGCCGTGCACCGTCCTGCCCCCCAGCCGGGCCGCCAGCCCGAAGATCGGCAGCACGGACGCGGCGCCCAGCACCGTGGTGGTGGCGAAGGCGACATCGAAGGAGGGGCCGAACAGCCGGAACACCAGCGACAGCAGGACGGCGTACCCCGGAGGCTGGCTGGCCCCGTTCCAGGCGAAGCCGCCCTCCAGGGCCCACGTGACCGGCAGGCGCATCAGGGTCATGTCCGCGGTCGCCGCGACCATCGGCAGCCGGGGCGCCGCCAGGAAGCGCACCGCCACGGCCAGGGCGAACAGGGCCATCGCCAGCAGCGCGGCGCGGGGATCGCGACGGACCGCGCGCCAGCCCGCGTGCGCCAGCAGCGGCAGGTACAGTGCCAGCAAGCACAGGACCACGTACGGGATCGCCGGGTCCATCGGGGCGCGGCTCCGGGAAGACTCGAAGGCGAATCCTAGCACAGGACCCCGCCTCGAAACCGCCCGGAACTTGCCACGGCCGGGACGGCCGTCCAGGCTGGCCGATTGACAGCGGGACTCGATCCTCTACAATTCCGCCAGGCATTTTGCGGGGGCCCGACGCCCCCTTCCAGAAACCCGAGGAGGATCGGATGAGCAGGAAGATCCGGATCGCGATCAACGGTTTCGGGCGCATCGGGCGCCTGGTGACGCGCGCGGCCATCGAGCAGGGCGGGTTCGAGGTGGTGGCGATCAACGACATCATCGACCCGAAGGACTTCGCCAAGGGCGTGAAGTTCCATGCGAAGCTCTTCCAGTTCGACTCGGCGCACGGGAAGTTCCCCGGCACGGTCGAGGCCACCGAGAACCAGGTCATCGTCAACGGCCAGGCGATCGACATGATCTCGTGCAAGTCCCTGGAGGAACTGCCCTGGGCCAAGTACGACCTGGACTTCGTCGTCGAGTCCACGGGCGTGTTCCGCAAGCGCGAGCAGGTCGAGACGCACATCAAGAACGGCGCGAAGCGCGTCCTGCTGACGGTGCCGCCGAAGGACTCCGTCGACGCGATCATCGTGTGCGGCGTCAACGACGACGAACTGAAGAAGGAGCACAAGCTGCTGTCGAACGCCTCGTGCACGACGAACTGCCTGGCCCCCGTGGTCAAGGTGCTGCACGAGAACTTCGGGCTGGTCCGCGGCCTGATGACCACGATCCACGCCTACACGAACGACCAGCGCATCCTGGACCAGTTCCACAAGGAGGATCTGCGCCGCGCCCGATCGGCCGCCGTCAACCTGATCCCGACCTCGACGGGCGCCGCGAAGACCATCGGCAAGATCATCCCCGAACTGGAAGGCAAGCTGGACGGCCTGGCGGTCCGCGCGCCGGTGCAGGACGGGTCCCTGGTCGACTTCGTCTGCGAACTGGAGCGCCTCCAGGTGCAGGACCCCAAGGCGATGGTCAAGGAGATCAACGCCGCGGTGAAGAAGGCAGCGGAAGGCCCGATGAAGGGCGTGCTGGAGTACTCCGAGGACGCGCTGGTGTCCACGGACATCATCCACAACCCGGCCTCGTCGGTGTTCGACGCGAAGTCCACCATGGTGATGCCGAACAGCCGCATGGTGAAGATCCTGACGTGGTACGACAACGAGTGGGGCTACTCGAACCGCTGCGTGGACCTGATGCGCAAGTCGGCGGCCCTGGACTGACCGTTCCGGCCGAAGCCCCCCCCCGCGCCCTCCCCTCACCCCCGGGAACCGAACGGGAAGATCAACGGTTCGACGCCCTCGTCCAGGTCCGTGACGGGCGTTCCCGCGGCCAGGACGCGGACGATCCCGCCATCGAGTCGCAAGCGATCGCCCGATGCGAGGGCCGGCAGCACGCGCTGCACGAAATCCTGCGCGGGCGGTTCCAGGCGAACCCCGGGGCGCAGCAGCGGGGAGTCCGGCAGGCCGCACCCGGCGCCGAGGCCGTCCGGGTCGGCAGGGCCCTGCAGGATCGCGCCACGGGTCGCGTCCCACCACAGCCAGGTGCGGGACAGCGCCCTCCGGGCGGCTCCGGGAAGGAACGGGAAGACGCCGTCCAGCACGTCCAGCACGCGGGCGGCCAGTTCCAGCGAGGCCGGGCAGTCGAACCGGCACGGCAGGTGCGGGATCAGCGTGAACGGCGAGACCGGGTCCAGCACGTTCAGGGGCCAGTGGAAGACGCGCGTCCGGTGGTGCGCCTGGCGAAGCAGCGACGATGTCGATGCGTCGGGTCCGGCGGTGACGAATGCCTCGATGCAGCATTCCGGGTAGCCCAGCAGGCGGCCCAGGTCCCGGCCGAACGCGGCCGGGTCCATCGGGCGGCTGCCCTCCTGCGAAGCGGCGAACCGGGCCTGCAGGTCCGCGGCGGCCCGCGCCTGGTCCCCCCGGGAGAAGAAGACGTGGTCCAGGGCGGTCCCCCGGGCGCCCGACCCGGCATCCCGGTCGCGCGGGGCCTCGTGCACGGACACCCGGGCAGTGCGCAGCCCCACGGCCCGCATCGCCTCCTCCTGCCGCGCGGCATCGCCGGTATCCACCACGATGCGGCCGCACGGACGGATCCCGGCGGCAACCGCCCGCAGGTGCACCTGGCCGGCCAGGAAGGTGTCCGGGTGCATTCGGAGGGCGAAGGCGGTCGGATCGAGCGGCAGGTCGCACGAGGGGCCGTCGTCGAACGCGCGCGCATGGAAGACGGTCGTCTCCCCAGTGCGCGCCGAGGCGGCCGGGAGGCCGTCGCAGGCCAGCGACAGGCGGCACGCCCCGCAGGCAGGCAGGAACATCCGGGAAGAGTCCTCGAACGGCACCCGCAGCCGGGCCGATCCGCCCGGGTCGTCCGGGTCGTGCAGGTCCGCCACCAGGGCGTTGGAAATGACCCGCGCCTCCGACAAGGTCGGGAAGGCGCATAGCGGCCAGCCCCGGACCGCCACCTTGCGGAAGCGCCCGGTGGCGACCTCGACCCGGCGCGCGGCCCACGGGCCCGGACCGTCCGTCCCGATCTCCAGCACGAACGCGTCGGCCCCGCAGGGATTGCCCGGATCGACCTCGGCGTCCAGGCGCGCGTCCTGCACGCGCAGCGCGACGAATGCAAGACGCCCCTCCCCGCGCGCCTGCCGCAGGAACTCCCACGGGGCCGGCCCGTCCCGCAGGATCTCCACCTCGTCCAGCCCGGCCGCGATCGCATCCGCCAGAGCCGCCGCCTCGATCTCCGCGGCCCGGCAGAACAGCCGGACCCTGGCGAACCCCGCGCGCTTCGCCGCACCGATCAGGGCCAGTGGCGGGTCGGACGCCGCCCCGGGCCACGCGATCGTCAGCCGATCGCGACGGCCGGAGGGAATCCGTGCCTCGACCGCATCCGGCCGCAGGGAGGACGGAGTCCTCAGGACCGTGACCAGCCGCGGGGTCATTGCACCTCTTCCGGGCCGGGGACGGCCGACAGGCGCTCCAGTTCCTCCTTCATCGCCCACATCGCCTTGCGAGCCGCGGCCCTGCGGCGCTTGCGCACGTAGGCCCACAGGAACAGCAGGAGGATCAGCACCCACAGCACCGCCGCGCTGGTCAGGAACACCAGCCACGACGACCAGGGGTCGACCGTCCGCAGGAAATCGCGCCACAGTTCGTCCGGCGGCCCCTGGAACGTCCGCTCGAACGCCAGTTCGAAGGGCAGCCCGCTGCGCAGGGCCTGGACCAGGGAACGGATGCCGGCACCATCCCCCCTGCGCTGCAGGTACCGCACGAACAACTGGGACTGGGCGTAGGCGAGGTGCACGGCCGGGGGCTCGCCGGGAAAGGAATCTTCCAGTTCCTCCAGGGGCAGGAACGACCCCGTCGCGGCCGCGCCCAGGAAGGCCTTCATCCGCTGGCCGACCTCCTCGCCGGCCACCATCATCGCGAAGCCCTCGTGGAACCAGCGGGGACAGGGATGCCCCAGCAGGACCGACTCCAGGTACACGTGCGCCAGTTCGTGCACGAAGGTGTCGGTGGCGTTGAAGACCTCGTTCCCCCGGGCCGACAGGACGATCCATCCCTCGCGGGGGTGCGCCAGGCCGGCGATCCAGTCCTCCACGGGCCGGTCCGACCCGACCATCCGGGACATCGCCGCCTCGTCGGACGCGATGCGGACCTCGATGACCCGATCGTCCGCGACACCCAGCAGGCCCAGGACATAGGACCGCTTGGTCTCGCCGATCGAGGCGAGGTGTTCGGCCAGCCCGACCGACCCGGCGTCCGGCAGGAAGCGGAAGTGGGGGGTGACCACGCCGGCCGGCTGGGCCGACGCGGGAGCGGCCGCGAGGGTCGCGACCAGCAGGAAGACCGGCATCCACCGGGCCAACTCCGCCTCCCGCACCCGCCGTCGCGGACGTCGCTCCCGCACCCGGTCCGGATGCTAGTCCTCGCGCTGCCAGAAGAACCGGCCCTTCGAGGCCCCCACCTCCAGCAGGAACCCGAACGTGAACGTGATCCGTCCCTCCGCATCGACCAGCCCGGCCGGGGGATTGCGGAACGGCCCCGCCTGCCGGAAGGCCCGAATGGCCTCCTCGTCCAGGAACGTCAGGCCCGATTCGCGCGACACCTCCAGGCGGACCACCTCGCCGGCCGCGTCCAGCGCGACGGACAGGACCGTCAGGCGATCCCGGTTCCCGTAGACCTTCCCCTGGGGGTCCCGGGCCTGGTACATCTCGCCGGGCTTCCACTCGGCCCGGACGCGGTCCTTGACCCTCTGGAAGAAGTCCCAGTACTTGAACGATCGCGTGTTCACCAGGGTCTGGTCGCCCTCTTCCGGGACGCCCAGGATGGCATCCGACGAAACCATGCCGCCCAGCGGCTGGCCGCCGATCCCCTCGCCCGCAAGACCCGCGGCCCGCGCCGCCCCCTTTCCGCCGCCCAGGGACGGCACCAGCATCCGGTCCAGTCCCGCCAACCCCTTCATCCCGCGACCCGTCCGGTCCGGCGCCCCGGTCCCCGCCGGCTTCCCGCCCGGAGGCTGGGCCAGCGGCAGGTTCGCCGTGTCCGTGCCCTCGCCCGCCTGCGAGCCGGGCGACGGGGTGGTCGTGCCCTGCGGGCTGCCCGGGGTCCGCGTGCGCCCGTCCGGCGATCGCCGGGCCTTCGTCTCCCGCCGGACCCGGGTGTCCCAGCGCGACAGGAAACGGGCGTCCGGGGAGATCTCCTCCTTCGCCGGTTTCGGGACGTCCACGACCTGGCCCCGGATGGGTTCCGGGGTCTTCGATGCGGACCTGGCGCCATCCAGCACCCGCAGGCGCACGGCTTCGCGCTTCGCTTCCTGGTCGGGCGGGGGCTCCAGGGTCAGGAACAGGACGGCCAGCAGCAGGTGCACCAGGACCGAGAGACCCGCGCCGACCGCGATGCGGCGCCGGTCCCGGCGGCGTGGATTGGCCAGCGGGCGTTCCATCGGTTGCGCCTCACGGGCCGGCAGGGGCGGGAGGCGGGCCTGCCACGTGCTCGACAGTCGCGGCGAAGTTCTTCACGCCCAGGCCCCGCAGCGTGTCGATCACCTCCATCACCCGGCCGTACTCCACCTGTCGATCGCCGTCCACCAGCACCTCGGTATCCGGGTTCGCTTGCAGCAACGCGGGAACGCGCTGCCGGAGGTCGTCCATCGAGACCTCCTCTCCCTGCAGCGACAGTTTGCCACCGGGAGCCACCACGACGGACAGCGACGACGGGGATTCCTCGCGCCCCGAGGAGCCTTCCGGCAGTTGCACGTCGATCGCGCGCCGCGTGATGTAGGTCGCCGTGACCATGAAGATGATCAGCAGGACCAGCATGATGTCGACCATGGGGGTGACGTTGATCTCGGTGATCATCCCCCGCGGATCCCTGGACGGTCCCACGATTCCTCCCGGCGCCACGGGCCGCGGCCACGCGACCCGCCGCACCGCATACTATCGGTCCGCGACAGCGCCGGTCAAGTACGGCCCGGCGCGCCACTTCACGGCGGGCCGGCGTTGTGTCATCATCGCCCCGCCTGGCCCGATGGTGCGGGCCATTCCCTGCATGAGGAAACGACGATGTCCGATGTCCCGACGACGTGCCCGGTATCACGTGCGATGAGGGTGGTGATGGTGCTGGTCCTGGGCCTGGGAATCGCGCTGCCGCTGGGCATCGCGGCCTGGACCCGGGTGGCCAGGGACTGGAAGGCCTGCGGCGAGGCGTCCGACTGGAAGGCCCGGGGCGACAAGGCCTTCGAGGCGGCGGACTACGCGACCGCCGTGCGCGCCTATGCCCGTGCCCGTTCCGCGGACCCGTCCCGGAAGGACGTCGCCCGCCTGTTCGCCCGCGCCCGCGTCCTGGACACCGCCTGGCATCCCGAGACGCTCCAGGGCGCCGACCTGGCCGACGTGCTGATGGACGTCGAGGGGGTCGAGGCTGCCTTCCCCGGCGACAAGCCGACCACCACCGCCCTGCGCGGGTTCGTGGCTGCGGCCTCCGGGCGCATCGAGGAGGGCGAGGCGCTGTACCGGAAGGCCATCGAGGCGGACGCGGGGAACGGCCCGGCTCACCTGGGCCTGGCGCTGCTGCTGCGTCGCGACCCGATGAACGCCAAGGCCGCCGTGACCGAGATGGAGGCCGTCGTCAAGGCCCGGCCGAAGTCCGCCGAGCACCTGGCGCTGCTGGGCCGCTTCCAACTGGACGTCGGCGACGCGAAGGGCGCCGCAGAGAACCTGAGGCAGGCCGTCGGCATCCGCCAGAATGCCGAGTGGCTGCGCGACCTGGGCCAGGCCCTGATGAGCCAGGGAGACGCTGCGGCCGCCGGCAAGCACCTGACGGACTCGCTGAAACTGGACAGCCGGGACGCCTTGACCCACCAGTTGATGGCCCAGGCGCTGATCGGGCTGAAGCAGCCCGCGCAGGCCGAGGCCGCGGCCCGATCGTCGCTGGCGCTGAAGCAGACCAGTTCCGCGGCGTTCCTGCTGGCCCAGGCCCTGAACGCCCAGCAGAAGTTCGGCGAGGCCGTCCAGCTGCTGCAGCAGTTGCTGCAGACCGAGCGCGACCTGATGATGCTGGTCGAACTGGCGAAGGCCCTGGACGGGATGGGCCGCGTCGCGGACGCCGTCTCCGTCTACCGCCAGATCGTCTCGGCCCAGTTGCCGAAGGAGCAGATGCAGTCCCGGTTCTTCCAGGACATCGTGGCGAACGCCCAGCAGCGGCTGCAGGCCCTGCAGTCGGCCGTGCCGGCCGCGATGCCGGGCAAGGGCGGCGCCCGCTGACCGCCCGGTCATTGGGGGGTCCCATGTCCGACGCCCCGTCCCTGGTCCCGCCGATCCGGCCCGATCTCCGCGTCGAGGAGGCCCCCGCGGGCGGCGCCCACCTGTTCGATCCCGTCCGCGACCGCCGCATCCGCCTGGATGCACGGGGCCTTCAACTGGTCGGGCTGATGGACCGGGCCCAGTCCCCGGAGGTCCTGCTGGAACGAATCGCGGCCACGGGCCGGCCGATGGCCCCCGAAGCCCTGGCACGCGTCCTGGACGCCTTCGATTCGCTGGGTCTTCTGGCAAGCGAGGACCGTCCCGACCCCGAGGCGCCTCCCGAGATCGACCCGGCCACCGTTCCCCTGCTGATCGACCCCGCCCTCCGCTTCACCTGCGCGTCCTGCGGTTCGTGCTGCTGCGGCGTGAACATCCCGTTCGACCGCGTCACGCTGGAGCAACTGGACGAGTCCCGCCAGGAGGTGCTGAAGCGGGAACTGGGCCTGGAGGGCCCCCCTGTCGTGGTCATCCAGGACGGCGACGACCATTCGGCGCTGCCCCTGTGCCGGACCCGCAACGGCGGCTGCGTGTTCCTGGAGGGACGGCTGTGCGGACTGCACCGCCGCTGGGGTGCCGAATCGAAACCGCTGGTCTGCCGCGCCTTTCCGCTGGAACTGCTGCGCACGCCCCGGGGCATCTCCGTCGGGCTGCAGATGGAGTGCCGCGACCTGATGCGGACCAGCCAGGGGCAGCCCCTGACACAGCAGGAGCCCGAGATCCGCCGGATCCTGGCGCAGGCGGGCAGCCTGTCGATGGCACGCGACCAGGTCAGCCTGGACGGGGCCACCTTCCTGTCCTTCGACGAGTACCTTGCCCTGGAGGACGAGGTGGTCGCCGCCATCGAGGCCTGCCCCGGCGGCGGTTTCGAATGCCTTGCCGCCGCGGGCCACGTCCTGTCCATGCGCTGCGCGGCGACCGGCCGCCCCTTGCCGGTGCCGGAGGACACCCCCGAGGCCCTGCGTGACGCGCTGCTGGACCTGCTGGAGGAGGTCGGGCGCCGGCTGGCCGCCTTGAGGCGGCGGCTGCGCGAGGAGGGGGCGGGCCTGCTGGTGCGAACCGTCACCGCCGACGCGGTCCACGAGTCCCTGACGGACCTGCCGCCCTGGCTGGACCGCTCGATGGCATCGGACGAGGAAGGCGAAGCGCGGTCGTTCGCCAGGATGGTGGCCCGGAACGTCTGGCGCGGCAGGGAGGTGCTGCGGCCATCCGACCTGGTGACCGCCCATTCGATGGCCGTCCTGCGATGGCTGCTGGCCCGGGCGGGGGCCCTCTCGACCGCGAACCGGGCGTCCCGCGCCTTCACCACGCCCCAGGATCTGCTGGACGCGTGGATCCGCGCCCACTTCCTGATGCGGAACCAGCGCGTCAAGGACGCCCTGTTCCCGCTGCGCGACCAGGTCGCACGGCTGCTGGTCGGTGGGCTCCCGGCGTTGATGGCGGCCGGGAAGCGGCTGTCCCGGCCGGACCCGCGGTCGGAATTCCACCTGCTGTGACGGGAAGGGACGACCGGCCGACCGCTGCCGCCCGCCGGCGGGTCAGCCTTCGACGGTCGTGATCGAGAAGTCCGGCGGGTCCGCCATCACCCTCTTCACCGCGCACAGTTCCGCGGAACGCACCAGCGCCTTCCGGTATTTCTCGGGGAAGTCCTTCGGCACGACGATCTCGAGGTCGACCTTCGACAGGCGGTGATGGGCCGGGTCGAACACGTTCTTCTGGACCAGCCGTACGCCCTCGGTCGGCAGGTCGTGGTGCTTCAGGAACGACAGCACGTAGATCCCGGCGCACGTCCCGATCGACGCCAGGAAGTAGGTGAACGGCTCGGGGGCGCTGGCCTCCCCTCCCCCGTCGACCGGCTGGTCCGTGCGGATCGTGAACCCGCGGTACTCCGCATCGACCCTCAGCCCCTCGCCGAACGTGATCCGCATCTCCATGAACTCCCTCCCTGCGCCGGTGCATGCCCGCGCATCCGGCGCGATGATCCATGCTGGCACACTGGGCACGCCACGGGGGATCGGCAAGGGGGATGCGGATCGGGAACGGGGAACGGCCGGGGGGCGTCAGGACTCGACCAGCGAGACCGTCACGTTGTCGACCCCGCCGGCCTGCAGCGCGGCATCGACCAGGCGCCGGGTCTTCGCTTCCAGGGTCCCGCCCTGGTTCAGCAGGTCCTGGATGACGTGGTCCTCCAGCATGTCGTTCAGGCCGTCCGAGCACAGCAGGTAGAGGTCGCCGGGCTGGGTGCGCCGCCGGAAGAACTCGATGTCGGCGCGCTCGCGCAGGCCCAGCGCCTTCATGATCACGTTGCGATGCGGGAACGCCCGGGCCTCGCTGGGGTGGATCATCTTCAGCCGGATGTACTCGTTCAGCAGCGAGTGGTCCTGCGACAGCACGCGCAGGTGGCCGTTGCGCATGCGGTAGATGCGGCTGTCGCCCGAGAAGACGACGAACAGCGTCGAGCCGTGGAAGTAGGCCGCCACCACCGTGGTGCCCATCCCGCGGAACGCCGTGCTGGCGGCCGACATCTCGAAGATGATCCGGTTGGCGAACTCGATCGCCGCCACCAGGTCCGTCTCGCCGGGCGTCGGCCTGCCCAGCAGCCCCCGGACGGCGTTCCCGATGCGGGTCATCGTGTCGTCCGAGACCTTGCCGGTGAACCAGTCCCGCACCGAGTCGACGCACAGCGCCGCCGCGACGTCCCCGCGCTGGTGACCGCCCATCCCGTCGGCCACGACGTACAGTTCCTGTTCCGGCAGCAGCAGGAAGGCGTCCTCGTTCCGCGTCCGCACGCGCCCGACGTCGGACAGGGCGCACGCGCGCGTCCGGGCCGCCCGCTTCCCCGTGTCCAGGAAGGTGCGCGTCATCGCCGCCCCCCCCCAACGACAACGACCTCGGGCGGGGGCAGGACCGGCGCCCTCTCGGTGCCTTCCTGCGCGCGCTGCAGCTCGATCTCCGCGAACAGCATGTCCGGTGCCACCGTGGATACGGGAACCATCCCCGATTCGGCCCCGCAATATCCGTTGAACACGCCATACCTATCGGACGTCGCGACGATCTTGTTGATACTGGACAGCGGCGTCCCGACGATCTCGATGCCGCGGACCAGCGTCTCCTCGCCGGTTTCGGCGTCCACGCGGTAGGAGACGCGGGGCATCCCCTTGTAGGCCTGGTACCCGAACGACGAGGTGTTGGTGGAACCGCCCGCGATGCTCTCGATCCGGATCCCGAACGGCTTGCCCTGGCGGCGGACCTCCTGCAGCAGCAGGTCCTTCATCTGCGCGGCGGGCATCGGGGCCCGACCCTTGATCATCAGGTTCCCCATGCGACCGACCGCGGGCTGGAACCCGTCCGACCGGCCGTGCCCGTTGGACTTCGAGAAGCCCTCGATCGGCTTGCGCGACATCAGGAAGCCCTTCAGCACGCCGCCTTCGACCAGGACGGCCTTCCCGGCCTTCACGCCCTCGTCGTCCGCGCGGTAGGCGCCGTTCAGCGACACCCCGGCCGCCGCGACCACGGTCGGGTCGTCCTCGATGTCGATGGCCTCGGGCAGGATCTTCTGGCCCACTTGGCCCTTGAACGTCCGGCCTTCCTCCTCGCCCTGCTGCCGATGGCCTTCCAGGCGGTGCCCGACCGTCTCGTGGAAGAACACGCCCGTGGCCTCGGGAGACATCAGCACCGGCACGGTCAGCGGGTCCAGCACCGGGGCCTTGCGCATCTTCACCAGGCGGTCCGCCATCGTCCGCAGGTCCCGGATCGCCGCGTCGGCCGCCGGCAGGTCCTCGGGACGGCGCCCGTACCAGTTCACCGTGTCCTGCAGCAGCATGCCGTCCTCGGCGCGCGTCACTGCCAGCACCAGCAGTTGCAGGTAGTCGTCCACCGCGCGGACCACCGTGCCCTCGGTGTTGACGAAGTGCCGCACCAGCCGCACCTGGCTGACCTCGACCGACGAGTCGAAGATGTCGGGGTAGTCCAGCAGCACGGCGGAGATCTTCCGCACGTCGCGCTCCCACGCCTTCCGGTCGAACCCGGGAGCGGGGCGGTCCTCCAGCAACCGGAAGGGCGCCTCGCGGGTCAGGCTGCCGGCCTCGCGCGCCTTCGGGTCGTTGACCGACTTGGACTTCACCGTCAGGTAGGACATCAGCCCGGCCTTGTACCGGTAGTCCGTCAGCAGCCACAAAACCCGCCGCAGGGCCGTCTCGGACCGATCGTCCAGCGGCGCGATGTTGTTCGGGGTGAACTTCTGGCGCGGGTTGAAGAACGAGTCGTTGTCCTCGGACGAGTCCAGGTCGTAGGACCCCACCCGGACGTCCACCTGGGCCTGCCGGTTGCGGAAGGACTGCGACTGGAAGACGGCGCCGAACTTGCCGCTGACGTACTGGCGGTCCGTGTCGCGCACCGTGTACGCGATGTAGTACGGGGCGTCGTAGCCCTCCAGTTGCAGCGACTTCCGGCTGCGCGCCAGTTCGTCCTGCATCGCGCCCAGGATCCAGTCGCCCCCATCCGCGCCCGCGGCCGCCCGCGCCCCCGTGGGCAGCAACACGGCCGGCAGCAGCACGGCCGGCAGCAGCACCGCCGCCATCCGTGCGAACGTGACCGGGATCCGGCATCGCGCCGTCACCGTCCGACCTCCCCGCTCTCCCCTTCCGTCGGGCACCCGGCCACCAGTCGCGCGATCGCGTCCTCGTCGGCCGGCGGGAAGGGGTACTGCTCCATCTGGTCCAGCGACACCCATTTCAGGTCGTGCACGCCGCGGCACGCCAGGTGGTCGTCCAGCAGCGTGCAGCGGTAGACCCGGAAATCCAGCGTGAACGGCTGGTACTCGTGGAGGGTCCGACCGATCAGGTCCCCCACCTCCACCTTCGCCTCCAGTTCCTCCTCCATCTCGCGGCGGAGGGCCGTGGCGTCGTCCTCGCCCGGCTCGACCTTGCCGCCAGGGAACTCCCAGTAGAGGGGGAATGCGGCCTTCGGCTTGCGCTGCGTGATCAGGAAGAGCCCGTCGCGCTGCACGACGGCGGCCACTACCTGGATCCCGGGCTTGCCTGGCAACCGGACCTCCCGGACCTTCTCGCCGAAATACGGTATTCCTCCGCCCCCGCGAAGGCAAGCGGACGACGGGGCAGCAAGGGGTGAACGGGTCGGGCGGGAAGCGGCGGCAACTATTCCCCGCGGATCGGCAGGAAATCGGCGTTCAGCGCCTCCATCTTCTCCCAGATGTGCGAGACGTCGTTCGTCAGGATCAGCAGGTCGCGCCGGCGCCCCGCGACGTCCTTCACGTGCCGGCGCAGCGTGGCCTCCTTGTGGAACCCCAGGCCCTCCAGCGCCCGCAGCGCGCCGACCTTCCCGCCGGCCACGTGCGCCACGATGATCTCGATGCCGGCGCCCGGGGCCGCGCGCACCAGGTGCCGCAGCAGGATCTTCGCCAGCCCGTGCCGCTGGAACGGTCGCGCGATGACCAGGCGGACCTCGCCGACGTGCCGCGTCCAGCCGTACAGGCCACGCTCGATCGTCGCCGACGCGATGACCTGGTCGTCGACCTCGGCCACCAGCGCCATCACCAGGTCCTCGGTGTCGCGCACGAAGTGGTGCACGACCTCGGGTTTCGTGACGTCGTTGCGGAGGAACAGCCGGTCCTCCAGGGGCAGCCCCTGGAAGAACTGGACCATTCGCGGCTCGTCGCGGATCGTCATCTCGCGGACGACCACCTCGCGGCCGTCGCGCAGGGTCTCGGTCTGCGGGAACGTCTCGTACCGGTCCATGGCCTCCTCCTTCGCGCCCGTGACGCCGGCCCGCCCGCCGTCAGTCGCCGCCGACCAGTCGGCGCCCGTGCTCGTAGCCGCGCCGGAACGCCCCCAGGTTCAGCGACTCGGTGCCCTTCGGGACCGACGCCAGCAGCGCCTTCTCGGCCGCCTCCGACGACACCACGCCGGTCACCCCGGCGAAGAACCCGACCATCACGATGTTCAGCACCAGCCGCCGTCCCAGTTCCTCGGCGATCCGCGTCGCCGGGATGCCGTACGCCTTGACGCCGTCGGGCAGGTCGGTCGGCGTCACCAGTTCCTCCTCGTACAGCAGCATCCCGCCGGGCTTCAGCGACGGCACGAACTGCTTGTACGCGTCCGGCGACATCACCACCAGCACGTCGGGGTTCCGGACGTACGGGTAGGCCACGGGGTCGTCCGCGATGGTCACCTGCGCGCTGCACGCGCTGCCACGCGCCTCGGGGCCGAACGCCTGGATCAGGGTGGCGTGCTTCCCGTCGAAGATCGACGCCGCCTTGCCCAGGATGATGCCCGACAGGATGACGCCCTGGCCGCCCAGGCCGCCGATGCGGATCTCGGTCCTCGCCATGTCACCCCCCGTATCGCTGGTAGCGATCCCCGAGGACCTTGCCCAGGTGATCGTTCATCGCGTCCAGCCAGGTCGGCCGCTCGCGCTCCACGAACGTCCCCACCACGATCTCGCCCGCCAGCCCCAGCCCGACCTCCTTCGTGTCGGCACCGTTGCGCACGACCGACCGCTCCTTGTACTGGCGAACCATGTCCACGCCGTCGCCCAGCCGGTTGCGGCGCAGGAACAGCGTCGGGCACGGGGCCAGGATCTCGATGAACCGGAAGCCCTTCCGGCCCAGGGCGTCCTTGAAGCAGCGGGTCAACTGGCGCACGTGGAAGACCGTCCAGCGGGCCACGTAGGTCGCGCCCGCGGCGTCCGCCAGGAACGGCAGGCTGGCCGGGTTCTCGAAGTTGCCGTAAGGCATCGTGGTCTGCGACGCGCCCAGCGGCGTGGTCGGCGCCACCTGGCCGCCGGTCATGCCGTACGTGAAGTTGTTCACGCACACGACCATCAGGTCCATGTTGCGGCGCGCCGCGTGCAGGAAGTGGTTGCCGCCGATCGCGAACAGGTCGCCGTCGCCGGAGTAGACCACCACGTTCAGGTCCGGATTCGCCAGTTTCAGGCCGGTGGCGAACGGGATGGCGCGCCCGTGGGTCGTGTGGAACGAGTCCAGGTTCAGGTAGCCCGCGACGCGCCCCGTGCAGCCGATGCCGGACACGATCGCCAGCCGATCGAGGTCCTGCGCGGCCTCGTCCAGCGCCCGCGTGAAGCAGTTGACGGTGGTGCCGATGCCGCAGCCCGGGCACCAGATGTGCGGGATGCGCTCCTTCCGCAGGTACGGCATCACCGGGTTGTCCATCGGCGGCAGGTGGGACAGGTCCAGATCGTCGTTCGTCGTTCCGCTCATCGAGCCGCCTCCAGGATGCGGTCGAGGATGACCTGGGGATCGTGGACGGTGCCGCCCGCGTGGTCGACCAGCCGCACCGGCACGCGACCCGCGACGGCCCGGCTGACCTCGTGGACCATCTGCCCGAGGTTCAGTTCCGGCACGACCATGGCCTTGCACCGCGAGGCCAGTTGCGCGATCCGCGTCGCCGGGAACGGCCACGTGACGACCAGGCGGGCATGCCCGACCTTCAGGCCCTGGTCGCGCGCCTGCTGGATGGCGGCGGTGGCCACGCGAGACGTGATGCCGTAGGAGACCACGATCACGTCGGCGTCCTCGCAGTTCTCCTCGCGGATGTCGGTCAGCACGTCGGCGTTGTCGCGGATCTTCCCGGTCAACCGGCGGACCAGCTTGTCCTGCTGCCTCGGGTTCATCGCCGGCCAACCGCGCTCGTCGTGCGTCAGGCCCGTGACGTGGATCCGGTGGCCCTGGCCGGCCTTCACCATGTCGGGGATGCCGTCGGGGCCGACGTCGAAGGGCCGGTAGGTCCCGGGGGCCTTGTCCGTCCAGCGCCGATCGGTGATCTCGATGTCCTCCGCGGCGGGGATGACGACGCGCTCCGTCATGTGCCCGACCACCTCGTCCATCATCAGGAACACCGGCACGCGCCACTGCTCGGCCAGGTTGAACGCCCGGATGGTCAGGTCGAAGCACTCCTGCGGGCTGTCGGGGCACAGGGCGATGATCTCGTAGTCGCCGTGCGAGCCCCACTTCACCTGCATCATGTCCGCCTGGGCCGGCAGCGTGGGCAGGCCGGTCGACGGGCCGCCGCGCTGCACGTCGATGAAGACGCAGGGCGTCTCGGTGATCGCCGCCAGGCCCAGGTGCTCCATCATCAGCGAAAGGCCCGGCCCGGAGGTGACCGTCATCACCTTCCTGCCGCCCCAGGCCGCGCCCTGGATCGCGATGGAAGCCGCCAGTTCGTCCTCCATCTGGATGAACAGGCCGCCCACCATCGGGATTCGCTGGGCGAAGCGTTCGACGACTTCCGTGGAAGGCGTGATCGGGTATCCGGCCACGAACCGGCACCCGGCCGCCAGCGCGCCCTCACAGGCCGCGTGGTCGCCGTCCAGGAAGTGCACCCCCGTGAGAACCCCCTTGGGATCCGCCGTCACGGTACCTCCCCTGTCAACGGGTGGAAGGATCCGGCTGCGCCTGGGCCCCGGCGGCCCGCGCCTTCGCCGCTTCAAGGTCCCTGAATCGCACCCCGAAGATCGCGAAGTCCGGGCAATACAGGCCGCACAGCCCGCACCCCGAGCAGTCGTCGGGACGGGCGAGGACCGGGTAGTGGTACCCCTTCGCGTTGAACTCCCGGGAAAACTCCAGGCAGTCGGTCGGGCAGAACTCGATGCAGTACGAACAGCCCTTGCAGACCTCGGGCTGCACGAACACCGTCCCCTTGGCCTTCCGGACCTGGGCTTCGTCGCTCATCCTCGGGACCTCCCTGGCAGCCGCACGGGATGCGGACCCCCGAATGGCCTCGAAGGGGCACGCGTCGACCGTGACGGCCTTGGTATGCCGTCCGATTCCCAAAGTCAAGCCCGTGGATATGCGAGGGAATGGGTCCAGGATCGCCCGCCCCCCTTGCACATCCGTTCCGGATGCCTATTGTCCCGGTTCGAGAAGGGCGACGGGCCTGGTCGCGCACGTTGCCTTGGGATTCCGGGAGGTTGCTATGCGGTGGCCGGAGGGCCGGTGGTGGACCGTGGGCCGCGTGGCGGGCCTGGCCGCGATGGGAGCGCTGGGAGGCTACCTGTACTACGCGTTCGTCGGGTGCAGCAGCGGGGGCTGCCCGCTGACGTCCAGCCCGGTGACGACGACGGGGTTCGGGGCCTTGATGGGGCTCAGCCTGGGCTGGCCCTCGAGGGGTGACTGAAGATGCCGATGTACGACTTCCGGTGCCGCGAGTGCGACACCCGGTTCGAGGAACTGGTGCGGGGGCCCTCGGACCAGGAGAACGTGCGCTGTCCCTCGTGCGGGTCCGCCGAGGTCCAGCGCCAGGTCAGCGCCGCCGCAGTGATGGGGGGCTCGTCGGGGGGCTCCGGGAGGTCCTCTTCCGCGCCTTCGCGGCCTTCCTGCACGGGGTTCACCTGAGGCTGATCCCCGGGGGGCCGTGCGCCTCTTCAAACCCGCGTTTTCGCAGTGTCCGCCCTGGGCCGGGATCTTGATGCCGGCTGCCGAAGCGCGTACCATCCCCGCGAACCTGGAGGACGGCATGGGACTGTTCAGCAAGTGGTTCGGCGGCGGCAAGGACGACGCGAAGGAGACCGAGACGGCCCCGAAGTCCAGCAGCCTGCCGGCGCCCGTCCAGCGCCTGATCAAGAAGGTCGAGAACAAGTACGGCCAGGCCGGCGATCGGCAGGCCGCCATCAAGCAACTGGCGGACATGGGGACCCCCGAGGCCGTGTTCGGCCTGCTGCGCCGCTTCACCTTCCGCATCGAGCAGAGCATCGGCGACGAGGAGGAGAAGCGCATGGTGTACGACGAGCTCGTGCGCCTGGGCCCGGTGTCGGTGCAGCCCATCCTGGACTTCCTGGAGAAGGAGAACGCGCCCTTCTGGCCGACGAAGGCGCTGGCCTCGATCCTGGGCGACGAGAGGACGGTCGGACACCTGATCGACATCATCGAGCGCGCCGAGGCGATCTTCGACCGCGACATCGAGCGGAAGGTCGAACTGGTGTCGAACCTGCGCGAGTTCCAGGACCCGCGCGTCCGGGACATGCTGCTGGGCTTCCTGACCGGCGACAACGAGGAACTGCGCGTGCACGCTTTGGAGGGGCTGGCCGAACTGGGCCGAGACGAGATGGGCGACACGCTGGTCGAACGGCTGCTGGACGAGAACGAGACCCAGCGCGTCAAGACCACGGTCATCAACCTGATGATCGACAAGAAGTGGAAGGTCAAGCACCACAAGGAAGCCATCCGCAAGGTGATCCCGCAGGCGTACTGGATCGACGACGTCGGCGTGATCCACAAGAGGTGAGGCACTCCCCTTCCCTCGCCCGTGCTATCCTCCCTGCATGCCACCGACCTTCTCCGAGACGTGGAACCGGGTGCGCTGGTCGCCGGAAGGCGGCCCGTGCGTGGAGTCGCTGTTCCTGAAGTTCCACCTGCCCGATGGCGCCTTCTGGGCACGCTACACGCTGCGGCGGCCGCGGCCGGGCACCGGGGAGCCGGTGGGCTGCCTGTGGGCGGTGCTGGCGGAACCGGGCGGCACGGTGGTCGCCTGCGACGTGCACCCGGCGACGGAAGTGGACTGCGCGAAGACGCGGTTCTGGCTGCGGATCGGTCCCGGCGAGCTGTCCACAGGACGGGCGACGGGGAAGGTGGCGCGGCTGGTGGCGCCGGACGGGACGCCCCGGCCGGGCGAACTGTCGTGGGACCTGTCGTTCGAGACGGGGCCGACGCTGGTGCACCTGCCGCTGAAGTCGCTGTACGACGCGCCGCTGCCGCGCAACAAGATCGTGTCGCCGATGGTCTCCACGCGGTTCCACGGCACGGTGACCGTGGCGGGCCGGACGATCCGCGTGGAAGGGGCGCCGGGGATGCAGGGTCACAACTGGGGTGCGGCGGTGGCACCGTCCTGGGCCTGGAGCCACGTCGCCGGGTTCGAGGGGGAGAAGGACGCCGTCTTCGAGGCGCTGCACAGCCGCCTTCCGGTGGGACCGGTCGCGATGCCGCTGACCGTGCTGTACCTGCGCCTGAAGGGACGCGACTACGTGCAGAACCAGCCTGCGCGCATGGTGCTGGCACGGTCGCACCTGGAGGGCCTGGCGTGGCGGTTCGAGGGGGCGATCGGCGCGGTCCGCATGGACGGCGAGGTGACGGCCCGGCGGGAGACGGTCGTGGGGCTGGACTACCTGTCGTCCGACGGGCGGACCGTGCGCTGCGTGAACTCGAACCTGGCATCCGCGCGGATCCGGGTGCGCGGGCTGCCGGGCGGGCCCCGCGAACTGGCCACGAACCACACCGCGACCCTTGAACTGGGCGGCGACGCGGCCCCGAAGGACATCCCCCCCGCCGTCACCGGCTGAAAAATCGAAAAATAGTGACAGCCTCCATTTCCAGCGGGCCAACCCGCCGGATTCCTTGAGTACATCGAGTCCCCTGCCCGGATGTTGCGCTGGAAAATGAAAGGGAGGCTGGCCCTAATTCCCGGGGGACGGCGGCCGGGCACCGTATTGGCGCCAGGCCTCCAGCAGCGCGGCGTCGGTGGCCTGGCGGGCGGCAGCGCGATCCAGCGCGGGGCAGGTGGAATCCCGGGTGTCCGGTTGCGGGCACGCGGAGGCGTTGACCAGCACCGCGAACTCCAGTGCCCGGCCGCCGGGTAGGTCCATCAGGCCCGCCAGGGTCACCGCGTCGTCCAGGGTCCCTGTCTTGGCGTGCAACCGGCCGGCCAGCGGCGACCCCTTCAGGCGCTTCTTCAGCGTGCCGTCCATCCCGGCCGAAGGCAGGGCCTCCAGGATGGCCTCGCCTGCGGGGGACGTCCGCAGCCAGTGCAGCAGCGCCACGGTGGCCCGCGCCGACACGACGTTCGCGTCATACAGCCCCGATCCGTTCGCGAACCGGAACTCTCGGCGCGGCAGGCCGACCGGGTCGCCCAGGAACGCCGCCATCACGCGCGGGCCCTCGGCGAACCCGACGGGCGTCGCTCCGGACGCGTGCGCCCCGACCAGCCGCAGCAGCGTCTCGGCCATCGGGTTCACGCTGTCCTTCAGCATCGGCACCAGGATGTCGCGCAGCGGCGGACTCTCCCGCCCGCACAGGACCCGGGCCCCGGTCGGCGGAGGCGGCACCCCGGGCGTCCCCTCGCCGACCTTCACGCCGGCCGCCCGCAGCGCGCTCCGGAACGCCCCTGCCGCGTGCCCCCCCGGGTCCGGCACCCGGAAGGACTGGACCACCGGCTTCTTCGCGGTAAACCGGCCGGACAGGCGCAGGACCAGCCGGCCCTCGGCGTCGATTTCCGCGTTGATGGCGAACCGCACCATCGCAGGCCCCCGGCCCTTCGCTACCGCGTCGGGCCGCCCCTCCTTCCCCTTCCCCTTCCCCTTCACCCGGGCCGGGGCCGCCGCGGCCGTGACCGCGTGGTTGACCACCACCACCCGGTCGGACGACGTGGACAGCACCGCTCGCGGGGGCTGGCCCGGCTGGCCCCGCGACACCGTCAGCGTCACCGCCCCGCGATCGACTTCGAACGACGACACCCCGGCCCGGTAGGGCGCCAGCGCCCCCTTGTGGTCGTATGCCGGCGGCTCGCTCTCCGCCGTGAAGGGACCGACCTCGACCCGCAGTTCGCCAGCCTCGGTCACGCCCTTCGCACGGACGCACCGCGCCAGTTCCTGCAGGTCCCCGGCGGCGATCGTCGGGTCCCCGCCGGGCGTCACCACCAGGGCGTCCACGCGCGCCCCCTCGCCCACGGCCGACGCCGTGGTCCGGAAGGTCCGGTCGGGTCCCAGCGCGTGCACCGCCGCGGCCGCCGTGAACACCTTCGTCACCGAGGCCGGGTTCAGCAGCGCGTCCCCGTGCAGCGTCGCCACCGTCTTGCCGTCGATCGCGAAGACCGCCCCGACCCGCGCGCCCGCGGCCTCCAGCGCCTTCAGCGGCGCCAGGATCGCGTCGCCGGCCCGTTCCTGCGCCGCGACGCCCGCGGCGGGCAGCAGCACCACCAGCAGCAGGGCCGCCGGCACGATCGCGTGGAACCAGTGTCGTGGTCGGGGCACCGTACGTCGCTCCATGGTTTCTTCAGGGGCGGGGAAGGCGGGCACCACCGATCCGGTTCATTCCCCGTATGCCTTGTCAGCCGCGCATCGGAAGCCTACGTCGTTGAACATCTGGTTCGGCGCCCTCGAGGTCCGGGCCCACGTGCGGGCCGAGCAAACCTGGGCGCCCTTGGTCAGGTAGGACCCGCCGCGTGTCATCCGGTACCCGGTGCTGTCCTTCACGAACAAGTCCTTCGCATCGACCGGCGTCGCGTGCCGGAAGCACCGCGGGATCCCCGCCGGCGGGAACTCGCCCTTGCACTGCGCGAAGCAGCCGTCCCCGGCGTTCGCGCACTCGGGACACTGGGTGTAACAGTTCTCGACGCACGTCAGGTCCGTGCACCCGTAGCAGTCGCAGGTGGCCGATTGGAACAGGGAGGCGCAGGTCAGGTCCTCCTGGTACCAGCCGTCCACCCACTCGGCCACGTTGCCGGCCAGATTGTAGATGCGCGTGGCCTCGTCCCCCGCCTTCTCCTGGACCCAGTCGTCCGTGGTCGCGTCCACGTTCATGGTGGTGTTCTGGTTGTTGCACTGCGCCAGGGCGACCTGGAGAACCGGGTTGTTGCACAACTCGATCGACGTCGCACCGTCCCGGATCGTCGTGCTGCGCTTCGCCGTCCAGTCGGTGGCGGCCGGACCGGCCGCGGCACGCTCCCACTCCAGTTCGGTCGGCAACCGCTTGCCGACCCACTTGCAATACCGATCGGCCAGCGCCCACGTCACCTGCAGAACCGGGTAGTCGTCGAAGTCGGAATTTCCGTAGTAGTCGGGCATCGTCGTGGTGCCGGTCCCCTTCTGGTCGCAGCCCCCCGCCTCCTTGCAGAAGTACCGGAACTGGCCGTTCGTGACCTCGTTGCTGTCGATCCAGAACGTGGGCAGTTCCTTCACTTCCACCACCGGCCACAACTTCGGCAGGTTGGTGACCTGTTTCGAGGTGCCGACCCCGGCGCAGTCCTCCATCGTCGTGCCGATGCCCAGGCAGTACTCCTCGGCGCCGAACACGTACGGACCGCCCTCGATCCGCACCATCGCCGTCGGCGGCGGCGGCTCGATGCCCGATATGCACGCCGCCACCAGGGCGCAGGCCGCCAGCGCCGAGTATCCCAAGAATCGAGTCATCCCCGCCTCCTCACCAGGTCCCCGACGCACCCACCATGACCCCCCCGCCGCCAGGCGTCGGGCCCGCCATGGGTATCGGCAGCCGATCGTCCTTGACCAGGTCCGCCGACCGCACCTCCGACCGCACGGCCTCCCAGATGATCAGCGCCGTGCCGATCGCCAGCAGGCCCCCTCCCACGCCATAGCCCACGTAGGACCATTTCCGGTAGGTCTTGAAGTCGCCGCTGGCCTCCTTGGGGGGGAAATAGGCGTCGGATCCCTTGTACTCCTTGTTCGCCATCGTCTGCAGCCAGTACCCGGCACCGACGCACCCGCCGCCCAGGATCAGCGACGTGATGCCCAGGCCGCCGCGCCACGAGAACGACTTGTTGGCCAGTTTCAGGTCCAGTTTGACGTCCGTCACCACGCCGGCGCGGACCGTGACGGCCTGCGACTCCTGGGTGTAGTCCTCCTTCTCGACCACGACCTGGTGCACGCCCGCCTCGACCGGCAGCGGTTCGGTGAACGGGGACACCGCGACGACCTTGCCGTCGATGTAGATGCGGGCCTTGCGGATGTTGGTCTTCACCCGCACGAAGCCGTCGTTCTTGATCTTCTCCATCGCGAACGTCAGCCGCAGGGCGTCCCGGGACCGCACCACGAACTCGCGCTCGAATCCCTGGTAGCCCTTCTTCTGCAGGAACACCTTGTGGGTGCCGGCGGGCAGGTGGGTCTGGTAGGGGGTGGTCCCCAGCACCTTGACCGGGTCGTTGACGTAGATCTCGGCGCCGGACGGGTCCGAGTCGATCGTGACCTCGGGCAGCGCCAGGAAGGCCTTCTCCTTCAGCACCTCGATGGTGCGCGCCACGTCGGCGGCATCGGGGGCGTCGGTGCCGTAGTTCTGCGCCTTGTACAGGTCCAGGTAGGCCTTGTAGGTGGCGCCGGCCTTCTCGTACTCGGCCGCCTTCTCCCACGCCTTGGCCGCGTTGAACAGGTTCGACGGGTGCGCGAACAGGGCCTGTGCCTTCTCGAAGGCCGCGGCGGCCTCGACGTACTTCCCCTCGTCGTACAGCGCCTGTCCCTGGGCCGCCATCGCGCGGGCCTGGTCCTTGGGATCCTCGGCGACGGGCGGCGCCTTGGTCACGGGGGCCGGCGCGGTCGCCTCCGGCACGGGGGCGGGGGCCTCGGCCGGAACCGGCGCGGGCTCGACTGCCGCGGGCTCGACCGGCGCGGGCGGGGGCGTCGCGTCGGAGGGCTGGGGCGCCTGGGCCAGGACCGCCGCGGGGATCATGGCAGCCACCAGCGCGGCCAGCGCGGCCCTCCGCATCGTCGTTCGCATCATCACGTTCTCCCAGGCTGGATGGGCCGGTCCCGAAAGTGCAAGGGCGCTTCAGCCCGGGACCTCCGGGACCGTCTCGATACGGGTAGAATGGTAGGGTGACCCCCCTGGGGTGTCAAGGAAGGCCGGCCCCCGGGACCCTGCAGATCAACGGGAGGAGCGATGCGGTATCGACGGCTGGGAAAGGCGGGTTTCGACGTGTCGGTGGTGGCGGTCGGCACGTGGGCGATGGGGGGCCAGGACTTCGGGCGGACGGACGACCGGGACTCGGTCAAGGCGATCCACCGCGCCCTGGACCTGGGCGTCACCTTCTTCGACACCGCACCCATCTATGGCGTTGGCCGTGCCGAAGAGGTGCTGGGCGAGGCGCTGACGGGAATCCGGAAGGACGTGCGGATCGCGACGAAGTGCGGGCCGGTCGAGCCGCGGCCCGGGCTGCTGCGGATGGACTACTCGCCGGAAGGCCTGGTGGCGCAGGTGGACGCCAGCCTGCGGCGGCTGCGCACGGACGTGATCGACCTGCTGCAGATGCACTGGCCCGACCCGTCCTGGCCCGTCGAGGACGCGGTCGGCGCAATGGCCCGGCTGGTTCAGGCCGGCAAGGTGCTGGCGATCGGCGTTTCCAACATGCAGCCGGAAGAACTGCGGCGCGCCATCGCGGCCGGCCCCGTGGTGTCGGTGCAGGAGGCGTACAGCCTGCTGAACCGCACTTTCGAGAAGGAACTGCTGCCGATCTGTCGCCAGAACGACCTGGCGGTGCTGGCGTACGAACCCCTGGCGCGCGGCCTGCTGACGGGCAAGTTCACCCCGGCCTGGCGCTTCCAGCCCGGAGACGTCCGGGCGACCGACCCGAGGTTCCAGGGCGAGGCGTTCCTGGAGAACCTGAAGGCGGCCGACCGCGTGGCTTCGGTGGCCCGGATGCAGGGGTTGCCGTCGTCGCAGGCGTCCGTCGCGTGGGTGCTGGCCCGATCCGGGATCACCACCGCGCTGTGCGGCGCCAAGACCGCGGCCCACGCGGCCGAGAACGCCCGTGCCGGCGACCTGGATCCCGACCCGACCCTGCTGGCCGACCTGGAGCGCGCTGCCGGGATCCCCTGACGATCGTCCTGCCCTTTCCGCAGGAATCGCACCGGGCCCGAAGGCGATCGAAGGCCGCCCCTCCCTCCTCCGCGAAGGCCCCGCGCCGCGACAGGACTTGTGGCGAATCCTTGGAACTAGGGTTCCCGGCCGCGCTGGGCGGCGCGGCGACCCGGGCGGGCCCGCCAGGCCAGGACGACCAGCCATTCGGCCGGCCCCATCACCACGTAGGCGGTGCCCAGAGCCAGCAGCACCGCGCTGGCTCGCGTCTTGACGACGGCGATCAGCACCAGTCCCAGCGCCACCAGGATCATGGCCTTCCCCGGCACCGAGACGCGGACGTGCTTGAAGTTCCGGTAGCGGATCGTGCTGACCATCAGCATCGCGCCCGTCAGCATCGCGGTCCCGGTCAGGACCAGGCGCACCGGGTCGCCGATACCCAGGTCCACGCACGTCCAGACCAGGGTCGCCACGATGCCGGCCGCGCCGGGAATCGGCAGCCCGGTGAAGAAGTGCGACGGGGTGCGCGCCCGGTCGGCCTGCACGTTGAAGCGCGCCAACCGCATCGCGCCGCAGGCCACGTAGACGAAGGCCAGCAGCAGGCCCGCGTAACCGCCGCCGCGATCCAGTTGACCCAGCGCGAAGGCGTATGCCAGCACGGCCGGCGCCATCCCGAAGGACAGCACGTCGGCCAGGGAGTCCAACTGGACGCCGAACTTCGTCTCGGTGCGCGTCATGCGCGCGACGCGGCCGTCGAGGCCGTCCGCGATGGCCGCCATCAGGATGGCCAGCGCCGCCCGGCGGAAGGCCTCCGCCGTGCCCTCCATCGCCCAGACCACCGCGATCATCCCGAACAGCACGCTGCTGAGCGTGAACAGGTTGGGGAGGATGTACTTGCTTTTGCGAAGGTCCATCGGGGGAAGGTTACGCCGGTCGGGGCCCGATGGCAAGGCACGCGGCACCCGGGAAGGGCATCCCGGATGCGGGACGGCGAGGCCAGGGGTTCCCAGGCCCGGGTTTTTCCCTAGAATGCGCTCTTCCCGACCGGAAGGCGGGCGGGGACGGAGGAACGGCGATGACCGGACGGCGGATGCAGTGGGCGCGGGTGATCGGGGTCCTGGTGGTGTCGGGGTTCGCGGCAGCGTGCGGCGGGGACGCCGACCCGTCGGGGGACGCCGACCTGCCGATGTGGCTGGACGTCGGGGTTGACGCCGGGAGTGACGCGGGGCAGGACGCCGGGCAGGAGACCGCGGGGCAGGACGCGGCGGCCGAGACGACGGAAGAGGCCGTCGGCCCGGAACTGCCGGCTCCGGACGCGGCGCAGGAAACGGGCCCGGACGCCGCCGTCGATGCGGTTGATGACACCGCGCCCGACGCGGAAGCCGACGCGTTCTTCGACCCGGGCCCCCCGCCGTGCGACCTGGGGACCGAGAAGTGCTTCGGGGTGGCCGGCGACGGCAGGAAGTGCGGCCAGGCAATCGGCATCGGCCGCATCCAGGCCGGCGTGCTGCAGAACCACATGGCCAACCCCAAGACCTGGGACGAGGACGACTTCGACAACAACGACGACCTCGACCAGGGGTGCCGGGATGCCGGCAACGACCTCTTCTACCGGATCTACCTGCTGCCTGGCGAGCAGGTGAACGTGCAGATGGTCCAGGCGGACACGATCGAGATGGTCCTGAAGGCCTACCGCGGCACGTCCTGCGCAGGCGACGAACCGTCGCTGATCACCTGCCAGGACGAGACGTCGAGCTGCAAGTTCAAGGAAGAGCCGGCGCGATGCGGCAACCTCCTGTTCACGGCGGACATCGAGGGCTGGTACACGATCGTGCTGGACGGGAAGACCTCCGACGACCAGGGCCAGCACCTGATCCAGATCTACCTGATGGGCTGCACCGACGCGAACTGCTGCTGCCCCTATTGAAATTCAGGGGAATTCAGAGGGAATTCAGGGACAGTCACCATTATTCCTCATTCAACCAATTGAATTTCCTACGCAACCTCGCCCCTCTTATCCTGACGTAATCATTTCCAGCAGTTACGTCATCAATAATGGTGACTGTCCCTGATTTGTGATTCGCGGTCAGGCGATGCGGTTCAGGCGGCCGACAAGGCGCCCCGGCCAGCCGAAGGCCGGGGGATCGCCGGGCCCGGGCAACGCGGGCCGCTGCAGTTCGAACCCCGCCTCGTCCGGGAACTCCCGGCGCAGGTCCAGCAAGGCCCCAAGCGTCAGGGCCGGCACCCACGCGATATCGGAGTAGAAGGAACCTCGCGGCGAGGCCCATTGCGACCAGTACGCCCAGTCGGTGTGGTTCGCCTGCTCGGGCTGCCAGCCGTGGAACCGCGCCGACCGGCCCAGCGGGTCCTCGGGGGACGACACCAGTTGCGCGCCGTACGCGATCATCCAGCGCGCCACCCGCCGCCAGTGCGCGTCGCCGGTCGCCCTCCACAGCCGCAGGTAGTCCAGCGCAATCGCGACGCCGTACGGGTCCAGGTGGTGGTGGGCGACGGACACCGCCGTGCCGCCGGTCGTCCGGAAGCCCCGCCGTCCCAGCGGCGTCCCGGCGGAAAACGGCACGTCCCAGCCGAAGACCCAGGTGTCCGTGAACCGGGCCGCGCCCAGCGCGCCTCGAAGGTGCGTTTCGTCGCCCGTCTCCCGCCACGCCGCCAGCAGCGCCCGCAGCACCGCGTGGCCCGCCTCCTTGTCGATGCACAGCGCGTCCAGCGTGTCGCCCGACAGGTCGCCGCGCAGGGCCGACGCCGCGAAGACGCCCGCCGCCCGCCGCAACGCGTCCAGGTGCCGCGGATCGCCGGTCCGCGCGTGCAGTTCGGCCAGCAACCAAGCGATGTACGCTCCGTTCGTACCGGTGTCGTCCACGCGCCGGCCGTCCGGCGACCACCACTTGCCCGGGTTGCCGTCCGCCGGCAGGTTCGCCGCGAAGAAGTCCCCCAGGCGGCGCGCGTGGTCGAACCATCGCGCCCCGTCCCGGCCCGCCTCGCGCGCCTCGTCGGCCAGCCGCAGGAACGCCACGCCCGCCTCGCCCATCATCCGGCAGGACAGATCCTCGCGCCCCGCGTACGCCAGGCCCGTCCAGCGCCGCCGCGCGCGCTGCCAGTCCGTGCGGAACAGGCCGTTCGGCAACGCCCCCCGCAGGAAGAAGTCCGCCACCCGGGTCGCCAGGTCCACCAGCCGAGCTTCGCCCGTCGCCCCCCCGATCCGGTACAGCGACAGCGCCAGTTCCACGTTCCGGCCCAGGAACCCCGCCGACAGCGTGTTCAGCACCGGCAGGTGCGCCAGGCGGGCCTCGACGAATCCCTCCGCGTCCCCGTCCCGCACGTGCAGGTTCCGCACGACGTGCCCGGCCTTCGCTCCCACGATCCCCGCCAGGTCCGGCACCGCCGGTGCCTGGCCCAGCCGCTCCCACCACCACCGCAGCGCCGCGTGCAGCCCGTCCATGCCGCCCGTCGCCGACGCGAACACCACGAACCGCCGCGCCCCCGACCACGCGCCCTCCACGCGCATCGCCCGGTGCACTCCCCGCCGCGGACCGCCGAACGGGTACCACTTGCGACGGTAGGCCACCGGCTCCTCCGCCAGCGGCCATTCCACCGACAGGTGCAACCGCCCGTCCCGGGCCCGCGTCCGCACGCACGACAGGTCCGCCTCGCGGGCGGCCGGGATGGTCCACAGCCCGACGCACGCCGCCCCGTCCGACACGAAGGACGCCGACGGCAGCGCGCACCGGTCCTCCCGGAACGCCCACCCGACCTCGGCCCCGCCCCGCGGGAAGCGCCCCTCGCCCACCCGGTTGCCGTCGTACATCACCGCGGGCACCACCCAGCGCGTCGCCTCGCCGCCCCACGACACGCCGTACGAGGTCCGCAGCGTCCCCCGCCCCGCGATCCGCCAGGCCCGCTCCACCACGACGATCCGCCCGTCGTCCGCCGTCTCGACGACGCGGTCCTCGACCTCGCCCAGGCCGTCGAAGGACGCGCGCAGCGACCACCCGTCCCGCACGACGCGGTCCGGCGCCACGACACGCCCGTTCCATTCCAGGAAGGCCTCGGGAGAAGGGAGACCGGTCATGGCCCGTCCCGTGGGGGAGCGACCTGCGGCCGGCGAACGGCGCCTATGGCAGCTTGAAGGCCAGGTCCAGCGCGACGTGGTGCATCGAGCCGTGGCCCTTCCCGTTCGACGGCGGGTTCAGCACGCTGTCCTGGATGTTCAGCATCTCGTACCACGTGCGCTGGTAGGTCAGGCCGACCTGCAGCCAGTCCAGCGCGCGCCACCGGGCGCCCATCGAGATGCCGTTGTGGCTGCGCGTGATGTTGTCCAGCGACAGGGTGCGGGTGGGTATCGGCGTGGCGTCATGCTGGTAGCCCAGCATCAGGTCCAGCTGGTCGATCGGCCGGTACATCAGGCCCAGGCTGACGTTCCAGGCATTGTTGTAGTCCTTGGGCGTCCGCATCTCGGTCATGCCGGCCAGCGGCTTCTTCAGCTTCATGACCTGTTCCTGCAGGGTCTGGTAGTGCCAGTAGAAGACGTCGATGCCGAACTCGACGTTCTTGACGAACTCCCAGTTCAGGCCGGCCCGCAGCGTGAACGGGATGATGAACTTCGTGGTCTGGTCGACGGTCTCCTTCGACTTGCCCGCCATCTGCGCGGACACCTTGCCGTTCAGGGTGACGTCGGCGCCGCTGATGAACGAGAAGCCGATGCCCAGCGTCCGGATCGGCCGGAACAGCAGGCCCAGGTTCCAGTCCCAGGTGACGCCCTCGCCGGTCAGGTCCAGCTTGATGTCCTGCTTGCGCAGCGCCTCGGAATTGTCCCAGCGCAGGTCCGGGTTGGCGTTGACCTTCAGGTTCATGTACTGGCTGCCCTGCTGGCGCATGTAAACCGCGCTGATGCCGCCACCGATGGACAACTGGTCCACGATCTCGTACGCCACCGCACCGGTCACGTGCACGGCCGCGAAGAACCCGGACACCAGGTGGTAGCGGGTCGGCTGGTCCTCGGGCAGGCTGGCCCCGAACAGGTTCGGCGCGTAGGCCGCCACGCCGGCCCGGAACTTCTTCGTGCCGAAGTCGGACCCGATCGCCAGGTACGGCAGCACGCCCCACGAGGAGGTCGGCTTCAGTTCGGCGTCGTTTTCGATGGTGCCGCGCAGCTTGCCTTCGCTGTTGTAGAACTTGAACCCCAGGTCCACGAACGTCGCCTGGCCCGCCAGGTAGATGTTGTTGCCCTTCTGCAGCGTCAGGCCGGCCGGGTTGGCGAAGATGGCCGTCAGGTCGTCGGGCTTGCCCATCACGGCCATCATGCCGCAGCGGCGCGTCCCGAAATCCGGGGTATGGAACCCGCCCGCCCGCGCGGGTCCGGCCGCACCGGCCAGCAGCAGCGCGGCGGACACCGCCAGCATTCCACGGGTCCCCAACCGGCCTGCCGACACCGTCATCGAACCCTCCGGCACCATGGACGGAGGGCGATGCTATCCCTCGTGACGCAACGGGTCAACGCGAACTGCACGCTGGCCGGCAATCCCTGCATCCCCGGGAAATTCCACTCGACGGGAGTTGACGCAGTGCGTATCATTCGCCGGACTTGTTCGCGAGCCTCCCGGAGGTGACGATGGTGCCCTCGCGCTTCGTGCTGCCCTTCTCCGTCCTGGCCGCCGTGCTGTGCGCCGGCGCGCTGGCGACCTGCGGCCTGGACGAGCACTACACCGGCATGGGAACGGGCGCCCTGCCCGGCGACCCCCTGTATCCCCAGCCGGACGCGACCGTGAACTGCCCGCCGTGCCAGCAGCAGGACGTGATCGCGGGCGACCTTCCCCAGGTCACGGACAACCTGGCGGGCAAGGCGTTCCGGTTCGACACCCTGACCCTCGACAAGCCGCTGTCGGCGGACCTGGCGGCCCTCGTGAACCCGGTGGTGGCCGACCAGATCGGACAGGAACTGATCAACCTGCTGCTGGTCGTGGACACCGACGACCGCGACGGCGGCACGCTGGCCGCGCGCCTGGGGACCGGTCCCAAGCCCGCCGCCGCCGGCGCCTACGCGTTCGGCGACGCCCCGAAGTCCATCTCCCTGGCCTTCGCGAACCCAGCGTTCCAGTCCGCGGCGGAAACGACCCTGTCGATCACGGTCGAGATGGGCGACGACGACCTGGTCCTGCCGGTGCAGGCCCTGAAACTGTCGGGCACGATCTCCGTGGACGGGACCACGATCACCGGTGGCGTGCTGACCGGCGCCATCACCCAGGAGGACGGCCAGAAGGTCGCGATCCCGCTGTACGAGACCCTCGAGAACGCCCTGCTCAGCCAGGACCCGCCAATCGAGCCGGATACCACCGTCGGTCCCGACGCCAAGCCCGCCTGGTCCTTCCGGGGCACGTTCACGGCCGTCTCCGCCACGGTGAACTAGTTCCGCCCGCCGCGCGTCGATGGGCGCCGGCGAACGGTTTCGATTCCACGACGCTTCGGGAGGTCGATGATGGTCAGCACGACGACACGATTCCTCGACAGGGACCTGGCCACGATCCTGGCGATCGCATTCCTGCTGGCGCCCGCCGCGGGCGAGGCCAAGGTCAAGGTGGACCGATCGGGCGCGGCCGCGCAGGCGACGTCCACGCTGGACTTCCTGCGCCACCCCGACGGCGCGAAGTACTACACCGAGTCCTGGACCTCGATCCTGCAGAGCGACGCCGGCCACATCCTGTACGTCAACTACATGTACACCAACATCGGCGTGACCTCCGGCCGCGCCGCCGTCAGCGTCAACCTGTCGATGCCCGGCGAGTCCCAGGCGAAGAACTTCGGCTGGGAGTACGACACCGACGACTACAAGGAGAGCTTCGACAACGCGCAGATCCAGATCGGCCCGCACCAGTTGTCGATGCAGGGCCGTACCGCCCGGTACAAGATCGAGGCGTCCGAGTTCCGCATGAACGTCACGATGAAGGGCTGGACGAACGGCGTGAAGTTCCACGACGGCCGGATCTGCCTGGACGAGGGCTGCGACGAGTGGGTGACCTCGTTCTTCCACGTTCCGCGCGGCGACTTCGAGGGCGAGATCGCGTTCGGCGGCCAGCGGATCCGCGTCAAGGGCCAGGGCTACATGGACCACATGGTCAACAACCAGATGAGCAGCAAGTGGTCGTCCCACTGGTGGACCACGCGCTACTACGCCCCGGACCACACGGTCGCCTTCTGGGCCTTCAAACTGCGGCCCGACCGCGGCGGCGAGAAGGTCGTCCGGATGGTCGTCACCAACCGGGAGAAGGTCCTGGCCGTGACCGACGCCGTGACGCTGAAGACCGATACCCCCGTCCGCGACCCGAAGCCCAAGGGCCACTCCTACGACACGGTCTACAACCTCGAGGTCAAGCGCCCGAGCCTGACGCTGACGGGCACGCTGACGGCCAAGGGGCTGCACGACCGAGACGGCGTGCTGGAACGCCTGCCCTGGGCCCAGCGGACGATCGCGCAGGCCGTGGCGGGCAACCCCGTCATCTACCGTTCGCGCGGCGAGGCCAACCTGACCCTGACGCTGGAGGGCGAACCCCCCGTCCCGTTGACCCAGGGCACGCCCCTGATGGAAGCGATCGTCAACTGACCCCCCCCCCCGGCACCCGCCCCGTTCTCCCCTGAGAATCCCTCCTGTTTCCGGGCATGATGATTCCGGATGCGTGCATGCTCTTTTTTTGTGGACCATTCTCACCCCGTTTGCCTAGAATCGCGGCAGGCACCGTCCGGTGCATCCCGGGCCCGAAACGGCGGAGGTGGGCGTGCAGGCATTGCTGGAATTCACGAGCGGACCGATGTTCCGGCTGGCGCTGGTCGTCGCGGTCCTGGGCATGGCGGCGCAGTTCGTCCAGAACGCGCTGGTCGTCGCCCGGTCTTCCGCGACCTGGCAGCACGGTGCCAGGGACGTCCTGCGCGCGATCTTCTCCTGGGTGCTGCCGGCCCGCCGCGCCAGGCGCTTCGGGCTGGCCGGCGAGATCCTGACGTGGATCGTCGCGGCCGGCGTGGTGATCGTCCCGCTGTTCTACCTGGGACACGCCCGCCTGTGGGGCCGCAGCCTGCACCTGGACTGGCCGGTCGTCCCGGCCGCGGTGTCGGACCTGCTGACGAAGCTGACGATGGTCGCCCTGGCCCTGCTGCTGCTGGTGCGGCTGGCCAACTCGCAGTACCGCGCCGTGATGCTGAAGTTCGACTGGCTGCCGATGATCCTGGCCCTGCTGGCGTTCGTGTCGGGCTACCTGGTCGCGCATCCCGGGCGCAGCCCCCTGTCCCCGGACACGACCGCGCTGATCCACTTCTTCTCGGCCGACGGCCTGCTGCTGACCGTGCCGTTCACCCGCCTGGCGCGTTGCGTCCTGCTGCCCGACGCGTTCGACAAGGCCATCCAGCATCGCCAGGAGGTGTCGGCATGAAGGCCATCCTCACGGACGTGACGAAGTGCATCGGCTGCGAGCGCTGCGTGGAGGCGTGTCGCGTGGCCAACGACCTGGGCACCGTGCTGCCCTTCCGCTGGCTGCTGGACGACGGGCTGTCCGCCGTGCGCTGGTGCTCGGTCCTGCGCAAGGACGGGAAGTTCGTCCGCAAGCAGTGCATGCACTGCATCCAGCCCGCGTGCGTGTCGGCGTGCCCCGTGGGCGCGCTGCAGAAGACCGGGGAAGGCCCGGTCACCTACGACTCGGACAAGTGCCTGGGCTGCCGCTACTGCATGATGTCCTGCCCGTTCGGCATCCCGCGGTACGACTGGGAGTCCGCCGTTCCCTACGTGCGCAAGTGCCAGATGTGCTTCCAGGACCGCGTGTCGAAGGGCGTCCAGCCCGGGTGCACTGCGGCGTGCCCGGTCGGCGCCACGATCTTCGGCGAGCGCGACGAACTGCTGGCCGAGGCGAAGAAGCGCATCGCGGAGGCGCCGGACCGCTACCTGCCGACCGTATTCGGCGAGCACGAGGTGGGCGGCACGTGCGTGCTGTACCTGGCCCCGATGCAACTGGACCTGCTGACGCTGGGCAACAAGCTGGACGAGCGCCCGATGCCGGCACGCACCGCGACGGCGATGGGAGCCGTGCCCCCGGTGTTCGTGACGATGGGCGCCCTGATGACGGGCATCTACTGGGTGATCGAGCGGCGCATCCGGATGCAGCACGAGAAGGCCGCGAAGGAGGGACGCCCGTTGCCGGACGCTCACGGCGGCCACGGGCACGACACGCCGCACGACGCCCGCGACGGGAAGGAGGGCTGACCATGAGGATGAAGCGCCTCAAGACCGTCAAGAGCGCCTTGTGGTTCCTGGTCGGCGCCGCGGCCGCGATCGCGGTGTTCCGTTTCTGGCGCGGCCTGGGTCCCACCACGGCCCTGACCGACCTGACCCCGTGGGGCTTCTGGATCGGCTTCGACGTCATGGGCGGCGTCGCGCTGGCGGCCGGCGGGTTCTGCATCGCCGCGACCGTCTACGTCTTCCACCTGGAGCGGTACCGGGCCATCCTGCGGCCCGCCGTGCTGACGGCGTTCCTGGGCTACGCGGCCGTCGTCGTCGGCCTGCTGTTCGACCTCGGCCTCCCCTGGTCCATCTGGCACATGATCGTCTACTGGAACCCCCGCTCGCCGCTGTTCGAGGTCGGCTGGTGCGTGATGCTGTACCTGACCGTCCTGCTGCTGGAGTTCCTGCCGGTGATGCTGGAGATGTCGAAGCACCCCCTGCTGGCCGGCATCCACAAGGCCCTGCACAAGGCGACCGTGCCGCTGGTCATCCTGGGCATCATGCTGTCCACCCTGCACCAGTCGTCGCTGGGCAGCCTGTTCCTGATCATGCCGCACCGGCTGGACCCGTTGTGGTACACGCCGATCCTGCCCATCCTGTTCTTCATCTCGGCCATCGCCCTGGGCCTGATGATGGTCACGACCGAGTCGCTGTTCTCGTCGTGGCTGTACGAGGAGGAGTACG
The DNA here is from genome assembly GCA_937975765.1 of uncultured Myxococcales bacterium. GTDB lineage: Bacteria > Myxococcota_A > UBA9042 > DTJE01 > DTJE01 > CAIZWN01. The sequence goes on from CALJUR010000032.1 coordinate 34,480, forward strand.
AACTGGACCTGTTGCAGGGCCTGGGCAAGGTCGCGGCCGGCGTGCTGTGGTTCTACCTGGCCGTGCGCATCGGCGACCTGGCGATCCGCGGGGTGCTGCCGCACGCCTTCGACGGCGGCTTCGAACCGGGCCTGTTCTGGGTCGAGATCGCGGTGTCGGTGCTGATCCCGGCGACGCTGCTGACGATCCCGTACACGCGGCGCCGCATGAAGACGCTGGCGACGGCGGCCGGTTTCACGGTGGTCGGCTTCGTCTTCCACCGGATCGACGTGGGCGGCCTGGCCATGATCGGGACCACGGGCACCCGCTACGTACCTTCCTGGACCGAACTGGCGATCTCCTTCGGCATCGTGGCCGGGTTCGCGCTGGTCTTCTTCTGGATCGCGGAACGGTTCCACCTGATGCACGGCGGGCCGATGCTGAAGGGCCGCGAGCGCCTGCCGGACATCCACGCGTTCCGGCCGCGCCTGATCCGCGGTGCCGTGATGTTCGTGGCGGGCGCGGCGATGGCCACCGCCCTGCTGCCGTCGAGCACGCTGGACGGCTGGCCGGTGGTGGCGCAGACGGTGCATCGCCCGGGCTACGGCGACATGATGATCCTGGACGGCAACCGGAACGACAAGGGCGTCCGGTTCGACCACAAGATGCACGTGGACGTGGCCGAGGGCGACGACAAGTGCGCCTTCTGCCACCACATGGTCAAGCCCGGCGCGCGCGCGACCGGCTGCAGCGAGTGCCACCGGGACGAGCACCTCCCGGTCAGCATCTTCGACCACCGGCTGCACCAGGACCTCCTGGCGAAGGGGCCCGGCTGCCTGACCTGCCACGAGGACACCTCGCGGCCGAAGGACCTCGAGAACTCGAAGCCGTGCCTGGACTGCCACGAATCGATGATACCGCCGGGTGCCGCCTTCAAGCCGCGCGCGGCGCCGAACATCGGCCTGGCACCGGGGTACATGGACGCGATGCACGGCCTGTGCCTGCACTGCCACCAGGAGCAGGAGGGCGGCCACGCGGGCGATGCGCCGACGCTGGCCCGCTGCTCGACCTGCCACTCCGATACGGTCAAGCCGTTCGACCCGCTGCACCCGGACCGGCGGCTGGAAGAGGCGGCGGCGAAGTAGCGCGTCCGGCGCCCGGAGGCGACTGGATCCCGGACGCCGGCCCGGAGGCGGCTCATGCCCGGACCCGCCGACAGAGTTCCTGGACATCCCCTGGCTCCCCGCTGGTGGCGACGCCTGGGCCTGGCTCCCCGCCTCATCGTGTCCCTGACCATCATCGTGACGCTGGTGTCCGGCATCTCGGCCGTGCTGGTGATGCGGAACCAGGAGAGCCTGCTGCTGCGGGAGATGGTGCGCGGGGCCGACCAGTTGTCCCAGACCATCCGGTCGGCCACCTGGGAGGCGATGCTGCTGGACCAGCGCCAGTCCGCCTACAAGGTCATGCAGACGGTGGGCCGCCAGGCGGGCATCGAGAAGATCCGCATCTTCAACAAGGAAGGGCGGGTCATGTTCTCGACCGGCGACGACCTCCACGCGATGGTCGACAAGCACGCGGAGGCCTGCGACCTGTGCCATTCCAGCCAGCAGCCGCTGGTGCGCGTCGACGTCCCGTCGCGGTCGCGCGTGTTCCAGGACCGGTTCGGGCGGCGCGTGCTGGGCATGGTCACGCCGATCTACAACGAGCCGGCGTGCAGCCGCGCCGAGTGCCACGCGCACCCCGAGGACATCCAGGTTCTGGGCGTGCTGGACGTCAGCATGGACACGGGGCCGATGCAGGAGCAGTTGTCGATCCTGCGGGCCTGGACGACCAGCCGCGCCGTGCTGGAGATCGCGCTGCTGGGCCTGGTGATCGTGTTCTTCACGCGCCGGCTGGTGGCCCGGCCGATCCAGCGCATGATCCGCGCGACGCGGGCGATCGGCGGGCTGGACCTGCAGCCGCCCGGCGCGTCCGGCACGGGTGCGAACGGCCCCGACACGATGCGCGAGCCCCTGCCGCCGGAAGTCGCGCAGGACGAGTTGTCCCGGCTGCAGTACGCCTTCGAGGAGATGCGCCAGCGCCTGGCGACCGCCAAGGGGGAGGTCGACGCCTTCACCCGCGAACTGGAGCGCAAGGTCGAGACCCGCACCAGCGAACTGGAGTCGGCGCGCGAGCAGTTGTACCGGTCCGAGCGCCTGGCCTCGCTGGGGCGGCTGGCGGCGTCGGTGGCCCACGAGATCAACAACCCCATCTCGGGGGTCCTGAACCTGTCCCGTCTGGTCCTGCGCCTGATCGATTCCGGCGGCATTCCCCCGGATCGCATCGAGGAAGTGCGCGGGTACCTGTCGCAGGTGACCGAGGAGACCGCGCGCATCGGGCGCATCGTGTCGGACCTGCTGTCGTTCGCCCGGCAGACCCGCCCCAGGATCGAGCCGACGGACCTGGCGGACCTGGCGCGCCGCACCCTGTCGCTGCTGTCCCTGAAACTGCGCATGCGGGGCATCGAGGCCGTCCTGGATGCGTCTCCCGGCGTGCCGCGTGTGGCCTGCGACGCCGGCCAGGTGGAGCAGGTGCTGATCAACCTGGTGATGAACGCGGCCGAGGCCAGCCCCGACGGCGCGACCGTGCAGGTCCGCCTGCTGAACGAGGCCCTGGAGGGATTCGTCACGCTGGAGGTGGCCGACAGCGGCACGGGCATCCCGCCCGAACACCTGGCGCGCATCTTCGACCCGTTCTTCACGACGAAGGAGGACGGGAAGGGCGTCGGGCTGGGGCTCGCCGTCGCCTACGGGATCGTGGAGTCCCACGGCGGCACCATCGACGTGCGCAGCCAGGCGGGACGGGGCACGACGTTCCGGGTCCGGCTGCCGGTGGAAGGCCGCGCGGCGCCGGCGCAGGGCCGTGGAGGCAATTCATGAGCGCATCCGGACGCGTCCTGGTGGTCGACGACGAGAAGGTCGTGCGCGACTCGCTGGCGGGCTGGCTGCGCGAGGACGGCCACGCGTGCCGGACCGCCGCGTCGGGCGAGGACGCCCTGGAGGCGGCCCGGTCCGAGGACTACGATGTCTGCGTGGTGGACCTGAAGATGCCCCGCGGGCTGGACGGCATCGAGACGATGCGGCGCATGAAGGAGGCCCATCCCGGCATGGCGGTCGTGATCATCACGGCGTACGCGACGGTCGACACGGCCGTCGAGGCCATGAAGGGCGGCGCCGAGGACTACCTCGTCAAGCCGTTCGCCCCGGAGGACGTCTCGGCCATCGTCGAGCGGGTCGTCACCCTGCGCCGGGTGTCGGCGCGCGCGGAACCGGGGGGCGCGCCGGGTGCCGAGGTCCGGTTCTGCGGCATGGTCAGTCGCAATCCGCAGATGCACCGGCTGTTCGAGATGGCCCGCGAGGTGGCCGACCTGCGTTCCACGGTCCTGATCGAGGGCGAGAGCGGCACGGGCAAGGAACTGGTCGCCCGGGCGATCCACGAGTCGGGGCACCGCCGCGACGGGCCCTACGTGCAGTTGTCGTGCGCCGCGCTGCCCGAGACCCTGCTGGAGTCCGAACTGTTCGGGTACGAGCGCGGCGCGTTCACCGGCGCGGTGGGGCGGCGGCCGGGCAAGTTCGAACTGGCGTCCGGGGGGACGCTGCTGCTGGACGAGATCCCCGACGTGGGGCCCAAGGTGCAGTCGGACCTGCTGCGGGTGCTGCAGGAGCGGCGGCTGTTCCGGCTGGGCGGCACCGAGGAGATCGCGGTGGACGTCCGCTTCATCGCGGCCACGAACCGGCCCCTGCACGAGGCCGTCCAGTCCGGCCGGTTCCGGGAGGATCTGTTCTTCCGGCTGAACGTGATCCACCTGGAGGTCCCCCCCCTGCGCCGCCGCCTGGAGGACGTGGAACCCCTGGCGCGGGACTTCATCGCGACGACGTGCCACGAGTCGGGGCGGTCCCAGCCGGAACTGACCCGCGCGGCGCTGGAGAGGCTGTGCGGCCATTCCTGGCCCGGCAACGTGCGCGAACTGGAGAATGCCATCGAGCGCGCCCTGGTGACGTGCCGCGGCCCCCGCCTGGACGCGCCCGACTTCTACTTCCTGGGCCGCTCGACATCGCCGGATCGCGGCTTCGTGGCGCCGTCCCACCTGTCCCTGAAGGAGGTCGAACTGGAGGTCGTCCGGGCAGTGCTGCGCCGCACGTCCGGCAACATCAGCGAGGCCGCGTCGATCCTGGGGATCGACCGTTCCACCCTGTACGAGAAGATGCGCCGCTACGGCATCGAGCGGACCGGGGATGACGGAACTGCACCGAGGCGCTGAGACTCGACCCTGGGCCGGGTGACGCGGCTCAGGCGTGCCGGGGCAGGCTCTTGTGCTCCTGGTGGTCCCGCAGGCTCTGGCGCCACGCCGCGCACCCGCCCGCCAGGCAGGCCACCACCAGGGCCAGGGTCAACCCCGCCAGCACCAGGTTCGTCACCATCACCGCCCAAGTCATGCTGTCCGACAACATCTTCTCCTCCCAGGTACCGGCGGCACCATACGCCAACCCATTGGAAAGTCATGCAGGAAGGATGCCGCGCGGGACGATCTGGCCATGCGCCCATAATCAGCGGTATCCACTATGGAATCCAGGCATGGTATCCCTCGCGCCCTCGGTACACCCGGACCCTTTCTGTAGGATTTCCCGACACCGCGCCGGGTTTCCCGCCAGCCGCGCCGGCCTCGAACGGCCGCCTGCCCGCGCCGCGACTGCTTGAACAAATCCCGCGCCTGTGTTGCCATTCACGGGACTGCAACCCGGAGGGTCCCGTGAAGCGCCGCACCCGTGTCGTCCTGGCGTTTGCCGCGGTGCTGTGCGCATCGCCGGCGCTGCGGGCCCAGGAGACGCCGCCGACCGCCGACGGGGCCGAGGCCTGGCTGAAGACCGTCGAGGCCGAACTGATGGACCTTTGGGTCTACCAGGCGCGGACCGACTGGGTCCGGAACACCTACATCACGCACGACACCGAACTGCTGGGCGCGCGGGCCAACGAGGCGGTGATGGAATACGTCGGCCGGCGCGCGGCCGAGGCGACGCGGTGGGATTCCGTGACCCTGCCCGAGGTGCTGCGCCGCAAGATCAACCTGCTGAAGCTGGGCCTGGACATGCCGGCCCCGCGCGACCCGGCCCGGCGGGCGGAACTGGCGCGCATCAGCACCACGATGGACAGCCTGTACGGCAAGGGGAAGTACTGTCCCGAACGCCTGGAGGGCGAATGCCTGGACCTGGTGAAGATCACCGGGATCCTGGCGAAGAGCCGGAACCACGACGAACTGCTGGACACCTGGAAGGGCTGGCACCAGGTCTCGCCGCCGATGCGCGAGTCGTACCGGCGATTCGTGGAACTGGCCAACGAGGGCGCGCGCGAGGTCGGGTTCAAGGACCTGGGCGAGTTGTGGACGTCGCGGTACGACATGCCGCCGGGGGACTTCCAGGCCGAGACCGACCGGCTGTGGCGGCAGGTGGAGCCGCTGTACCGGGACCTGCACTGCCACGTCCGCGCGAAGCTGCAGGAGGTGTACGGCAAGGCGAACGTGCGGGAGGGCCAGCCGATCCCGGCGCACCTGCTGGGCAACCTGTGGGCGCAGGAGTGGAGCAACCTGTTCGACCTGCTGGCGCCCGACCCGCACAGCGCGTCCGCCATCGACCTGGAGAGGATCCTCAAGGCGCGCGGCACCGACGAGAGGCGGATGGTGAAGTACGCCGAGGCGTTCTTCACGTCGCTGGGCCTGGCGGCGCTGCCGAAGACCTTCTGGGAGCGGTCGATGCTGACGAAGCCGCGAGACCGCGACGTGGTCTGCCACGCGTCGGCGTGGGACGTGGACAACCAGGAGGACCTGCGCATCAAGATGTGCATCCAGGTCAACGACGAGGACTTCACCACCATCCACCACGAACTGGGGCACAACTACTACCAGTTCGCCTACCGGGACCTGGACCCGCTGTTCCTGAACAGCGCCAACGACGGGTTCCACGAGGCTCTGGGCGACCTGATCGCGCTGTCGGTGACGCCGGGGTACCTGAAGAAGATCGGGCTGATCGACCGCGAGCCGGCGGGCGGCCTGAACCCGTTGATGAAGCGCGCGATCGAGAAGGTCGCGTTCCTGCCGTTCGGGCTGCTGGTGGACAAGTGGCGGTGGGGCGTGTTCGACGGCAGCATCCCGCCCGCGAAGTACAACGAGGCATGGTGGGACCTGCGGAGGAAATACCAGGGCGTGGCCCCGGCCGTGGCGCGCACCGAGGACGACTTCGACCCGGGCGCGAAGTACCACGTCCCGGCGAACGTGCCGTACACGCGGTACTTCCTGGCGGCCATCCTGCAGTTCCAGTTCCACCGCGCGCTGTGCCGGCAGGTGGTGGGGTTCAAGGGGCCGCTGCACCAGTGCAGCATCCACGGGAACCGGCAGGCCGGGGCCCGCATCCAGAAGATGATGGAGATGGGGCTGTCGCGGCCGTGGCCCGAGGCGCTGCAGGCGATGACGGGCGAGACGCGGATGGATGCGGGTGCCATCCTGGAGTACTTCGCGCCGCTGCAGCAGTGGCTGAAGAAGCAGAACGCCGGCCGCAAGTGCGGCTGGTAGCGGCGGGTTCCCTCCCCGTGCGAACCCCGGGAGACGACATGGGCACCGTGCGGCTGCTGATCCTGGACAACAGCCTGGAACCGGACGTGTACGGCCCGGTCTTCCACTGGACGCGGCACCTGCCGCCGGGGGCGACGTTCCAGGCGTTCCGGACGGCGGACGGCGAGTTGCCGGACGGCGTTTCGGGATACTCGCACGCGATCGTGACGGGCAGCGAGGCGACCATCAACGCGGACGACCCGTGGATCGGGGCGGCGGGGGAGTGCGTGCGGGTGCTGGCGGGCGAGGGGGTGCCGATCCTGGCGTCCTGCTTCGGCCACCAGCTGGCCGTGCGGGCGCTGTCGGGACGGGAGTTCGTGCGGGCGACGCCCACGCCCGAGTTCGGGTGGGTGGAAATCGCATGGAACGAGGCGTTGCGGGCGTGCGACCCGATCGCCGCCGCCCTGCCCTCCCCGGCGTTCGTGTACGCGTCGCACCTCGACGAGGTGCACGCGCCGCCCCCGGAGTGGATCACCCTGGCGACCACGCCGCGTTGCGCGCACGCCGTGATCCGCTGGTCCCGCGGGCCCGTCTGGGGATTCCAGCACCATCCCGAGATCGAGCCGGCCGAGGGGCGCGCGCTGTACGACGCGTTCCTTACCCGCGTGGACGACCGCCGACGGGCGCGGATGCAGCAGGCGTTCTTCCCCGGGGTGCGCGACTCCTTCCTGACCCCGGCCCTGGTGCGGGCGTTCCTGGCAACGGGATGAAAGGGGCGGACCCTACCCCATCCCCTTCAGCATCTTCGGTTCGGCAGGATCGAATGCCTGGGTGAAGGGATCGACGCGGCGCATGGCCAGTTCGTCGAAGGCGGCCGACCGGACGCGCCGCACCATGCCCATGTCGTTGTCCTGGGTGCGGTGATAACGCGTGGCCTCGGCCATGAACTGGCTGCACGACATCCCGGGGAGGGCCGGCAGCGAGGCGTCGAAGACCTCGGTGACCGGGCCCGGGTCGGCGGCACCCATCATGCGGTAGACCCAGAAGCGGTTCAGCAGGTGGTAGGTCCGTTCCACCCGGTGCGGGGGCAGCCCGCCCGCCGCCTGCGACGGGTCGGCGGCCAGTTTCACGGCGCTGGTCGCGATGCGCGACGTCAACTGGTGCTCGGGGTGCCCGGTGGCGCCGCGGTCGGGGTCGAAGGTCAGGACCAGGTCCGGACGGAAGCGGCGGATCTCGGCCACGACGTCCGCGATCGGGTCGCCCTGCGACTGCCACTTCGCGTAGATCTCGTGCCGCATCGGGAACGACTCGACCGGCAGGGAGGCGTTCCAGTACCGGAAGTGCGCAAGCGACGCGCGGTACGCCACCGCCACCTTCTCCATCTCGCCCGTCCGGACCGTCGCCAGGTCGGGGCCGCACCCCTCGGGCAGGCAGCACTCGCCGCCGTCGCCGCGGGTCATCACGACCATGGCCAGCGGGTTGCGGAAGTGCATGGACGACCGGGCCAGCAGCGACCCGCCGAAGCACTCGTCGTCCGGGTGCGCCGCGATCCACATCGTCCGGGCGCCCTTCGCCAGGAAGGCGTCCACGGGCTGGGATTCCGGCATGCCGTCGGCCCGCACCGGCGCGTGCCCGCAGCCGACGCCCAGGACGCCGGGCAGCGACACCGCCGCCCCCGCCGCGATCGCACTTTTCAGGAACGTCCGCCGATCCATCGCGCACCTCCCGGTCCCGGGGGCGCATTGTAGCGACCGCCGGCGCCGGTGGCCAGGGCCTCGCGGGATCTCCAGCCTTGACGCGCGCCGCTCCCGCCGCTAGCGTTCCGATCCCGCGCGGAGGACGTGCCGTGGACCTGCTGGTCGTTCTCGGGATCGCCGTGGCCCTGGCGATGGACGCCTTCGCGGTCGCGCTGGGCACCGGGATGACCCTCGGCCGCGTGACGGCCCGGCAGGCCTTCCGGCTGTCGTTCCACTTCGGGCTGTTCCAGTTCCTGATGCCCGTGCTGGGATGGCTGGCCGGCAGTACCGTGGCGGACGCCATCGCCGCGATCGATCACTGGATCGCCTTCGGCCTGCTGGCCATCGTCGGCGGCCGCATGGTGAAGGAGGGACTGGGGAAGCCGTCCGGCCCGCGCGTCGTGACCGACCCGACCCGCGGGAGGTCGCTGGTCGTGCTGTCGGTCGCCACCAGCATCGACGCGCTGGCGGTCGGCCTTTCGATGGCGCTGCTGGGCGTGGACATCTGGTACCCCTCGGCCGTGATCGGCGTCGTGGCCGCGGCCTTCACGCTGGCGGGGCTGCGGCTGGGGCGCGTGCTGGGCCAGCGCTTCGGCCACCGCATGGCGCTGCTGGGCGGGGGCGTGCTGATCACCATCGGCATCCGGATCCTGGTGGAACACCTGTCGGGCGCGTCCTGAAGCCGTTTCCGGCCTGATCCGCTTGCCCGCCCAGCGGGGCGCGGCCTACAATTTTCACGCATCCCGAAGGAGGTTCCCATGCACCGGTATCTCGGGCCGGTTCTCGTGTTGTGCCTGGGGCTGGCCGCCCCGGCGTTCGCGGCGACGATCACCGTGGAGGGCAAGGACTACCCGGACACCGTGACGGTCGAGGGCAGGACCCTGAAGCGCATCGGCGCGGGACTGCGCGAGAAGTGGATGGTCGACGTGTACGCCATGGCGGCCTACACCGAGAGCGGCGGGTGCGACACGGGCGGCATCATCCACAAGGACGAGGCCAAGTACCTGCGCATCGACATGCTGCGCAACGTCTCCGCCGAGAAGATGGGCAGCACCATCGGCGGGTCGTTCCGCGACCACATGCCCGCGAACGCCTCCGAGGCCCTCAAGCAGCAGAGCGACCTGTTCCAGAGCTACTTCCGGGACGAGTGCTCGAAGGGGTCCGTGCTGGAGTTCACGTACATCCCCGGCACCGGCACGATCATGAAGCAGAACGGGAAGACGCTGGGCTCGCCCCTGGTGGGCCCGGAGTTCATGCGGGTGCTGTGGGACATCTACTTCGGCGGGAAGACCTGCTGCAAGGACCTGAAGAAGCAGATCCTGTCCGGGTGCGGCCAGTAGGTGCCGGAAGGGGATCGGCCGGCGCGGGTCACTCGACCAGGGTGCCGGCCGTGCCGTCCACGACCTTGCGGGCCCCGTCCGACTGGCGGGTCACGATCCACTGCCCGGCGCGCACGTCGTAGGACAGGCCGTACGCCGATTCCAGCCCGTCCTGCGGGAAGGCGACCGAGATCGCCGTCCCGGAGTCCACCGGCGGGAACGGCCGGTCGTTGGCGTCCTCGCAGGCCGCCCCGCCGCACGTGCCCGCAGGCCGGCAGTCGCACAGGTTGCGGACCGCGCAGGCGCCCGCGGTCACGTCGAACCACAGCGCGTCGTCGCCCTCGCAGAACGCCGTGACCCAGCCCGAGAAGGCCGCGCCGGAGGGGATGCCCGTGCGCAGGATGCCGCTGCCCCGGACGATCCCGGCCCACCGCACGGACGTGCCGTACGCGGCGACGGCGATCGGGTCCAGCGCGTCGATCGTGGCCCCGGCCGTGTCGCCCGCGATCGTCGGGGCGCCCGGGCACCGGTCCATCGGCCGCGGGTCCGAGGACGGCGAGCAGGCGACGGGCGCCGTTACGCCCTCGGGCGGAATGTCCGGTTCCCCGGTCCCCAGGCTGCTGCTGCACCCCGCCAGGAACAGGAGGAGGAACGCGGTCCGGGCCGGCGAGCGAAGCATGGAAGGCCTCCCTTGGCGGACCGCCCCCATCGGACGGCCGCGACGGCGCCTACTGTCGTGCGGAAGGCCGAAGGTGTCAACCGCCCGTCGTCCCGGGGGCCCTTCTCCGGCTTCCTGCCCCCCTGCCGCCACCGGAGGGGACGAGGCGTCCGGAAGCGACGATCCCGCAGGCGGATCGCGCCCCGGCCTTCCCTTTCGGGCGCCAGTCGGGTAGATTTCCCCCGTGTTCTCCACGGAGAAGGCTCGTTGATGAACGACCCGTCTTCCGCAGGCCGACGGGCGTCGGTCCTGGACCTGATCGGCAACACGCCGATGGTCCCCATCCGGCGCATGAACCCCAATCCCCGCGTCGAGATCTGGGCGAAGATCGAGGGGTGCAATCCCGGCGGTTCGATCAAGGACCGCATCGCGCTGTCGATGATCGAGGACGCCGAGGCGTCCGGCCGCCTGAAGCCCGGCATGACCATCCTGGAGGCGACGTCCGGCAACACCGGCATCGGCCTGGCGCTGGTGTCGGCGATCAAGGGGTACAAGCTGGTCCTGACGATGTCCGACGCCGTGTCGACGGAACGCCGGAAGATCCTGGCGGCCTACGGCGCGGAGTTCCTGCTGACCCCGGGGAACCTGGGCACGGACGGCGCGATCGAGAAGGCCTACTCGCTGGCGGACGCGGAACCGGACCGCTGGCTGCTGATCGACCAGTACAACAACCCGGCGAACCCGCGCGCGCACTACCGTCACACGGCGCCGGAGATCTGGTCGCAGACCGAAGGGCGCGTCACGCACCTGGTCGCCGCGCTGGGGACGACCGGCACCGTGATGGGCTGCTCGCAGCGGCTGAAGGAGTTCAACCCGGCGATCCGGGTGACGGCGGTCGAACCCTACCTGGGCCACAGGATCCAGGGCCTGAAGAGCCTGAAGGAGGCGTACGTCCCGGGCATCTTCGACCGCAAGCTGGTGGACGAGAAGGTCAACGTCGCGGACGAGGACGCCTTCGCCACCGCCCGGCGCGCGCCGCGCGAGGAGGGCCTGCTGGTCGGCATGAGCAGCAGCGCCTCGCGGTTCGCCGCCCTGGACCTGGCGGCCCGGCTCGAGGAGGGCGTGATCGTCGTGATCCTGCCCGACTTCGGCGAGCGCTACCTGTCCACCGTCCTCTTCAACGCGTGACGCGATGCTTCGGCTGTACAACACCGTTTCCCGGCGCAAGGAATGGTTCCGGCCCCTGGTCGAGGGCAGGGTCGGCATCTACACCTGCGGGCCCACGCTGAACGACCTGGCGCACGTCGGCCTGATCCGGCGGCTGCTGACGGTGGACCTGTTCAAGCGCCTGCTGATGCACGAGGGGTACCACGTCCGGCACATCGTCAACCTGACCGACGTGGACGACAAGACGATCGCGGAATCGGCGCGACGCGGGATCCGCCTGGAGGAACTGACCGGCCACTACGCCGCCGAGTTCTTCCAGGACGTGGCGACGCTGCGCATGGTGCCGGCCGACCACTACCCGCGCGCCACGGAACACGTCGACGACATGATCGCGTTCACGAAGGGGCTGGTGGACAAGGGCCTGGCCTACGAGCGGCAGCGGTCGGTGTACTACGCCATCGGGAAGTTCCCGGGCTACGGGCGGCTGAGCCGGATCGACCTGAAGGGCGTGAAGGCCGGCGCGACCGTGGACCTGGACTACTACGAGAAGGACCACCCCGGCGACTTCACGGTGATGCGGCGGTCGGACCTGGGCGAACTGCGTCGCCGGATCTGCTGGGCGACCGACTGGGGCCAGGTGCGGCCCGGCTGGCACATCGAGTGCGCGGCGATGGCGCGGAAGTACCTGGGCGACTCGTTCGACGTCCACACCAGCGGCCTGGACCTGGCGTTCCCGCACAACGAGAACGAGAACGCGCTGTGCGAGGGGCTGACCGGGAAACCGATGGCCCGCTACTGGATGCACAGCGGGATGATCCAGCGCAAGGGCCGCAAGATGTCCCGGTCGGCGGGTTCGGCGGTGACGCTGCGGGACCTGCTGGACCGCGGGTACACCGGCAGCCAGGCGCGCTGGTTCCTGCTGGGCGTGCACTACCGGCGGCCGCTGGAGTTCGACTTCGACGCGCTGGACACGGCGTGCCGCGAACTGGCGCGCATCGACGACCTGATCCGGAACCTGCGGCAGGTACGCCGCGGGGGAGGATCCCACAGGGAGATCGACGAGGCCGTCCTGCTGGCAGACCTGGAGTTCTTCACCGCCATGCGCGACGACCTGAACGTTCCGCGCGCGCGGGCCGCGCTGTTCGACGTGGTGCGCGTCGCCAACGGGCGCATCGCGAACGGCACGGCCAGCCGGTGCGACGCCCAGCTGGTGATCGACTTCCTGTACCGGGCGGACCGGGTGCTGGCGGTGATGGACTTCGCGGAGGCGCCCGCCGTGGACCCGAGGATCGACGCCCTGCTGGCGGATCGCGACGCGGCGCGTCAGTCGGGGGACTACGCCCGGGCCGACGCGATCCGGTCGGAACTGGCGTCCCTGGGCATCCAGGTCGAGGACACGCCCGGGGGGGCCCGGGTCCGCAAGCGGGACGGCAAGCCCGGACGCACCCGGTGACGATCCCCGCCCGGGATGTAGAATCAATCTTCCATCTTCCCGTATTCCTTGCGTCATTTTTCGACAGGCGCGCTTGACGACGCCGGGTGGCGCTGCGACCCTTGGGCATGCCCGAATGGAGTCGTCACCCATGTCCAGGGAGAAGGATCCTCACATGAAACTGGCCCAGGAGATTTCCCTGCGCCTGGTCCTGGTCGGGGCCGGCCTGGTGGGCAAGGCCTGGGAACTGGCCGTCAGCGGAGGGCTGGCGCTGGTGTCGGTGGGTACCGGCAGGCTGCTGCTGGAGGGCGCCTGCCGCGACCTGGGAGAGGCCGCGCCCCGGCCGGACGTCGCGCATCCCCTGGCCGCGTGACCGGCCCGAACGGGCCGGATCCGGTTCAACCGTAGCGAAGCAGCACGCGCGCCGGCGCCCCGTCGCCGTCCGCGACCCGCAGCGGCAGGCACAGCAGTTCGCAGGGCCCCGGCGCGGCGTCGGCGAGATCCAGGCCCTCGACGATCGCGATGCCCGCCTCCAGCAGGATCCGGTGCGTCTGGCAGCCGTCCAGCGGACGCCCCACCGACAGCGAGTCCACGCCCAGCAAGGCGATCCCGCGGACGGCCAGGAGGCGCGCGGCCCCGGCGGTCAGCGCGACATCGCCGGGCTGGAAGGGCCGCCGCAGGGCCTGGCGATCCGAGTTGGCGGTCCGCAGCAGCAGGCGCTCGCCCCGTTGCGGGTCGGCGGCCCGCAGGTGGCCCGCGTCGATGACCGGCGCGTCCGGGATCGCGACGACGCGGGCCGGGCCGACCAGCACCTCCGGCGGCATCCGGTCGACGGTCGCGGCCCCGGGCAGGAAGTGCGCCGGGGCATCGACGTGCGTCCCCGCGTGGGACGACATCGTGAGCGCGGCGAAGGTCGCCGGGTCGCCCCGTTCGATCGACGCCACCACGTCGCGCCGGAACTCGGGGTCCCCCGGCCAGGTCGCCATGGCGGCGTGCAGCGTCATCGACACGTCCAGGATCCGGGCCACGACGGTGCCCTCCCGCAGTCGATCGAAGCGTAGCGGGCCGGCAGGCGACGGGTCAAGCGACGATGCCCATTCCCCAAACGGCCGGACCGTGCCAGGATCCGGCCGCGCGGGGCGCGATCCCGGGCAACGGCGGGCAGGAGACGACGATGACGAACGACCAGGCGAAGGCGGCGTGGCGGGGCCACTACGGCGAGGTCGAGGCCTCGCTTTCGCGGATGTCCGGGGTGGGCCGGGTGGTCGCGGCCTTCAACGCCAACATCGACGCGGTGATCAAGGTCCCGGGCGCGCGCATCGCGGAACTGGTCGCCGCGACCGGCCTGGACCGGGCGGCGCTGGACGACGCGTCGCTGCCGCACGTCATCCGGACGCCGGCCGACCTGGTGCGCGGGCTGGTGCGCTGCTTCGGGTCGGGCATTGCCGAGGAATGGCTGATCGACGACCCGGAGACCTTCGAGTGGGCCCGGAGGGAGGTCGGGTGCGATCGCACGCAGATGGGCGGGCAGGCCGGCATCGTCGCCAACGCGATGGCCGTGTGCGGCGTCAGGGACGTGCTGGTGCACTGCGCCTCGCTGCCGGCCGAGCAGTCCCGCCTGTTCCTGGACCTGCAGAACCTGCGGTCCACCGGCAGCGACGGGCGGCTGGGCAAGGCCCGGGACGTGGCTCGCGACGACCCGCCGATGATCCACTGGATCCTGGAGTTCGATGGCGGCGACGCGATCCCGCTGGAGGGCGGCGAGGTGCGTTGCCCCAAGTCGAACCGCTTCATTGCCACGTACGACCCGATGAACCTGCGGTTGCACCTGGACCCGGCGTTCGCGCAGCAGGCCGCCGCCCTGCCTTGCGACGCCGTGATCCTGTCCGGCTACCACCTGCTGACGGAGACCCTGCCGGGCGGCGGGCGCGGCGCGGACCGGGTGGACGCGTCGATGGCGGTGGTGCATTCGTGGCGGGCGGCGAACCCGGACTGCCTGCTGCACCTGGAGATTGCGTCCACGCAGGACCGCGCGGTGCGGCGACACGTGCTGGAGGGCCCGGGACGGCAGGTCGACAGCATCGGCCTGAACGAGCGCGAGACGATCGACCTGGTCGAACTGCTGCCGGACGACGGCCTGGCGCAGCGGTGCAACCGGGAGCCCCGCGCCGATCACCTGTTCGACGCGGTCCTGCGGGTCTTCCGGCACACGGGCTGCCCGCGCGTGCAACTGCACATGTACGGCCTGTACGTCACGATCCAGGCGAAGGGATTCCGGGTGTCCCCGGCGGCGAACCGGCGCGGCATGCAGGTCGCCGCGGTGGTCGCGGCGGGCAAGGCGGGCACCGGCGCGATCGACCGGCCCGAACGGCTGCTGTGGGCGGCGGGCCGGGACGTGTCCGACGTGGGACTGGCAGAACTGTCACGGCTGTCCGACCGGCTGGCGTCGGGGTTCGGGTCGAACGACCTGGTCGCCACGGGGATCTTCGAAGGACCGGAATTCGACGTGATCGCGGTGCCGACGATCCTGGTCGATCGCCCGGTCACCCTGGTCGGCATGGGAGACACGATCTCGTCCGTGTCGCTGGTCGCCGCCTGGTAGGGCGGGGGCCCCGTCCCCCGCCGCCTTTTCCCGTTCCTGAAACGGACGATGGGGAACGTCGATTCTCCGGTCATCTGTCACCGGAGACTTCGATGATGTCGCGCCTTCACCTGCATCGCCTCGCCACCGTCGACGGTGCGATGCCACCCGTCTACTTCGTGACGACCTGTACCCTCGGACGGCGTCGGGTCCTGGCGACGCCCACGGCCGCCGGGATCATCCGGCAGATCTTCCGGGAATCCTTGAGTGCCTGGGGATGGCGCATCGGGCGGTACGTCGTGGTGCCCGATCACGTTCATTTCTTCTGTTCGCCAGACGACCCCGCCCTGGGGGACCTCTCGACATTGGTCCGTCGGTTCAAGAGCCTCGCGGCCGTCCGGCTGGCGCGTCAGGGGGCCCCGGGGGCCGTGTGGCAGCCCGAGTTCTTCGACCATCTTCTGCGCCACGGCGAGTCCTACCAGCAGAAATGGGAGTACGTCCGGGACAACCCGGTGCGCGCGGGACTGGTACCCCGCACGGACCTGTGGCCCTACCAGGGGGAGATCGACGAGATCTGCTGGTGAGAGGAGGCGGGGGACGGGGCCCCCGCCCTACAGCGCCCTGGTGGTGACGACGATCGTGGAGGTTTCGGGATGGCGGGGAACGGGGCCCACAGTGCGATGGCGGGGGACGGGGCCCCCGCCCAGGGGAATGGCTGGCGGGACGAAGAACACGGCGCAGTGGAGACCAGGGACCGGCCAGGTGTAGGGCGGGGCCCCCGTGCCCCGCCGCGGGGCGTCCGTCCGAAGGCAGGGGATCGCGAGTTCAAGCAGGCGGGGGACGGGGCCCCCGCCCTACAGCGCCCTGGTGGTGACTACGAACGTGGAGGTTTCGGGATGGTGGTGGACGGAAGCCGGCGTCAGGCGGGGGAGCGGTTGGAGAGGCCCTTGGCGGTCAGGGAGATGCGGCGGCGGGGGAGGTCCACGGCCAGCACCCGCACCTTCAGGCGCATTCCGGGACGCGCCACCTCGGAGGGCTGGCGCACGAAGCGGTCGGCCAGTTCGCTGACGTGGACCAGGCCGTCCTGGTGCACGCCCACGTCCACGAACGCCCCGAAGGCGGTCACGTTGGTGACCACGCCTTCCAGTTCCATGCCCGGCTGCAGGTCCCCGATCTCCCGCACGTCGTCCCGGAAGCGCGGGGCCTCGAACTCGCGCCGCGGATCGCGCCCCGGCTTTTTCAGTTCGGCCGCGATGTCCTTCAGCGTCGGCAGGCCGACGTCCCCCCCGACGTGCCGGGCCAGGTCGATCCGGTCCACCGCGGCCGCGTTGCCCACCAGGTCCTTCAACGGCACGCCGGCCTCGCGGGCCATCTTCTCCACCAGGCCGTACCGTTCCGGGTGCACCGCCGAGGCGTCCAGCGGGTGCTCCCCGCCCCGCACGCGCAGGAACCCGGCGCATTGCTCGAAGGTGCGCGGCCCCAGCCGCGGGACGGCCAGGAGGTCCTTCCGGGACCCGAATCCATTGCGGCGCTCGCGCTCGACCACGATCGCCTTGGCCAGCACGGGCCCGATGCCCGCCACGTAGGACAGCAGCGCCGCAGACGCCGTGTTGGCCTCGACGCCCACCGCGTTGACGCCGTCCTCGACCACCTGGTCCAGCCGCCGCTTCAGCAGGCCTTCCGCCACGTCGTGCTGGTACTGCCCCACCCCGATAGATCGCGGCTCGACCTTGACCAGTTCGGCCAGCGGGTCCTGCAGCCGCCTGGCGATGCTGATCGCGCCGCGAACCGTCAGGTCCAGGTCCGGAAACTCCTGACGCGCCAGGTCGGAGGCGCTGTAGACGCTGGCGCCCGCCTCGCTGACGCCCACCACCGGCACGTCGCGCAGGCCCGCCGCCTGAAGCGCCTTCCGGGCGAACGCCTCCGTCTCGCGGCCCGCCGTCCCGGTGCCCACGGCGATCGCGTGCGGGGCGTGACGCCGCACGAACTCGACGAAGTCCCTCTCGGCCCTCCCGGCCGATGCGTCCCCGGTATGCGGGTACACCGTCACGTGTCCCCGGAACGCCCCGTTCGCATCCACGGCCGCGCACTTGCAGCCCGTCCGCAGGCCGGGGTCCACTCCGACCACCGGCCGCGCCCCGAACGGCGCCGCCAGCAGCAGTTCGCGCAGGTTCGCCGCGAACACCTCCACGGCGTCCCGGTCGGCCCGTTCGCCCAGCTCGGCCAGCACCTCGCCATCCACCGCCGGGCGGACCAGCCGCTCGAACGCGTCCGCCACCGCCTGGACCAGCAGGCCGGCGAACGGCGACCGGGGGTTGCGCCCCATCCGCGACAGCGTCCAGTCGATCAGCGGCGCGTCGTCCGCGACCACCTTCACCCGCAGCACGCCCTCTGCCTCGCCGCGACGAACTGCCAGGTACCGGTGCGACGGCACCCTGGACAGCGGCTCCCGGTAGTCGTAGTAGCCCTCGAACCGCGTCGGGCCGGTGGCCTTGGACTTGATCACCGACGAGGACAGCACCCCCCGCTCGCGCAGCGACTCCCGCACCCGCGCCCGCACGTCCGCACGGTCCGCCGCGACCTCGGCCACGATGTCCCGCGCCCCGGCCAGCGCCGCCTCCACGTCGGGCACGCCCCGGCCCTCGTCCACGAACGCGCCAGCCTCCGCGAGGGGGTCGCCCGTCGCCGGCTGGGCCAGGATCCGGGCCGCCAGCGGCTCCAGCCCACGCTCCCGCGCCATGCCCGCCCGGGTGCGCCGCCGGGGCCGGTACGGCAGGTACAGGTCCTCCAGCTCGGCCTTCGTCCCGCACGCCTCGATCGCGGCCCGCAACTCCGGCGTCAGCCGCCCCTGGCCATCGATCGACTCCAGGATGGCGCGCCGCCGCTTGTCCAGTTCGACCAGCGCCTCGCGCCGCCCGGACACGGCCCGGATCGCCACCTCGTCCAGGCCTCCCGTCGCCTCCTTGCGGTACCGCGCCAGGAACGGCACCGTCGCGCCCTCGTCCAGCAGGCGCAGCACCGCCGCCACGGACGCGGCCGGAAGACGCAGTTCGGACGCGAGGGTCGGCACCGGGTCGAACGACTTCGGATCGGTCATCGGGGTCTCCGGGCAGGGGGGGACGTCACTTCTTCGCGGGCGCGGGTTCCTTCGCGGGGTCCTTCTTCGGGGCCTTCGCGGGCTGGGGCACCTTCTTCGGGGCGTCCTTCGGCGCCTCCTTCCGTTCCAGGATCGTGAACTCGGTCCGGCGGTTCTGGGCGCGGCCTTCCTCGGTATCGTTGGTCGCGATCGGCACGGTCTCGGCGAATCCCTTCGCCTGCAACCGCTCCTTCGCGATGCCCTTCTTCACCAGGTACGCCTTCACCGCCTCCGCGCGACGGTCCGACAGGCCGGCGTTGTGCGTCTCGGTACCGGTGTTGTCGGTATGGCCGTCCACCCGGACCCGCGCGATCTCCGGGTGCTCCTTCATCACCGCCACCACGGCGTCCAGCACCGCGAACGACACGGGCTTCAGGTCGGACTTGTCCGTCTCGAAGTGCACCCGGTCCAGGATCTCGATCTTCGTCTCCGTCAGCACCGCCTTCGTCGGGCAGCCCTTGTTCTCGGGCGGGCCGGGTTCGGTCGGACACGCGTCGTCCGGGTCCGGGATGCCGTCCTCGTCGGTGTCCGGGCAGCCCTTGTACTTCGCGAGGCCAGGCTGGTCCGGGCAGCGGTCCTCGCGGTCGATGATGCCGTCCTTGTCGCGGTCCGGACAGCCCTTCAGTTCCTTCGGGCCGGGGTCGTCCGGGCATGCATCCTCGCGGTCGATGACACCGTCCCTGTCACGGTCCGGGCACCCCTTCAACTCCTTCGGGCCCGGGTCGTCCGGGCACGCGTCCTCGGGGTCGATCACGCCGTCCCTGTCGCGGTCCGGGCAGCCCCTCAGTTCCTTCGGGCCGGGCAGCAGCGGGCATGCGTCCTCGTCGTCGTACAGGCCATCGCCGTCGGTGTCGGGCCGCACCTTGCAGCCCTTCTTCATCGCCTGGCCTTCGTACCCCACCGACAGGATGCCGCGGAAGACCGGGCTGCCGTAGCCCTTCATCGGGCTGCCGCCGCCTGCCGCCGTCAGCAGCACGCCGTCGATCCTGCCCCGCAGGCCCACCAGCAGGTCCAACTGGTCGTCGTATTCCGACCGGAAGGGCTTCGTCAGCGAGGTGCGGTACTCCAGCGTGCCCAGCGCCTCCAGCTTCCCGCAGATCAGCGGCGCGGACAGCCCGGCGCCCAGCAGCAACTGGTGGCCGGAGTCGTGCACGTCCATGCCGTCGATCATGAAGGCGACCTTCTGCTTCAGGCGGAACCCGAGGTTCACTGCGAAGGACCAGCCGGCCTGCGACCAGTCCAGGATCACGTTCGTCGTGCCGGTGACCAGTTCGTCGCCGACGTAGACCTCCCGGGAGGCCGTCGGGAAGGTCAGGTCCTCGGCCAGCGCCAGCCCGAATCCCCGGCCGTTGCCGCCCAGGATGCGCGCCTTCAGGCCCAGCCGCAGGTCGCCGGTGGAGAAGTCGTCGAAGTGCGGGCCGTTCACGTACGCCAGCGGCAGGCCGAGGCCCACCGACAGCCGGTCCGTGAACGCGACGTTGCCGTACAGGTCCATCACGAACAGGTGCCGCACGATGTCCGGCCCGTCCTCGACCGCCAGCGGCTTGTACCCGTAGTCCATCCACGCGCCGGCCGACCAGCCCCACTGCCGGTAGACGCTGGCGGTCTGGATCGCCAGGGTGTCCCCGCCGTGCAGCGACGGCCGGAAGAAGTGGATGTCGATGTCCTTCGCGCCGGCAGGCAGCGGGGCCGCAGCCGCGAGGACCGCCGTGGCCGCCAGGATCGCCATGCCGAGTCCCGTCCGCGAGTTCCGCCGCATTCCCGCCTCCATGGTGCGCTGGGTCATCGATGCAACGGCCGGATTCTGCCCTGCCCGGAACGCCGCGTCAAGAAAGGCCTTCCGGCCACTCTTCCCTCCCGCGCACACCCGCCGATTGACTCCCGCGGTTCCCGCCGGTACCGTCGCGCGAGGAGGCAACCATGGACGACTGGGTCGAGATCGAGGTTCGCGTGCCGGTGGCGGCCCAGGAGGCCGTGATGGCGTGGTTCATGGACCGGGGCGCCACGGGCGTGAAGGAGGACTACCCGGGCCTGTACCCGGGCGACGGGCCCGTGGTGTCCGGGGACCCGTCCGAGTGGGGTGGCGAGCCCCCGCAAAACCTGGGCCCCGACGTGATCCTGACCGCCTGGCTGCCACCGCCGGCCACGCCCCAGGGCGAGGCCGAGGCGCTGATGATGTACCTGCACGAACTGGAGGCGGTGGTCCTGGGCGCGGGCCGAGCCCCCGTCGAGGCCGTGTGGCTGCCCCAACAGGACTGGAACAGCGCATGGAAGGCGTCGTGGGAACCGTTGCCCGTCGGGCGACACCTGATCGTCTGCCCTTCGTGGCAGGAGCCGCCCGAGGCGCCCGGCAGGACGGTGCTGCGCCTGGACCCGGGGATGGCGTTCGGCACCGGGACGCATTTCACCACCGGGTCGTGCCTGGAGTTCGTCGAGGAGGTCGTCGAGGCGGCGAAGGTGCCGCCGACCGTGCTGGACGTGGGCACCGGGTCGGGCATCCTGGCCATCGCCGCGCTGCTGCTGGGCGCGAAGTCCGCGATGGGCATCGACGTGGACGCGGACGCCGTGCAGGAGGCCCGCGAGAACGCGGAACGGAACGAGGTCGATGCCCGCTTCTCGGCCACCGCGCAACCGCTGTCCGGCCGGGAGGGCCTCTTCGACCTGGTCCTGGCGAACATCATCGCCCAGACGATCCTGCACCTGGCGGACCCGATCGCGGCCAGCGTCGCGCCCGGGGGTGCCCTGGTCACGTCCGGCGTGCTGAAGTGCCACCAGGACGAGGTGGCGAAGGCGCTGACGGCGCGCGGGCTGAACCCGGTCGAGGCGCGCACGGACGGCACGTGGGTCACCACGCTGTGGCGCCGGCCTGCCTGACGCGGTCCGCCCCTCCCCGCCCCCCCTACCCCATCAGGTCTGCCGCGGTTTCCCGGCGGAAGCCCTCGGCCGCGTCCAGGCCGGCCTGGCGCCCGGTCCGCTTGGCCATCTCTCGCACGAAGAACCCGATCGCGGGGCGGTAGTGGTCGCGGTCCAGCAGGGGCAGCAACTCGGTGTGGGCCCGGCACGCCTCGATGCCCTGCCGCAGGTCGTCGACGGTCAGGCGCATCTGGGACTCGTGCAGGCACAGCGCGTCGATCTTCCGGTCGATGAACGGCGAGATGTCCACGAACGAATCGAAGTGCAGGGGCGACTTCGCGAAGTACCATCGCTCCGGAACCAGCCAGGGCGCCAGGCCCTCGGCCCGGTGTTCCGGGTGGTACAGCGGGAAGTGCGCGAACGAGACGGCCTCGACGGCGGCCCAGGCCACGGCGCGGTGGTCGGGGTGCGGCTCGAAGGGCGCGAACGGGTCGAAGGTCAGCAGCAGGTCGGGACGGCGCTTCCGGATCTGGCGGAAGAACTGTTCGCGCAGGGTCAGCAGCGGCACCGCGCCCAGTTCCCCGTCCGGGTAGCCCAGGAACTCCACGGACGCCTTGCCCAGGAAGTCGGCCACGGCGCGCGCCTCGACGTCCCGGCTCGTCGCGACCAGGTCGGACGAGGCCATGTCGAAGGACCCCTTGCCGTTGTCGGTCGCGATGACCTCGTGGACGGCCCATCCCTCGGCGATCAACTTCGCGACGGTGCCCCCGGCGAAGAACTCCGTGTCGTCGGCGTGGGCACACAGGACCAGCGCGGTCTTCCCCATCGAGGGTCCCCCCGGAAAAGTCGTCCGAGAATAGCAGATCGACGGCCGGTCAGACGCGCGCCAATTCAGGGACAGTCACCATGATTCATCACCGAACTCACCGGATTCCTTGATCCTTCTTGCACACAGAACAAGGTTCCCGCAATTTCCAGAGGTTCACCCATCAATAATGGTGACTGTCCCTGAATTGAGGGTCAGACGCGGGCGACGCCCAGGAAGGCGGCGTGCAGGGCGATGACGACGACCAGGAAGAGGGCGCGGGAGCGGTCGGGCCGCAGGCCGGGGAAGCGGATCTGGGCGTACCCGTGGCGGCATGCCTTGACGCAGTCGCCGCACAGCGTGCAGGAGGGACCGGCGCGCCGCCTGGCGATGTCGGCCTTCTCCAGCGCGCCGTACCGGCAGGCGGTCGCGCACGCGCCGCAGCCGTCGCAGGCGTCCGCCAGGCGCAGCCGGAACGGCGACACCCGGCCCAGCCTCGTCGCCAGCCAGCCGATGGGGCAGAACACCGTGCAGTGGACCATCGCCCCGCGCCACCGGGATGCCCACGCCATCACCGCCAGTCCTGCCCCCCCGAAGCCGATGCCCACGGCTGCCGCCGACGCCGGCGACGCGTCCGCGGCCCTCAGCGCGAAGCCGGTGGCAACCGTCGCCAGCAGCATCGCCGGCTGGAACCACCGGCGCCAGGCCGGCAGGGCGCCCGGGCGCCTGCGACGCGAGGCCGCCAGCGCGTCCCACGCCCCCAGGTAGCACAGGTGGCTGCACCACGCCGGGCCGGACAGCAGCAGGGTGCTGCCGAAGAGGATCGGCATGAAGAACCCCTCGCCCCGGAAAGCCGGCCCGCCCGCGATCACCGCCGGCACCGGCACGTGCAGCACGCCGGTCATCAGGAACCGGTCCAGTCCCAGCATTCCCAGGGCCAGCTGGCCGTAGAAGACCACCGAGAACAGCAGCCACGACCGGCGCCGCCACGTCCCCGATCGCCGCGGGTCCAGCATCCTGTGCGCCAGGAAGGCCGCGTACCCCGCCAGCAGCAGCGCCTGTGCGAAACCCGCCCCCGGCAGGAACCGCTCGGCCAGCAGCAGGGGCCGGGACGACAGCACCTGCACCGGCAGCAGCAGCGCCAGGGTGGCCACCGCTGCCGCCACCATCCAGGGCAGGGACTCCCGCAACGTAACGCCCCCCGTCCTGCAAACGGAAGTCTGCACCCTTCCCCCCGCCTCGCGCCAGGTCGGCCCCGGAGGCACCCGGCCCGGCCATGCACGACCGGCGCCCCTGCGACGCGAACGATGATATCCTCCCCCGGGCCCGGATGGAGAAGGCAAGGTTTCATGGCGAACCCGCTGCAGACCCTCGAACGTTTCTTCCGGACGGCCCCCGATGCCCCTCGCCGGGACCTGCCGCCCCGGAAGCTGCACCGCGTCTACGAGTTCAACCGCTGGAGCGTCTTCCTGTCGGTGACCTTCGGGTACGGCGTCTACTACGTCGGCCGGCTGAGCTTCTCGGTCATCAAGAAGCCCCTGCTGGACGAGAGCGTCCTGAACGCCACCGAGATGGGCCTGATCGGCAGCGCCCTCCTGATCTGCTATGCGATCGGCAAGCTGGCGAACGGCTTCCTGGCCGACCGCGCCAACATCCGGCGGTTCATGTCCGCGGGGCTGCTGGTGGTGGCCGCCGTCAACGGCCTGCTGGGCTTCGCGCCGGGTTTCTTCGCCTTCCTGCTGCTGTGGGGCGTCAACGGCTGGGTCCAGTCCATCGGCGCGCCCAGTTCCATCGTCTCCCTGTCGCGCTGGTTCAGTCCTCGCGAACGCGGCTCGCGGTACGGCGTGTGGTGCATCAGCCACAACCTGGGCGAAGGGCTCAGCTTCGTCGTGACGGCGGCCGTGGCCTCCTGGCTGGGATGGCGCTGGGGCTTCTTCGCCCCGGCCGTCGCGTGCGCCGTGACGGCGCTGGTCCTCACTCGCACCCTGAAGGACCGGCCCGAGTCGATCGGCCTCCCCCCCGTAACCGAGTTCCGGGACGACCCGGCACCGACCGAGATCGCGGGCGAGTCGGTCGGGCACATGCAGTCCCTGGTCCTGCGGAACCCCGCCATCTGGGTCCTGGGACTGGCCAGCGCCCTCATGTACGTCTCGCGATACGCCATCAACAACTGGGGCGCCCTGGTGCTGCAGGAAGGCAAGGGCCATTCCCTGATGGACGCCGGGACGATCCTGGCCGTGTACGCGATCGCCGGCGGTGCGGGGTCGTTCCTGTCGGGGATCTTGTCCGACGCCTTCTTCCGGTCGCGCCGCAACCTCCCCTGCCTGCTGGCGGGGGTCGTCCAGGTCGCCTCGCTGACCGCCCTGTGGTGGATCCCGCCGGGCCATCCCTGGCTGGACGCCGTGGCGATCTCCGTGTTCGGCTTCGCGATGGGGATCCTGGTGTCGTTCCTGGGCGGGCTGATGGCGATCGACATCGTGTCGCCGCGCGCCGCCGGTGCCGCCGCGGGCGTCGTGGGCATGTTCTCGTACGTCGGCGCCGCCATCCAGGACGCCCTCAGCGGCTGGCTGATCGACCAGGGGCGCGTCGTCCACGACACGACGGTCCACCTGAACGTCAGCGGCCTCGCGGACTTCTGCAGCGCCCTGGGAACCGACCTGGCGGCCTTCGTCGGCCCCGAGGCCCTTGACGCCCCCTGTCCCGTGGTGGTCCGGGACGTCTCGTACTCGTTCGCCCAGCCGTTCGCGTTCTGGATCGGCGCGTCCGTGCTGAGCGTGCTTCTGCCCCTCCTGATCTGGAAGGCCGGCGACCGGGCGCTGGGCCGGGAGAAGTAGGCCGGCGGCGGGGAACGACCCGCCCTTCCCTATTCCGTAGGCGGTGTTACACTTCCGCCGGCTCGAACCCGGATGTCCTCGTGCCGCTGCCTCCCCGGAACCGGCACCTCGCGGCCCGCGCATCGATCGTGGGCGTGCTGCTGCTGGCCTGCGTGGCCCTCCTGGTGCTGGTCAACACGCGCTGGCGCGAGGCCACCGTGCTGAACCACCTGGCCTACGTACCGATCGTGCTGGCAGCGGTCTGGTGGGGACGGAAGGGCGCGCTGGTGGCCGTGGTGCCCGTGGGGACGCTGGCGGTCCTGGACCTGATGGGCCTGACCCCGGCCCCGCCGTGGACGGACGCCGTGCGGGCGGCCTTCTTCCTTTCCGCGGGCGGGCTGGCAGGCGCGATGACGGACCGGCTGCGCCGGCAGGGAGCCACGCTGCGCGCCTCGGAGGCGAACCTGAAGGCCGTCATCGAGGCTTCCTCGACCGGCGTGCTGGTGTACCGCCAGGAGAGGGTCGTCTTCGTCAACCGGCGCATCCAGGCCCTGCTGGGATACGACGCCGCGGACGAGGTCCTGCCGGGGCGCCCCATCTGGGACTTCGTGCATCCCGAGGACCGCGACAGCATCCGGGCCCTGATGGCGCAGCGGTCCGAAGTTCCCGGCCAGGCACTCCGGTACGAGCACCGGCTGGTCCGGAAGGACGGCGGCGTGATCTGGTGCGACATCGCCTCGGCCCCGATCGTCTTCGACGGGCGGCGATCGATCCTGGTCAGCGTGTACGACGTGACCGACCAGCACGAGGCCGAGGAGAGGCGCCTGGAACTGGTGCGCCGGACGCGCGAGCAGGAGGACCAGTTGGTGCACTCGACCCGCCTGGCCGAACTGGGCGAGATGGCGGCGGCCGTGGCGCACGAACTGAACCAGCCGCTGACGGGGATTCGCAACTTCGCCCGCAACGCCACGTACATGCTGGAGAACAACGCCGGCAGCACCGAGGACGTCCGCGACAACCTGCGCCTGATCAGCGAGCAGGTGGACCGCGCGGCGCGCATCATCCAGCAGATGCGCTCGCTGACGCGCAAGTCCGACCGCGAGTTCGTGCCGGTGGACATCACCGGCATCGTGCGGGAGGCGGTGGATTTCCTGGCGCCCCAGTTCCGGCTGTCGGGGTGCGAGGTCAGCCTGCTGTTCGCCGACGGGCACCCCGTCGTGATGGGGGACCGCATCCGGCTGGAGCAGGTCGTGCTGAACCTGCTGACGAACGCACGCCACGCCATGGAGGACGCCGCCGAGCGCCGGCTGACGGTCCGCACGCGGGTCGAGCCAGGCGAAGCCTGCGGCGTCGTGGTGGAGATCGAGGACACCGGCAAGGGATTCGCGCCGGAGGACGCCGAGAAACTGTTCCGGCCGTTCTACAGCACCAAGGGCCCGGGTCGCGGGACCGGCCTGGGGCTGTCGATCAGCCTGTCGATCGTCAAGGAACACGGGGGCCTGATCGACGCCTGGGGCCAGCCGGGCCAGGGCGCGCGCTTCACGGTGCGGCTGCCCGCGGCGCCGGCCGGCTCGCGCGCGGCGGAGGTGACGACATGAGCGGACGCGACGAGGCGCCGGCCACGAACCGGCCGATGGTGGCCGTGATCGACGACGACGAGGCGGCTCGCACGTCCGTCGGGCAGATGCTGCGCCTGCGCCGGTACGAGGTGAAGACGTTCACGTCCGCCGAGGCCGCGCTGGCGTGGCCCCCGCTGCCGGACGCGGACGCGGTGGTGTGCGACGTCAAGATGCCCGGCATGAGCGGCGAGGACTTCCTGGCCGAGATGTCGCGCCACTCGTGGGCGCCTCCGGTGATCCTGATCACGGGGCACGGCGACGTGTCGATGGCGGTGCGGTGCCTGAAGTCGGGCGCCTACGACTTCGTCGA
The DNA here is from genome assembly GCA_937975765.1 of uncultured Myxococcales bacterium. GTDB lineage: Bacteria > Myxococcota_A > UBA9042 > DTJE01 > DTJE01 > CAIZWN01. The sequence goes on from CALJUR010000032.1 coordinate 61,468, forward strand.
GAAGCCGTTCGAGGACGACGTGCTGCTGGCCTCCGTGGCCCGCGCGGTCGAGAAGACCGCACTGCGCCGCGAGTCGGCGGACCTGCGTCGGCGGCTGGCGGCGGCGGGCACCGACGAGGACGGGAGGTTCGGGCTGATCGGCCGCAGCCGGGCGATGCAGGACGTGTTCGACCAGGTCGACGTGGTGGCACGTTCGGCGGCGCCCGTGCTGGTGTGGGGCGAGACGGGCACCGGCAAGGAACTGGTGGCACGCGCGATCCACTCGCAGTCGCCCCGGGCGAACGGGCCGTTCGTCGCGCTGAACGCGGCGGCACTGCCCGAGACGATGCTGGAGTCCGAACTGTTCGGGCACGCGAAAGGCGCGTTCACCGGTGCCGACGCGGCGCGGGACGGCAAGATGGTCGCAGCCTCGGGCGGCACGCTGCTGCTGGACGAGGTCGAGAGCATCCCGGTGAAGGCCCAGTTGCAGTTGCTGCGCGTGCTGGAGGACGGGCTGGTCTTCCCGCTGGGGAAGGACGCGCCGCGCAAGGTCGACATCCGGCTGGTCGCCACGACCAAGGTCGACCTGGCCGAACAGGTCCGCAAGGGGCTGATGCGCGAGGACTTCTTCCACCGGATCCACGTGCTGCACGTGCACCTGCCGGCGCTTCGCGAACGGGCCGAGGACGTGCCGCTGCTGGTGGGCCACTTCCTCAAGCTGGCCGCGGTCCGCAACGGCATGCCGGTGCCGCAGGTCCCGGACGAGTCGCTGGCCGCGATGATGCGGCATCCGTGGCCGGGCAACGTGCGGGAATTGAAGCACGCGGTCGAGCGGATGGTGATCACGGCACGGGACGGGCGCGCGGGACCGTTCGCCGGCGAGGAGGAGTTCGGGGCGTCGCGACTGCTGTCGCTGCCCCCGGGCGCAGGCCGGCTGCGCGACGAACTGGAGCAGACCGAGAAGCGGGTGATCCGCGAGGCGCTGGACCGCTGCTCCGGCGAGGTGACGACGACCGCGCTGCACCTGGGGATCTCGCGGCGGGCGCTGTACGAGCGGATGAAGAAGTACGGCCTGTCCCGGGAGGATTTCCTGGAGTGACGCATAGTTGCTTGCGCGTTTCGACATTCACGCATATCGTGCACGTTTTTCGTTTCGGTCGAGCATTCCTGGCCGCACCTGCTGTCAATGTGATCCAGGATTTCTGCACATCCGTCACATTTTGCGCATCACTCGGTTGACAGGAACCCTTGTTTCCCGTACCCTCAGCCCAGGTCGGACGATGGCCCCGGAGGAGCCCGGGGACCCCCTCCCGCCCGGCCCCCTCCCGGAGGAATCCGCATGAAGACCCAGGCCTTCCGCCCGCTGGACCGCGACAAGATCCTCAAGATCTGCAAGGACGAACAAATCCGCTTCCTGCGTCTGCAGTTCACCGACATCCTGGGCATCAACAAGAACGTCGAGGTCCCCGAGAGCCAGTTCGAGAAGGCGCTGGACGGCAAGGTGATGTTCGACGGCTCGTCGATCCAGGGCTTCGTCCGGATCGAGGAGTCCGACATGATCCTCAAGCCGGACCTGGAGTCCTTCCGGATCTTCCCCTGGGCGGACGAGCGTGGCCGCGTGGCCCGCGTCATCTGCGACGTGGTCCAGCCCGACGGCAGGCCGTTCCCGGGGTGCCCGCGTTCGGCGCTGAAACGCGTCGTCGCCGAGGCCGCGAAGATGGGCTACACCCCGATGCTGGGCCCGGAGGCGGAGTTCTTCCTGTTCCAGCGCGCCGCCGACGGCACGCCGACCACCCTCACCCACGACGCGGGCTCGTACTTCGACCTGGCGCCGATCGACCAGGGCGAGGACTGCCGCCGAGAAATCGTGAACGCCCTGGAGGGCATGGGCTTCGAGATCGAGGCCGCCCACCACGAGGTCGCCCCCGGCCAGCACGAGATCGACTTCCGGTACGACGAGGCGGTGGCCACGGCCGACCACCTGGTCACATTCAAGTTCGTGGTACGCAAGATCGCCCTGGACTTCGGCCTGCACGCGACCTTCATGCCCAAGCCCATCGAGGGGATCAACGGTTCGGGCATGCACGTGCACCAGTCCCTGTACGCGGACGGCAAGAACGTGTTCCACGACCCCAAGGCGAAGTGGCAGTTGTCCCGGACCGCGCTGCACTACATCGGGGGCGTGCTGGCCCATGCCAAGGGCATCGCGGCCATCACCAACCCGACGGTCAACTCGTACAAGCGCCTGGTTCCCGGGTACGAGGCCCCGACCAACATCGTGTGGTCCGAGCGCAACCGCAGCCCGATGGCGCGCGTCCCCGACCAGCGCGGCGCCGGCACCCGCGTCGAGATCCGCACGCCCGATCCGTCCTGCAACCCGTACCTGGCATTCGCGGTCATGATCGCGGCCGGCCTGGATGGAATCCGGAACCAGACCCCCGCGGGCGAACCCGTCAACAAGAACATCTTCGAGATGTCCCAGCGCGAGAAGCGGCGCCACAGGATCGACGAACTGCCCGGCGACCTGAACGAGGCGCTGAAGGAACTCAAGAAGGACGAGGTCGTCCGGGCGGCGCTGGGCGACCACCTTTACACGCAGTTCATGGAAGCCAAGACCGCCGAGTGGCAGAGTTACATCGCCACCGTTCACCCCTGGGAACTCAGCCAGTACCTCGTCCGCTTCTGACCCGGAAAAGAGGGCCAGCCTCCCGTTTTCATCAGGGCCCCACGGGCTTCGGCCCCGGGTTTCCAGACGGCGTCCACAACATCGTGACCGTTGTTGATGCGGGCACTTGCACCCATCCGGACCCTTCCCTTCCGCGCGGAAATTGGAGGCTGTCCCTGTTTTTCGTGATACCTTTTCGGCGACCTGTCAGGGAGTCACCGACCATGAAGCGACACGTCGCGACCGCGTGCTTGGCCCTCGCCGCGCTGTGCCTGCCCGTCCCGGCCCTGGCCGGCTGGGGCATCGTCAACCTCGAGATCGGCGCCAAGGGCGGCGCGGGTGGCGGCCTGTGGAACGCGCCGACCCGGCTGCCCACCTACGTCGCGGACAGCGACCAGGGGTTCTCGAAGCAGCGCGGCGGCTGGGGAGGCGGCGCCGGCCTTTACGCGCAGTTGCGCCTGCTGAAGTGCCTGGGCCTGGAGATCGACGTGCTGGTCGACGAGACGCGCATCCGCGAGCACCCTCTGGACGACTACGACTGGATGATCTACGCGAAGAGCCTGAACCTGCACCTGCCCATCATGCTGCAGGGCATCCTTCCGCTGCCCGGCATCCGCATCGGCCTGGGCGTCGGCCCCGAGTTCGTGTGGCCGCTGAAGACCGGCACCTACCAGGAGGACCAGGGCCAGGCCTGGACCGCCCACCCCGAGTTCCAGGGCTTCCGCTTCAGCGCCGACTCGGAGATGTCCACGCGCCTGGTGTTCGGCCTGAACTTCACGCCGACCGTCGGGCATCTCAGCATCCCGATCGACCTGCGGGCGTCCTACAACCTGACCCAGCCGAAGAACTACTCGGGCCGGGTGGATTGGAACGACATCGCGGACTTCTCGAAGGGGTTCAAGATCCACTACCAGGACACGTGGTCCTTCCGGCTGCTGGTCGGACTGGGCTATTCCTTCTGACCCGGGCGCCTCCGGGCCCGCGCGATCGCCCACAGCCCCGCCAGCAGGACCGCCGACCACGGCAGCAGGCCCCCGTCCCCGGCGATGCCCGCCGTGCAGGACCCGCCGGTCTTCTTCTCGGCCACGCAGGACCCTTCGCCCTCGCAGACCATGCCGAAGTCCGCGCACGAACGCAGGACGGTCCATGCCTGCCCGTCCGGACGGCATTCCATCACCTGCGCCCCGTGGCACTTCCTCCGGCCGGCCGTGCACGTCCCGGCCACCGCGTCGCCGTTCCCGGCTTCCGACGCCTCGTCCCCCGCCGCGGCGCGGTCCGTCGCCGGGTCCGCCCCGGGGGCCTCGTCGCCGACGACGACCTCCCCCGCGCCCCCCGGATCGCCCACGCCGTCATCCGCCGGCGCCACGACCTCGACCACGTCCGCCGTCGCCGCGTCCGGCAACGCCTCGTCCGGCCCGCCCGCCTCGTCCCCGCCCGGCGGAGACAGCGGGTTCGGGCAGGTCCCGGTGCCGTGCCCGCGGCCGTCCCGCGTCAGGTCGAACGAGCCGCGGTGATCGGTCGCCCAGTCGTAGAACTCCTCCCAGCGGTTCCCGTACGTCACCATCTTGTCCAGCACGACTGGCGCCGGCCCCAGCCCGCCTGCGGTGCGGCTCCACACCAGGATCATCGCGCCCTTCCAGTGGCACGGCTCCCGGGCCGGGATGCGCTCGCCCTCTGCACGGATCACGTCCTGCACGGTGAAGTCCATGCGGTCCGCGCCTTCCATGACCCACTCGTTCGCGGTCGGCGACTGCGGCGACAGGTTCTGGTCGTCCTTCAGCACGATGAACTGCGGCGGCACCTCGCCCGGCCCGCGCAGGCCCATCAGGTACTGGTCCAGTTCGCTGAACTTCGGATCCTCGTACCAGAACCGGAACGACCCGCCGCCCAGGTCCTCGATGAAGTTGCCGTACATGACCGAACGGCTGTTGTACAGGTACGACCAGTGCTGGTTGTAGTCCCAGATCGACCAGCCGTCGCACGTCTCGACGCCCTGGCCTGGCGGTTCGCCCGTGCCGCTGTATGCGCGGGCCAGGCAGTGCAGGCCGGTCCCGTCGCCCTTGTCGAACGTGATCGCCGCCAGCCAATGGTGCCCGAACTCGTGGGCCATCAGCTCGATGCCCGACAGCGCGTAGCCCAGCATGATCATGTCGCCGCGGTACGGGGCGTCGGGGTCGTCGGGCAGCCGCGACAGGTCGCCCATCTTGACCGCCTGCCGCAGCCGGTTGGCCGAGCAGAACGCCACCGAACTGTTGTACGTCTTGCCGCGGCCGATGCCCTTCGACTGGTTCATCACCGGCCAGCCCTGCTGCACGTTGAACGGCCCGGCCAGCGGGATCCCCGAGAACACGAAGATCGCGTCGAACCGGTCCGATCCGGGGTAGACCTGCCGCATCCGGCACGCCACCTTCGCCAGGTAGTCGTTCGGGGTGCCCGCCGCCTCGAGGATGGAGCCGTCCACGTCCTCGATCACGAAGATGTCATCGCGGGTGATGGTCGCGCGCGCGGGCGACGCGTCCGCCAGCAGCAGGCCGGCCGCGACCACCGCCGACACGACGCCGGGCAGGAACCGTCTCGAAGCGCTCATTTCACCCCCCTGGATCCGGACGCGGTCCCGGCGGTTTCCGTCAGAAGGCCGGGCAGTTCGCCTCGGCGCCGCACGCGGTCTTCTCCCACGGCGCCCCCGACGCCGGCGTGGCCGTGTCCTGCCGCCAGGTCTCGTAGAACAGGCCCGCCTGGTCCGCCCAGCACTCGTCCACCTGGTACGCCGTGAAGCCCGGGACCGACTGCGACTCGACGACCGCCTTCGCCCGGCCCTCGCCCGTCGTCGTCCAGCGCGACTCGACCGTCAGCGTCTCGTCCTGCCCGTCCGGCTTCCCCTGCGGCCCCGTGATGTCGGCCGTGGCCCGGTGCTCGAACCGTCCCGCCAGCGCCGCGTACCTCCAGTACTTGTAGGTGGCATCCACCGGCGCCGGGTCGGCCCCCCACGCGGGCTTCTCGTAGAAGTCCGTGAACGTGGCCGCGACGGTGTTCGGGTCCGTCCCGGTCGGCGAGGAGCGCCGCACGTCGAAGTCGTAGTGGACCTTCCCGTACAGGCGCGACGGGTGCGCGGAGTCCATCTGGTGCAACCGGTCGAAGTCCAGGTCCAGCGTGCCGGCGCCCCGGTGCGGCGCGTCCCCCCCGGAGATCGTGCCCCAGGCCAGCGAGTCCCACGCGCCGTCGCCGGCGTTGATGTTCTTCGCCTCCAGCCGGAACGAGAACTCGCGGTCGGCCTCCTTCGTCATCACGAAACGGAAGGACAGGCGGGACAGCGGGTCGGAGTCCGTCTCGTTCCAGGGCCCCCAGGTGAACGAGTCCGAAGTCCTCGTGGAGTAGTGGAACGCGGTGACCAGCCGGATCCAGCCGAACACCAGCCCCAGGCCGCCGTTCACGCTGCGGATGGCGGCACGGGTCGCCTTGTACAGGTCGCCCGAAAGGTAGGTCGCCGCGTCGCCCTCGCCGGCGATGCAGCATTCGTCGCAACTGGCGTACGGGTCCAGCAGGGCCGACGACAGCGCGCCGGAGGCCGTGTCCTGCTTCCCCATCTTGATGGCGAGATCCTCCTCCTCGGGCAGTGCCTCGCGGAACTCGTCGTCCGCCAGGGGCTGGCAGCCGGCAGCCGCCAGCAGCACCGACAGGCCCAGCCACGCGAGGATCGTCCGGTTCATCCTGCACCTCCTTGGAAACCGGACCCATTGTAACGGAATTGCATGGGCCGAAGCGCCTCCTCTCCGTCCCCGGTTCTCCCGCGGGAGATCCGTGCACATCCCCGGAAGCACGCCCGCAATCCGACATCGCGAGTCCCGATTCAGCAACCCCTCGTGTTCCCGCGAGTTCCCGGAAATCCGGTCGACCGGTCCATCCTGGCACGCCCCTTGCTTAGGGCAGCCGCAGGAGAAGGAAGCGCCCGCCCCGGCGGCGGCCCGGTTCCCTCCGGTGATTGGAAGGAGGCGTGCGAACATGTCGGTGAACCCTGCAACGTGTACCTGCGACGCGGTTCCGGAGGAGGAACTGCTGGCGCGGCTGGACGAGGTGATCGCGGACTACCGCGAGAAGCCCGGAGCCCTGATCCCGGTGCTGCAGATCGCCCAGGGGATCTTCGGGTACCTGCCCGAGGTGGCCCTCAAGCGAATCGCAGTGGGGCTGGACAAGCCCTTCAGCGAGGTCGCCGGGGTGGTCGGCTTCTACTCGTTCTTCTCCACCCAGCCGCGCGGCCGGCACCTGATCCGCGTGTGCCTGGGGACGGCCTGCTACGTCCGCGGCGGCAAGCAGGTGCTGGACGCCCTGAAGCAGAAGCTGAAGTGCGACGTGGGGGACACCACCGCCGACCGCAACTTCACGCTGGAAGTGGCCCGGTGCTTCGGCGCCTGCGGCCTGGCCCCGGCGGTGATGATCGACGACGACGTGCACCAGCGCGTCAAGCCTGCCCGCCTGCAGGCGATCCTGGACCAGTACGCGGCCCCTGCAGACGTTCCCCCCGGGCACGCAGGCGGAGGCGACGGGATTGCGCAGCAATCTCTCGCCGGAGCCGGAGTCGCCCCGGGGCATTCCCCCCTCCCCGGGCACGCAGGCGGAGGCGACGGGATTGCGCAGCAATCTCTCGCCGGAGCCGGAGTCGCCCCGGGGCATTCCAACGTTGGAGGCGAGTGACCATGACGACCCGAAAGCGCATCGAATCCGTGTCCGAGATGGAGGCCGCGCGCAAGGCCGCGCAGGCCCAGGCCAGCACCGCCGGCGCAAGCCCCGACCGCCGGCAGGTCCTCGTGTGCACCGGCGGCGGCTGCATCGCGTCCGGCTCGCTGGAGGTCGTCGCCGCGTTCCGCCGCGCCCTGGCGGCCAAGGGCCTGGACGGCCAGGTCCAGCTGCTGGAGACGGGCTGCCTGGGTCCCTGCGCGCAGGGCCCGGTCGTGGTCGTCTATCCCGACGGCACCTTCTACCAGCAGGTCAAGGTCGCCGACGTCGACGAGATCGTGGACAGCCACCTGCTGCGCAACGTCGTCGTGAACCGGCTGGTCAACCGCCACTCGAAGACCGGCGAACTGGTCCCGCAGATGAAGAACCTCGAGTTCTTCGCGAAGCAGGTCAAGATCGTCCTGCGCAACTGCGGCATCGTCGATCCGCTGAAGATCGAGGACTACATCGCCCGCGACGGCTACGCCGCCCTGGCGAAGGCCCTGACGCAGATGACCCCCGACGGCGTCGTCGAGGAGGTGAAGGCGTCCGGCCTGCGCGGCCGCGGCGGCGGCGGCTTCCCGACCGGCCTGAAGTGGGCCTTCGCGAAGAAGTCCGCCGGCCCCGTGAAGTACGTGCTGTGCAACGCCGACGAGGGCGACCCGGGCGCGTTCATGGACCGGTCGGTGCTGGAGGGCGACCCCCACAGCGTGATCGAGGCCATGGCGATTGCCGGCTACGCGATCGACGCGCACGAGGGCTTCGTCTACGTCCGCGCCGAGTACCCGCTGGCCATCGAGCGGCTGGGCATCGCCCTGCAGCAGGCCCGCGACTGCGGCCTGCTGGGGAAGAACATCCTGGGCACCGGCTTCGATTTCGACCTCCAGATCCGCAAGGGCTCCGGCGCCTTCGTGTGCGGCGAGGAGACCGCCCTGATGACCTCCATCGAGGGCAACCGGGGCGAGCCGCGCCCGCGCCCGCCGTTCCCGGCGGTCAAGGGCCTGTGGAACAAGCCATCCCTGCTGAACAACGTCGAGACCTACGCGAGCATCGCCCCGATCCTGCTGAAGGGCGCGACGTGGTACGCGGCCTACGGCACCCAGAAGTCCAAGGGCACGAAGGTCTTCGCACTGGCCGGCGCGGTCCGCAACACCGGCCTGGTCGAGATCCCGATCGGCATGCCTCTGGGCGAACTGGTCTTCGAGGTCGGCGGCGGCATCCCCGGCAACAAGAAGTACAAGGCGGCGCAGATGGGCGGCCCGTCGGGCGGCTGCATCCCCACCGAGCACCTGGGCGTGCCGGTCGACTACGAGTCGCTGATCGAGCTGGGCGCCATCATCGGGTCGGGCGGCCTGATCGTCATGGACGACGACGCCTGCATGGTCGACGTCGCGCGGTTCTTCCTGGAGTTCTGCCAGGACGAGTCCTGCGGCAAGTGCGCGCCGTGCCGCATCGGCACCAAGCGCATGCTGGAGATCCTCGAGCGCATCTGCGAGGGCAAGGGCGTCGAGGGCGACGTCGAGCGCCTGATCGAGCTGGGCAACACGATCAAGGACACCGCGCTGTGCGGCCTGGGCCAGACGGCGCCGAACCCGGTCCTGTCCACCATCCGGTACTTCCGCCACGAGTACGACGCGCACATCCGCGAGAAGCGCTGCCCCGCCGGCGTGTGCAGCGCGCTGGTCCGCGCCCCGTGCCAGAACGCCTGCCCCGCGGGCGTCGACGTGCCCGGGTTCGTGTCGCTGGTCGCCGAGGGCCGGTACGTCGAGGCGATGCGGTGGCACCGCAACCGCAACCCCTTCGCGTCGATCTGCGCGCGGGTCTGCTTCCACCCGTGCGAGTCGAAGTGCCGCCGCGTGACGCTGGACTCCCCGGTCGCCATCCGCGGCGTCAAGCGCTTCATGGTGGACCAGCCGGTCGAGGCGGTGCTGCCCGAGGTCCGCGAGGATCCGAAGAACGCCGGCCGCAGGATCGCGATCGTGGGCGGCGGCCCGGCAGGCCTGTCCGCGGCCTACTTCCTGGCGCGGCTGGGCTACAAGCCGACGGTCCACGAGGCCGAGTCGGTGGCCGGCGGCATGCTGGTCCAGACGATCCCCGCGT
>CALJUR010000033.1 GCA_937975765.1 uncultured Myxococcales bacterium
GACCCCCGAGATCTACACTCTTTCCCTACACGACGCTCTTCCGATCTGGCGGGCGCGGCCCGTATCCTGGCGGGAGTGCCGGACCTGGAGGCTCTGTTGTAGCAAGGGCCGCGGCTCCAGGTCTTGCGAGGAATGGTGGCGAGCGTCTGCCGCCCGGGTCGGCAGCATGCGAGCCCCGCCAGGTCGCGCGAAGCGTCGGCCTGGCGGCATGTAGGGCGGGGGCCCTGTCCCCCGCCATCGCAGGTTGGGGGCCCTGTCCCCCGCCATCGCAGGTGGGGGGCCCTGTCCCCCGCCACGACGAGGTCGTACATGAGCCGTCAATCCACGGTGGTGCGCGAGACGCGCGAGACGCGGATCCGGGTGGCGCTGGAACTGGACGGAACCGGTCAGGTCTCGGTCGCGACCGGCATCGGCTTCCTGGACCACCTGCTGGAGACGCTGGCCCGCCACGCGCGGTTCGACCTGGACCTGGCGTGCCAGGGGGACCTGCGGGTCGACGACCACCACACTGCCGAGGATTGCGCGCTGGCGATCGGCGCGGCCCTGGACCAGGCCCTGGGCGATCGGCGGGGGATCGCGCGGTTCGGCGAGGCCCACGCCCCGCTGGACGAGGCGCTGGCCCGCGCGGTGGCGGACCTGTCGGGGCGGCCGATGCCGGTGATCGACCTGGGCCTTCGGCGCGAGGCGCTGGGCGGCCTGTCGTGCGAGATGGTGCCGCACGTGCTGCGGTCGCTGGCGGTGGCGGGCCGGATGGCCCTGCACGTGGACGTGATGCGGGGCGACAACGACCACCACCGGGCCGAGGCGGCGTTCAAGGCGGTGGCGCTGGCCCTTCGCCGGGCCGTGGCCCTGGACGGGACGGACGACGTGCCGTCCACCAAGGGAGTGCTGTAGGGCGAGGGCCCCGTCCCCCGCCTCCTCGATCGGGGAGAGTTCGATCGATGTCCACCCCCGACGTCGCCGTCGTCGAGACCGGCGTGGCCAACCTGGCCTCGGTGCTGGCCGCCTGGCGCCGGCTCGGCATCGCCGCGCGCCGGGTGCTGGACCCGGACGAGGTACGCCGGGCCGATCGCGTGGAACTTCCGGGCGTGGGCGCCTTCGGGGCCGCGATGGATCGGCTGCGGTCGACCGGGCTGGACGAGGCTCTGGCCGGGCGCGTCCGGGAGGGACGCCCGACGCTGGCCATCTGCGTGGGCCTGCAGGTGCTGTGCGACGCCAGCGAGGAGAGCCCGGGCATCGCCGGGCTGGGGCTGGTGCCGGGCACGGTGCGCCGCTTCCCGGACCGGGTCCGGGTGCCGCAGTTCGGGTGGAACCGGGTCGAGGCGCCGCCCGGCGGGCCGCTGGAATCCGGATGGGCCTACTATGCCAACTCGTACCGGCTGGCCGACCCGCCTCCGGGCTGGGGCGCGGCGATCACGGATCACGGCGGCCCCTTCGTCGCGGCGCTGTGGCGTGGCGACGTGCTGGCGTGCCAGTTCCACCCCGAGTTGTCGGGAGCATGGGGCCTCGCGATGCTGTCGCGCTGGATGCGGGGCGGGCTCGCGGGAGGTGCCCCGTGATCGCGGCGCGCATCCTCCCCTGCCTGGACGTGAAGGACGGCCGGGTGGTCAAGGGCGTCCGGTTCCAGGGGCTGTACGACGCGGGCGACCCGGCCGAGCGCGCTGCGGCCTACGAGGCCCAGGGGGCCGACGAACTGGTCATCCTGGACGTGTCCGCCACGACGGAAGGGCGGAAGACGGCGGCCGAGACCGTCCGGCGGGTGCGCGAGGTCCTGTCGATCCCGCTGACCGTGGGTGGCGGCGTGCGGTCCGTCGAGGACGCCGGGCGCCTGCTGGACGCGGGGGCCGACAAGGTGGCGGTCAACACCGCCGCGGTCCAGGACCCCGCGGTGATCTCGGCCATCGCGCAGCGCTTCGGCCGCCAGTGCGCGATCCTGGCGCTGGATGCCGCGGCGCGGGAAGGCGGCTGGGAGGTCGTCGTGTCGTCGGGGCGCCAGCGGACCGGCCGGGACGCGATTGCCTGGGCGCGCGAGGCCGTGGCCCGCGGCGCCGGGGAGATCGTGCTGACCTCCTGGGACCGGGACGGGACGCGGCTGGGGTACGACCTGGACCTGCTGCGGGCAGCGTCGTCCGCCGTGCCCGTCCCGATCGTTGCGTCGGGCGGGGCGGACTCGGCCGAACACCTGCTGCAGGGCCTTCGGGCGGGCGCCGACGCGGTGCTGGCGGCGTCCATCTTCCATTACGGCGAGACCACGGTGGGCGAGGTCAAGGCCTACCTGGCCGCCCACGGCATCGAGGTGCGACGGTGATCGTTCCCTCCATCGACCTGATGAACGGGCACGCGGTGCAACTGGTCGGCGGCCGCGAACTGAAGATCGATGCGGGCGACCCCCGGCCGATCGCCGAGAGGTTCCGGATCGCCGGCGAGATCGCGGTGATCGACCTGGATGCCGCGCTGGGGCAGGGGTCCAACGAGGCCGTGATCCGGGACCTGCTGCGGATCGCGCCGTGCCGCGTGGGCGGCGGCATCCGGGACGTCGCCACGGCACGGAAGTGGCTGGACGCCGGGGCCGAGAAGGTCATCCTGGGGACCGCCGCGGTGCCGGAGGTGCTGTCGCAACTGCCGCGGGACCGCGTGATGGCGGCCGTGGACGCGGTGGACGGCGAGGTCGTGGTGAACGGCTGGCGCCAGCGGACCGGGCAGGACGTGCTGGCCCGGCTGGGCCGGTTGAAGGACCTCGTCGGCGGCTTCCTGGTGACCTTCGTCGAGAGGGAAGGGCGGCTGCTGGGCACCGACCCGGCGAGGGTGCGGGCGGTGTTGGAGGCGGCGGGCGGCGTGCGCGTGACGGCGGCCGGCGGCGTCACGACGGCGGAAGACGTCGCGATGCTGGACCGGCTGGGGGCCGACGCGCAGGTGGGCATGGCCCTGTATTCGGGCGTGCTGGACCTGGCCGACGCGATCGCGGCGCCGCTGGTGACGGACCGGCCCGACGGCCTGTACGCGACGGTGGTGTGCGACGAACGGGGGGTCGCGCTGGGGCTGGCGTGGTCCGACCGCGAAAGCCTGCGCGAGGCCGTGCGGCGCGGGCGCGGCGTGTACCACTCCCGGGCCCGGGGCCTGTGGGTGAAGGGCGAGACGTCCGGCGACCACCAGGATCTGTTGCGGATCGACCTGGACTGCGACCGGGACGCGCTGCGGTTCACGGTGCGCCAGCACGGGCGCGGGTTCTGCCACCTGGGCACGCAGACCTGCTGGGGCCGGGAGAAGGGGCTGGGGCACCTGTACGCGACGCTGCGGGCGCGGACCCGCGAAGCGCCGCCCGGGTCGTACACGCGGCGGCTGCTGGACGACCCGGTGCTGCTGCGGGCCAAGCTGGTCGAGGAGGCCGGCGAACTGGCGGACGCGGGAACGCCCGACGAGGTGGCCTGGGAGGCCGCCGACGTGATGTACTTCGCGCTGGTCGCGATGGCGCGGGCGGGCGTGTCCCCGGCCGAGGTCGAGGCCGTGCTGGACGGCCGGGCCCGCAAGGTCAGCCGGCGCAAGGGCGACGCCAAGTCGTAGGGAGGTCGACATGCGGTTCCCCGGCCTCAGGCACGTACCCTTCGACCAGGTTCCCCGCCTGAGGCGCGGCGCGGTCGACCCCGCCACGTTGTCGGCCGCGTCGATCATCGTCGAGGAGGTTCGCGAAGGGGGCGAATCCGCGTTGCGCCGGCATGCCGAGCGCCTGGGCGACCTCGCCCCGGGCGGGAAGTTGCTGTTCGACCGCGCGGACCTGCTGGAGGCCCTGCACGACCTGCCACGCGTCGATCGCGACCTGCTGCAGCGCACGGCGGACCGCGTTCGCACCTTCGCGCAGGCCCAGAGGGACTCCCTGCACGACCTGGACGTGGCGGTTCCGGGGGGGCGCGCGGGCCACGTCATCGCCCCGGTCGCCCGTGCCGGGTGCTACGCGCCGGGAGGCCGCTTTCCCCTGCCGTCGTCGGTGATCATGACCGTCGTGACCGCCCGGGTGGCCGGGGTCTCCGAGGTCTACGTGGCCTCGCCGCGCCCCGCCCCGGCCACGCTGGCCGCTGCCGCCGTCGCGGGCGCCGACGCGCTGCTGGCCGTCGGGGGCGCCCAGGCGATCGCCGCCTTCGCGTATGGCGCGGGCCCGGTCCCGCCTTGCGACGCGATCGTCGGTCCGGGCAACCGCTGGGTCACCGCGGCCAAGCAACGGGTCGCGGGCCCGGTCGTGATCGACATGCTGGCGGGTCCCTCCGAACTGGTGGTGCTGGCCGACCAGACGGCGAACCCCGACGTGGTCGCGGCCGACCTGATTGCCCAGGCGGAGCACGACCCCGACGCCCTGCCGATCCTGGTGACGACGGCCGGGGAGGAGTTCGCACGGGCGGTGGACGAGGCACTGGCGCACCGGCTGGCCGGCCTGCCCACGGCCGCCACGGCGAGGCCCGCGCTGTCGAACGGGTTCGCGGTGCTGGCCCCCTCCCTGTCGGCGGCGATCGAGGCCTGCGACCGGCTGGCGCCGGAGCACCTGGAGGTCAAGACGGCGGACGCCGACGCGGTGGGCGCCCGCCTGAAGAACTACGGCGCGCTGTTCCTGGGCGAGGCTTCGGCCGAGGTCTTCGGCGACTACGGGGCCGGTCCGAACCACGTGCTGCCGACCGGGGGCACCGCGCGCAGCCAGGGCGGCCTGTCCGTGCTGACCTTCCTGCGCGTGCGGACGTGGTTGCGGCTGGACGACCCGCGGCCGCTGCTGCCCGACGCCGCCCGCCTGGCGCGCATCGAGGGGCTGGAAGGGCACGCCCGCGCCGCCGAGGCCCGTCGCCGCCCGTGAACCCCGTCACGCCTTCGCGCGCCGTCGCAGCAGCGACACGAGGAACATCCCCGCGACCAGGACCAGGACGCCGCCCAGCAGGTAGTGGCCGAACCGGGACGCGGTCTGCGCGGCCATCCTCAGGTCGTCGCCGAAGTAGTACCCCAGGAAGACCCACAGCGGCACCGAGATCAGCGCCGCCAGCCCGTCGTACATCAGGAACTTCCAGTACGGCACGCCGGCGTGCCCCGTCATGAAGAACGTCGGGGACCGCAGGCCGGGCATGAACCGGGACACGAACACCACCCGCCGCCCGTACCGCCGGGTCAGCGCCTCGACGCGGCGCTGCTTGGCGGGGGACAGCACCCGTCTCAGCAGCGGGATTCTCGCCACGTGCTCCCCGAACCTCCGCCCCGCGAAGAACAGGATCGCGTCCCCGGCCAGGCAGCCGATCAGCCCGGTCCCGATCATCGCCCAGACCGGCAGCCTCCCCAGCATGCCCCACACCGTCACCGGCTCCATCGGGTAGGCCAGCCAGACCAGCGCGCCGCCGGTCACCAGCACGACGTCCTCGGGCAGCGGCAGCCCGAGGCCGCACAGAAGCAGCACGAACAGCACGGCGCCGTGGGCCGCCAGGATCGAGTGGTTCGAAAGCAGTTCGACGAATTGCTCGATCATCGGTCGGGTTCACTCCTTTCCGGCAACGCGGGCACGGACTACCATGCGGTCCTTGCCTGCCGCGGAGTTTGTCGCGATGGAATGGCTCAACTACCACCACCTCCTGTACTTCTGGATGGTCGCGAAGGAGGGGGGCCTGGAAGCGGCCGGCCGCAAGCTGCACCTGGCCAACGCCACGCTGTCCGGCCAGATCCACCGGCTGGAGGAGTCGCTGGGCGAGGCGCTGTTCGATCGGTCGGGGCGCCGGCTGGCACTGACCGAGACCGGGCGGCTGGTGTTCCGGTACGCGGACGAGATCTTCCCCCTGGGCCGCGAACTGATGGACGCGGTGCGCGACCGTCCGACGGGGCGTCCGCTGCGGCTGGAGGTGGGGATCGTCGACGTCGTGCCGAAGCCTTTCGCGGCCTTGCTGCTGGAGCAGGCGCAGAAGGCCGGGACGCAGTTGCACCTGGTCTGCCGCGAGGGGAAGTTCGAACCACTGCTGGGACAACTGGCGGCGCACTCGCTGGACGTCGTGATCTCGGACGCGCCCGTGCCGCCGGGCAGTTCCGTTCGCGCCTTCCACCATCCGCTGGGGGAATGCGGGGTCGTCCTGATGGGCACGCCCGGCGCGATCGAGGGCCTGCAGGGCGGCTTCCCGGCCTGCCTGGACGGCGCACCGATGCTGCTGCCCACCGACAACACCAGCCTGCGACGCTCGCTGGCCATCGCGTTCGACACCCTCGATGTGCGTCCTCGCCTCGTCGGGGAGTTCGAGGACGCTGCCCTGATGACGACCTTCGGCCAGGCGGGGCACGGGTTGTTCCCGATGCCCGACGTGCTGGCAGAGGCCACCGGCCGCCTTCTCCAGGTCCGCTCGCTGGGGGTCGTCCCCGGAGTCCGCGAGCGGTATTATGCCGTCACTGTCGAAAGACGGGTACGCCATCCGGCCGTGACCGCGCTGCTGCAGGCCGCCCGGGAGGTCGTCTTCAGCGATGCGCCCCCGCCGTGAGCGGGGCCTCCGTCGGCCGCCCGAAAAGGTTCCACAGGGCCGCCAACCAGCGCGGGCGCCGCCGCCCGTCCTCGGCGGCCACCACCGTCACCGGCGGGAAGCGCCTGCGCGCCATCCCGACCAGCGTCTCCAGTTCGCCCCGGTCCAGCCACAGGCCCCCGCACTCGGGGCACTCGTCGACCAGGACTCCCTCCCGGTTCCACTGTCGCAGGGTCGGCCTCCGGCAGTTGGGGCACATCGTCGCCATCGCTCCCGCTCCTTCGTCGAGCCCGCCGCGACCCCGTCGGCCGCGGTGCCCGGAAAGGATGGAATCCGGGGAAATCTTCGTCAATCACAACGTTTCTTCGATTGCGTTCGTAAATATCGAAATCATCGATCCCCCGTCGAGGCCTTCCCCCCGGACCACCCCCCGCGCAACGACGGCGGCAGCCAGCGCGCGAACGGCCCCGCGGCGGGGCGCCGGGCGAACGGCGCGGCGGCGTCGATTCCCGCGCCGGCCTTGACGCTGACGGCCTCGCGGGTACCCGAGACGACGTGCCACGACCGGCCCGCCAGCGCCACCGATCCGCCCTGCGCGGTCGCCGCGGACACGTGTCCCAGCACCCGCCCGGACGCGGCATCCACCACGGCCACGGTGCGGGTGTCCCCGATGGTGCTGTGGATCCGGCCCTTCTCGCCCAGGTCCATCAACTCCGTCGAGGCGACCATCCGGTCCATCGCGGCGGTCTGCACCATCCCCTCGAACACCAGGTGGTCCAGGATCGCCTCCAGGTCTTGCCGCGGTCCCAGCACGGACAGCATCTCCAGCAGTTCCGCACGCGGAACGCCGCGCCGCCTCCCGAACAGGATCGAGAACGCCTGCTGCACGGCCACGCCGGGGTCGGCCTCGCCCTCCACCGCCGGCATCTCGCCCGCCGCCGCCGCCGTTGCCAGCGCCTCGAAATGCGCCCGGTCGCCCGGCGCCTCGGGCACGCACACCGCGCGCATGCCCGACTTCCGCCGGCACCCGCGCCCGACCCGCTGGGCGAACGACGCCACCGAATCCGGCGCGCCCACCAGCACCACCGCATCGATGTTGCCGACGTCCACGCCCAGTTCCATCGTCGTGGTGCACGCCAGCAGGCCGGCCTCCCAGCGGCGGAAGGCCTTCTCTACGTCCTCCCGCTCGCGCTTCGACAGCGAGGCGTGGTGGACCATCACGCGCTCCCTCGGCCAGGGCCCCAGCGATGGCAGCAGGCGACCGACCTCCTCGGTCCGCTTGCGGGTGTTGCAGAATACGATGGCCTTGGTCAGCCCGTCCCGGCGCAGCGCCGCCAGCGCCGCCTTTAGGTCGTCCACGACCTCGACCGCGACCGGCCGGGTCGCGCCGCCCGTCAGCACCGCCGCGTCCACGCCCAGCAGCCGCCGCCCCAGCCCGGCCGGGTCGGCCACCGTCGCCGACATCGCCACGCGCTGCGGCGTCCGCCGGCAGTGCCACCGGGCCAGTCGCTGCACCAGCACGCGCATCTGGTCGCCACGGGAGGTCCCGTCCAGCAGGTGGGCCTCGTCGATCACCAGGGCGCGCACCCCGGCGAACCGTTCCGCGTGCCGGCACAGCAGGCTGTCCAGCGACTCGGGCGTCGTGACCAGCACGTCGGCCTCGGCACCCGCGATGTCGGCGGGGCGGTCGCCGGTGCGGACCACGACCCGCAGGCCCAGGCCTCCGCACGGCTCCGCGATGCGCAGTTCCAGGTCGTTCGACAGGGCGCGGGTCGGCACGACGTACACGATGCCGGGCGCGCCGGCCCGGTCGTCCAGCAGGCGTTCGCACAGAGGCGCCAGGACGGCCTCGGTCTTGCCCGAGGCGGCCGGTGCCACCACGACCGCGTCCATGCCCTTTGCCAGCGGCGGGATGGCAGCCAACTGGATGGCGGTCGGGGCCGGGAAGCGCGACAGGAAGGGCCCGAAGGCCCGCGGCAGGGCGGTCTTGACGGCCTGGCGCTCCTGCGTCGATCCCACCGTTCCTCCAGGTTGATATCCAGTGGGCCCGGGGCGACTCCGGCTGCGTCCGGAGTTTCCTGCGGAAACCCGTCGACTCCGCCTGCGTGCTCGGGCGGGCCCCAGGCGGGGGACGAGGCCCCCGCCCTACATTAGGTGCGCCCGCCGCGACCACGGCGCTCGTGCTGCCTGGGCCTGTAGGGCGGGGGCCCCGCCCCCCGCCGTCCCCGCCTACCCGACGCCTTCCAGGATGATCGCCTCGATGTCGCCCTGCGGGAAGAAGCGCGCGTAGTCCAGCGCCTCGACGGCCGCCTTGATGAAGCCGCGCGTGGACGACACCCGGTCGGCCGTCGCCAGCAGCCGGAACACCCGGTCCCGCACCTTCGCGTCCAGGTGCACGCCGTAGCACGCCTCGTAGGTCGCGTGGATCTTCCAGAACAGTGCCTTCAGCGAGTCCATCCCCAGCACGTCCAGTTCGACGCGTCCGATCGTCTCGCGGGTGCGCCGGAACTCGTCCTGCAGCGACCCGGGCGTCAGCGCGAAAGCCACCTTCATGCGGCACGGGATGCCCGCGGTGTACCGCGCCGGGTTGTGGCCCGAGTACAGCAGCCGCGTCCGGTCGCCCAGCGTGACCTCCTCGCGGACGAACCCCTCCTCCAGCAGGTCCGGGTCGTCGTTGGCCGACAGCACCAGCCCCCGGAAGAAGTTCACGCCGCGCAGCGCCTGGTACCGGTACAGCACGTTGCGGGCGATCTCGGCCTCGTCCAGCAGCACCGCCAGCCCGCTCATGCCCAGCACGTCGGCCGCCGCCAGCGACAGCGACGACAGCAGGTTCACATACAGGTTCGCGCAGGTGCTGTAGTCGTGCAGCGTCGGCCGCCCGTCGTCCCCGCGTCCCAGCGCCTCGACGTGCTCCCAGTCCTCGGGGTCCGCCTTGTGCGCCGCCACCTTCTTCAGGAACGGCCCCAGCAGCCAGTGGTCACCCAGCACCTCCGCCCAGTTCGGCCGCATCGCGACCGCCGTCAGGAATCCCCGGAAGTCCACCGGCTGCCCGTCCACGTGCGCCCGGAAACCCTGGCATAGCCGCCGGTACGCCTTCTTCGGGAACGCGGCCGACGCCTCCGACGGGTCGAACCCGGCGATCGCCACCGCGAACCCCATCGACTCGGCCTCGCGGGCCATGAACGACAGCAGGTGGCTCTTGCCGGCGCCGTACTGCCCCTCGATCAGGATCGCGCCCTCGGCTTCGTCCCGCAGGAAGGTCCGCAGGGCCTTCACCTCCGCCTCGCGCCCGACCGTCCAGTCCTCGATGTGGCGTGCCGGCACGATGCCCAGCCGGAACGACTCGATGGCGGTCGCGTCGCGCACGGCACGCCCCGCCTTCGCCGGCCGGAACGTGGGTCGATCGTGCTTGCGGGGCCGCCTGGCGTCGGGCGCGGCGGGCACCTCCGGCAACGGCTCGGGCTTCTGCGCTCCGGCCCACGGAACCGGGGCGGGTTCGCCGGTCAGCAGCCGAAGGATCGCGTCGAACGAGGTGGCAGTGTGGTGCGGCTCCTCGGGCGCGGCCGGGCCGTCCACCAGCCGCAGGCCGCCGTGTGCGTGGGACAGTTCCTTCGCGGGGACCCACAGGCTGAAGGCCCCGAAGGACACGCGGACCTCGAATCCCCCGATCCGCGTCCCGTTGACCGTCCCCTTCCCGTACGCCGGGTGGGTGACGGCATCACCCTTGCGGAAGGTCCCCAAGTCCGTCTCCGTCGGGCTCGCCGGTGCCTGCGGCCAGCATCTGGCGCGCGAAGTCCTCGTCCACCGTCACGCCCTTCGCCAGCCGCAACGAGTGCAGCGCCCGCACCAGGCCCTGCACGAACAGCCGCTTGTACCCGATGTCGCCGAACGCGCGCTCGGCCGCGGCATCGGCCAGCAATCCCACCAGCCGGGTCTTCACGTCCAGCGGGAACTCCTTGCGGTACGCCGTCTCGTAGACGCCGGTCAGCTTGTTGCCGATCTCGGTCAGCAGCGTCCGCGGCTCGCGCGCCATCCGGTCCAGCCGGATCGTCACGCCCGTCGGGTTCGTGAAGTCGAACACCGTCTGGATGCGCTGCCGCAGCGCCTCGTAGGCCGGGCTGCGCCCCTCCACCAGGAACTGCTCGTTCGGGACCGCGTAGAAGACCATCACGTTCGCGAAGGCCGAGGCGCCGCACTGGTCCACCAGTTCGCGCAGGTTGGCCAGCATCATCTCCTTCTGCTTCGAGGTCATCGCGCCGGCCTGTTCCGCCTCGTCGAACAGGATGATCAGCCCGCGGAAGCGCAGGTTGCGGATCCACGTCACCAGCGACCGGATCGTCGCGAACGCCTGCCCGCGCTCGATCGGCTGCAGGATGCCCGCCCCGCGGTGCGCCACCCGGTCGTATCCGTCCACCGTCAGGTACTGCAGCATCCGGTCGAAGGTGTCCGGGTCGTCCTGGACCAGCGCCTCCAGCGCCAGCCGCACGGCCCGCCCGAAGTTCGGGTTCTCCAGCCCGCGCGTGCTGTCGGCCGCCACGGCGGCCACGCGCTTCCTCAACTCCTCGCCCCGGTGACCCTCGGCCGCCAGCGCCTCCACCAGCCCGGCGTACACGTTCTTCAGGAACGCGCCCAGGCCGCGCTCGGCCCCGCCCAGCAACTCGTCCGGCGTCAGCGGCCGCATCAGGTTGACCGCGATCGACCGGTACACCTTGTCCAGCCGGTAGAACGGGGACGTCTCTGCCGACAGCGGGCAGTACGCGACCAGGAAGTCGTTGCGCCACGCCAGTTCCCGCACGCTGTACAGGAAGTGCGTCTTGCCGCCGCCGTACGTGCCGACCACGACCTTGAACGACGACCCGCCCTCGCGCAGGAAGGACCGCAGGTAGTCCTCCTCGATCACGCGCAGGTAGCCGTCCAGGCCGGCGGAGAAGAACTGGAAGCCCCACTCGGGCGGGGTGCCGGACGAGCCGACCACCTCGATCACGTGGCGGGCCTGCCGGGACGTCAGGGTATCGAGCATCGTGCCTCCCGCCTCAACCGGCCGACTTCACGAACGAGGCCGTCGCGTATTGCGTGCCGTCACCGCTGCGCCCCCGCGGGACCCACAGGTGGTCCTCGGGCCGCCGCGTCTGCGCCATCGTCGCCACGTCCAGCCGCAGTTCGCGGTCGCCGTGCCGCCGCGTCTTCAGCCGCGCCATCGCGCAGGCGAATTCCACGCGGCCATACGGCGTGAACGTTTCGCGGCGCGGGTCTGCCAGGAAGGCGGGCCGCTGGCGCCGGAACGCCACCTCGGCCAGCAGCGCCGTCAGGGGGACCCGTTCGCCCTCGGCCACCCCGGCCCGCACGGCGCACGTGCGGTATGCCGCGTGCAGTTCCGCCAGGAACACCGCCTCGTCGAACTCGCCGCCCAGCAGGTTCCGGTCCATCTCGACCGCCTTCGCCGCGATCGCGGCCGCCTCCAGCGGGCAGTCGGCCAGCCGCTCGTGCCTCGGCCCGAACCACAGCACGCACCGCCCCTTGGGCCCGAACGCGAACTCCAGGGTCAGCACGCCCGCCCGCAGCATCGGCAGGTGGCCCTCCGCCTTGATCCCGACCTTGGCCAACTCGGTCGCGACCGCCCCGGCCAGCAGAGCCCGTTCGCGCTCCAGGGCCGCACGCGCCGCAGCGCCCTTCGCGGCCAGTTCCTCCCGGATCGCCGCCGCCGGCGACTCGATCGTGCCGATCTTCTGCAGGGCGGCCACCGCGGCATCGGCGGACTCGGCGATCGTCGCCGGCGCGGCGCCCTCCTTCGACAGGACCTTCGCGGCCGACTCGACGGCCTTCGCCGCGGCCTGGACGGCCTTCGCCGCCTTCAGGAACTCGGGGATCCGCTCGGCCATGGGACACCTCCAGCCCGTGCACGAAGGCGCAGGCGCGCGGGAGTATAGCGGATTGCGAACGCGGGCGGACCTGCCTACCCTTCGATCCTTGCCTGGGACAGGGCCTCGCGCCAGGTTTCCCCGAACACCGCGTCCAGGACGGTGCGGAAGTCGCGCGGCGGCGGGGCGAACACCTCGATGACGCGGCCGTCCGACGGGTGGGCGAAGCGGATGCCCCACGCGTGCAGGGCCTGCCGCTGGATCCCCTTCAGCGCCGTCGCCTCGGCGTCGGGCTGGCTGCCGGGGCGCGGGTAGGCGCGGCCGTACACGTGGTCCCCCACGATCGGGTGGCCTCCCTCCGACAGGTGCACGCGGATCTGGTGCGTGCGCCCCGTCCGCGGCCGGGCCAGCACCAGAGCGCACAGGCGGCCCCGCAGGATCGTCTGGTACTCGGTCACCGCCTCGCGATCCGAGGCCACGCGCCCGGTGAACTGCTTGCGGTCTCCCGGCCGCCTCCCGAAGGACGACCGGATGACCCCCCGGTCCGGCATCTGCGCGCCCAGCACGATCGCCAGGTAGGCCTTGCGGATCGTGCGGTCCTTGAACTGCGCCGACAGGGCCGCATGCGCCGCGTCCGACTTGGCCAGCAGCAGCACCCCCGACGTGTCCTTGTCCAGCCGGTGCACCAACCCGGGCCGGTCCTCGCCCCCGATGACGCTGAAGGTCCGCCCCGACGCGACCAGTTGGTTGACCAGCGTCCCCGACTGGTGGCCCGCCCCGGGATGCACGACGGTCCCCGGCCGCTTGGCGATCGCCAGCACGTCGTCGTCCTCGTACAGGACGTCCAGGTCGCCCCCCGGCTGCGGCACCAGCCCGGCGCGCGCCGGCGGCGGCGGCGGGATGCGGACGTGCAGCAACGCCCCCGCGGCCACCCGGAAGCCCTGGGGCCGCTTCCGGCCGTCCACCCGGACCTCGCCCAGTTCGATCAGGCGCTGCGCGGCCGACCTCGACACGCCGGGCACCAGGGCCGCAACGGTCATGTCCAGCCGCATGCCGTCACGCACTGCGTCAACGATGACGTCGTGTTCGGCGGGAACACCCCCCCCGTCCGCTCCCTCGGTCGCGGTCGTCGTCGGGGTCCCAGGTTTGATTCCGGCGCGGGATTCCGCCATGATTCCGCAAGATAGACTGCACTCTGGACAGGGTCAAGGCGAGGATGGGCCGGTCAAGGGAAAGGGATGGCGTTCCAGGGGTTCCGGCATGGGCCGGCCTCCTCCCGGTGCTTGTCCTCGTGCTGCTGGCGGGCTGCGGCGGGGGAGGGGCGTCCGCCTGGAAGGCCGCCTGCTCGTCCCATTCCGATTGCGGGCCCGGCTACTGCATCGATGGCCAGTGCTCCGACGCGGACGGCGACCCGGACCTGGACGGGCTCTCCACCGCCGACGAGGTCCGCCTGGGCACGGACCCGCTGGACCCCGACACCGACGGCGACGACCTGGCGGACGGGGCCGAGGTCGGGGCCGACCCGAAGGCCGCACCGGACTACGACGGCGACGGCGTCATCGACGCCCTGGAGAGCGCCGCTGCCGACCGCGACGTCGACTGCCTGGCCGACCAGTTCGACCCCCGCGACGACGTCCCGGACGCGACCTCGCCCGAGATCGCGTTGCACCACTGCCGGACCCTGGGCGTGTGCGGCCTGCACGTGGACCGGATCTCCGCCACCTGCAACGGCGGCATGCCGAAGTGCGACTACTCCGACGTGCCGGGCTGGCGCGCCCACCACATCGATTGCACCCTCGAACCGGCCGCGTGCCCCGAGGATCGCTGCGACGGCCTGGACAACGACTGCGACGGCCAGACGGACGAGGGGTTCTCGCTGAACGGCATCCCCCTGGGCCGGCCGTGTTCGGCGCCGGGTCGCTGCGTGGCGGGCATCGTCGAATGCGCCGCCGGGGACCCCTCGCGGACCCTGTGCTCGTCGGGTCCCGGCGGTTCCTCCGACGCCTCGCAGGCGGAGGTCTGCAATTCCCAGGACGACGACTGCGACGGCGACACCGACGAGGACATGGCCTTCATGGATCTGCCCCTGGGGCACGTGTGCTCGGGGCGCGGCGAGTGCGGGCCCGGCGTGGTCGAATGCCTTCGCGACGGGACCGCCGGCTGCTCGTCCGAGGTCGGGGGTTCCGCCGACAACGCCCGTTCGGAAACGTGCAACGGGCGCGACGACGACTGCAACGGCCTGACGGACGACGATGTGGACTTCGGGGACGTCACCGAATTGTGCCCCCCGAAGGGCGTCTGCGCCGACTGGCCGGGGCGCATCGCCATCCGGTGCGTCCAGGGCCAGCCGCGGTGCGACTTCTCCGCCGTTCCCTCCTGGTCCGGTGCCGAGGAGACCCTCTGCGACGGGAAGGACGACGATTGCGACGGCCTGCTGGACGAGGCGAAGGCGTTCCAGTTCCTGGACCCCATCCTCGGCTGGCGCACGATCGGGCAGTCCTGCGGTACCGGGGCCTGCGCCGGCGGCCAGGTCCGGTGCTCGCCCGACGGCCTTTCCGGGGCCTGCTCGACCTCCGGCATGGCCCTGCCCGAGGTCTGCAACGGGCGGGACGACGACTGCGACGGAGGGGTGGATGACGGCCTGGTGCTGGCCTGGGCCGGCGACGCCCTGCTGGCCGACCCCGGCGAGCCCCCGCCCCGCGCGCTGGCGGCCGTCGCCTGGGTCCCCTCCGGCATGTCCGGGCTGTGGATCTACGGTGGCGTCGCGCGGCTGGAGGGCGATTCGCAGGTCGTGCAGGCGCACTCCGACCTCTGGCGGTTCGACCCGGTCTCCCACCGGTTCCAGGCGCACGGCCTGGGTCCGCCGGGTCCCCGGGCCGGCGCGCGGCTGCTGCTGGACGAGGCGAATTCCCGGCTGCTGCTGGTCGGAGGCCGCCTCGATTCCCGGCCCTCCCGGCTTTGGGCGTTCGACCTCGTCGGCCAGCAGTGGTCGGAGGTCGGTCCCGACGTCCGGCAGGACGGGGTGCTGGCCGCGGTGCTCGATCCCGGCACGCGGGACCTGCTGTTCCTGCGCATGAACCCGGACGAGGGGCTGGCGGTGCTGGCCCGGGTGGCCGCCTCCGGCGACGCGTTCGCCGGGGAGGTCGTGACGACCTTGGCCTTCCGCCAGGATGCCGCCGGGGCGGCCGACCCCGCGACCGGGCGGTTCTACGTGGTCGGGGGCCAGGGCGGCGCGGCGGTGGACTCCGAGCAGGCCTGGACCGTTTCCGCGACGGGCAAGGTCCAGGCCCTGCCGACCCGGACGGTCCTCGCGCCGCGCTCCCGGCACGGCATCGTCGTGCTGCCCGACGGCAGCCTGCTGGTCGTCGGGGGCACCCAGCAGGGGACGGGCGACCAGGTCATGGACTCGTTCATCCTGTCGCCGGGGCCGTCCGGGGACGACTGGCGCACGATCGCGGTGGCGACCCCGCCGGGCGGTTCCGTTTCTCTGCCCTCCCTCTGCGCGTCCGGCGACTCGGCCTGGCTGGTGTCCGGCCTGCAGAAGGACGGTTCCACCCTGCGCCAGGTGCTGCGGTTCGACCCGTCCGCGAAGAACTGGTCTTCCGAGGTTCTCACCCGCCTGCCTCCCCCGCGCCTGGACGGGTTGCTGGCGGTCTTCCCGAAGCAGCGGGCCGCCCTGCTGATCGGGGGCGTCGGGTCCACCCTGACGGCGGAACGGCTGCTGACCGACACCTGGCGGTTGTCCCTGGACAGCCTCGCCTTCGAGCCGATCAGCGCCCCCTGGTCCCCCCTGAAGTTCCGACAGGGGGCGTCGGCCCTGGACGAGTCGCGCGGGGTCTTGTATCTGCACGGCGGCGCGCCTGACGCATCGGACGGCCAGCCGCAGGATCGCCTGCTGGCCCTGCGCCTGGACCCGATGGACCTGAAGAACCTGGGGCCGGGACCCGGGCGGCGGACGGGGCACGCGATGGCCTGGACCGGCGACTCCCTGGTCCTGGTCGGGGGATCCGACGCCGACGGCCCGCGTGCCGACGCATGGCGCTGGACCGAGGCCGACGGCTGGTCGGCGCTGCCCGGGACCGGCCGCGCCGGCAGCGGCCAGGCCGTCCTGTGGGACGGGGCTGCCGGCCGGGTCGTCGCGATCGGGGGCACCGCGGCGGGCGACGTGGACGCCCTGGACCCGGACACGGGCGAATGGCAACCCCTGTTGCAGGACGACCGGCTGGCCGGGGCGGTCCAGGTGCTGGCGTACGACGCGGATTCCGGCTCGGCCCTGCTGGGGTTCGGCCCCGGTCGCGACGTGATGGCCCTGGACGTCCGTTCGCCGGTCGCGGCGCGCGTGCTGCCCGCCGGCGCGATCCCTCCGTTCCGCTCGCTCGCCTCGGCCTACGACCCGGTGAACCGCCGGGTCCTGTTCTTCGGCGGCGCGCAGGAAGGCGTGTCCTGCCCGTCCTGCGCCCCCGGCTCGTCGATGTGGGTTCTTCCCCAGGAATGCCTGCCGGAATAGGCATTCGAACCCATCGGTAGATTTTTTTCGCCCCGTTGATCCTTCCTCGCACTCCTCCGTCTGGCGGCCGGTCTTCTTGACCCGGAGGGTGTCATGACGCGCTACATCGTCACCGGTTCCTGGTTTCTTTCCCTGGCGTTCCTGGTGTCCGTGCTGCCGCGGCTGGCCGTTGCCGTCCCCGCCTCGCCCGGGTACGACCCGCCCTACGAGGTCCAGGTGGTCGTCGACGGGGCGCCGCTGGCCGAGTTCCGGCACGACGGCCGCTACTTCGTCGAGGGTCGCAAGGGCCAGCGGTACGCGCTGCGCCTGATCAACCGCACGGGCCGCCGCGTCGAGGTCGTCGCCACGGTGGACGGGCTGGACGTCATCGACGGCAAGCCCGGCGACTACGTCCGCAAGCGCGGCTACGTGCTGGGCCCCTGGCAGACCTACGACGTCGAGGGCTTCCGGCTGGACATGGGGCGCGTCGCCGCCTTCCGGTTCTCCTCGGTCGCCAATTCCTACGCGGCGCAGACGGGCAGCGCCCGGAACGTCGGCGTGATCGGTGTGGCCTTCTTCGAGGAGCGCCGGCCGACACCGGTTCGCCGCCCCCCCCGGCCGATCCGGCCGCAGTACGGGCAGGGTGGCGGCG
This sequence comes from uncultured Myxococcales bacterium, assembly GCA_937975765.1. Lineage (GTDB taxonomy): Bacteria > Myxococcota_A > UBA9042 > DTJE01 > DTJE01 > CAIZWN01. The sequence continues at coordinate 17,458 of CALJUR010000033.1, forward strand.
GCTCCGGCGGGTTCGGGCGCATGGGTGGCTGGGAGGACGGGGATGTTGCGGGCGAGGCGTCAGCGGCCGACGAAATGGCGATGCCGGCCGCGAAGTCCCGCACGGAATCGGCGGCCGGAGCGACGCGCAGCGGGCCCGCCGCCAGCGCCCCGGCGCCTGCGACGGACGGCCTGATGCAGCAGGAGCGCGCCGAGGCGAGGAGACGGCCCGGCCTGGGCACCGCGTTCGGCGAGTCCCGCCATTCGGAGGTGGGCGAGACGACGTTCGTACGGGCCAACCCGGCGACTCCCACCCGCATCGTCAGCGTTCGCTACGACGACCGGGCGGGCCTGCGCGCGCAGGGCGTGCCGGTGGACCCGCCGCGTCCCTCCGAGACCTGGATGCGCGCCACTGCCGACCCGTTCCCGGCCACGCCGCCCCGCCGGTTCGCCCGGCCGCCCGCCGGGTGGGACGACTGACCTGCTGCGGCCACCCCGCCTTGCCCCGCCCCCGCCTCCCTTGCTAGAGTGGCCCGTCCGGCACCGGGGACGCCCATGGCCCTGCCGCTTGTCGCCGCCGTCTTCGACCTGGACGACACGCTGTATCCCGAGGTCCAGTTCGTCCGCGGGGGCCTGCAGGCCGCGGCGCTGGCATTGGGGATCCCGGGGGCGGGCCCGGTGTTCCTGGACGTCCTGCGAACCGACGGGCCCTTCTCGCTGTTCGACCTGGGGTTCCAGCGGCTGGGGATCGAGCGGACGCCGGAACGGATCGCGACGCTGGTGAAGGCCTTCCGGTCGCACCGGGCGCCGTTGCGCCCGTATCCCGGCGTCCGCCCGATGATGGCCCGGCTGCGGGCCGCGGGGCTGCGGCTGGCGCTGGTCACCGACGGGTACCTGGACGTGCAGCAGCGCAAGGTCGCGGCGCTAAGCCTGCAGGACGCGTTCGACGCGATCGTGTTCACGGCGGACGTGGAAGGGCGCGTGTGCCCGAAGCCCGACGCCGCGCCGTTCCGGCGGGTCGAATCGCTGCTGCAGGTCCGCGGCGCCGCGGTGGCGATGGTGGGCGACCGGCCCGACAAGGACTTTCCCGCGCCCGACGCGATGGGCTGGCGGACGCTGCGGGCCCGGCATCCCGGCGGGTTCCACGGCGGCGCACCGGACCCCGAGCCCGGGCGGCCCGAGGCGCATTCGGCGCGCTCGATCGAGCGTCGTCTGCTGGCCTGGGCGGCGGGGCGGGACTAGCCGGCGAATCGAGGGATCCGGAGGCGGGGGGCGGGGCCCCCGCCCTACATTTCGTTCATCGGGCTTTCGACGAGTCGGAATTCAGGGGAATTCAGGGACAGTCACCATTATTGCCAGGACAACTGCCGGAAATTCCTAGGTTCCGGCAGACGGTCAGGCGATGGGTTTCCACGGGAAACCCTCGATGGAGCCGGGGTGGCCCCGGGCGATTCCAACGATTGGCCCTCGTGCCCTGCCGACCCGCCCCCGATTCGCCTGCCATCGCGCGCGTGCCGCCGTCACGGCGAGGGTGGCACCGCGATCGCCAGGGTCGAGGTCGCCTTCCAGCCCTGCGTGGCGGTCAGTTGCACGGGCGCCGTCGTGCCGTCCCGGCGGACCGCCCAGACCTCGGCGTCCAGGTACAACTGCTGCTGGCCGTCGGGGATGACGGCCGTCCCGGTGGAATCCAGCATCGGCGACCCGGCGAAGACCACGTGGTCGCCGGTCGGGGACAGGTCCATCGAGCCCGGCAGGATCGACACGCACGCCGTCCGCGTCTCGTCCGTCGGGAACTCCGTGATCCACCGCAGGTGGTCACGGGCCAGCGTCCCCTCGCCGTCGATCCGCGACAGAGGCAGCGCCAGCACGTTCGTCCAGGGACGCGTCCGGTTGGGATCGCACTCCGTCCCCGCCACGAACAGCACCTCGGTGCCGTCCGGCGAGAAGCGGAGCGGGCCCTGCACGAAGGTCGGTTGCCAGGGATTCACGCGCTGCCGGTTGTAGCAGGCGTTTTCGGCGAACGAGATCCCCTCGGCCATCTTCAGCAGCGACGCCGTCTTCCGGGTTCCGGCCTGCGGCAGGTCCACGTGGACCAGGACCAGCGCCCGGTCGTTCTCCACCAGCGCCAGCACCAGATGGTTGCCGTCCGGGGACAGCGCGACCGGGTCGGTGTCCGAGAAGGCCGACCCGGATTCCTGGCAGGCGCCGTCGATCGTGCCGGCGCCGCAGATCGGGCCCGCCACGCGGATCGGCAGGCCGGTCGGGCCGCGCCACAGCCACACGCTCTGGCTGCCGACCGTCGGGCCCAGCACGAGGATCGTCCTGCCATCGTCGCCGATACGGAAATTCCCGGAAGGCGCCAGCACCTTGTCCAGGTCCGCCTCGGTCGGGAAGGTGAACAGCGACTCCTCGCCAGCGGGATTCGCGACGGACAGGTCGATGCGGAAGAACTTCGCGCACGCCTTCCGGTGGGTGTCCGACTCGTAGCAGCCGTACTGGGCGCGGGTGAACACGAAGGAGTCCTTGCCGAACGCGAACGCCCGTACGTCCACGATGTCCGCGATGCCGGAGGCCTGAACGACGGGGCCGTCGAACAGCCGGAACAGCCGAACCTTGCTGCCGCCGGATTCGTCCGGCAGAGCGACCACCACCGCCAGCCAGTGGCCAGAGCGATCGGCGATGCACCCGTTCGTGCAGGACAGGGACCGGTCTACGGCCTGCAGCGCGGCGTCCAGCGAGGTCGAGGGATTGATCGCCATCGCGGACGGGTCGGTCCACAGCACGCGGATCGGCTCGGGGGGCGGCGTGTACTGGTAGTACGGGAACACGATGCGGAAGGGCTCGGCGACCTGGGTGGGCGGCCTCGTCTCGCCGTCGAGACCCGGATCGGCCGTCTCGCCGCCGTTGTCCTGGACGACCTCGTCGGGCACGAACGGCACGTCCTTGCCGCCCCCGCCGGAGCACGCCGCCAGGACGGCCAGCAGGGCGGGAAGCACCGGCAACCGTCGCGGGAAGAAGTGTGCAGCCATCGGGTCCTCCGCGTTCCGTGTCAAGTTACCGGGCGGGCATGCTAGAGTCAATTCGCCCGCGGGCGGGAGTGCGCGCATGACCCTGAGCCTGTCCGAGATCGATGCGGTCGTCGCCGAACTGGCGGAGGCCCTGGCCGGTGCCGTGCTGGCCGGGGCGGATGCCTTGCCCGGCCCGGCGATCCTGCTGCGGTTCGACGTGGGCGGGAAGGTGCGGAAGGTGCTGCTGACGGCACGGCTGCACGTGTCGCGGCTGCACCTGACGACGCGGCGGTTCGAGGCGGCCGAGCGGGAACGGGCCTCGGCCCAGGACCGGGCCTTCGCCGACCGGGTCTTCCGGGAACTGCGCGGGACCCCGCTGCTGGGCGTCCGGCGCATCCTGGACGATCGCGTGGTGGAGTTCGCGTTCCAGGGCCGCCAGCATCCGCGCGGCCTGGTCTTCGAGTGTTCCGGCCAGCATCCCAACGTCTTCCTGTGCGACGACCGGCACGTGATCCTGGCGATGCTGGGGTCGTCGAAGTCGCAGCGGCGCGACCTGCGCCCGGGCGCCCGGTACGCGCGGCCGCTGAAGCACGAGCACGACACGGTCGAGACGCTGCGGTTCGTGGGGCACGACGGGTCGGTGTCCGAGCGGGTCGAGGCGTTCTACCAGGACGACGAGGCCCGGTCGGACCGGGTGCAGGCGGTCGCCGGGATCCAGGCGGCGCTGAAGGCCGGGCTGATGCGGCAATTGCGGCTGATCGAGGCGATCGAGGGCGACCTGTCGAAGGCGCGGGTGGCCGAGGCGGAGAAGGCGGGCGAGGCTGCGGCCGAGCCGGTCGCGGAGACGGGCGCGCAGGGATCAACCGCCGCGGAACCGGTGGAGGTCGCGGAGACGGGCGCGCGGGAAACGACCGCCGAGGAGCCGGTGGAGGTCGCGGAGGCTGGTGAGGTCGAGGCCGCGCCGGCCGGGGCCGTGGAGACGCCGGCAGGAGAGGGCGAGTCCGCGGTCGAGGCCGTGGAAGCGCCGGCAGGCGAGGCGACACCGGCCGGGTCGGTCGAAACTCCGGAAGCCGAGGGTGTTGCCGGGGCCGCGCCCGCGCCCGTCGCGCGCGGTTCGGTGGTGTGGCAGGAGCGGCGCCTGGTCCAGGCCCGGGCCGCGACCGAGCACATGCGCGCGCTGCTGGTCGGGCTGCGGGAGGGGAATCCCGATAGCCTGGAGGCGGCCCGTCGCTACGTGGACACGATGCCCGGGACGCCGACCGTGGAGCGTCGCGGGGATCGCGGGGTGCTGGCCGAGGCGGCGGGCGCGGCCCTGCGTCGCGGCGTCCCGCTGGCGGGCGCCCTGGCCCCGGCCGGCGCGGTGCCGGATCTGCCCCCCGGGGTGCGGCGCTTCCGGGCACAGGACGGCACGCCCATCTGGGTGGCCCCGAACCCGCTCGTCGCGCCGCGGCTGACCTTCGGCGCGGCACGGCCCGACGACTTCTGGCTGCGGATCGACGGGTCCGCGGGCGCGCACGTCATCGTCGCGTGCGGCAGCCACGAGCCGCCCCTGGCGACGCTGGTGGACGCGGGCCTGCTGGCCGTGCACTTCTCGAACGCCGACACCCACCGGGAACAGCCCGTGCAGGTCGCCCGGCAGCGCGAACTGCGGCCCGCCGGCCACAACGCTCCGCCGGACGCCGTGGCCGTGCGCCATTCGCGGCTGTTCACCATCCGCCCGGACGCCGCCCGCGTGGCGCACCTGCTGGAATCCGAGCGCCAGGGGCGTCGTGCGGCGCCTCCGGGTGCCCCGCGTACACCGCGCGGTCCCGGGAGGCCGATGACGGGTTCCGGTCGTCCTCCACGCGGTCCGGCCAAGCCGGGAGGCACGGGCCTGCCTCCTCGCGACGCTGCACGCCCGCCGAGCGATGCCGCCAGGCCGCCGCGTGACGCCGCCCGACCCCCTCGCGACGCATCGAGACCGCCGCGCGCTCCCGCCGACAAGCCCCGCCCGACCGGTGGCTCGGCCCGCCCGAAGCGCCGCATCGTGCCGTGATTCCTTCTACTCGCCGACGGCCTGCCAGGACTTGTTGAGGGCGCCGTGCTTGACGGAGGTGCGCTTCTTCTCGCCCCTCGGGCCGGTCAGGGACAGGAAGTAGGTGACGTCCAGGCCGTGGGCGCCCTGGCGGGCGTGCGTCGATCCGATGATGCCGGTCCAGCCCGCATACAGGCCGGTCAGCATCCGCACCTTCGCGCCCTTCTCCAGCACCGTGGCGGGCGTGACGGCCTGCTGGGTGCCCATGCGGCGCCGCACCACGGTGTTCGCGCCGGCGAGGTGCAGCGTCTCCAGCGTCAGGAACGGCCGCGCCGCGGTCGTCAGCCCGCGCGCCTCCAGCAGGTCGCGCGTGCCGCCCTCGCCCTTCTGCAACTTGAGGATCGACAGCAGGCTCCTGACCAGGCGGGCCTTCTGCAGGCGCTCCTCGGCCAGTTTCTGCAGTTCGCGGTTCGCCTTGTGCCATTCCTGCAGGGCGGCCTTCAGTTCCTCGACGTAGAAGTCGTCCCGGCTGCCCTCGATCACGGCGTCCTCCCTGTGCGGCGCAAGTATACGGGACGCGGCTTTCCGCGCGCAAGCAGCCGGATTTGACGTTCTGGCCCGGCCCGCGATAGGCTGGCCTCGACTCTTGGGGAAAGGGGACCTCATGGCTCGCGATCAAAGGGATGCCTACGGACCTGGAACGCGCCTCATCCATGGCCAGCCGCGATCGACCCGGTGGGAATACAGCCACCACGTGCTGCCCCCGCTGACGACGTCCACGACGTTCCGGCTGGACTCGACGCATCGCGGCGCGCAGGGCTTCGTCGATTTCGCGACCGACGTCGCCGACGACGGGAGCACTCCGCCGACCTACATCTACGACCGGCTGGACGAGCCGAACATCGGCATGCTGGAAGAGCAGATGCGCGAGGCGGAGGGCGGGGAGGCAGCCGTCGCGTTCGCCTGCGGCATGGCGGCGATCTCGGCGGCGCTGATGACCTGCTCGGGGGCGGGGCATTCGATCGTGGCGCATCGCACCATGTACGGCTGCACCCACAGCCTGCTGACGACGAAGCTGCCCCGGTACGGCATGACCGTCCGCACCGTGGACGCGCGGAACCCCGGCAACGTGGCCGACGCCGTCACGGACGACACCCGGGTCGTGTACTTCGAGACGCCCGCGAACCCCACGATGGAGTGCATCGACATCGCAGCGATCCGGAAGGCCCTCGAACCCGTTAACGCCCTCCGCGCGCCGGACGACCAGGTGCTGATCATCGTGGACAACACCTTCCACACCTTCTGGGGCCAGCGCCCGCTGGCCCTGGGGGCGGACGTGGTCGTGGGCAGCCTGACCAAGAACGTCGGCGGTTTCGGCGTCAACATGGGCGGCATCGTCGTCGGTCCCCGGCGGCTGCACGGCCCGCTGCGCGCCCACCGGAAGGACTTCGGTGCGGTGCTGTCGGCGACGGCGGCGTGGCAGATCCTGGTCTACGGCGTCTCCACGCTGCCGGTGCGGCTGGAACAGCAGAGTGCCACGGCCCTGAAGATCGCGAAGTTCCTGGAGTCGCACCCGAAGGTGGGCCGGGTCCTGTATCCCGGGCTGGAATCCTACCCGTACCGCGAGATCGCGAAGCGCCAGTTGACGACGCCGCTGGGCCACTTCTGTCCCGGGTCGATGATCTACTTCGAGATCGCCGGCGAGCGGGCCGAGGCTGCGGAGCGGTGCGGGCGCATGATCAACACGGTCGCCAGCGACTCCTACTGCATCACGCTGGCGGTCAGCCTGGGCATGACCAAGACGCTGATCGAGGCCCCGAACCTGATGACCCACTGCGCGCTGGACGCGAAGGCGCAGGAGGCGGCCGAGATCCACCCCGCGGGCGTCCGGCTGGCCATCGGCCTGGAGGACGCCGCGGACCTTCAGCGCGACCTGGAGAACGGGCTGGCCAAGGCCTGACGCCTCCGCCCCTGCGATGGCGGGGGACGGGGCCCCCGCCCTACATTTCGCGGGCAGCACCAGCGATCGTCGCGATTCCCGGCTGGCGGGGACGGGCCCCCGCCCAGCATCTGGGCACCATGCCTCCGGGTCCCGACCGCCGCACTGCTTCCGCCACGAACCTGTCGGATCGCTGCTGAAAAAAAATCCGGAATCATGTATCAAGCCGCCGGCCGATTCCTGTTCCTTTCGGACGCGACAACGACGGAGACGACGATGCTGACGAAGGCGGCGACGCTGGTGCGACTGTTGAAATGGCAACGGAGCTGGAAGAAGCGGGACCTGGACCTGGCCCCGCCCGCATCCGTGAAGGACAACCCGAAGTTCGTGACCGCGCGCCAGGCGGCGCGGATGGTGCCGGACGGCGCGTGCGTGGTGTCGACCGGCATGGCCGGCACGATGCGCGCCTCGATCCTCTACTGGGCCGTGCGCGACGCCTTCCAGAAGGACGGGCGCTGCCGGAACCTCACCTGGATCGCCGCGGGCGGGCAGGGCGGTCGCGGCCGCATCCCCGGCACCGTCGAGGAGGTCGGCCGGGACGGGCTGGTCACGCGCATGATCAGCGGCCACCTGGAGACGTTGCGGGCCCAGTTGGACCTGGCCGACCAGGGCAAGTGCGAACTGGTCGTGCTGCCGCAGGGCGTGATGGTCCAGCTGATCGCGGCGCAGGCGCGCGGCGAGCCGTCGCTGCTGACGGACGTGGGCGTCGGCACCTTCCTGGACCCGCGGGTCGGCACCGGGTCGCAGGTCGTCCCCGGCGTCGGCGAGATGCTGGTCGAGGTCGAGGGCGACCAGTTGCGCTACCGCCTGCCCCCGATCACTGCCGCGCTGATGCTGGCCACGGCCGCGGACGCGGAAGGCAACGTCTACATGATCGACGCGCCGATGCTGTCCGAGGTGCGCGAGGGCGTGCAGGCCGCAAAGAAGAACGGTGGCCTGGGCATCGTTACCGTCGCGTCGCTCATCCCGAAGGACGAATCGAAGATCTTCCTGCGCGCCGACGAGGTCGACGCGATCGTCGTCAACCCGACCAACGAGATGACCTACGCGGTGCAGCAGCGCAAGCCGTGGCGCGAGTTCGTGCCGGGCCACGAGGTCGACGTCGGGCGCGCGATGAAGCGCATGAAGGCCATGAACGACCTGATGAAGCTGGACCCGGCGCGCGGCCCGGTCGAGGACGCCCTGGCGCGTGCCTGTGCGACGCTGTTCACCCGCGTGGCGCACCCCGGCGCGCACGTCTGCATCGGGTACGGCCTGCCGCAGGAAGTCGGTCGCCTGGTGCGCGACGGCGGCCTGTCCAGGGATGTGACCTTCCTGATCGAGACCGGCGTGTACGGCGGCATCCCGGCCCCGGGCGCCTTCTTCGGCATGGGCATCGCGCCGCAGCGCCTGATGACGTCGGCCGAGATGTTCGCGTTCTGCGCAAAGAACCTGGACACGACGCTGCTGGGCATCCTGCAGGCGGACGCCGAGGGCAACGTGAACGTGTCCCGCAAGGCCCCGGGCGCGAAGTCCTACATCGGCCCCGGCGGGTTCATCGACCTGGTCACCGGCGCGAAGAACATCGTGTTCGTGGGCGCATGGATGGCGCGCGCGGACATGGCGATCGAGGGAGGCCGGCTGGCGATCCGCAAGCCCGGCATCCCGAAGTTCGTGAAGAAGGTGGACGAGGTCACGTTCAGCGGTCGCGACGCGCTGGCGGCGGGGAAGAACGTGTACTACATGACCAGCGTGGGCTGCTTCCGGCTGACCCCGCGCGGCCTGGAACTGTTCCAGGTGGCGCCCGGGATCGACCCGCAGCGCGACATCATCGACGCGTGCCCGGACGCGCGGATCGTGCTGCCGGAGAACGGCCAGGTGGAGACCTGGGGCGCGGGCATCATGACGGGTGCTGGATTCGGGCTGGAGTGGGCGAAGGCCTGAGACGGGAGGCGGGGGACGGGGCGGTATTTGGATGCGCCCGATGCGACTCCGGCTCCGTCGAGAGTTTCCTTCGGAAACCCATCGACTCCGCCTGCGTGCTCGGGCGGGTACAAGGCGGGGGACGGGGCCCCCGCCCTACAACCAGCCAAGCCGACGTCCCGCGGCTTGGCTGGGCTCGCGTGCTGCGGACGCTGGCCGCAGACGCTCGCCCCCTACACGGCCTGGTAGGACCACACCTTGAACAGGTTCACGTCGCGGTCCTGCTTCACCGGCGTCAGCGTGATGCGCAGCACCGGTTCCGTCGCCAGTTCCGCCGGGATGACGTAGGGCCAGTTCCGCCACCGGAACTTCATGTCGTTGCCGGGCACCACCAGGTTCGGCGCCTTGCGCCCGTTCACGTGCACCTCGCACTCGTAGTCGCCGCGCACGTAGTCGATGCGGGTGATCACGATCACGTCGCGGTTCGGCTCGATGCCCGTCACCTCGAAGGTGCAGTTGCCGCCCTCGTAGTGCACGCCCACGTCCTCGACCATCACGCCGTCGGGGTACTTCAGGCGCTGGCGGCTGCGGTAGCGGTCCTTCTCGTCCGCGATGGCGAAGTGGTGCTTCTTCTCGGACGACTCGTCGAAGATGTCCAGCACGTCGACGCGCCGGAAGTCGCGCCCCTCGTAGGACAGCGTCTCGGTGAAGTCCTCGCTGCGGACCTTGATCTTCTCCCAGATCAGTTCCGACGGGACCTCGGCCACGGCCTTCTGCTTGGTGCGCGGCCGCAGCGCCTGCGCGAACAGCGACTTCATCGCCTCGGTCGCGTTGCGCTGGGTCGTCAGGATGTCCACCAGCAGTTCCTGCGAGTGCCGGCGGTCCAGTTTCACGCTTTCGATGTTCCACTTGTAGGTGCCGAACTCCTTTGCCGCCGACAGTTCGGCGTGCTCGCGCTCGACGTCCCCGATCATCCCGCGCTGCAGCGCGATCACGCCGCCCATCAGTTCGAAGATGTTCCGGAAATCCACCAGCCCCGCCGCCAGCATCATGTCCAGCGTGATCGTCGCGTGCAGCACGTCCATCGCGGTCGAGATCTTCAGCACGTGCGCCATGTGGCTGTAGACCGCGATCTTCGACTGCAGCAGGTCGGCCAGCGCCGCCCGGTCCACCGGCTTCAGGAACGACCCGGCCACGCCCGCCAGCGGCACGAAGCGCAGGTCGATCTCGTTCGGGCGCGGCGACAGCGGGTCCAGCGCGTCCTTGACCGCCTTGACACCCTTGTCCAGCTGGATGCGGGCCAGTTCGACTTCCTGCGAGATGTCCGGTTCGCGTGCCGTCACCTCGACCTTCACGCCCTCGCTGATGCGCTTGTGGCCCTTGAACTGCAGGTTCTCCTTGTAGGCCACGAAGTCCGTCGGCTCCTCGGCGTAGGACAGCACGACGTAGACCGTCTGCGGCAGCCGGAAGTCGGAGGGGTTGATCGCCTTGATCACCGGTTCCGGCAGGAACAGGTCGCGACCCTGGCCGTCGATGCCGTAGCCCGCGGACACCTCGATGTTCAGGTCGCCGCGCCCGCGCTGGCGCACCCGCAGCCCGTCCAGGTACTGCGGCACCACGCCCGGCGCGTGCAGCACCTGGTTGTGCAACTGGCGCTTGGTCACGTGGTAGCGCTCGCCGTCGTTCCAGTCCTCCTCCGTGGTCAGGAAGCCCCGGAAGAAGTTCAGACGCTTGAACACCGTGCGATCGGCCATCGCCGCCTCCCTGGGATCAAGGTTCAACCGCGGTCCCGTCCCGTGCAGGTTCCCGTGCCTGGTCCTGGTCCTCGCCCTCTTCCGCCGGCTCGACGCCGATGTACGACGTCACGCCGACCCGCATGCCCACGTACTCGGTCACGCCCTCGCTGCCGGTGAACTGCAGGAAGTAGTTCGTGTTCGCCGGCTTCTCGGCCTCGATGACCCGGTGCAGCCGCAGCAGCAGGTCCTCGCCGATCTCCTGGAACGATTTCGGCAACTGCACGACGAAGGTCTGGGACATCGAGATCTCGGGCAGGATCATCGTGTCCAGGCCGACCGTCGAGGCGACCCCGATCCGGAATCCCTTGTACGGCCAGCGGTTCTCTTCGATCGTCACGTCCAGCCCGGTGAACAGTTTCACCAGCCGCACCAGCGCCCCCCGCGTCCCGCGGATCCGGAACAGCCCGGGCGCCTCGCGCAGGATCAGCCGCCGGTGCGCATCGCTCATCCCCTCGTGGAACGAGATCGCGAACCACGACGCCAGCCACGGCAGGAACTCCGGCGGCGTCGTGGACGGGTTGAACAACTGGTGGACGTTGTCGATCCGGCGGTTCACCGTGTCCAGCAACTGCTGGAAGATCCACAGGTAGTCGGTCAGGAAGTGCGTCTCGCCGGGCTGCCGCTGCCGGTACACCGCCGGCAGGTAGCGCACCCAGGACACGCGCGCCACCTGGATCGTGACCGGCTGGTCGCTGTCCAGCAGGCTGCCGCGGTCCGGCGATTGCGCCATGACCGTGTCGGTCTTCTCGTAGGCCTCGACGAACCGCACCCGCGGCGGCGGGAAGCCCGCCCCCGTCAGCACCTTCTCGGCGACCGGGCGCGACAGCCCGACCACCTCCGGCACCGGCAGCTTCCGGGCGCGGGCCTTTCCAGGGGCCGTCCCGGTGCGGGTTCCCGGCTGCTCCATCACAGGATCCTCTCGTGCGCCCGTTCCTCGACGTCGACCGCCACCACGAAGGGCAGTTCGTCGTCGGCCAGGCGCAGGAAGTCCAGGTCCACCCCGGCGTCCAGGTCGCGCATCACGACGCGGTCCACGAAGTCCACGCCGCCGACCTCCTCGCACACGTGGTAGATGTCGATCTTCGACACCGGCCGCCCGAACGGCCAGCCGCGCCGGTTCTTGCCGCCGCGCAGCGGGTGCAGGAAGTCGCGGATCTTCCGGATGATGTCGTCCTTGATCGCCTCGGACGACCCCGACGTGGACCGCAGCACGGCCACCTGGATCGCCAGGTGACGGTACCGCGGACGCACCACGTGCACGATGGTGCTGACCAGCTTGCGCGCGTCCAGTTCCGCCTTCACCCGGCGCATCAGTTCCGTCGAGGGCAGCGGGGTCACCGGTTCCGCGCCCGGCTCCTCGGCGACCTTGGGCACCACGACGACCGTCACCTCGCCCTCGCGGTCCCGGCACGGGATGCAACGGGCCCGCGCCACCGACGTCGACGCCTCCTTCGCGATCTGCTCGAAGTCCTCGGCGGTGACGGCGCGGAAGCGGCTGCGGAACAGGTGCGGCGCGCGCGCCTTGATCTCGTCCACCGTCTCCAGGTCGGACCCGCCGCCCGCCGGCACCAGGTTCGACACGCCCTCGATGAAGGTCAGCGACTGCTGGAGGATCGTCAGCGAGTTCGGCGCGACGTTGCCCGCCATGCCGCCGCCCACCTGGAACCGCGCCAGCCGCAGGTTGCGATCGCCCTTCGGCGGGATCAGGCCGTGAACGCCGTCCCCGAAGCGGATCTCGCCGGTCACCACGTCCTTCACGTAGTGCCGCCGCGGCGCGGTGTCGCCGGCGTCGGCAAGCAGCGGCGCGTACAGGTCGTCCACCTCGTGCCAGCGCACCCACCAGCCGCCGTCCGGGTTCTGCCGGATCGCGTCCTCGCCCTCCTCCTCGACGATCCGCAGCCGGTCGGCGTCGGCGGGGGCCTCGCGCTCCAGCACCACCAGTTTCTGGCCCGGCAGCACCGGCCCCGGCGGCAGCCTGAACGACTGGTTCGGCGTCCCCTGCGACGACCCCAGCACCGTTTCGCCCAGGGTGGTCAGGTTCGACGCGTACACCGAGTTCGGCAGGATGCGGACGATGCGCGGCGGCTCGACGTACCCCCCCGTCTCCAGCCGGGCGCGCAGCCAGTTCAGGTTCTCGCCGAACCGCTTGGACTTGCGGAAGTCCGTCGGCCCCACGAACCGCACGAAGCCGGAGTGCTGGAAGCCCACCGTCTCGTCGCGCGGGAACAGGTTCTGCCAGTTCTTGCCGTTGAAGTACTCCCATGCCACGACGACGGTCTGGTGGCCGTTGCCTGCGCCGGGCAGCGGGTTGCGCACGCCGCTGTCCTCGCGCAACTGCACGTACAGGGCGACCTCGTCGTTCGGGAACGAGTCCTCGAAGCCCAGGTACAGCGTCGGGCTGGCCTCGGACACGGTCGACAGCGGCTGGAAGGGCTTGTTGTCGACCTGGGCCAGTTCGGAGTAGTCCGCGAAGACGCCGTCGTTCTCGGACAGCACCACCGCGAAGGAGTGCTCCTTCTCCTCGAACCGGATGGCCATCTCGCGCACGACCGGCGGCCGTAGCGGGCGGACCTCCTTGAAGACCCACCGGTCGCCGTCCAGTTCGTAGGTGCCGGGGGCGCCGAAGTCGCCGGTGTCCATGCGGGTGCGGACCCAGTAGCCCTCGATGCCGTTGACGTCCACCGGGGACAGGTCCTCGGGCACCTGGAACGACAGCACGCCCGAACGCGTGAATCCCATCGTGCTGTCCAGGAACGACACGCCTTCCGCGGGCTCGACCTTGTTCTCGCCGGGGATCACGCGGGCCAGCGGGCGCCACTTCTTCACCCGCGCGTTCCAGTACTCCCACTTCAGCGCCAGGTCGGGCGACGCGTTGGGCCGGTCGGTGTCGCCGCCCTCCAGCGTGACGTCCAGCCGGACCAGCGCGCCCTTGTGCGCCAGCGCGCGGTCGCACCGCACGTACATCTCGGTCTGGGTCTTCGGCTCCTTGCCGAAGGGGTGGAAGCGCCGGCTGGCGTCCTGGGACAGGTACTGGTCGTCGGCGGTGCGGGTGGTGATCGCGTCGGGCAGCAGGCCCTCGCCGGAGACCTTGATGGCGCCGACGATGGTGTCGACGACCGTGACGTCGGGCGAGGCCGGCACGTCGACCAGGCGGGCCCGCACGTAGCAGGAGGCCAGGTCGTTCAGAGTGACGGGGCCGATGGTGCGCGGCGCGGGCAGCACCACGCTTTCGGCGTCGGACTCGTCCAGCGGCACCACGGCCGTCCAGCGCGTGCCGTCGTACACCTCCCAGTCCAGGTGGTCCAGGAAGTCGGACACGTGCGCGTGCGGGCAGCGGAAGCGGAGGCGCAGCGAGGATCCTTCCGTCAGCGCGGCCAGGCCGGGGTCGCCCAGGTAGAGATAGCGTTCCGCGAAGACCGACCCGGCGAAGGGGTCGAAGCCTTCCGCGGAGGGGGCCGCCAGCAGCGCCGAGTGGTCCGAGAAGTTCTTGCCGTACTGCGAGAAGCACTTCTGCAGCCGGCTGCGCACGACCAGCAGGTCGGACTCGGTCTCGAAGGAAACGGTCCGGCCTTCGGGCGATGGCTTCGTGGCGGCGGTGGTGCCGCGCGGCACGGTGACGTGGTCGCCCTTCTCGGACATCTGGAAGGTCAGCACGGTCCGCGCGGGTTGCGGGGGCTTCAGGTTGATGCCCATCAGGTTCAGGAAGGCCAGGTGGTTCTTGTCCGGGACCCGGTTCAACCGGTACAGGACCATCTCGGTCATCCACGCGAACAGCTCGATCAGCGTGATGCCGGGGTCGGTCGGGTTGAAGTTGGTCCACTCCGGGCAGTACTGGGGGATCAGCCTTACGGCCTCCTCCACGATGTCCTTGAAGGTCCGGTCGTCGAGCCTGGGGGTCGGGATCATAGGTCCTGCTCCCGCCGGAGATAGAAGGGGTACACCAGGTTGCGCGTGTTGTTGGATCGCCGCACGCGGTATCCGATCTCGATCCGCATCACGTTCTCCTGCTGGTCGTCGGGCGCGGCCATGACGCGGATGTCCTGGATGCGGGGCTCCCACTTGGTCAGGGACTCGCGGACGTAGAAGGAGACCAGCGCCGCGGTGGAGACGCTGTTCGGGTAGAAGACGAAGTCGTGGATGCGGCAGCCGAAGTCGGGCCGCATGGGGCGTTCGCCGGGGGCGGTGCCCAGCAGGATCCGGATGCACTCCTCGATGTTCTGCTCGTACTCGGACAGCGCGAGGTTCCCGCGGGCGTCGAGGCCGACGGGGAACGCGATGCCGCGACCGAGGAAGTGCTTCTTCATGGTCTCCCTGGGGGCGCGGCCCCGGCTAGGCCAGTTCGCCCTCGAAGAACTTGCCGCAGTTCGGGCACGAGATCGTGATCCGCGTGCCGTCGAACCTGCACTCCAGTTCGCCCTCGCGGCAGGCGGGGCAGTGGTGGCCCTCCACCCGGCCGGCGATGACCTCGTCGATGATGGCCCGGTACGCGTCCAGCGCGTCGAGGTCGTCGTCCTCGAGGTCCATGCGATGCTCCGATCCAGGAAATCGGTGGCGATTATCGCGCGCGCGTTCCGGGGGTGTCAATCGGCAAAGGGGGGAAAGCCGCGTGGGGGATGGGAAATGCAGGCGGGGGGCGCGGGGGGCGGGGATCGCGGGGGTTGCCTGGGTGGGGTGTTCAGACCCTGGGCGAGGGGCGGGTCGGGAAGGCGAGGGCGGTACGAGGGGGTCTGATGGGGTCTGTGGGCCCCAGGCCCCAAGGCGGCAAGCGGGTGCCGCCGGATCTGGGCGGGGCCCCCGTGCCCCGCCTCCTGCCGGCGATCATCCCAGGCGATACGGCACCCGCACGAAGGCGTGGCGGTCGGGCGGGAAGTCGCGGGTGTTGCGGGTCGCGAGGGCGAGGCCGTGATGACGCGCGGCGGCGGCCTGGAAGGCGTCGGGCAGCCTCCAGCCGTGCTCGCGGCGGAGGCGGGCGGCCAGCTCGGCGACCTCGCGATCCAGCGGCAGCAGCGGGAAGCAGGCCAGGAAGAGACGGGCCCGGCGCGCCGGTTCGCCCGCCAGACCGACCAGGACCTCGGCCACGGAGATCGGCGTGATCCGGGCGACGTCGCGCACGCTGCCGAGATAGTCGGTGGCCGCCTGGATGCCGTTGAAGTGGTCGATGAAGACGACCGAGTCAACCAGAACGCCCGTCCCACTCATCGCGAAGCCTCCTGACGACGTCCTCCCCGTCCTCCCCGGTACCGATTCCCTTCGTTGCCGCCAGCAGCCGGTCGAAGGACCGTTCGCGATCCTCCTGTTCCCGCCAGCGATGGATGGCCCGGCGCAGCACCTCGGCCATCGACACGCCCTCGCGCCTGGCCACCCGCTGCAGCCAGCGGCGGTCGTCATCGGAGATCGTCAGGATCGTGCGCGGCATCGGGTTCACCAGATATCACTCCATGTATGGATGATATCACCAAGGTCCACATAGGAGCATCGGGGGAAGCGGCCGGTTGTTTCAGCCCGGGATGCCGGACGGCCTCACCGGGCCCCGGCGAGGGGCAGGGCGCGCGAGTGCGGCGGGGTGCGGCAGGTCGCGGCGTCGGGGTGCTGCAGGGAGTCCCGCAGGCGCAGCATGGCGGCGCGCACGTCGGAGGCCAGGGCGTCGCGGTCGGCCAGGGTATAGAGGGACGCGTCGATGGGGTGCCCGACGGCCACGCGGATCCGGTGAGGGCGGATCCGGAAGCCGTCGGGCGGGAGGATGCGATCGGCGCCGACCGCGACCACCGGAACGATCGGGACGCCGGCCTGGATGGCCAGCACGAAGGCGCCCTTCTTCAGCGGCAGCAGGCGGCCGTCGCGCGAGCGGGTGCCTTCCGGGAACACGAAGAGGCTTTCGCCGCGGCGCAGGCTGTCGGCGGCGCCGTCCAGGCTGCGAACGGCCTGCGCGTGGTCGGCGCGGTCGATGAAGACCATGCCGGTGGCCCGCAGGTACCAGCCCAGGAAGGGGACGCCGCGCAGGCTGGACTTGGCGACGAAGCGGAGGTTCGCGGGCAGGCAGGTCATGGCCAGCGGGATGTCCAGCAGGCTCCGGTGGTTCATCACGTAGATGGCGGGGCGGCGCGGGTCGGCCTGCGGGCCGCGGCGGCGTACCGTGACGCGCGCGCCGGTGGCGGCAACCAGGGCCGGGGCCCAGCAGGTGCGGGACATCGCGACGGGCAGCTCGCGGTCGAACAGGCGCACGACCAGCGCGGCCGAGATGCAGATCACGCTCCACGCCGCCAGGAAGGCAGCCTGCGCGAGGTTGACGAGACCCCACAGGACTTCCTGCATGCCGTTCGACCTCCGCCCGCGCCGGGCTGGTACCGGGGACCGGAAATCGGGTTAGCAAGGTCCGGGCCGGGAGGGGCGGACAGCGGGAGATGCCGTGCGGCCGGGGGCGTGGGCCGTTCCTGGCCGGGCGTCGGGCCGTTCGGGCGTTCGGAACCGCACGTCCTCCCGGGGCGGGCCGATCGGAACCGCACGCCACGGGTTGACTGTCCGCGGGTTGACTTGACAATCCTCCATCCCCTGGAGTAGTTTGCCCCGCGTTTCCTTGAACCGGGCCCATAGCTCAGCCGGTAGAGCAGCGGCCTTTTAAGCCGTTGGTCGCGAGTTCGAATCTCGCTGGGCTCATTGATGCTTGACCCCATCGTCTAGCCAGGCCAAGGACACGGGCCTTTCACGCCCGCGACACGGGTTCGAATCCCGTTGGGGTCGCCAGTCGAGTTCTCTGCATCCGATGGCCGGGAACGGGGTGTCGCCGGCCGTGGGTTGGCGGATGCGCCGACTACGGTTGCGGGGCCTGCCAGCGCTGGAGGAGGTCGACGACCTCGGGCGGCAGGGTCTTGCGGTGCGAGGCCAGGGTGTCCCGGACCAGGCGGAGGGTCTTCCCGCCCTCCCAGGACTCGATCAACGCGTCGTCCCACGCCACGCCCTTCCGGCAGATCTGCAGGCCGGCGCTCTTCCGGACGCCATCGGCAATCCAGATCGCCGCGCCCACCAGGCATCCGTCCGCCTTGCCGGCGGGAAAGAACGACAGGACATCCGGCTTGGAGGGGTCGCGGAGGAAGACGATGCCCTCCGCCGCAACCGCCTGGCTGGTCGCGGACTTGGCGACATCCCCCCTTGTCCAGCGGGTGACGACCTGGTATCCGGCCGTGGGCTGGCGGGTCCACTGGCACTCGCCCAGCAGCCTGGAAACGGACGTTTCGGCCCGCCAGTATTGGGTCCACAACCAGTCGCCACCGAGGTCATCCCCGGCCTTCGGCACCGGGCGGCCGGCGAACAGGGGGGGCTGCGGCGGCATGGGACGGTCCTCGGCACGACCCGACCCCTGCACGTTGTCGTAGTACCGGAACCCGTTGTCCGGCCAGGCCAGTTCGCTGACCAGCCACCGATCGCCCAGTTTCTGGACCCGGACGTCCAGCGAGGCTTCCCGGATCCCCTTCTGGACGTATTGCAGCGCGAACCCGCTCTTCGTGCGGTTCCTGGCGAAGAACGGGTTCGCGGCCGTCAGGATCCCGGAGTCGGGGAAGAACGCGGGGCCGACGGCGGACATCCCGCCTCCGGAGGACGACCGCGTCTTCAGCCCGGTGACATGGATCGGGCAGTTGCCTTGCGGCAGCGTCACCTTCACCAGGACCCGCCCCTTCTTCTTCTCGTCGTCGGAAAACACCCATTCCTGGACGTCGAACGCGGCACCCGGGGGGAGCAACAGTCTCGCCGCTTCCAGCGCCCTTTTCTCGGAGGTGCCATGGCAATCGATCTCGCCGGACGTCCCGGGGCAGATCGAGGGGTTGCCCTGGAAGCGCTTCGCATACGCGTTCTTCCGTTCGGCCTGCTCGCTGGCGAACTTGCCGCGCGCGTGGAACTGCTCGACGTAGTCCAGTTCGTACGTGGCGGCGGCATCCCCCCGCTGCACCGCCTCCAGGAACGCCTTCGCCGCGGCATCCGGTCCGGGGGCGTCCTCCGCGTGGACAGGCATTGCGACCAGAAGCGAGGCCAGCCCGAACGACCCGAGGATCCAGGTCTTCATGTTCCCCCCTTCAGGATGTGGACACCGAGCCGGTATCCGGGTTTCGAATCGGGAGTGCGGAACCGAGTATTGGCCAGCATGCACCGCCATGTCAACGCGACAAGAGAGGCAATCCGTTGCCCGACCCCGGCGCCTGGCCTATCCTGGCATTGCGACGACGGGGAGGGGCGATGCGACGGCACAAGGTGTACCTGGTCCCCGGCTTCCTGGGCTTCTCCCACCTTGGCGAGTTCTCGTACTTCCGCGGCGTGTCCGACCGGATCCGGGACGGGATGGCGCGGCGGGGGGTGCAGGCGGACATCATTTCCTGCGACACCGAGCCGACGGGGTCGATCCGGCGCCGCGCCGACCACCTGCTGGCCTGCGTGCTGGAGTCGGGAGGGCTGCAGGCCGAGGCGATCCACCTGGTGGGCCACTCCACGGGGGGGCTGGACGCGCGCCTGCTGGCCACGCCCGGCGTCCAGTTGCGTCCCGGCGACGACGAGGACCGGGTCGCCCGCCGGCTGAGGACCGTGGTCACCGTCACGACCCCGCACCGGGGATCGCCGGTCGCGAACTACATGCTGACGGTGCAGGGGCGGAAGGTCCTGGAGATCCTGACCATCCTGGCCACGACGACCCATTCGCGTTACGCGGCCTGGCTGGCGGCCGGCGTGCTGGGCGCCGCGGCGCGCGCGGGGGACCTGGCCGGGTGGAGGGGCGGCTTCCTGGACGCGCTGTCGCGCGGCCTGCTGGAGCGGCTGTCACCCGACCGGAAGGACCCGGTCTGGAAGTACCTGTCCCGGGTGGCGGAGGACCAGGGCGCCGTGGTGCAGTTGACGCCCGAGTCGATGGACGTGTTCAACGCGGCGGTCGTCGACCGGCCCGGTGTCGCCTACGGTTGCGTGGTGGCGGCGGCACCCCCGCCGCCGACCGGGTACACCTGGCGGGATGCCCTGGACTTCGAGCGCCTGGCGCTGGGGTCGCTGTTCGTGCTGCTGCACACCCTGGCGGGACGCGAGCACGGCCACTATCCCTGCCCGCAGCCGGACCCGCGCGTGGTGTCGCGCCTGCAGGCCGACCTGGGCTTCCCCGTGGGCCCGGGGACCAGCGACGGCCTGGCGCCCCTGTTCAGCCAGTTGCAGGGGCGGGTGCTGGCGGCGGTCCGGGCCGACCACCTGGACATCGTGGGCCAGTTCCAGGACCCGGGCGGGGGTGCCCTGCGGGACTGGCTGCCCTCGGGCGCGCGCTTCGATCGGGAGGCCTTCGACCGCGTGTGGGACCGGGTGGCCGCGTTCCTGGTGGAGGGGCACGCCACGTGGGCCCTGCGGGACGGGCCGCGGAACGACCCCCCGGACGATGCCGACGACGAGGAGGGGTAGCGTCCGTGCCGGCCTGCCGCGCCGGCGCCTGACAAGGGGGAATCCGCGTGCCCCGGGGGCATATCACGGCGGCACGCCGGGCTGGAAGGTCCACTGCAGGGCGGGCTGGTGGACGACAACCCATGCGGGGTCCAGCCAGGCGGCGTAGGCGGGCAGGCCCTCGACGTACCGTTTCAGCCAGGAAACCGCGACGCCGTTCATGATGGCGAAGGTCTGGTCGTCCTCCAGCATGCCTTCGACGCCGCAGTAGTCCTTCAGGGCCTGGTCGGACAGCGGGATGTCGCAGACGTTGGTGTAGGACATGTGGCTGGCGGACTGGACGATCCCCTCGCCCTTGGGGGTCGGCAGGCCCAGGAAGATGGGGTGTGTCTCGATCTCGACGGGGCAGGTCGGGTCCAACGTGCCGCCGAAGACCGCGACGGGGACGGTCACGGTGTGCAGGCCCGTCGGCCCGAAGGCCGAGGAACCGCCCGGCGCCAGCGCCACGGCCGCCTTCAGGCCGGGCAGCGGGTCGGAGCGGATGCACTGGCCGGCGGGCCAGTAGCCGACGTAGTCGCAGAAGATGTCGGCGGGGGTCCCGGCGGCGCAGGCGGCCTGCGCCCCGGAGACGTCGACCTGGCCGCCAGCGACCATCAGAGCGGTGTAGCCCCCGAAGGAGTGCCCCGTGACGGCCACCCGGGTCGTGTCCACCATCCCCGACAGGAAGCCCGAGGAAAGGCGCGACTGCGCGATCACCTGCTCGGACGCGAACGCGACGTCGCGCGGCCGGTCCAGCGCGACCTGGGCGACCTTCTTGTCGTCCGAGAAGAAGTCGGTCAGCGTGTTGCCGGCGTGGTCCATCGCCGCCACGACGTAGCCGTGGCTGGCCAGGTGCTCGGTGAAGCCGATGGACTGCACCGCCGTGCCGCGGAAGCCGTGCGAGAACAGGACCAGCGGGTAGGGGGCACCGGAGGGGTCCTTCGACGCTTGCGCGTAGGCCCTGCCGGTGATCAGCGCCAGGTACACGGCGTGCTTCTGCCCGCCGGGGATGGCGGGGTACCAGACCGTCGTCGCCACCAATCGCATCCGGTCCCAGTCGAAGAACTGGAAGGAGGTCATGCCGACCTCGTAGGGGCCCCAGGCGAAAGGGTCCGGGACGAGCGGGTGCGAGGTTTCCTCGGGGGCGGGGTCTCCGGGGGGGTCGGTGGCGACGGCCTCGCCGGGCGCGTCGTCGGCAGGGTCGGGCGCCGGGTCCGCAGAGACCGGGTCCGCAAGGGCCGGGTCGATCGCGGTGTCGGGCGCGGCCTCGGGAGGCAGATCCGGCGCGGCGTCCGCGACGGCGTCGGGCGCCTCGTCGGTCCCGCGATCGGCGGCCGGCGCGTCGTCTGGGGGAGCGGTCTCGGCGGTCGCGGCGTCGTCCGGGAGACCCGCCGGGTCGGTCCCGGGGACGCTGCCCCCGCCTTCGCACGCCAGGGCCAGGAGGGACGCGGCCACCGCCGGCAGCAGCAGGTCGATTCGCATGGCGACACCTCGGGTTGACAGGATTCTACCACCCGGCGGGCGATGCGGCCGGGCGGTCACTGCCACCACGCCCTGTCGTTGCAGGTCATCGGGTTGACGCAGACCCAGCAGTTCTTCTGGACCGCCAGCACCCGGCCGGCCTCGCAGGTGGGGGTCTCGTCGACGGGGCAGGTCATCGCGGTGCCGTCGTCGCAGGTGCAGGTGGAGGCGTAGACGCAGTGCTGGCAGCCCTGGAAGGCGGCCATCACCTTGTCCTCGTCGCAGGGGGGCGGCAGCGCGCGGCAGACGATGGGGGTGCCGTCGCTGCACGTGCGGTCGTAGGGGAACACGCAGTCGGCCAGCGCCTCGTCCACCGGGATCTCCAGCGGTTCGGACAGCCCGGTGCCGCCGTCCTCCGCGGTGGCCCGCACCCGGATCAGGATCGTGTCCCCGGGCTTGGGTGGCCCTTCGAAGTAGTAACTGCCCAGCAGCATGTCCCAGGAGTGCTCCGTCACGTAGCCCTCCTCCATCAGCATGTAGCCCTCGTGGCCGGTGAAGGCGTTCACGGCCTGCGCGATCTGCGTCTTCGCGGGCAGCGACGTGTGCCACTGCAGCGGCAGCACGTAGGCGGTGAAGGCGGGGTGCGCGTCCCCGGGCCGGCACTGGCCCTCTCCGGTGGCCTGCAGTGCCACGTCGATCTCCCAGGAATGGCACAGCCCCATCTGATCCTGCATGCACGCTCCGCACGTCGGGCACAGGTCGATGCAGCCGCACCCGTAGGCGTCCTGGCACCATCCGCCGGTGCAGTCGAAGTCCTGCCAGCAGCAGGCGGCGCCGCCTTCGCAACCGGGTCCGAGGTGCGCGCCGACGCAGCGGCCGGGCAGGTGGTCCAGGGCGTCGGCGAACCGGCACTCGGTGTCGTCGGGGCAGTCGGCGTCGCTGTTGCAGCAGCCCGGCGGCAGCGGCAGGCAGGTGCCGGGACCGGGGTCGATGTCGCACAGCGCGCCGCACCGGCAGGATGCGACGCCGACGCAATCCTGGGTGCCGTAGCAGTCGGAGTCGCGCCAGCAGCGGCCGGGCGCCGCGGCGGGCTGGCACAGGCCGCCCTTCGCGCAGACTTCGCCGAACGGGCAGTCCCAGTCCGTGTCGCAGCAGCCCGGGATGTCCTCCACGCAGTAGCCGGGGATGTCGCAGCCGTCGCCTTCTTCCGCGTCGCAGGGGCAGGGGTTCGCGCCGACGCAGGTGCGCCCGGGCCCGCAGTCGTGACCGCTCCAGCACGCGCCCTCGCCGGGGCGCGGCTTGCAGGCGCCCATCCCGCCGTCGATCGCGACGCACTCCCACCCCGCGGGGCACATGGAGTCGTACATGCAGCAGGTCTGTTCCGGGATGTCGAAGGCCTCGGGCGAGACGTCGGACGGGGCGTCGGCGGGGACGTCCTGGACGGCGTCGGTCGGGTCGGGGGCGGGGTCCGACGGCAGGTCCACCGGGGCCGGGTCCGAGATCGCCTCGGGCTGGCCGGGGTCCGCCAGGTCGTTCGCCCCTTCGGGCAGGTCCAGGCCCGGGTCGGCCGCCTCGGCCCCGGGGTCCGCGTGGTCCCGGGCGTCGGCGTCGCGCCAGGCTTCCGCGTCGAAGCACCCGGCCACCGCGATCGACACGAGGAGCGCCCCCAGGCACTTGGAGATGCCGGCCATGTCGTCCTCCGTCGCCGTTCCTTTCGACGAGTACTGTACGACATTATGGGCGGATGTTGCCGCGGAATCCCGCGGGGGAACCCGGTCCCCGGGGAGGGACGGCCTGCCGGGATAGGCGCCCCTTTCTTCCGCCCCCGTGTAATCCTTCGTGCATGCGGTATCGTCTAACCGGTCGGAGCGCCCTGGACGGGAGCCGGAGGATGGCCCGGGACACGAGCCCCGCGATCGGGATCGACGCGATGACGGAAACCGGGCTGGACGCGGCGGCGTTCGACGGGCTGGTGCGCGGGCACCAGAAGCGGTTGTACCGGCTGCTGCTGGCGATGACCCGGGACCCGGACGAGGCCGACCAGTTGACCCAGGAGACCTTCGTGCGGGCGTTCCGGCACCGCGACGCCTTCCGGGGCGAGGCGGCCGCCGGGACCTGGCTGACGCGGATCGCGATCAACCTGGTGCGGGACCGGTCGCGCAGCGGGGCCTGGCGGTTCTGGCGGACGCTGTTCCGGCGGGACGGCGAGGCGGCGGTCGAGGCCGAGCAGGTCCCCGACGGAGCGCCGGACCCGGAACGGCAGGTGCTGGCGCGGCGGGACGCGGAGGCGGTCGGCCGCGCCGTGCTGCGGCTGCCGGTGCGGCAGCGGGCGGCGTTCACGCTGCGGTACGTCGAGGAGATGACGCTCGAGGAGATCGCCGCGTCGATGGGCTGCGAGGTGGGAACGGTGAAGGCCCACCTGGCCCGGGCGACGGCGGCGGTCCGTCGGGAGGTGGGCCATGAGCGGCCGTGACGGGGGTGCGGAGGCGACGCGGGGCCTGCGGGACTGGGTGGACGAGGTTCGAGGGACGGCCCTGCGTGACGAGGCGTTCTGGACCCGGCAGCGGGCGGGGATCCGCGGGCGGCTGGACGTGCCCGGGACGCGCCGCTGGGCCTGGGCGCTGGCCCTGGGGGCGTCGGTGGCGACCGCGGCGGTCGCGATCGTGATGACGGGGCGCGGCCCGTCCGGCCCGGTGACCCCCGGGGTGCCGGCCACGGTGGCGGTGGAGACCGCTTCCGATGACGACGACCAGCTGCTGGTGGAAGTGGAGATCGCGGTGATGCGGGAGGTTCCCCTGGCCTACGAGGCCGTGGATTTCCAGTGGAACGGGGCGCGCGACCCGGAAGCGGATTGACACGGGCCCGGGGCCGGCTGAAAGGGTGCCAGGCGGAAACAGGAGGGTTCGATGCGAAAGGCATGGCTGGTGATGGCGATGATGCTGGTGCTGCCCGCGGTCGCGGTGGCGAGGGGCGGGCCGGCGGGGGGCGGCAGGGGAGGCCCCGCGATGCAGGGGGGCGGCTTCGGGATGGGCCCCGGCGGGCCGATGGGCGCGTGGTGGAACAGCCCGCAGGCGCAGAAGCAACTGGGCCTGACCGCCGACCAGGTGAAGAAACTGCAGGACGGGTTCAAGGAGCACCGGACGAAGATGGTGGACCTGCGCGCGAGCCTGGAGAAGCTGGAGATCGAACTGAGGGACCTGCTGGATTCGGACCCGCCGGACGGCGGGAAGATCCAGGCCGCGACGGACGCGGTGATCGCGGCGCGCGGGCGCCTGCAGAAGGAGTTCATGAACGTGATGCTGAAGGCGCGGCTGATCCTGACGAAGGACCAGTGGCTGCAGATGCGCGAGTTGCGGCATCGCGGCGGCCGCGGCCGCGGCATGGGCCGCGGGATGGGCGGCGGCATGGGTCCGGAACGGGGCGTGCCCGATTTGGACGCAACGGGCCCCGGCGGCGACGAGCCGCCCCTGGCAGACTGATCGGGTTCGCAGGCTTCCCGACTACTCCTCCGCGTCGCTGATCCCGTACTTCGCCAGCTTGTAGCGGAAGGAACGGAAGGAGATCCGCAGCAGGTCCGCGGCGTCCTTGCGCACGCCGTTGGTGCGCTTGAGGGCGTTCATCAGGATGCGGCGCTCGATGTCCGCCAGGCGCGCCTCGATGTCCAGGCCCTCGGGGGGCACGGCCGACACGTCGTCGTGGCGCGCCGGCATGCCGGTCGATTCGCGCAGGTGCTCGGGCAGGTCCTCGGGGGTGATCGTCACGCCCGTCGCGAAGGTGGCGGCGTGTTCGATGATGTTCTCCAGTTCGCGCACGTTGCCCTGGAAGCGGTGGTTCATCAGGATGTCCATCGCCTCGGGGGCCACGCCGTGCAGGTCGCGCCCCAATGCCTTGCGGTACTTCTCGATGAAGTGGTGGACCAGGTACGGGATGTCCTCGGACCGTTCCCGCAGCGGCGGCATGTGGATGCGGATGACGTTCAGGCGGAAGAAGAGATCCTCGCGGAAGGTCCCCTTCTCGACCTCGACGGCCAGGTCCTTGTTGGTCGCCGCGACGACGCGGACGTCCACCGCCTGCTCCTGCACGCCGCCCACCAGGCGGATCTTGTGCTCCTGCAGGAAGCGCAGCATCTTGACCTGCATCGGCAGCGACAGTTCGCCGATCTCGTCCAGGAAGACCGTGCCGCCGGCCGACGACTCGATCAGGCCGTGCCGCGTCGTGTGCGCGCCGGTGAAGGACCCCTTCACGTGGCCGAACAGTTCGGACTCCATCAGGCTGTCCGGGATGGCGCCGCAGTTCACGACGATGAACGGCTTGTCCTTGCGGGGCGAGTTGAAGTGGATGGCGCGGGCGACCAGTTCCTTGCCGGTGCCCGACTCGCCCGTGATCAGGACCGACGTCTTGGTCGGCGCGACGCGCATGATGCGCTCGAAGACCTGCTGCATCTTCCCGGTCTTGCCGACGATCGCGTCGAACCCGTAGCGCTGGGACAGTTCGCGCCGCAGCCGGATGTTCTCCAGGCTGAGGTTCCGCTTCTCCAGCGCCTTCTCGATGGTGATGCTGATCTCGTCCAGCTTGAACGGCTTGCCGACGTAGTCGAAGGCGCCGCGGCGCATCGCGTCGATGGCCGTCTCGACGGTCGAGAAGGCGGTCATCAGGATGACTTCCGTCTGCGGCGCCGTGTTCTTGACGTGGGTCAGGACGTCCAGGCCGGACCGGCGGCCCAGTTTCAGGTCGGTCAGGACGAGGTCGAAGTCCCCATCGTCCCCGCTGAGGGCCTGGAAGGCCAGGTCACCGTCGTTGGCGGTCACGACGTCGTGGCCGCTCTTGCGCAGGAACATCGACAGGACTTCCCGCAACGACAGGTCGTCCTCGACCACCAGGATGCGTGCCATCGGACCTCCGCCCCGGCCCGGGATGGCCGGTAGGATAGCATGGGAGAAAGGCCGGGGCTCAGTTCGTGCCGTCGCCTTCGATGGGGGTGCCCAGGGCGGCCTCGGCCTCGATGGCGGCCTCGCGGCAGGAGAGTGCGGCCTCGACCAGGGCCTCGCGCAGGTCCAGCGCGTCCAGCCGCGATCGTGCCAGGTCCAGGCTGGACAGGCGGCCGGCCTGCACGGCCTCGCGGGTCAGGGTCACCGTGCGCTGGGCCGTGGCGGGCGCCCCGGCACGCAGGCGGTCCAGGCGCTCCGCGGCGGCCGTCCAGCGCCGCATCGAGGAGTCCACGCCGCCGACGACGTCCGTCAGTGCCTCGCGGAACTGCAGGGCGCGGCGGTTGCGACGAGCCTCGCCGGCGGCGACCCCTCCCTGGTTCCAGTCCAGGATCGGCAGGTCCAGGGCGGCGCCGATCCGCAGGCGGTTGCGGTCGTTGCGGATGCCGTCGTCCACGCGGGGCAGGTAGCCCCAGCCGATCTGGATGAAGCGGGCCCAGGGCGCCCGGCGGGCATACTCCAGCTTCAGTTCCGCCTCGGAGACGCCGTACGCCGCGCGGGCCAGCGCGACCCGGGGGTGCGACCGGGCGGCCACCTCGATCCGGGCGGCGGGATCCGCGGGCGGGGAGGGACAGGCGGCCGGGTCGTCCGGCGGAAGGACCGACAGGCCGTCGGCGGACGGCAGGCCCAGCAGCCTCGCCAGTTCCCGCAGGGCTTCCTGCTCGTCCTCCAGCCGCCGCCGGGCCCGATCCTCCGCGTCTGCCGCCGCGACCTCGGCCCTCAGGCGCTCCACTGGATCGGACCCGGGGGCGCCGGCCAGGCGATCGCGGGTCTCCCGGCGCACCGCGGCCCGTTCCTCGTCCACCGCGGCCCGCAGGCGTCCCCACGCGGCCCGGGTCCAGGCCAGCCGGACCTCCTTGCGGATCTCCCATGCACGCAGCGCGGCCTCGGCCCGGCTCTCGGGCACGGCAGCCTTCGCGATGTCGATCTCGGCCAGGTGCTGGGGCAGCGGGTCGGGTGACCAGCGGAAGTCCAGGGTGAAACGGTCCTCGCTGTAGGCGCCGTCCTCCTCCCAGCCGTTGCTGACCCGCACCTCGGGGTTCTCCAGGCGCCGGGCCTTCCTCACCTCGGCGGCCGCCTCCGGAACCCGGGCCCGCTCGGCGCGCAGGAACGGGTTGCCGGCGTCTGCGCGGGCGATCG
The DNA here is from genome assembly GCA_937975765.1 of uncultured Myxococcales bacterium. Lineage (GTDB taxonomy): Bacteria > Myxococcota_A > UBA9042 > DTJE01 > DTJE01 > CAIZWN01. Next base: position 45,176 of record CALJUR010000033.1, read on the forward strand.
CATCGGCCTCGGTCAGCGGCGCCGAGGGGGCCTGCGCCGCCGGCCGGGCCGCCACGGTCGCGCCCGCGGGCGTCTGGCGGATCTCCCGCAGCAGCGCGGCCTCGTCCAGCGGCGCGGCGGCATAGCACGAGGCCAGGCCCGCGGCCAGCAGCGGCACGAACGGGACGATGCGCGACCGGGGCATCCGGAGCCTCCCTGGAACCTCAGCGCGGCAGGGGCACGCGAACGAAGCGGGGCGTCTTCGTCCCCTCGTCGAACACGATCGTCACCTGGCCCGGGTCCGGCCCGACCGTCACGCCTTCCGGCTTCAGGCCCGGGAACTCCCGGACCCTCACGGGGCGAAGGTCGCCGCCGGTCGCCGGGGGCGGGATCACCCACAGCGCTCCCCGGTCGCCCAGCGGCGTCCCGGGCAGCGCCGTCCCCAGCACCGCCAGCCCGCCGTCGGGCAGCCGGGCCAGGTCCGACACCCCCGCGAACACCGGCGCGCCCGCATCGCCCAGCGGCAGCGCCACGCGTCCCCAGGGGGCCGGGTCGCCGTCGGCCAGGACGCCCGTCTCGACCAGCCGCGAGGGGGCCGCGATGCGCCACAGGATCGCCCGGTCCGCCTCGTCGTGCGGCTCCTTCAAGCCCACCAGCAGCGCGTTGCCGTCGGCCGCCAGGCCCTCGACGTCCAGCAGCCGGTCGAACCCCTTCTTCCCCTTGAACCCCGGGTCCCGGCGCGTGACGCCCAGCCCGGCCAGCCGTTCCCCGGACAGGCCTGCCAGGGCCTTCGCCAGCGACGCGTACCCGGTCACCACCGGCCGGCCCTCGCGCATCTCCGCGCGCAGCAGCAGCGTCCGGGCCGCCGGCCTCTTGCCCTTCCGGCTGACGGACTGCGACGCCAGCATCCACAGACGCCCGTCCGCGGTCCGGGTGATCGACTCCAGGTCGCTGATCTCGGGGCCGTCCTCCAGCACCGTCGGCTGGGCGTCCACCCGTCCCTCGCGGTCCATCCGGAAGACCCACGGGGCGTGCTCGGTCGTGTCCGGCAGGCCCGTGTCGTCGCTGGCGACCAGGAACCGATCGATCTCGGGAACCCACAGCACGCCCGACGGCTCGAACCGCGTGATCGCCATCAGGGACCCGGGGACCGCCATCGGCACCGGGATACCGGGGGGCGCCGGCTGGGGCTTCGCGGGCGATGCGTCCGCGGAAGGCACCAGCACGCCCCCCGGGGACTCGGGCGCCGAGGGGTCGCGCTGGATCGGTTTGCCGACGCGCAGCAGGCTGACGTCGACGACCTGGCCGGGCGCCAGGGGCGACGGGCCGTCCAGTTGCAGGATGACCTCCTGGCCGAAGCTGCTCAGCGAGCTGGTCCGGTTCAGCAAGGCCAGCGGGAAGGGCACCAGGCCCGGGCCGATGGCGACGACGTGGGCCGGGTATCGATTCGTGCCGCCGATGTCCCGGGGGGCCACCCACGCCTCGGTCCCGATGCGCAGCATCGCCGCCTGGCTGGCACTGGGATACGCGAAGACCCGTTTCGGGATGTCCTCCCGGACCAGCAGCACCGTCTGCCCGGCCTGCGAGACGTCGCCGGGCCTGCCGTCGACCCGCTGGATGACCCCGTCCGCCGGCGATCGCAGCGTCATCGCAGCCAGCCGGGCATCCAGCAGCGCCAGCTGGGCCTCCGCGACCCGCACCGCCGCGCGCGCCTTGTCCGCCTCCCCGCCCGTGATCGCCTCGCCGCCCGGACCCGTGGCGCTGCGGTATTCCGACAGGCGCGTACGGCCCTCGTCCACCTGGGCGTCCAGGGTCGCGATGGTCCGGCGGTAGGACCCCAGCCTGCGCGACAGGGCGGCCTCCTCGGCCTTCAGGTCCTCGACCTCGGCCCCGGGGGCCGTCCCCGCCTCCACCTGGCCCTTCCACCAGGCCAGGCGCTTGCGCACCGCCAGCAGGTCCGCCTCGACTCGCGCCCCGTCCACGATGTGTCGCGTCAGCGCCTCCTCCGCCCGTGCCACGGCCTGGGCGAAGGAGCGCTCGTCGGACATCTGCTTGAACCGCACGTCGGCGGTGTTCAGGTCCAGTTCCGCCCGGACGAGGTCGCGCTCGAGTTTCAGCGGGGCCGTGTCCAGCACGACCAGCACGTCGCCCTTGGCCACGTGGGTCCCGACCTGGACCGGCACCGAGATGATGCGCGCGGCCTCCGGGGCCGCGACGTTGTAGTCCACGACCTCGACCACGCCCGGGACGCCCGCGAACTCCGGGGTCCGCAGGTACAGGACGCCCGCCACGACCAGGGACAGCACCCACACCAGTGCCACCACGCCGTTGCGCGTCCTGGCCAGGTCCCGGATCCGGTCGCCGAATCGGTTCGCCATCGCCCTCACATGTCCATCGTGGCTTCCTGCCAGTAGAACGAGACCGCCCGGGCCCCCGGGATCGCCTCCAGGTCCGCCACGAACGGCGCCCGGGCGTCCGGGTCCCGCAGCTTGACCTGGTAGGAGTGCTCCATCGCGTCGCCCTGGGCCGCCTCGCGCAGGGCCACCAGCACGAACCGCCGGCAGTGCGTCTCCAGCACGCGCCGGATCGCCGCCTCCTGCGGTGCCGACGAGGGCAGTTCCATGCGCAGCAGCCCGTCGTAGGCCTGCCGGCTGCCGAACTCGCTCCAGGCCAGCAGCCACGTGGCCCCGCAGAACAGCACCGTCCCGACCAGGCCGACCGCGAACGCGCGCACGCCCATCGCGATGCCCAGGCCCAGCGCGGCGAACAGGAACACCAGGTCGCGCGGGTCCTTCATGGTCGACCGGAACCGCACGATCGCCAGGGTGCCCAGGATGCCGATGCCCCGCGCCAGGTTGTTGCCGACCGCCAGCATCAATGCCGCCGCGACCATCCCGCCCAGCACCAGCGACTGCACGTACGTCCGGGAGTACGACAGACCCCGGTAGGTCAGGATGTACGTCACCGCGATCGCGACCGTGGCCGCGAACGACAGCAGCAGCGACACCAGCACGGCCTGCCACGGCATCGGCGTGTCGGCCGACATCAGCATTCTCAGGGTGTCTTCCATCGCCTCACGCCACCCGGCTGCGCCGGGCGCCCGGACAGGAGATTTCCGCCTCGTCCAGCATCGCCTCCACCGCCGTCAGGTACTTCGAGAACGACTCGCGCGGCAGGTCGAACCGCGCCAGCAGATCCTCGAGCCACAGCGGGTGGCGGCCCGTGAACTTCACCTCCAGGACGGCCTTCGTACGGCCGCCCAGGAACGCGTACCCGGAATCCATGACCCGGTACCGCCGGTCGTCGGCCGGGATTTCCAGGTTGCGCACGGGGACGTACCGCATGCGGCGGTCCACCGTCAAGCGCAGATCCTCGCGGGAACGGCCGACGTACGCCTCGCGATCGTACCGGATCGAGACCACGGGGCGCAGCGCGCGTCCCAGGCACAACTGGGCGAAGTCGCGCACCACGGCCTCGCGGGCCGGTGTCAGGTCCCATCCGGACAGGTCCGGCACCCCCGGATCCAGCACCTGCGTCCAGCGCTCGGTCGGCACCAGGGCCCGGGTCTTCACCATCGTGTCGCCGAAGCGCCGCTTGATCTCCAGGAACACCGGTCCCTCGTTGCGAGGCCCGTAGGTCCGCACGCGCGCCTTGACGCGGTCGAACCGCTGGCACTCGCGGTCCAGGTAGAAGTCCATGCGCGGCGTGTCCAGGTACAGGCTGGTGATCACGTACTCGCGGCGCCCCGGGGCCAGGTGTGGATCCCGTTCGTACCAGGTCGAGGCGGCGCGGACGATCTGATCCGCCAGGCGGTCCTCGATCTGGTACTTCAACTCGTACCGGGATCCCGCGGGCGCGGTGGAGGACGTGCGGGGTGCCGGGTTCGGGGACATGCCTCGCCTGCGCCGGAGGGCGGACGCTATTGTGGCGAACAAGTGCCGGCGGGGTCAAGGAAAACAAGGGGATTTGCCCCGGTCGCGGGAGGGGGGAGGTCATCGCCGGTAGGGTCGGACCTGCTTGAGGATCAGGTCGCGTTTCGGGCCGTGGAACTTGAACTCGATGTCCAGGGCCAGGTTGTACTCGGGCACCTTGTACAGCGGCGCGAAGTGCGACTGGACCCTGGACGCCGCCAGGTACAGGGCCAGCACCTCGTCGTCCCGCAGCAGCGGCATCGTGGGCGACAGGCTGGAGTAGCGCTGGCGGGCAACCTGCACGCCGGTCGGGCCGGGCACGATCGTGAAGACCTCGGGGGTCTCGTCGCCCTCGGGGTTCGTGACGGACACCTCCCCCTTCTGCACGTTCACGTACATGCCTACCGAGAACGGGTCCGCGACGTTCTGGGTGATCAGGACGCCGTTCGCCTTCTCGTCGGGGAAGGCGTTGTGGACGCCGACGCCCATGCGCACCGCCGAGTGGTCCACCTTCCAGAACGACCGCTCCTCGTAGGCCTTCCAGTTCCACAGCGACGCCCACACCTCGCACAGGCGGACGGAGGGAGGGTTCTTGCCGTCGACAGCCGCCCCCACCGAGGTGTACAGGCCGGCGCCCGAGAAGTCGGGCAGATCCTCGGCGTTGCTGGAGGACCGCAGGCGCACCTTCTGGGTGCCGAACTGCTGGCGGACGCGGTCGTCGATGGCCTCGGCCAGCGAAGGGTCCGGCGGGATGTGGCAGAACATCCACCGCATCGCGGCCAGCACCGCGTCGCGCAGCACCGAGTCCGTGGCGACCTCGCCGTCGATCAGCAGGCGGTCGATCAGGTCCTGGATCGTCCCGGTCCCGCCGGAAGCGGCGCCGTTGCAGAACGCCAGCACCTTCCCGCAGACGGCCGCGTCGCGCCCGTTGGCCAGGCAGTCATCCCGGGCTCCCTGGCACTCCAGCGTCGTCACCCGGGCCGCCTCCGTGAACGACCGGTAGTAGTGGAACGGCACGGCGAACCCGTCCGGCGCGATGCCGGGCAGCAGGCGGGACAGTTCCGCCAGGTTCGCGGCCTTCACGCCGGTCGTCGCGAAATCCTCGAAACCCGCGTCCGAGAAGGGGATCAGTCCGGTCGTCTCGTCGTCGAAGGCCGGCACCATCGGCGTCCGGTCCAGGCGCTCCTCCCAGAAGGTGTCGACCTCCCCGGCCGTCGCCTCGGCGATCGTGAATTCCGAACGGGTCACCTCGAACCGCACCCTCCTGCCGAGGAACGGCGCCACGCGCGGGTCGGTCGAAGCGCCGGGCAGGGCCAGGTTGGGGGTGCCGCGGGCCCGGGCCGCGACGTTGACGTGGGCCAGCGGCGTCTGCAGTTCCTCGGTGATCGTGCCGCCCACCAGCGGCAGGTCGTTCGGCAGCCGCGTCAGCAGGATGATGTCCATGTAGGAGACGGCCGCGTTCTCCAGTTCCTCCGGCGTCATCTTCCGCAGCGTGCCGTAGGCGACGCCCGCGTTCAGCCGCTGCTGGGTCACGCCCGCGTACAGCGTGCTGCGGGGGGTCCAGGTCACGCCCGCCGCCGCCAGGTCGCGCGCCGCCTCCTGCGCCTGGGACTCCTGCACCGACCCCGGCGGCAGGTACGCCAGCCGGCCCCCGGGCGCCGAGAACGGCAGGAATTCCAGCCGCTCCTGGAGGGCCAGGAAGGCCCGGGCGGCCTGGTCCGGGGTCAGGTCGTCGGTGGGGAAATACTCGATGGTCATCACTCCGGTCGCCTCGGTTCCGGACAGCGTCGCGTGCAGTTCGGGGCGCCAGATCAGGCTGCCGGCCATCTGCGCCCGGTCGGTGCCGTGGTACGTCGCCCTCTCGAATTCCTCCAGCGAGACGGGTCGCTTCAGCACGGTGTGCACGAAGTCGTAGTGCAGCGGGTGCTTCCGGGTGTCCTGGAACCACGCGGTCGGCTGGTCCGGCAGCCCCTCCAGGAAGAACTTGACCACGTATGCGGGGCCCATGTCGTCTGCCGCCGAGTAGGCCTGGGCGACGAAGGCATCCAGCCCGCCCTGGGCGTCGAATCCCGTCCGGTAGTCGGCGGTCGCCTCGAACGCCGGCAGCGCCTCCAGCACGACCGAGGCGTCGGCCCGGAAGACCCGCCCCCCGCACCCGGCCTGCGCGCCCGGGTCGGATTCCACCGTCCAGGACGGCACCAGGGAGGTCCGGACCGTCCGGTGGCCCGGCGCCTTGACCGTCAGGCCCACGGCGTCCGCACGGGTGGTCGGCACCGCGGCCCGGCCCGCGTCGCAGGCGGATCCCGTCGCGCGCACCCCGCCATCGGTGCAGTCCACCGCGATCCAGGCATCGCCGCCGGGGTCGGCCACGACCTGGAAGCCGGACAGGGGGGTGCCGGCCGCGTCGGACACGGCGACCGACAGCATCGCGCAGTTCGCGGGAGGGTTTTCCCCGTTTCCGCAAGCCGCCAACGCACCCAGCGCCGCGGCCGCAAGCGGGAGGAGTTGACTCCGGATCGAAGGTCGCATGGTACACTTCCAATCAAGAGGACAAGCGGATCGGGACCTGGTTGGATCATACGGGATCCGGGGCTCCTGGGGTCCCCGGGCGGGAGGTGCAAGATGCGCCGAACGGGTTGGATCCTGGCGGTTTTCCTGGCGGTGGCCCCGTCCTGCGACTCGTCGGATGACGGCGGTGGAGACCTGGACGCGGTCGGTCCGGAAGTGCCCACCGATCCAGGAGCCGAGGAGGGGATCACGGACCCCGGTGCGGAACTGGACCTGGCGAAGGATCCGACCGCCGAGAAGCAGGAGGAGGTGATTCAGCCGCCGGCGCCGAAATACGGCTTCACCTTCCGGCTGCCGCAGATGCGCGACGTGCCTTACATGCCCGCGGTCGGCCTGCCCGAGGAGACGCTGCCGATGCCCGACTACGACCTGCTGTGCACCTTCCGGTACGGGGACTCCAGCGGGTACCTGTACTCGCAGGGGACGCCGGGGACGTGCGAGGGCATGCACGGGTGCATCTATGCCACCGAGGGGGTCTGGATGTCGTTCGACGACGTGGCGACGAAGGTCGAGGACGGCATGTACGACTTCGGGGGCAACCACAACAACGACTTCGTCAAGGCGATGATCAAGGGCAAGTTGTTCAAGTACTTCCACTCGACCTTCGGCTTCGGGTACCGCAAGTGCCAGCCGTGCGACTGCCTGCAGGTGCTGGACATCGACGGCGTGACGGTGACCGAGGACGGCTGCACGACGGACCGTGCCCTCCCGATCGAGTGCGTGGAGATCCCGATGGACGGCACGCTGCCCGACTTCCCGACCGGTTTCACCGCGTGCCCGTCCTGATGCAGGGCGGAGGCCCCGTCCCCCCGCCAGGCGATCCGCCGTGCGCGATCCGGTACAATCCCCCCCGCGAGCGGGAGGAAATGATGCATCGATCTTCGGGAATCCTGGTCGTCGTGCTTCTGGCGCTGGCGGGGTGCGGGTCGGGCGAGGGCGGCGACGCGGGGGACGTGCCGGCGACGGACGTGCCGGCCGACGTTCCCGCGGACGCGCCCCCGGACGTGCCGGCCGACCTGCCGACGGATGTCCCGATCGACCTGCCGGCCGACGCGCCGATGGACCTGCCGGCCGATGTCCCGGCCGACGCGCCGCCGGCCGACCTCCCGGAAGAGACGATGGAGGACGTGCCGCAGGACGTGCCGCTGGACGTTCCCCCGGACCTCCCGGAGGAGGTGGCGGACCTGCCGGTGGACGCGCCAGGCGACGCGGTGGAGGACGCGTCGACGGACGTCGGACCCGACGGGACCGCGCCGGACTTCGGGTTCGACATCCGCGTGCCGAAGCAGGGCGAACTGCCCCAGATCGACTACGTCTGCACCTTCCCGGCCGCCTGGCCCCGGACCTGGCTGTACGTGCAGAACGACGGCGTCTCCTGCGGGATGATGGTCGGCTGCCAGTACGCGAACGTCGGCGCCTGGGTGTCGGTGGACGGCGCGGTGCAGGCGCTGGCGGGCGTGGTCTACAGCTACGGCGGGAACCACCACAACGACTCGATGCAGGTGCCGTGGCAGGGCCAGGTGCTGAACTACTACCACTCCAGTTTCGGCTGGGGCTGGCGGAAGTGCCAGCCGATGGACTGCGTGCAGGTGATGGACCTGTCGCAGATCGTGCTGGACGACGGCTGCACGCCGGACCGGACGATCCCCGTGACGTGCGTGGAGGTGGACCCGACCGGCGCGGTGCCCGCGTTCCCGGCGACCTTCGAGAAGTGCCCCGGGGATCCGAACGCCTGACCGGCGCGGTGCCGCAGGCTGGAGCGAGGCAGGCGGCCTTCACCAGAGGTGCTTCAGGACCACCCCCACCTGGCTGGTCAGGGTCACCTCCAGCGGGCCGCCCGCCGTTTCCACCACCAGGCGCTTGACCCGCCGCACGAAGGAGGGGTGCTGGAACAGCGACGGCGAGTCGGGGTCCAGGTAGCCCACGCCCTCGACCAGCGCCTGCGGCATCACGACCTTCCCGGCCGCGTCGGGCCCGGTGCACCACAGGATCGTCTCGGGCGGGCGCCCGTGCCAGCCGGTCTGCAGTACGACCTCGATCGTCGAACTGTCGCCGGCCGGCGTCCAGGACAGCGTGTTGTCCTTGCCGTTCTCCAGCGTGATTCGCCCGTCCGCCAGGCCCGGCACTAGGTCCGCGATCCCGGACAGGGTCCTTTCGAACGCCGGGATGGTGCCGCCCGCCGCGGTCACCGTGACGACGGTGGACGGGTCGAACAGGTTCGCCGGAAGCGACGTCGGGCCGGTGTACCAGGAGGACTCGTCGGGCACGAACGAGTACATGCCCTCCGCCGCGTCGATCAGGACGTTGCCCATGCCGACGCGCACCGGGTAGGCGACGCACTCCTTCCCGTCCCGGCAGTAGTGGCCGGAGGCGCAGGGGGGCGTGCAGGCCGGCGGGGTCCCCTTCGCCACCCACAACTGGCACGCGCCCTCGGAGGCCGACAGGTCGTGCGTGGGGGCATCCGGCTTGTCGTTCGCCCGCACGTCGATCACCGAGGAGGGGTAGTCGGGGTTCGGATACTCCACCATCCAGATGCCGCCCACGAAGTCGAACAGCGGGTGCGGTGGCACGGGGTGGACGTCCATCGACGGGAGGTCCAGGGGCAGGTCCAGCGACACGTCCGGAGGGATCTCCTGGGGGGTGTCGGGCATGCCGGGATCGACCGCTTCCCCGCCGGGGTCCGTGGCCGTCTCCACGGGGACGTCCGCGGCGGTCTCGGAGGCGACGTCGGCGGCATCCGTGCCTTCGTCCCCTCCGCAGGCGGGGAGGAAGAGCGCGCCCAGGAGCGCCGCCGCCAGCCAGGGGAACGAACGCCGTGCATGCAGGCGATTCATGGCCGGTCCTCCCGTCGGTGTACGAGATCATTGTAGGAGAGGCGGGGGCGGGAGGGGGTCAGGCGCGGGGGTCGCGTCGGGGGAAACGGCGTCCCGCAAGGGCCAGCACCACGACCACCAGGGCAGCCGCGGCCAGGGGCGCGGTACTCGCAGGTGCCCTCGCGGACGGTCTGCGCGGCGTTCGCGACGCAGTACGACCCCCACTTCTCCAGGTAGGTCTGCGGCAGGTGGGCGTCCACGTACTCGTCGATGATCTCGACGTGCATGCAATGCTGCCGCACCCGACCTCCCCCTGGGACCGCCCGGTCCCGGATTGCAGCGCCCGGCGGGGACCCCGGCCATCGGTGCTATACTCCGGCCGCCCTGCGGACGGGCCGCGAGGCCGCCACGAATGCCGGGGCGCGGCCCCGCGGGTTCCGGGAGAGAGGAATGCATCCGATCGCGTGGGCCCTGATCCTGGCGGCGGCCCTGGTCCTGGCGGTGCCGCTGCTGTACTTCGCATACCGGTCCGTGGGCCGGTCGCTGCACTGGCGCTTCCGGCCCGGCCTGCGCCGCCTGACCGCGATGGCGGGCATGGAGCAGTTCCCGACGATCGACCGCAAGGGCCGGCGCCTGGCGTTCGAGGCCATCCCGGAGCACCGCTACGAGGTGCGGGTGCGCGACCTGGGCACCGGCGCCGACACCGTGCTGGAGGGGCCCGGGATCCACGCCCGCAATCCCCGGCTGACCGCCGACGGCCGCCGGGTCGCGTACGAGGCGATCCTGGCACGTTCCCCCCGGCGCGAATCGCGGCTGGTCGTGCGCGACCTGGCGTCCGGCGAGGACCGTGTCCTGGGCGCCGCGTTCGACCACGTCCTGTCCTGCGCGATGTCCGCGGACGGCCACCGGCTGCTGCTGTGCGGCGCGAAGGACGGCGTGCGCAAGGTGCACCTGCACGAGGGCCTGCGGGACGCCGGCCGCCCGCTGGTCGAGGGCACCTCCGAGGAGGTCGCCCCGGTCCTGTCCGCCGACGGGCGCCGCGCCGCCTTCCTGTCCAGCCGCGCCGCGCACCCGGCCCGCCGCTTCGCCCCGTGCGTGCTGGACCTGGACTCCGGGGCCGCCTGGGACGTGCCCGAGGATCGCGACGCCCGCGCGCTGGCGATGTCCGCCGACGGGCGCTTCCTGGCGTGGGAGGCCACCGGCGTCGGGCCGACCTGCCTGCGGGTGCTGGACCTCGATGCGCGCGGCGTCGCCACGCTGCCTTGCGGCTTCTCGCCCGCCCTGTCCCCCGACGGACGCGTGGTGGTCTTCGACGCGATCGACGACCTGAACGACCTGGTCGCGATCGACCTCGCCTCGGGGCGTCGGGCCGTGCTGGAAGGCCGCAACCCGTATCCCTTCCGGGCGGCCTTCGCCCCGGAAGGCCTGCGCGTGATCTTCTGTTCCGGCTACTACAACCCGCTGTCCCGCACCGGCGACACCGACGTCTTCGCGATGGACCTTCGCGAACCGCGCATCGCCTGGCAGCCCTTCGCGATCGAATGGCGGCCCGTCGAGCCGGCCTCCCCGCCCGCCGAACCCTGCGCGACCCCGCCCGAACCCGTCGCGATCCCGCGCAACTCGATGTGGTGCGCGGCCTACTACTACCGGCCCGACGGCACCCAGGCGCCGCTGGCCGACCAGGATCGCGACGGCATCGAGGTCTTCTCGCAGCGCCTGGCCCGCACCGTCGACCGCGTCCGTGCGCTGACCGGCGCGCCTGCCGTCAACGTCGTCTGCCATTGCATGGGCGGCCTGGCGATGAAGGGCGCCCTGCAGTACTGGCACGACGGCGAGCACGGATACCGCGGCAGCGACGGCATCCCGACGCACGCCAAGGTCCGCCACTTCGTCACGCTGGCCTCCCCGCTGCGGGGCAACAGCATGTTCGGCGTGCTGCGCCTGGTCCGCGCGCTGCGCATCCCCTACTACCGGAAGGGCTTCACGCAGCAGGCGTACGACATGACGCGGTACAGCGGCTTCCTGGCGCGCCTGAACCTGGGGGAACGCTTCGCCGACCGCCGCCTGCGCCGCGTGGGATCGTGCTACAAGCCGGCCGGCCGCGACGCGCCGCCGTTCCACCGCTCGTTCACGTGCGACTCGTACGTGGTGATGGACGGCGCCGTCACGCTGTGGGCGTCGAGGTGCCCCGGACTGCCCGGCAGCGCCACGCACCTGTCGCACGACGAGTTCGCGCTGATGCACGAGACCGCCGACGGCCGCTGCTCGTTCACGGGCGGGCGCAAGATGGTCCACGTGCCCGAGGACGTCGTCTGCGACTTCGTGGTCGAGGACAAGTGCCGGGCCATCGCGGACTTCATCGCGACGCGCCTGGAACCGGACCTCCCCGTGCTGTTCGTGCACGGGTCGTACCTGTTCCGCGGCCTGCCCGAACTGTCCTGGCGGATCGTGATGCGGCGCCTGGCCGGCGAGACGCGGGACGGCCCGGGCGGCCGCGTGCGCGTCGATGCGGGCCCCGGCGGCGAGGACCTCTTCTGGCTGCTGGACGCGCGCTGCGACTGACCGCGAATCCGGCCTTGCGCCGGCCCCTCCCGACCCTCCCCCTCACGCGCGCGAGACCCGGGTGCTAGCCTGGAACCGTACGCACAGGGAGGCATGCCATGGACCGCAGGGGCGTGGTACGGGTTCTTTCCGGCCTGCTGGTGATCGGGGCCTTCGGGGGGGTGTCGTCGGCGGTCGCGAAGGAGCGCGGACCGTTCACCGCCATGCTGCCCAGGGCCGAGATGCGGCTGCCGCACGAGGAGGTGAAGAAGCGCATCGCGCGCTACACCCCGGCGGACATCGGCGTGCCGCCGGGCAAGGCGGACGCGAAGGCCCAGAAACTGCTGAAGAAGCTGGTCGAGGCGGCCGAGGCCATCGACCGCGTGTTCTGGTCCCAGGTGTCCGAGGAGGGCGCCAGCCTGATGGCCGAGATGACGGCGTCTCAGGACCCGGAGGCGAGGGACGCCGCGACCCTCCTGCGCATCAACTACGGCCCGTGGGACCGCTTCTCGGACAACGAGCCGTTCATCGGCCGCGCGGGTCGTCCCGAGGGCGTCAACCTGTACCCGGCGGACTTCTCGCGGCGCGAACTGGAGCAGTGGCTGGCCGAGCACCCGCAGGACCGCGAGCGGTTCACGTCGCCGTACACGGTCATCCGGCGGGAGGGCGGGGGCCTGACCGCGATCCCCTATTCCCGCGCGTTCCGCGAGAACCTGGACAAGGCGGCGAAGGCCCTGAAGGAGGCGGCCACCCTGACCGACTGCAAGTCGCTGGCGAAGTTCCTGACCGCCCGGGCCGACGCGTTCGCCAGCGACGACTACTACAAGAGCGACCTGCTGTGGATGGACACCGAATGCCCGGTGGACATCGCCATCGGCCCTTACGAGTTCTACGAGGACCGGCTGATGGGCTACAAGACGACGTTCCAGGCGGTCGTCACGATGGTGGACAAGGACCAGGCGGCGCGCTTCGCGTCGTTCAACCAGTACTCCCGGGCGCTGCTGGCGAACCTGCCGCTGCCGGACGAACTGCGGGCGCGGGTCGAACTGGTGCGGACCAGTCCCATCACCATCGCGGACGAGGTGTTCGCGGCGGGCGACGCGCGCGCGGGCTTCCAGATCCGGGCCTTCGTGCTGCCGAACGACGAGCGGGTGAAGGTGGCCAAGGGCACGCGGCACGTGATCCTGAAGAACGTCGTGGACGCGCGGTTCGAGAAGCTGCTGGTGCCCGTGGCGAACGAGGTGCTGGTGCCCGAGCAGGCCGCGCAGGTCAGCGGCGAGGCCTACTTCGACATCCTGCTGATGTGGCAGCTGGCGCACGGCTTCTCGCCGAAGAACATCGACCTGCCCGGCGGCGGCCACGTCGCGCCCCGCATCCTGCTGCGCCAGCGGCACGGCGTGATCGAGGCGGCCCGCGCCGAGGCGGTGGCGCTGATGAACGCGCTGTACCTGGTCGAACAGAAGGTCTTCGCGCCGACGCTGGCCAACACGATCCCGATCACGCACCTGGCGTCGCTGTTCGAATCCTTCCGGTACGGCACGATGGACACGCACGGGCTGGCCAAGCTGATGGTCTACAACTACCTGGCGGCCAACGGCGCGTACCGGTACGACCCCGCGACGAAGAAGTTCTGGGTGAACTACGACCGGCTGCCCAACGCGCTGCGGAACCTGGTGGCGGAACTGCTGACGATCGAGATCACGGGCGACTACCAGCGCGCGGGCCAGGACGTGTTCGACTACGGGATCGTGCCCGGCGAGGTGCGGGCCAAGCTGGTCGAGATGCGCACGCTGCCCATCGACATCCTGCCGAACTACACCATCCAGGCGACCATCCGGTAGCGGGGGTGGCGGGGGGCGGGGCCCCCGCCCTACAGCGCCGGTGAATGCCGGTGACTGCGGCAGGTTCGGGGCCCTGTAGGGCGGTGGCCCCGCCCCCCGCCTGGGGCTCGCCCGAGCATGCAGGCGGAGTCGATGGGTTTCCGCAGGAAACTCTCGACGGAGCCGGAGTCGCCTCGGGCGCGTTCAGCGATGGGCCCGGTCCCCCGCCTTCGGATCAGTCGGCCTCGCCGGAGGACGCGTAGGCGTCGCGGTTGCGGCGGCCGTGCGGGCAGTGGAAGCAGGCGCTGCGGCGCTTCTCCAGGGAGGTGGCGTCCACGTAGTCGTCCAGGCAGTTGACCAGCATGACGACCCGGCGCTTGGCGCGGCAGTAGAACCGATCGTCCAGGGACTTCATCTCGGGGGCGGAATGGGCGGTGAAACGCATCGTTCCCTCCCTGCAAGGTCCCGGGCGGCAGGCCGGAACCGGGCGAGTGTGTGTCCTTCGATTTCCGTTTTCGCCGAAAAGGGGGGGACGCTCCATTGGAGCCGCCCCTGTCTGGGACGTAGGGGGCCAACCCCCGCCTGCCGTAAGGGAATCCCCTACGAGGGGCTACACCGGCTTCTCGGTCTGGACCCAGTGGATCGCGTGTTGCATCAGGGCGGTGGCATCGGGAAGTTTCAACTTCTTCTTGATGTGCTCGCGGTGGGCCTCGACGGTCTTGATGCTGAGGTTCAACTTGCCCGCGATCTCGCGGGTCGTGATGCCCCGGCCGATCAGTTCGAACACCTCCAGTTCCCGATCGCTGAGCTGGCTGATCAGCGACTCGCCGGGGGTGGTCGTGCCCTGCAGGAACATCGCCAGCAGGCGGCCCGACATCCGCTCGCTGAGGTACATCCCGCCGGCGTGGACCTTGCGGATCGCGGCCAGGATCGCCTGCTGGGCCTCGTCCTTCATCAGGTAGGCCTTCGCGCCGGCCTTCATCACGCGCTCGGCGAACAGGCTCTCGTCGTGCATCGACAGCACGACGACCGGCAGTTCGGGCCGGTACACGCGCAGGTCCTTCACCAGTTCCAGGCCGCTGGAGTCTCGCAGGGACAGGTCGACGATGGCGACGTCCGGACGGGCCGACTCGATCCCGCGCAGGGCGTCGGTCACCGTCTCGGCCTCGCCGCACACGACCATGTCGGGTTCCAGGCGAAGCACCAGCGCCAGGCCCTGCCGGACGACGGGGTGGTCGTCGACGATGAAGACCTTGATGCGTCGCGGCTCCTGGGAGTCGTCGCCCGCGATCCGGGGGGACGGTGCCCGGTTCCCCGTCGGCATGGTGGCCCTCCCGTTCCGGTTCGGATGCTGTGCAGCACGAACGTAACGCGGGCGCACGGGAACTGTCAACGCGGGGCGGCCGCCGCCACGACCATGTGGAAGGAACGAGGGCCGGGGGGGCCCGCCCGAATCACCAGGTGCCGGAAGGTGGCGTCCAGTTCCGGGGTGGCCGGGGCGCCATCCAGCGTGCACGCATAGCCGGCGTCGCGTATCCACTTCGGCAGCATCACCTCGGTCGGCTGGGTGCCCGCGTCCTGCCATTCCAGGACCATCGTGCCGGTTGCGGGCGTCCAGGAGTACGCCGTCGGGACGCCGCCCACCCGGGTCGGCGCCGGCCTCAGGTAGGACCAGGAGTGCGACGTCCACTCGCCGGTCGCCTCCTCGATCATCCCGAAGCCGGACGTGCCGCGCGAGTAGATCCACAGGAACGACCCCGCCCTCCGGGCATCCAGTTCCTCGAACAGGTCGACGAGGTAGTCGCCCAGGTTGGTCGTCTCGCGCGCGCCGCCCATCTCGCCATACGCCAGCGCCGCGTGCAGCCCGCCGGCCACGTCCTGCGCCGTCTGGACGGCCGTCTCGTTGGCCCCGCCGTCGCCGTCCCACGACTTCTGCATCTCGACCGTCGTGTTGTAGTAGTGGGGCGCGAAGACGGCCTGGAATGCGGTGATCGGACCGGGCATCAGGCAGGACAGCGACGCGCTGAAGGTGACCGCCGGCTCGATGAAGTACAGGCGGCCCGGCAGCGCGCTGCCGACGGTCGCCGCGAACTCCTCGTAGAACGGGTACAGGTACTGCGCGTCGAACTCGTCGGGGTCGATCGTGCCGGGGAAGGGCTCGTTGTGCGGGTCGAAGCCCACCACCAGGTCCACGTCGGCGACCCGCTCGGCGACCCGGCGCGCGGACTCCTGCTGGTGCGCATGCACCTCGTGGGTCTTCCAGAAGTGGTCGAAACACGCGCTGACCGGCCCGGAGTAGTAGTTGAAGAACCACGGCTCGATCGGCTGGAACGCGTCGTAGTTCGCCGGGTCGCAGGTCCATGCGGGCGCGCCGTTCAGGCCGAAGCCCACGCCGTACATGTCCTGGTGCATGTCCAGGACGACGTACAGCCCCTCGGCGGCGGCCTTGCGGACCTGCCGTTCCACGATGTCCAGGTAGTCCTGCTGGAACTCGTTCTCGCGTGGCTCGATGCGGTCCCAGTTGATCACGAAGCGCACCGCGTTGAAGCCGGAGTCGGCGACGTGCCGGAAGACGTGCTCCTCGACGTCGGGCGGGTCCCCGGCCCACTTCACCAGGTCGCCCGAGGCGACGTTGATGCCGCGCAGGATCAGGGTGCGGCCCAGCCGGTCCACGATCCGGCCGTCCTCGACGCGGTACAGCGGGGGAGGGGAGGCGTCCGGGGAGTCGGGGGCATCCAGGGCGTCATCCGCGAGCGGGGCGTCGGCGACGTCCGGGGAGTCGGCGACGTCCGTCGGGGGCACGTCGGGCAGGTCGGGCCCGGCGTCCGCGTTCGGGCCGCCGTCCTCCCCCCCGCACGAGGCCGCGATGGCCGCCAGCAGCACCAGGCAGGAATGCCGCAGGCGGGCGACCGGCGTGGCGGGAAGGCTCCTCCTCGTGGTTCGCGACATGGCCGGACCTCCGTTCGGCGCGAACCGTATCACGAACGACGGGGGCGGATCGACCGCAGGTCCCGGGGCATCCCCGCCTCCAGCAGCGCCGGGTCGATCCCGCGCGCGCCGAAGACGCGGTCCCACAGCCGCTCGAGGCAGTGCGCGGCGTCGGGGAACTCGCGGGACAGGTCCAGCGCCTTGCGGTAGAAGTCCCGCGACCGCGTTCGGACCTGTTCCGCCGTGACGGCGAACTGCCCCCCCAGCAGGAACGGGATCGCGCCGGGTGCGGGCGTCCCGAACAGCGCCTCGTGGAATTGATCGATGCGCAGCGGGCGGCCGTCCCGGTTCCTGGACCACGACACGAACAGCCGGCCCTGCGGGTCGTCCTGGTCGATGATGAACCCCAGCCAGCGGAAGCCCTCGACGCGTTGCCGGCCCGCGGCCACGTCCCGCAGCACGTCGTGCAGGTCGAAGGCGTGGTCGAACGGGTGGCCCTGGCAGAAGAAGGTGACCGGCGCCAGGTCGTCGTAGCGATCGACCAGGTGGTGCAGGTAGGTGTGCGCCTCGTGGCCCACGTTCGGGAGGCGCTGCACGCGGGCGAACGGCAGCCGGCGCGGGTCCAGGTCGCCGCCCTTGTCGTACACGAGGATCCGCGCGGACGACGGCACGTTGCGGACCCAGTCGACCGCCTCGGAGTACCGCGCGACCACCACCTCGACGTCCACCGCGGCCGGGGGCTCCAGAGGGTCGCGCCTGCGCCGCAGCGGGGGGGGCACAGGCGCCTTGCCGGACCGCCGCACGACGATCGGGCCGTCCTTGGCCAGCGCCGGTCCCAGCCGGTCGGCGGCCTCCAGCGCGCCCAGCACGACCTGGTCCATGTCCAGGTTGCGGTACTGCGCGGGGCGTCCCAGGAAGGTGACGCCCGGAGTCGCCGCGGCACGTTCCTGGTAGCGCCGGTGCAGCGCCATCGCGTCCGGGGCGGGCACGGCGTAGAACGGGTCCTGCCCGGGGCCGTGCGGCACCGGGTACTCGCGCAGGATCGTCGTGTACGGCAGCCGCTGGCCGGTCGCGTGCTTCGGTTCCAGGATGCGCGTGTACTCGTGCTGGTCCGGGAAGTTCACCTGCATCGCGGGCTGCACGAAGCCGGCCCGGAACGTCTGCCGCTCCCATCGCAGCGACCGCCAGGGCAGCGGGCCGTCGGCGTGCCCGAAGAACTCGTCGACCGGCCCGGTGTACACGAGGTGCCGGTGCCGCACCTGCCCGCGGGCCTCGTGCAGGGACGCCGACAGGCGCAGTTCGATGCCGGGGTGGTCCAGCAGCCGTTCGAACATCCGGGTGTAGCCGCGCGCGGGCATCGCCTGGAAGGAATGTGGCACGTACCGGTCGTCCCGGTCGGTGCGGATCGGGATGCGCCCGCAGGCCGACGGCAGCAGGTCGCGGGCCTCGCGTCCCCACTGCTTCCGGGTGTATCCCTCGTAGAACAGTTCGAAGAACGGCCGGCCCACCCGGGACAGCACGTACTCCTCGGAGTTCGCCGGGGACTCGATGGGCTGGCGCCACGCGTCCAGTTGCGCCTGCATCCCGGCGGGCGTCGAGGGCCGGCCCAGGTACTGTTCGAACGTCCGCAGGTTGATCGGGAACGACCAGGCGTGCCCCCGGGCCCAGGCCAGCACGCGGTACTCGACCGGGTGCCAGCCGGTGAAGCGGGACAGGTAGGTCCGCACCCGGTCCGAGTCCGTCCGGAACCAGTGCGGCCCGCAGGACGGCAGCAGCACCCCCTGCGCGTCGGTGCCGTCGTGGCACAGCCCGCCGACGTGATCCCGACGTTCCACCACCAGGCAGCGCAGCCCGAAGTCCTCGGCCAGCCGCCGGGCGACCACCGCGCCGGACAGCCCGGCACCCGCGATCAGCACGTCGCAATCGGCAGCCATGGACCGGTCCCCTCGCGCACGGGTACGACGCGGGATTGTAGCGTCCTGGAGAAAACCCGGCGGGGGACGGGGCCCCACCTGTGCGATGGCGGGGGACGGGGCCCCACCTGTGCGATGGCGGGGGACGGGGCCCCCGCCCTACAAGGCGACCGAGGCGGTGGCGTGAAGCGGGGATTCGTTCTGGCGCGGGCGGATCGTTCCGTGTAGCATTCGCCGTCCTTCCCGGGGATCCCTGGATGAAGCGATGGAACCCGCTGATGATCCTGGCGGTTGCGGTCATGGCGGCCTGCGGGTCGTCGAGGGACGGAACGGACGAGCGGGACGCCGTCGAGGACGGGGCCGACATCGCCCCGGAGGTCCCGGCCGACGTGCCCGCCGAGGTCTTGACGGACGCGGCCGGGGAGGCATCCCCCGAGGTGCCGGCCGACGCGATCGAGGAGGCTTCGCCCGAGGTGCCGTCGGACGTGGCGCCCGACACCGCGCCCCCGCCGTTGTGGGACGGCCTGGCCCCGACCGGCCTGCCGCTGCAGCGGATCGTCGGCGTCGCGTCGCAGATGAGCACGAACGCCGCCCCGAACGCCCATCGCGACTTCGAGTACGCCCAGTACGCGCCGTACCCCGGCTTCCGGATGCGCAACGGCCATCGCTGGGAGGACGTGGAGCGCGTGCAGGGCGCCTGGACGTGGGACGGCGTCCGCGGGTCGGTGGACGGCGCGATCCCCGGCGGGTCGAAGGTTCTGATGGGCCTGGACTATGCCCCGGAATGGGCCCGGGACGGCGAGGGCTACGGATCGGTGCACATCGACGACTTCGCGGAGTACGCCGGCGCGATGGCGGGGCACTTCTGCACGACGGTGAAGGAGTACGAGATCTGGAACGAGCCGAACATCGGGTCGCGGTTCTGGCAGCCCCAGGCCGACCCGGCGAAGTACGCGGACCTGGTCATCGCCTCGTACGCCGCGATCAAGGCGGCATGCCCGGACGCGCAGGTCGCCTTCGGGGCGCTGTCCTCCTACGACGACGTGGACCTGATGGACACGTGGGGCTTCCTGCGGCGGGCGCTTCAGGCGCGGCCGGCGGTCTGCGATTCGTTCGACGCGCTCAGCCTGCACCCGTACACGTGGTTCCAGTACGATTCGCCCGAGCATGACGAGTGGGTGTCGTACGGCGTGTCCAAGCCGTCCCAGACGGCGATGGTGCGGATCGCGCGGGACATGCTGGCCGCGGGCGGATGCGCGCCGAAGCCGATCTGGTTCACGGAGGTGGGCTGGCCGTCATACGAACTGTCCGAGGACCTCGTCGCCCGGTACGCGGCGCGCAGCCTGCTGCTGACCGCACGCGACGGCGTGGACGCGTGGTGCTGGTACACGTTCTGGGACAACGAGCCGACGTCGGAGGGGATCCGCCCGCACGAGAACTACTTCGGGTTCTTCGGGTGGACGGGTCCGGACGGCACGGCGCGACGCGCCAAGCCGGCGTGGATCGCGGTGACGGCAGCGCTGGACGTGCTGGGCATGCACCGGTTCGCCCGCGACCTGGGACCGGCGCTGGGCCTGCCGAACGACGTGCACGTGCTGGCGTTCGTGGACGGGACGGGGGGCATCGCGGTGGCCGCCTGGGACGGGCGCGACCAGCCGGACGTCACCGAGGACGGCGAGGAGGCGGGCGGCGCGAACACGACCTGCGCGCTGGACCTGCCGATGCCGGCGTGCGCGACCGGGGCGATGCTGAAGGGCCTGGACGGCCAGGCGCTGCCCCCGCCCTCCTTCGGCCCGACGGTGCACCTGGACCTGACCCCCTCGGTGCAGTACCTGCAGATCGCCTGCCCCGCCTCGATGTGACGTCCCCCCGCCTCCTGTTGGCGTGCACGATCGTTCCCGGGAAGGCCGGGTCCCGGGGGTGCCCCTCCGGGAACGGAGGCCGGCAGGGGCTCTGCCCCCACCGGCCTCCTGCTGTCCTAGGCGCGGCCGGGTGTTGGATTGTCCCCGCAAGGTGGCCGCGCCTCCGTCGGCTCCCTCCGGAGCACCCCCGGACCCGGCCCGCGCTCCTGCGTGGTCGAGGGAGGGACGCCGCGCTTCGCTCGGCTCTCGCCCGAGCACGTAGGCGGAGTCGATGGGTTTCCGAAGGAAACTCTCGACGCAGCCGGAGTCGCCTCGGGCGCACTCAATGCAGGGCAGGGGCCCGGTCCCCCGCCCCCTGGATTCGGCGAACGACATCCGGGCGCTGCCGGGCAGGCGCTTGCTGGGGGGTATGAGAAGGACGGGGGTCAGGTCCGGCTGGATGGATGGATGGAGGGAGGGGAAAGGGTCAGGGCGCGGTCATCGTGAAGGTCAGGGTGTACGGGTGGTCCGGGTCCCACCCGGCGCGGGACATGATGGCCAGGTAGTAGACGGTGTCGGGCACGGTGGTGAACGTCAGCGTCTGGGACGGGACGTCGTCCTCCCAGCCGTGGGCCACGCCGGGGAACTCGAGGTCCGGGTCCTGGAACAGGTACATCCAGACCTCCAGGCCGGGCAGGGCCTCGCAGCCGGTGGTCCAACCGATCGCGTCGTAGGCCTCCTGGAAGCCCAGGTCGACCTTCAGTTCCCCGCCGGTGGACGGCGACTGGACCCTGAACCAGTCCTCGTCCCAGTAGTGCCAGAAGCAGGACCGGACGCTCTGCGGCGTGCCGGCCTCGATCGTGCCCAGGTCGTAGGCGGTCAGCGAGTAGTCCTGGGCGCCCACCTCCCGGCCGTCCAGCACCGGCTGGTCGTCCTCGGGGAAGCCGGTGTGGAACTCGATCGTGACCTTGTACGGCGCCGCCGGCGAGGCGGGGTAGGCCGACAGGCGCAGGTAGTACTCGCCCGCCGGGACGTCCATGTACTCGTCGATCTCCCACGGGCAGTTCGGCGAGTCGCCCACCGAGAACTGGATGCCATACTCGGTCACGTCCTCGACGCCGGTGTCGGTCACCCTCAGCAGCGACCCGTCCATCATCACCACGAAGGCGTTGCCGTCGCCGTCCTCCAGCGCGCTGACGTCGGCCGTGATCCGCAGCCAGCCTCGTTCGGGCAGCGTCACCTTGAACCAGTCGATGTCGTTCCAGAACCAGGAGTAGCTGGTGGCGACCACCCGGCCGTCCGGGTCG
Organism: uncultured Myxococcales bacterium; assembly: GCA_937975765.1. Lineage (GTDB taxonomy): Bacteria > Myxococcota_A > UBA9042 > DTJE01 > DTJE01 > CAIZWN01. The sequence goes on from CALJUR010000033.1 coordinate 66,797, forward strand.
AACGTCAGCGGGAACGCCGTGTCCCACGTGTCGGCCTCGCCCACCGTCACGCCTTCCACGGCCGGCTGGTCGGCCTCCATCGAGGTGTCGGGGGTGAAGGCCAGCGTCATCGTGTAGGGGTTCACCGCGTCGTAGCCGGCGTAGAACTCGCCGTCCCCGGCGCCGCTGACGTAGAAGGTGTACGCGCCGACCGCCGGGTCCACCGTGAACTTCACGATCATCGAGGTCGGGCAGAACGTCATGCTGACGTGGTCCTCGCATTGGGCCGTCCGGGTGTTGCTCATCGCGATGCCGACCAGCGACGGCAGCCATGTTTCCGTGTAGACGGGCGCCATCATCGAGAAGAGGCCCATCGCATCGCGGGACGTCTTGAAGTCCACCGTCAGCGTCACGACGCCCTTGGCCGTCGCGCAGAACCGGTACCAGTCCAGGTCGCCGTCCACTCCGATGTGGCCGGTGACGGTGCTGTCCAGCGCGACGATCTCGGCCTTCCCGAACGAGTCGTTGTCGCCCGATGCCGCGGCGGCCTCGGCCTCGGTGCCGACCGGCGCCCGGTCCGTGCACTGGCCGCCCACGCAGGCCTGGCACTCGCCGCACGGCTGCGCGCACGCCGGCACCTCGGGGGACGCGTCCTCGACGGCCTCCTCGACCTCGCCGGGCAGTTCGGTCACGCCCTCGGGCGACGTCTCCTCGATGACCTCCATCGGTGTCGTCGCCTCCTCGCCGGCGAGATCCTCGATCGTCTCCTCGCGCTGGGCATCGGGGCTGGCCGCGTCGCCGTCGGTCGCCGGCACGTCCGTCCCGACCTCCTGCTGCACGTCCGTCCCGGCGTCCCTCGACCCGCCTCCACCGCCGCAGGCCGCCATCATCGCGATGATCACCAGGCCGGCGACCGGCACGCCCCCCTTCGTCGTCCGCATCCGTTCCTCCGCTTCGTGTCGGGTTCCGGCGCGCAGTGTACTCCCCCTGGCGGAGGGGGAGGAAGGTTCTTCCGGACGCCTCGGTCCGTTTCGTCGGATGGCGCCGGCCCGGAATCCAGGGGACGCGTGAGGGGCGTTTGCCGTACAATGCCCCCGGATTTCCGGGGCACCGCGGCGGTTGGCGTCGCGCGGCCCGGCCGGGAGGATGCGATGAGGACGACGCGGTGGACGGGGCTGGGGATGGCGCTGGCGGCGGCGGGTTGGCTGGCCTGCGGCTCGTCGGACGGTGGCAAGGATACGGTGACGGACGTGGCTCCCGACGCGATGGGCGAGGTGCCGGCCGACGTCCCGGCGGACCTGCCGCCCGAGGCCGCGGAACTGCCCCCGGAACTGCCCGCCGAACTGCCCGAGGAGGCGACGACGGACGCCGTGGACGACACCGACGCCGGCCCGAAGGGATACGTGTCTGCCCGCAAGGTCGAGGCCAAGGCCGACCTGGTCGGAGGCGACAACGCATACGGCATGGTGGGTCGCGCCTGGATCATCGAGAACGACCACGTCCGCTTCCTGATCCAGGACGCGGGCACGTCCGTGCACCTGTACCTGTATGGCGGCAACCTGGTCGACGCCGACGTGCGGCACGCCGGGGGCGAGGAAGGCAACGACCAGTGGCGCGAGATGTTCGCGATCGTCGGCTTCCGGGTTTGCTCGTCCGAGAAGGTCGAGGTGATCCGGGACGGCTCCGACGGCCAGGAGGCGATCCTGCGCGTCTCCGGGCGCGACGTGAACACCAACATGATCGCGATGCTGGACAGCATGGCCATGCCGCTGGACATCACGCTGCAGAACGACTACGTGCTGTCTCCCGGCGCGCACTACCTGACGCTGCGCACCACGGCCATCAACGACTCCCAGTACCCGTTGTCCGACCTGGTGGCCGGCGACTTCCTGTCGGTCGGCGGTGCCCAGCACATCTTCACGCTGGAGAACGGTTTCGACGACGCGGCCGGCGACGTGACGGCCATCGCCAGCACCGGCCGCGGGGCGTCCTACGGGTACACCAGGAAGTCGGGCACGATGAACCTCCCGATGGTGGACGCCGGCGGCACGATCAGCCTGCTGGAGACCGCGCTGGGCGTGCCGGCCTACGGGCAGGCCTCCTTCGAGCGCTACCTGGTCGTCGGCGACGGCGACATCGCGTCCGTGCTGGCCACGATCCGGCAGATCCGCGGCGAGTCGGTGCCGGCGCTGCAGGGGATGGCGAGGGACGAGACGGGTGCCCCCCTGGCCGGCACCCGCGTCACCGCGCTGACCGGCACCGGCGACAAGCGTCACGCGGTGAACCAGGCGATCGCGGCCGCGGACGGAACGTACGCCATGGGCCTGGCCGCCGGAACGTACGAGATCGCGGCGACCGCCCCGGGGCGGACCACGGTGAAGGACACGGTGACCGTCGTCGCGACCGGCGCCACGAAGGATCTGGCGTTCGGGGCCCAGGGGCGCGTCGCGCTGTCGATCGACGAGGTGGACGGCATGGACGTCGCCACCGCCGCGAACCTGGGGCCGGTTCCCGGCAAGGTCTCGCTGGTCTGCCTGGACGAGGCCGGCACGTCGGACAATGCCATCGAGGAGAGCGCCGAGGGCTGCGTGCGGGCGGAAGGCGAAGGGTACGCCTCGACCGGCAAGTGGTGCGAACTGGGCGCCTACCCGATGGGCGGCGGCGTCGGCTCGGTCTGCACGCTGCTGAACTCGGCCCACGGCACCGCGGCGACCGTCCCGGTCAAGCCGGGCCACTACCGGGCCATCGCGTCGCGCGGCCCCGAGTACGAACTGCACGTCTTCGCGGACGTCGAGGTGAAGGCCGGCGAGACCACGACGATCGCCGCGAAACTGTACCGGTCCGTGGACACCGCGGGCTACCTGGCGGCGGACTTCCACCAGCACACCTCGCGCAGCCTGGACGCCGGCATGTCGCCCTGGGACAAGATCGTCGCGAACGTGGACGAGGGCGTCGAGATCGCCGCCGAGACCGAGCACGACATGGTGGCCTCGTACAAGGACATCATCGTCGCGACGCAGTCCGGGGCGCGCGTCTATGGCATGAACGGCGACGAGGTGTCGGTCAACACCGTCGGCCACTTCAATTTCCTGGGCTTCGACGGCGTGCTGTTCAACGAGGACGGCACCGCGGGCGACATGTATCCCTACGCGGGCACCAAGTTCTTCTCCGGCAAGACCCAGCCGGTGCTGACCGACGCCGTGCTGGAGATCCCCGGCGTGGTGCTGTGGCAGATGAACCACCCGCGCGACGTGGGGTCCGGGTACTCGTCCTTCATCGCCTTCGACCCGACGACGGGCGCCACGTTCAACACGTCCGAGCCGATGGAGTGGCGCTACGACATGATCGAGGTGAAGGAATACGTGGGATCTCCCCGGCAGTACCTGGAGTCCGCGGACGCCGGCATCGCGGCGCAGGCCCCGCGCGGTTCGGGCGACATCCCGACGATGAGGGACTGGTTCGGCTGGCTGAACCTGGGCCACCCGATCGCCGGTGTGGCCAACAGCGACAGCCACTTCCGCAACCACTCGATCGGCTGGGGCCGCAACCTGGTCCGGCTGGGCCGGGCGACGCCGGAAGGCCTGACGGACGAGGAGATCGCGGCCGCCGTGAAGGCCGAGAAGGTGGTCGTGTCCTTCGGCCCGTTCGTGCAGGCCTACGTGGACGGCGTCGAGCACATGGGCCACGCCGACCCGGTGGCGCCCGGCACGGACGGCAAGGTGGCGATCCGCTTGAAGGTGCAGGCGCCGACGTGGATGGACGTCTCGACGCTGGAGGTCTACGCGAACGGCCGCCCGCTGGTGCTGGACGAGACCGAGGGGAAGCTGGTGCAGTCCGCCGCGGATCCCGAGACCTCGCCCCTGGTCACGCCGCTGCCGCTGGCCTTGCAGCCCGCCAGCGGGGTCGTGCGGATGGACGCGGACGTGGTCGTTCAGCCCGCCGTGGACACCTGGTACGTCTTCCTGGTCCGCGGCACGGGCGGCCTGTTCCCGCTGGCCGGCGGCAGCCCCCTCGCGTACACGAACGCGGTCTACGTGGACGTGGACGGCAACGGCTTCACCGGCATCCTGCAGTAGCCCCCCCGGCCCAAAAAAGCGTTGACATCCTGGGTGGTTTCCGGGTATCCAGGACCCGGCTTGGCGGAGTTGGAACGGGAATGAGCCAGCGAACATCGAACTTCCAGGCGGGGCGGGCCTGGGCGGGCATCCTCGTGGTATCGGCGGTCCTGGTGGCGGGCTGCACGGGCGATTCGGGCGGGACGGACCCGACCCCCTGCGTCCCCCGGTGCGAGGGCCTGGCGTGCGGGGACGACGGCTGCGGCGGGTCCTGCGGGACGTGCGAGGGCGGGACGTGCCTCGAAGGCCAGTGCTGCGCGCCGGCCTGCGAGGGGCGGAACTGCGGCGACGACGGCTGCGGCGGGCAGTGCGGGCCGTGCGACGGCGGGACGTGCCTCGAAGGCCAGTGCTGCGTGCCGGCCTGCGAGGGGCGGAACTGCGGGGACGACGGCTGCGGCGGGCAGTGCGGGCCGTGCGACGGCGGGACGTGCCTGGAAGGCCAGTGCTGCATGCCGGCCTGCGAGGGGCGGAACTGCGGCGACGACGGCTGCGGCGGGCAGTGCGGGCCGTGCGACGGCGGGACGTGCCTCGAAGGCCAGTGCTGCGTGCCGGCCTGCGAGGGGCGGAACTGCGGGGACGACGGCTGCGGCGGGCAGTGCGGGCCGTGCGACGGCGGGACGTGCCTGGAAG
>CALJUR010000034.1 GCA_937975765.1 uncultured Myxococcales bacterium
GCCTTCCCCGCCCGAGCACGGAGGCGGAGTCGATGGGTTTCCGAAGGAAACTCTCTTTGCGGGTTCAGTCCCGGGAGTTGGCGCGCAGGATGAAGTAGACCAGTTGCAGGATCGCGGTGGCGGCGGCCGCGACGTAGGTCATAGCGGCGGAGTTCAGCACGGCGGCCACGCCGTCCCGGTCCGACGAGGACACCAGGCCCAGGCTGGGCAGCACCGCCTTCGCGCGGCGCGACGCGTCGAACTCGACCGGCAGCGTGACCAGCGAGAACAGCACCGCCACCGAGAACAGCCCGATCCCGATCCAGGCCAGGCTGGACAGCGAGTGCACCAGCAGGCCGACCATGATGAAGATCCAGGAGAGGTTCGAGCCCCAGATGGCGGCCGGGGCCAGCGTCTGGCGCAGGGCCAGCGGGCCGTACGACGCGGCGTGCTGCAGGGCGTGCCCGCACTCGTGCGCGGCGATGCCGGCCGAGGCGATCGATCGGCCCGCGTAGACGGCCGGGGACAGCCGCAGCACCTTCGAGGCCGGGTCGTAGTGGTCCGACAGGAACCCGCCCACTTCCTCGATCCGCACGTTGTGCAGGCCGTTGTTGGCCAGGATGGTCCGGGCCACCTGCGCGCCGGTCAAGCCGGTCGACGACGGGACCTGGGAGTACTTCGAATAGTTGTGTTTCACCTTCCACTGGGCCCACAGGCTGAGGGCCAGGGCGGGGGCCAGCAGCAGGAAATACAGCGGGTCGAAGAACACGGCCTCACCTCCGTTCGGGGCGACAGGCGCCCGGGGACGAGGGAAAAGTGGGGTTTCCCGGGGGCCGTGTCAATCGACGGGCCGCGTCAGAACGGGACGATGGCATGCAGGGCGATCGAGGTGGCCGACGAGACGCGGTCCCGGTGCACGAAGGGCAGGCGGTACTCGGCGCGCAGGGCCACGGCGACCGGGCGAACCGGCCGCCACTCCAGGGCCAGGCCGACGAAGGCCATCCCGTCGGCCGGCAGGTCGTGCGACGCGACCGAGCCCAGGAAGCCGATGCCCGCGAAGACCTCGGGACGGAACGCGGAGGCGTCCAGGACCAGTGCGACGCCGGCACCGGCCGACAGGAGGTCCGAGGCGGGGCCGGAGCGGGCGGGCAGGCCGGACCACGCGACGTTCGCGAAGACGTCCCAGTCGTCGGCCAGCGAGCGCCGGTAGCCCAGCAGTACGCCGAACCCGTCGCAGGGGCCGCCGTCCCGCCGCACCAGGTGGTCCCAGGCCAGGCCCGCCTTGAACCCGTTCGGCATCGGCGGGAAGGCGCCTGCCGAGGCGGGTGAAAGAAGCGTCGCGATGCCCGCGAGGAGCAGCGTTTTCCAGTGCTTGCCCACGATCGGCGATTGTTGTGGAAACGGCTTGAAAATGCCACAATCGCGTCGCTTCCCCGGGGTCGAGGTCGACGGGATGGATCGCGCCCGCCTGAGACTGGCCACGTTCCTCCACTTCCGCATCCGGGCCCTGCCCGGACCCGGAGGTCGGCCTTTCGCGGCGTAGGGCTGGCTGGCCGCCGGGTGCGGCACGGACGGCGTCGCCGGATTCCAGGACTCCAGTCGAGGGACGAACGCGGGGTGCGCGACCAGCGCGCCGGGAGGGACCATGAAGGTCGCCGTGGTGCACGGGGGAGCCGAGGCGGACGCCGGGGCGGCGATGGACCCGCCGGATGCGTCCGTGGTCATCCAGGCCCTGGAGAGCAAGGGCCACACGACCGTCGCGATCTCGGCCGACGACGGCGTGGAAAGCGTGCTGCTGAACCTGCGCACGTTCGCGCCGGACGTGGTCGTGTCGCTGGTCGATCGCCGGCGCGGGCCGGCGCGGGAGACACCGTACCCGGCGCTGTTCGCCGAGCAGCGGGTGCCGTATGTCGGGTCGGCGCCGCCCGCCCTGATGGTGGCGGCCGACAAGCACCTGACGAAGATGGTGGCGCGCGAGAACGGCGTCCCGGTGGCGCCGGGAACGGTCGTGACGGCGGCGACCCTGGCGACGCTGCAGTGGACCTCGATCCGGCTGCCGGCGTTCGTCAAGCCCGCGCACGAGGAGCAGTTGCGGGGTATCGGGCCCGACGCGGTCTGCCGGACTCCCCGGATGCTGGAGGAGAAGGTCCGCGCGTCGCTGACGCGCTACGAGGCGGTGGTCGTCGAGGACTACCTGCCGGGGACCGACCTGGTGGTGCCGTTCCTGGAAGGCGTGGGCGACGGCATGCTGCCGCCCTGCGAGGTGCTGTTCCCGGCGGGGGCGCCCTTCCGTCACGTGGCGTGGGGCGGGGTGGACACGCCGGCCCTGCGGTGCCCGGCCGTGGTGCCCGAGCCGGTGATGGGCCTGGTGAAGGCGTACGTGAAGCGCCTGGTCCGCGTGATGGGGCTGCGGGACTGGGCCCAGTTCGACTTCCGGCTGACGCCGGACGGCGTGCCGTTCCTGCTGGAGGTCAACGCCGTGCCCGAGTTGCGGCCCGGAGCGCCGTTCCTGGTGTCGGCCCAGCAGAAGGGGCTGACGGCAGGCGACGTGGTGCAGAAACTGGTCGAGTCGGCGGCGCGGCGGCGGCGCGTGTTCAGCACCGGCACGGCCCCGGCGGCCGGGAAGGACCGCAAGGGCGTGCGGGTGGGGTTCGTCTTCAACCTCAAGCGCGTGACCCCCACGATGGAGAAGGACGGGGACGCGGAATTCGACGCGCCGAAGACCATCCACGCGATCCACGAGGCGCTGGAGCGGCTGGGCAACACGGTCGTGCCGCTGGAGGCCAACGAGACGCTGGCGGCGCGGCTGGGCGACGCCCGGGTGGACGTGGTGTTCAACATCGCGGAGGGGTGGCGCGGCCGCACGCGCGAGGCGCAGGTGCCGGCCCTGTGCGACCTGCTGGGCATCCAGCACACCGGGTCGGACGCGACGTCGCTGGCGGTGGCGATGGACAAGGCGGTGGCGAAGGACCTGTTCCTGCGCAACGGCATCCCGACGCCGGTCAGCCAGCTGTTCCGGACGCCCAGGGACAAGCTGGAGCCGCGGATGCTGTTCCCGCTGATCGTCAAGCCGAACGCCGAGGGGTCGTCCAAGGGCATCAAGGCCGACAACTCGGTTGCGACGAACGAGGAGGAACTGCGGCGCATCGTGAAGGACGCGCTGGAGCGGTACCGGCAGCCGGTGCTGGTCGAGCAGTACGTGTCCGGGCGCGAGTTCACGGTCGCGCTGTTCCAGACCGACTCGGGGTTCCGGGTGCTTCCGCCGCTGGAGATCTGCTTCCTGGACGCGAACAAGCCGTACCCGGTCTACTCCTACGAGATCAAGCAGGACTGGGACAAGAACGTGCGCTACGACTGCCCGGCCCGGATCGACAAGGGGCTGGAGCGGACGCTGGCGGCCGCGGCGCGCAAGGCGTTCCAGGCGCTGGGTTGCCGCGACTACGCCCGCGTGGACATCCGGCTGGGGGGGCGGAACCACGTGCCCTACGTGCTGGAGGTGAACCCGCTGCCCGGCCTGACGCCGAACTTCTCGGACATGTGCCTGATCGCCACCGCGGCGGGCATCTCGTACGACGAGTTGATCGCGACGATCCTGCGATACGCGGTCCGGCGGGCGCGCCTGCGGCCGGTGCGCGGGCGGGTCGGGACGCCGCAGGCCGCGGTCGATCCGGTCGTGCCGCTGCCGAACGCGCCCGAGCCGGAACTGCCCCTGATGGCCGGGCCGGCGTAGCCCCGGGGGATGGCGAGCGGGTCTTCAGGAAGCGTCCTGGGACGGCTTCGGCTTTTCCAGGAGCGCCGTGCGGCCCGCGCGGGAGGCGGAACGCTCCTCCACCCGGAACCCGGCGTGCTCGGCGTGGGCCAGGGTTGCCGCGAACGCCTCGTCGGACACGTGGTGGGCCGGTTCGGACAGCATCATCCGGCCGCCGGGCTTCAGCGCTGCGTAGGCTTCCCGGAAGAACCGGGCACCGTCCGGGACCTCGTGGACCACGGCGAAGGCCATCACGAAGTCCGCCAGCCCGGACAGGTCGTCGATCCCCAGGCCGCCGTCCCGGGCCAGCCGCGTCTCGATCCGGTCCTGCATGCCGATCTTCCCGGCCCGCTTCCGCAGGGCGTCCAGCATCTTCTGCTGGACGTCCACGCACACCACGCGTCCGTGCGGGCCCACCAGCCGCGCCAGGTCCAGCGTGAAGAAGCCCATCCCGGGACCGGGCTCGATGACCGTCATGCCGTCCCGGACGTGCGGACCGAGGATCGCGACCGGATCCTGCAGCCGGCGCCGCAGCGGATTGACCAGCAGGTAGCCCAGCCACCAGGGACAGATGTCGCATTTCACGGGGGAGCCTCCTTCGCGCGACGCTTCGGGACGATACCACGGGTTCCCTCGCCGAACGGTCGCGGGCGGCGGTCCGTGCCTCGCTATCGCCCCGTGGATCCGAAACCGCCGGTCCCGCGGTCCGTGTCCTCCAGGGTCTCCTGCTCGACGGGCGCAGCGCGCACGACCGGGCACAGGACCGCCTGGGCGATCCGGTCGCCGCGCCGGACGGGGAAGGGGACGTCGGACAGGTTGACCAGGATCACCTGCACCTCGCCCCGGTAGTCCGAATCGACCGTGCCCGGCGCGTTCAGCACGGTCACGCCGGCCTTCGCGGCCAGGCCGCTGCGCGGGCGTACCTGCAGTTCGAAGCCCTCCGGCACGGCGACGGCGAATCCGGTGGGGACGCGGGCGCGCGCCCCGGGGGCGAGGGTCAAGTCGGCCGGTACGTCGGCCATCAGGTCCATGCCGGAGGAACCGGGCGTGGCGTAGGCCGGCAGCGGCAGCGGGGGCTGGCGATCGGACAGGCGCAGGAAGGCGAGGCGGACCGGGGCGGACATGAAGACCTCCTGGATGGCGGGGGACAGGGCCCCCGCCCTACATGGGGCGGATTGTAGCAGGGGATGCGGGGGGCGGGGCGTCAGTCCTGGATCGGGTCGTCGGCGCCCTCGGGGTCGCCGGGCTCGGAGGACTCGCCGCGGCCGCGGTCCTTCCCGGCCTGGTCCTCCATCGCCTCGCGGCGGGACAGGCGGATCTTGCCGGTCTTGTTGTCCACGGCGATGACCTTCACCAGGACCTCGTCGCCCTCGCGGACCACGTCCTCGACGCGCTTGACGCGGCGGTCGGACAGCTCGCTGATGTGCAGCAGGCCCTCGACGCCGGGCAGGATCCGGACGAACGCGCCGAAGTCCGTGATCTTGACGACCTCTCCCATGTAGGTCTGGCCGATCTCGGCCTCGTCGGTCAGGTCGCGGACCAGCCGGATCGCCATCTGCATCGCGTCGCCGCTGGTGGCCGCGATGGTGACGGTGCCGTCGTCGACGACCTCGACCCGGGCGCCGGACTCGGCCTGCACGCCGCGGATGTTGCGGCCGCCGGGCCCGATCAGGTCGCGGATGCGGTCCGGCTTGATCTTCATCGTGTGGATGCGCGGCGCGTTGGGCGACAGTTCCGTGTTCGGCACGGCGATCGTCTCGACCAGCTTGCCGATGATGTGCAGGCGGGCCACGCGGGCCTGCTCCAGGGCACGGGTCAGGATGTCCTCGTTCAGGCCGGTCACCTTGATGTCCATCTGGACGGAGGTGATGCCTTCCGTGGTGCCGACGACCTTGAAGTCCATGTCGCCCAGGTGGTCCTCGTCGCCCAGGATGTCGGTCAGCACCGCGACCTTGTCGCCTTCCTTGATCAGGCCCATCGCGACGCCGCCCACGTGGCAGGAGATCGGGACGGCCGCGTTCATCAGGGCCATGGAGGCGCCGCAGACCGTGGCCATGGACGACGAGCCGTTCGACTCGAGGACCTCGGACACGATTCGGATCGTGTAGCGGAAGTCCTCGCCCTTGACGGGCAGGACCGCCGACACGCCGCGCTCGGCCAGGTGGCCGTGGCCGGTGTCACGACGGGACGGGCCCATCATGCGCTTGACCTCCCCGACGCTGAAGGGCGGGAAGTTGTAATGCAGCATGAAGCTGCGGAAGTACTCGCCTCGCAGCAGGTCCATCCGCTGCTCGTCCTCGGATGTGCCCAGGGTGACCGAGACGATGACCTGGGTCTCGCCGCGGGTGAAGATCGCCGAGCCGTGGGTGCGGGGCAGCACGCCGACCTCGCACCAGATCGGACGGACCGTCACGAGGTCGCGGCCGTCCAGCCGGACGCCATCCTCGACAACCATGCGGCGCAGGCGCTCGCGCTCCAGGCCGTCCACCGCCGCGTCGATCTCCTTCTCGCGGCCGGCGTACTTCTCGGTCAGCGCCGCCTTCGCGGTCTCCTTGACCTGGTTCACGGCGTCATGTCGCGGGTGCTTCTCCTTCAGGGACAGCGCCTCGCACATCGGCTTCCAGGCGACGTCGCGGACGCTGGCGACCAGCGCCTCGTCCTTCTCCGGGACCACGAACACGCGCTTGGCCTTGCCCGCCAGCGCCTGCAGCCGCTTCTGGGCCTCCATCACGGGCTGCGCCGCCTTCTCGGCGAACAGCAGCGCGTCGACCATCACCTTCTCGGGCACGAACTTCGCGGCACCTTCGACCATGGCCAGCCCGTCGGGGCCGACCGCGACCATCAGGTCCAGGTCGCACTGCTCGCGCTCGTCGTACGTGGGGTTCACGACGAACTCGCCGTTCAGGCGGCCCACGCGCAGGCCGGCAATCGGGCCCGCGAACGGGATGTCGGACAGCATCAGGGCCGAGGACGCGCCGATCATCGCGGCGACGCCCGGGTCGTTCTCCTTGTCGGCGGACAGCACCAGCGCGATCACCTGCGTCTCGAACCGCCAGCCCTTCGGGAACATCGGGCGGATCGGCCGGTCGATCAGGCGCGACGTCAGGATCTCGTTCTCGGTCGGGCGGCCCTCGCGCTTGAAGTAGCCGCCGGGGATCCGGCCGGCCGAGTAGGTCCGTTCGAGGTACTCGACGGTCAGCGGCAGGAAGTCCACGCCCTCGCGAGCCGTCTGGGCGCCCACGACCGTGACCAGCACGACGGTGTCACCGAGAGTCACCAGTGCGGCGCCGGACGCCTGCTTGGCCAGGCGGCCCGTCTCGATCGTCAGTTTCTTGCCGAAGTAGTCCAGTTCCTCACGGTGCATCTTGTAGTTCATCTGTCCTTTCTCCTCATCCGCGTTGCGGCACTGCCAACAGGGCAAACAGGTCCGGGCGCGACCATGATCGTCACGTTCCGGGGGGCGGGTGGGGGAACCGATCGCGGGTCGTCCGAAGGGAACGGCCTACTTGCGCAGGCCCAGTTCGGCGATCAGCTTCTGGTACCGGGCCGTGTCCGACGCCTTGACGTACTCCAGCAGACGGCGGCGCTGGCCGACCAGCTTCAGCAGCCCGCGGCGGGAGTGGTGGTCCTTCTTGTGCGTCTTGAAGTGCTCGGTCAGGTACCGAATCCGCTCGGTCAGCAGCGCCACCTGCACTTCGGAAGAGCCCGAGTCGGTCTGATGGGTGCGGAACTTCTCGATGATCGTCTGCTTCTGCTCGGTGGCAAGTGGCATCCCGGATCCTCCACGTCGTCCTTTCAAACGGGCCGCAGTTTACGGGCAGTCGAGGACGGTGTCAAGGGGCAGGTTCCGCCCCGGGGGAAAGATCGGCCGTCAGAGGCCCAACTGGCGCTCGATGTCGCGCACCGCCCGCTCGGTCGCAGGCTCCTTGGCCAGCAGGCCCTCCAGGTGCGACAGCGCGGTCAGCACGGTGGAGTGGCTGCGGCCCCCGAACAGCGCCCCGATCGTCGGCAGCGAGGCGGTCGTGTGCCGGCGGATCAGGTACATCGCGATCTGCCGGGGCGTGGATACCGCACGGTGCCGGCGGGGACTCTTCAGGTCGCCCGCCTGCAACTGGAAGTATTCGGCCACGACCTTCAGGATCAGGTCGGGCGTCAGGCGACCGCGCCGGTCGCTGACGATCTGTTCGGTCAGCCGGCGGGCCAGGTCCACGGTCAACGGGACCTTGCGGATCAGCGAGTGGGCGGCGACGCGGTTCAGGGCGCCCTCCAGTTCGCGCACCGAGGCCGGGAAGCGCTGGGCCAGGTACCGCGCGACGTCCTCGTTCAGCGGGATGTCTTCCCGCGCGGCCTTGCGCAGCAGGATGCGGACGCGCAGATCCTCGTCGGGTGGCGCGATGTCGACGGCCAGGCCCCACTCGAAGCGCGAGCGCAGGCGCTCGGACACCTTCGGGATCGAGGAGGGCACCTGGTCGCTGGTGAAGACGATCTGCTTCTGCGCGTTGTACAGTTCGTTGAACGTGTGGAAGAACTCCTCCTGGGCGAACTCGCGGCCGGCCAGGTAGTGCACGTCGTCCATCAGCAGCACGTCGCACTGGCCGCGGTACTGGTACCGCAGCGCGTCGAGGCGACCGTTCTTCATCGCGGTCATGACCTCGTTCACGTACGACTCGCCGAAGGTGTACAGGATGCGCAGGCCGGGTTGGCGGCGGCGCAGTTCGTGCGCGATGGCGTGCAGCAGGTGGGTCTTGCCCAGCCCGACGCCACCGTACAGGAACAGCGGGTTGTATGCCGAACCCGGGTTCGCGGCGACCAGTTCGCTGGCGGAGTGGGCGACCTCGTTCGACGCGCCGACGATGAAGTTGTCGAAGGTGAACCGGGGCACCATCCGTTCCGCGTCGGTCGCGGTCGTCGCCGGGGAGGCGGCCGGGACGGCCTTCGCCTGGGGCAGCGCCAGGGACGTGGCGATGTCCTGCCGCGGCGACGAGTCCGTCGGGGCGGCGTTGCGGATGGCGAACTCGACGCCGATCGGGCGCCGGGTGGTGTCCCACAGGGCGTCCTTGATCAGTTCGAGGTAGTTGTCGCGGATCCAGCGGGCGAAGAACTCGTCCGGGACCTCGAGGATCATGGCCCCTTCGACCGAGGTGGAGGAGCGGATCGGCGTCAGCCACATCTCGAACTGGACCGGGTCCAGTCGGTCTTTCAGGATTTCGAGAGCACGCGACCAGGTTTCGGGCATGGTTATCCCACGTTCCTCTCGGTTCGCTTCCGCAACCGAACGAATTCGATGAAGGCAGGTCCGCCCTGCGAAGGGAAACTTACCCGACGTCCGAAGGGGTCGCAACGGCCTCTTTCCGGCCTTTCTTGAAAACGTCGATCCTGCGGGCCCTTGCGGGATGACGCCGAAAGGGGGCCGATTGCCATTGCCATCGACCCAACCCCCGGTTGCCGCGAGGTTCCAATGAATTGATCAAGAAAAACGAGAAGTTCGAGATCGGCCTGAAAAAACGTTGTGTTGATAAGGAGTTGTTGCGGGCGATCCGGGGGGGGCGCCGGGGACAGGGCGTCAACCCGGCAGCGTACACTGGCCCTCGACGCACGTTTCGCCGGCGTCGCAGTCCTTGGCGGATTCGCAAGGCAGCAGGATCTCTTTGGAAACCGGGCAGCCGGAAGCGCAGTCGCCGCCTCCCGAGGAGAGGACCTCCAGGGTCGTGGACAGGATCCCGGTCGTTCCGGACACGAAGGCCTGGAGGCGGGTGCTCCTGCCGACCGGGGCGTTCAGGCAGAAGGAGGCGCCTTCCGCGCCGATCCGCTGGTCCAGCAGCGCCTCGTCCTCGTCGTTGATGTCGATCGAGGTCAGGCGAACGTGCGCCCCGGGGGCCAGGCGCCGTCCCACCTTGATGGTCGCCCGGATGCACGAACCGTCCGTCGCCTTGGCCCACACCCACGTGCCGGGGAGGGAGATCCCGAAGACGATCCGGTTGCCGTTGTTGTCGACCCTCCCGTGGTCCTGTTCCTCGAAGACGCCGGTCTCGGGGTTCACCCGGAACAGGCGGTTGTCGTCGGTGGTGGTCCCGAAGGCCAGGTCGGCGTACTGGCTGATCAGGCTGACGCCGACGCCGGGGTCGGCGCTGGGGGAGCCGGCATCCAGCGACAACTGGCACGCGGCAACGGGGCGCAGCCAGGGAGCCAGGCCGTCGCGGGTGCTGGCGGCCACCGGGATCGGGGGGTACAGGGCGTCCCAGCGGGGCGGGGTCAACGTCTCGTCCGGGGGCAGCGAGGCGTCCCAGCCTGCCATCGCGACGGGGACCGTGCCGGCCAGCGAGGTGCCGGCCGGATTCACCAGCGAGTCCGCGCGGAATTCGAAGGTCGCGTTGTCGGCGATGACCCCGGCGGTGGTGCCGTCGGACGGGATCTCGACGTCCTGCAGGACCGCCGTCCGCGCCATCACGGCCACCACGGTGGTGCGGGCATCGGGGACGACCGTGAAGCCGTGCACGACGTCCGCGTAGCCGGCCTTCCGGAACCAGGCCGCGGCATGCAGGGGCTGGCCCTCGATGCCTTCCGGGACGCGGCCCGTCAGGGAGAACCGGCCGTCCGGTCCGGTCAGTGCGGCCTCGCCGGCCAGCGGGACCTCCACCTCGACCCCGGCGACGCCGGCCGTGTCGGTCGGGGAGGCCAGCACGCGGCCCTCCAGTACGACGCGGACGCCCGATTCCGAGGCGCAGCCGCAGAGCGCCGCCGCGGCGGCCATCACGACGAATCCCCCGAGCCTTCTCATCGACGACCTCCCCCGGATCCCGGGTCCGAAGATACGCCGGGCCGCCGCCCGGCACCAAGGAAACGCCGCCGGCCGGCGAGGGCCGCGACGAACGGCAACAGGACCGCCGCGATGGTCGCGGGAACGCTGGGCGTCGCGAATCCCGCGGCGCAGCCGGACGAGGCCTTCCGGGAGGGGGTGTCGGGCAGGCCGGGCGGTGCGTCCGGGGCGGGGTCCAGGAGGGTGTCCTCCTGCGCGGCGGCGTCCACCGCGTCGGGGTGATGGTCGTCCCCGGACGGCTCGGGGAGGGCGGCATCGGGCTCGGCGGCATCGGGTCCGGGGAGGTCGGGCGGCCCGTCGGCGCCGTCCGTGCCCTCCGTGTCCGGCACCGGGGGGGCCAGGCAGGCCGCGACGTCGGCCGCGGGGACGGGGTCCAGCAGCCACAGCAGCCAGGAGGCCGCCCCGAAGCCCGCCATCGGCACGGCGCCGGCGTAGTCGGCGGTCCCCTCGGTGTACAACTCGGCCACCAGGTCCAGGTTGGCCCGGGACTGGGCCAGGACCCACGCCGCCAGCGCCTCCGCCTGGGCGGTCCGGCCGGCCCTGCGCAGCGCGATGGCGGCCCGCAGGTCGATGAAGACCCACTCCTGCCGGTCGTACCAGTCACCGTCGTCGTTGCGGTGCAGCCCGTGGCCGGTATCCATCACCAGGCCGGCTTGCAGCGCGTCCAGGGTGGCCTGCGCGACCGGGCCGTCGGGGGGCAGCACGCCCCAGTTGAAGGCGTCCAGCACCGCCCCGTCCAGGGCCCTTCCGGGCGGCATCTCCTCCAGGTTCCCCGCCAGCACGTTCGAGGCGACCAGGGAGGCCTGCATCGCGCCGGCGATCGAGCGGGCGACCGCGGCCCAGGTCCCGGCGCGCGGGTCGCCCCGCGACTCGCCCAGGCTCGCCGCGGCGCACAGCCCCAGCACGGCGGTGGCGTCGGTGTAGGTGAAGTGCTTCTGCCGGCCGTTCCAGTGGCGCTCCCAGATCGAGGAGTCGGCGCGGATCAGGCCCGTCGGGTCGACCAGCCCGGCCAGCACGTCGGCCACGCGGTCCGAGGCGGTGCTCCACGCATCGTCCAGCAGGGACTCGTCCCCCTCCCGGGCGGCGACTTCGGCCAGCGACCATAGGAACAGCCCGAACCCGTCGAACTCGATGTTGGGCCCGTCGGTGGCGGGGTCGCCGTCGGATTCCTCTCCGCCTTCGCCGTAGTAGCGGCATACCGAGATCGCGTAGTCGGCGCCGACCTCGGCCCGGTACCCGTTCGCCCGGCCGTTCAGCAGGAACCGGACCGCGTCCGCGGCGAGGTCGGCATGCCCGGACGCGGCCAGCGCGGCGACCGCGTAGGACTGGTCCCGCACCCAGGTGCGGTTCCACTCGCCCGGTGGCAGCGACGCGAGGATCTGCCCGTGCGGGGTCCGGCCTTCCGAGTCGGGCTCGCGCACCTGGCTCATCGCCAGCATCGCCAGCGACTGCCGGGCCAGCGCCAGGGAGTCCCCGGCCAGGCCCTCCGGCAGCCGGTCCCTGGCGTGGAAGGCCCGCCAGCCGGCCCGCTCCGTCGCCAGCAGGTCGGGGTTCGCATCGGCGTATGCCCGGATCGCAGCGGCCAGCGAGGAGGTGTCGCCCGCGTCGCCCGCGTCCCGGACGCCCAGCAGGACCGCCACCGACCGTTCGTCCCCCGGGGCCAGGTCCGGCAGGTCCCACGCGAAGGCCGAGATCGCGTCGTCCTGCGCCGGGCCTCCGTCCCCGCTGCCGATGGAGCCCGAAGCCCAGAGGGAGTAGGGGTCGACCGGGCTGGCGGCGCGGGCGTCCGCGTCTGGGACCGGCAGGGCCACCGCGGCGCGGCCGGAGGTGTCCCCCGTCTCGACGAACGCGCGCCCGGCGGCATCCCACGCGATCCGCTCGGAGGCGAAGCCGGCCTCGGGGGTGCCGGGGCCGACGTGGAAGTTCTGCAGGAATGCGACCTTCAGCCCGGACAGGGGCGAGGCGCCGGTGTTGCGAACGGTCAGGTGGGCCGCGACGGCCGGGGCGGCCAGGCCCATCGGCGCGAACCAGCGCTCGGTCACGCGCAGGCCGGACTGCTCGCGGGTGCGTACCAGGATACCGGTGCCGTTCTCGTAGGCGGTGTCCATCGGCGCCGAGGCGGTCAGCCAGGTGCCCGCCCCCCCGCGGGCGACCCCGAAGTAGGCGTCCCACAGCAGGTCGGGCGTCACGGCGCCCTTCCGGGCCTCGCCGTACGGGTGCGGGTACAGGCCGGTCAGCCGGTGGCGGTCCAGGTCGTACACCGCGGCGGCGAAGCCGTTCGACAGGCTGGCGACCGTCCACGAGGCATGCGGGGGCGCAGGGGCGGCCGGGACCGCGGCGGCCGCCAGCGGCAGGCCCAGCGCCAGTGCGAGGGCCGCGACCGGAAACGCCCCGGGGCGCGACCCGCGGCGAAGGGGGGACGATGCGCGACGGGCCAAGATGGACTCCCGCGGGACTGCCGCGATCATACCGGCGAACGGGGCGGGCCGCCCTGCTGGCGTCGTGTCCCCCTTCCTTGACAGCGGGTCCCCCGGTCGGTATCGTCCGCCGCGTCGTCGCCGCGGAGCGCGGTCGTGATCGATCGTCCCTCCCTCCCGCATCGAATGTGTTGTCCCGGGCCGGCGTGCGTCGCCGGGTTCGGGCGCGCGATCGCCTGATCCCGCGGGGGCGCCGGCCTCCCCGTCGATTCCCGGAAATCACCCGTTCACGAAGCATGGAGGCTCCCATGGCGGGAGACCCGACGGAAACGAGGTACTGGGACCTGCCGGCCGACCTGGCGCTGGACCTGGGTGGACGGCTGCCGGGGGTCCGGGTCGCGTACCGCACCTGGGGCACGCTGGACGCGGGCGGCGGCAACGCGGTGGTCGTGTGCCACGCCCTGACGGGCAACGCGGATGCGGACGGCTGGTGGGGCCCGATGTTCGGCCCCGGTCGGGCGGTCGATTCCTCCCGGGACTTCGTCGTGTGCTCGAACCTGCTGGGGTCCTGCTATGGCACGACCGGCCCGGCGTCGATCGATCCGTCGACCGGGCGACCGTACGGCCCGGACTTCCCCCGCATCAGCATCCGCGAC
Organism: uncultured Myxococcales bacterium; assembly: GCA_937975765.1. Lineage (GTDB taxonomy): Bacteria > Myxococcota_A > UBA9042 > DTJE01 > DTJE01 > CAIZWN01. The sequence continues at coordinate 13,618 of CALJUR010000034.1, forward strand.
ATGGTGGGCGTCCAGCGCGAACTGCTGCGGGCGCTGGGCGTGCGTTGCGTGCGGTGCGTCCTGGGCGGCTCGCTGGGCGGCATGCAGGCCCTGGAATGGGCCGCCATGTACCCGGACCTGGTGCAGTCGATCGTCCCGATCGCGACGTCCGGCCGGCACTCGGCCTGGTGCATCGGCATCGGCGAGGCCCAGCGGCAGGCCATCGCCGCGGACCCGGCGTTCCTTCACGGCCGGTACGACCCGTCCCGTCCCCCGGCGGCGGGCCTGGCCGCGGCGCGCATGGCGGCGATGGTGTCGTACCGCAGCCGGGCTTCGTTCGAACGGCGTTTCGGACGGCGGACCCAGGACGGAACGACCCTCTTTGCCGTGGAATCGTACCTGCACCACCAGGGCCGCAAGCTGGTCGACCGGTTCGACGCCAACGCGTACATCACCCTGACGCGCGCGATGGACACCCACGACGTGGCACGGGGGCGGGGCGAATACCGCGAGGTGCTGGCCGGCATCCGGGTACCGGCGCTGGTGGTGTCGGTGGACTCCGACGTGCTGTACCCCCCGGAGGAGCAGCGGGAACTGGCCGAGGGGATGCCCCGGGCGACGCTGTGCACGCTGCATTCGGACGACGGGCACGACGCGTTCCTGATCGAGATGGACGGGCTGGGCCGAGCGGTGGCGGAGTTCCGGGCGCGGGTCCAGGCGGGAGGCTGAAATGGCGGGTGGGAAGTTGCGGGTGATGAAGTTCGGCGGCACGTCGGTCGGATCGCCCGAGCGGCTGGTGCGGGTGGTGGAACTGGTGGCCTCGGCCGCGGCCGAGACGCCGCTGGCCGTCGTGGTGTCGGCCATGCAGCACACCACCGATCGCCTGGTCGAGGCGGCGGGCCTGGCCGCGACGGGAGACCGGGAGGGCGCCGACCGGGTCATCGACGAGGTGTCGGACCTGACGATCTCCAACGGACTGCTGACCCTGCAACTGCTGGAAGTGAAGAACGGTTCGGCCGCCCGCATCACGCCCCGCGTGCGCGGGATGCTGGGCGAACTTCGGCAGTTGCTGTACGGCGTTTCCCTGCTGCGGGAGTGCACGTCCCAGACGCGCGACCTGGTGCTGTCGTTCGGCGAGCGCCTGTCGGCGACGGTGGTGGCCGAACTGCTGGCCGCACGGGGGCTTCCCGCGGAGTTCGTCGACGCGCGGGACTGGGCGGTCACGGACGACCGGTTCGGCGCGGCCGACGTGCTGCTGGAGGACACCCGCCAGCGGCTGGCCGAGGTCTCCCCGTCGTGGGAGGGGAAGGTTCCCGTCGTGACGGGATTCCTGGGCCGCACCCGGGAAGGGCGCACCACCACGCTGGGCCGCAACGGGTCGGACTACACCGCGACGCTGCTGGCACGGTGCCTCGACGCGGCAGAGGTGGTCATCTGGACCGACGTGTCCGGCGTGATGACGGCCGACCCCGCGATCGTGGCCGACGCCTACCCGCTGTCGCGCCTGTCCTACATGGAGGCGCTGGAACTGGTGGACTTCGGCGCCACGATGTTCCACCCCCGAACCATGATCCCGCTGATCGAGTCCGGGATCCCGATGCGGATTCGCAACACGATGCAGTCCTCGGACCCGGGCACGCGGGTGGACGCCTCCGGTTCGCGGGACGAGACGGCCGCCACGTCGGTCACCTCCCTGGAGGACCTGGCGCTGCTGGCGGTGCAGGTGCGGCGCATCGCGAAGGGCGACGCGGTCGGCGGGCGCGTGCTGCGGGCGCTGGAGCAGGCCGGGGCGACGATCTTCATGGCCACGCAGTCGGCGCACGGGCAGGCGGTGGCCGTGGCCGTGCCGCGAGCCGAGGTGGCGCGGGCGCGGGCGGCGATCCGCGAGGCCCTGGAGTTCGAACTGCAGCGGGGGGACGTCGAGGAGCCGACGGTGCGCGAACCGGTCACGCTGCTGACCCTGGTGGCCGAGGCGATGGGGCAGACCGTCAACGTGGCGGGCCGGTTCTTCCACGGCCTGGGCGCGGTGGGCATCCAGATCCGGGGCGTGGCGCAGGGCGCGTCGTCGAGGTCGATCTCGGCGGTGATCGACGGCGGGGACACCCGGCTGGCCGTCCGGACCGTGCACGCGGCCTTCAACCTCGCGCACCAGGAAGTGTCGCTGCTGGTGCTGGGCAAGGGGACCGTGGGGGCCCGGCTGCTGGAGCAGATCCGGGACGGCCGCGAGTCGCTGGACCGCGACCACGACGTGCTGCTGAAGGTCGCGGGGATCGTCGGCACCCGCGGGGCCGTCTTCGACGACCGGGGGATCGACGCCGGGACCTGGGAGGTCCGGATGGCCGGGGCCGAGGCGTCCGGGGAACCGGTGACGGACGTCGTCGACCTGCTGGAGCGGCTGCGCCGGATGCCGGTGCCCGTGCTGGTCGACTGCACGGCCGCGGACGGGATGGAGCGCCTGTACGAGGAGGCCTTCGCGCGCGGGATCCACGTGGTGGCCGCGAACAAGAAACCGTTGACGATCCCGTGGGAGGCCCGCGAGCGCCTGATGGCGTCGGCCCGCCGGCACCACCGCTTCTACCACTACGAGACGACGGTGGGCGCGTCGCTGCCGGTCATCGACACGCTGAAGAACCTGGTCCGCACCGGTGACCGCGTGCGGCGGATCGAGGGGTCGTTCTCGGGCACGCTGGGGTATGTCGTCAACGAGATGATGGCCGGCGCGCGGCTGTCGGACGCCGTGCAGCGCGCCAAGGAACTGGGGTACACCGAGCCCAACCCGGCGGAGGACCTGTCCGGCATGGACGTGGCCCGCAAGGCGCTGATCCTGGCGCGCGAACTGGGCCTCACGTTGTCGGTGGCGGACCTGCAGGTCGAGCCGCTGGTGGACACCGGTCTGCCGGGCGACGCGCCGGTGGAGGCGTTCCTTGAGGCCCTGCGCCGGCGCGACGAGGCGATGGATCGGCACCTGGAGGGGCTGCGCCGCGAGGGGAAATCGCTGCGGTACCTGGCCCGTATCGACCCGTCGGCCGCGGGCAACGGCCGGCCCGTCTGCACGGTGGGGCCGGTCGCCGTCGAGGCGGACCACCCCTCCATGCACCTGCGGGGCACCGAGTCGATGGTGGCGTTCACCACCGAGCGCTACTGCCAGTATCCGCTGCTGGTGCAGGGGGCCGGCGCGGGCGGTCCCGTCACGGCCGCGGGCGTGCTGGCCGACATCCTGAAGATCTCGATGACGCTGCGCGGGCGATAGGCGGCGGGAAGCCCCGCCGTGCCGCGGCGCGCGGCGTGCCGGCTTGCGGCGGGACGGGGACGTGGATACCTTCAGGGCTGGCCCCCGGGGACCAGGCGATGGAATTCGATCGAAAGCCTGCCGTGCCGACCCCCAGGCCGGCCTCCTCCCGCCGGCCGGACCCCGCGTCCATGGGACGCGATGCGTTGCGGGCGGCGCAGGCGCGCGTCGGGTACGCGGAGGGGGCCGCCCTGGCCAGTCCCCGGGCGGGTGGGGGCGGACGGGGCGGGACGGTCACGGAGGCGGGGGCGCCGGCCGACGCGATGCGGTCGCAGGAGGGCGGGCAGGGCGGCACGCCGGGTGCCTCGGGCGGCCTGGCGTCGCCGAGGTTCGCGTCGATCCCCGGCCTGGCGGAGGTGATGGCGGGGCTGCGGATGCTGCGGGCGGGCTGTTCCGACCGGAACCTGGTCTTCGCGATCCAGGGGGCGCTGGCCGCCGCCGGCGTCGACTGCGGCCCGAAGGACGGGATCTGGGGCGGGAAGACCGACGCGGGCGTGCGGGCCTTCCAGCAGCAGGAGGGACTGGCCGCGGACGGGATCGTCGGCCCCCTGACCCTGGCGGCGCTGGACCGGGCGGACGCCATCGGCGTGGGCGGAGGCACCGCGTACGGCGAGGATCCGCGCACGAAGCACAACAAGCGGGTGATCCGGCCGGGGGATCCGGCCCGGGGAGACCCGGGATCGTACGAGGACCTGGACGACCGGAAGGACCGGAACGGCCAGCACCGGGACGGCCGGCTGCTGCCGTTCCGCGTCGGCGCGACGTGGGACGCGGGTGCCATCCTGTCCGGGTGGAGCCAGGTGGACCGCGACCCGACCACCACCACCGACGTCGAGCGGTGCGCCGCCAACGCGGCGATGGCCAGCCGGATCCAGGGCGGGCCCAGGACCCTGCTGGACTTCGCCGAGAAGATCCAGGCGCAGGGCGAGGCGAAGCGCGGCCAGATGCCGGCGAAGGTCTACAACAGCCTGATGCCGTTGGCGATCGCGATCAGCGAACTGCGCGCCGACCTCTTCCTGTATGGCACGACGCTGCCGGCCCTGGGCGGGAACACGCCGCCCGGCCTCGATCCGCTGGCGGACTGGATCTTCCAGGCCCGGTGCACCTACAACACGCTCAGCGTCATCTCGGACGCGCTGAAGCTGATCACCACGAACGGCAACCTGGGGACGTCGGCCTCCGAGGCGAAGTCGATGCACGAGGTGGGCGCGGCGGCGACACCCCTGAAGACGGCCCTGCTGGGACCGGTCACGAACCGCGCGCAGATGGCGGGCTGGATCGCCTCGCTGATGCCGGGCGAGGCATACATGGTGTACGTGGACCTGACCACCGGCGACCCGGAACACCCCGGCGTCGAACCCCCCGCGGGCGCCGGCGGCCACTACCTGACGATCGGCCGCGAGCCGCGGGAGAAGCAGCGGCCCTACCTGTACGACCCCGAACCGCGCATGGGCAGCCAGATCCTCTACCTGCCCGAGGTGGACTGGGAACAGGACGTGTGGCCCTACTTCGAGATCCCGGGGCACCGGGACCTGTTCAAGGCCACGCGGATCGTGTCGGCCGCGTCCCCGATCCTGAAGGACTGATGCAGGGCGGTCGTCACGGGGTCTCCGGGAACCCCTTGCACGAGGCGCTGCCCGGGAACACCCCGTCCGCCGAGCAGCCGTCGGTGTGGAAGTCCTGGCACGCCTCCCACTCGTAGTAGCCGTCGATGCACAGTTTCAGCAGGGACTCGTCGCACTCCGACGTGCCGCCCACGCAATCGGTCCCGTTCTGGCCGCACGCCTCCGCGAGGTACTTGTCCAGGATGTCCGCGGACGCCACGTCGGTGTGCGCGTCCAGCCAGGCCTGCGAGCAGCCGCGCCGGTCGTCGGTGATCTTCGAGCAGTCGATCGAGGCCATCCGGCCCCCCAGGCACCACGTCAGCGTGGACCCGTCGCACTTCGGGACCACCGGGTTGTCCACGTCGGTCGTCGTGCAGACCTGCCCCTTCCCGATGCACTGCAGGCCGCTGCCGCCGTTGCCGCAGGTCAGGCCCAGCGCGCCGCACTGGTACACCTGCTGCTCGTGGTTGGCGTCGCAGGTCACCCGGGAGTCGCCGTCGCACCGGTCGGACGAGCAGGTCCCCAGGATGCAGCGCCCCTCGCGGCACTGCATGTCCGCGATGGTGCAGTCCATGTCGAACCGCAGCATCGCGTCCCCCATCTTCCGGCAGACCTGCGCCACGTCGTTCGAGCAGGCCCGGCCTTCCTCGGTGCACGGAACGGGAGGGGTGTCGAAGTTCAACGCGGTGTAAAGATCGGAGCAGGTCTTCGCATCCAGCATCGCCGCCAGCGAGGCGCCGGTCTCGAAGGCCCATCGGGACTGCCACCCGTCGGTGATCGGCAGGGAGTTCGTGAACGTGTACCCGCCCAGCCACAGGTCCGTCGCCGCCGCGTCGCCGGTGCATTCGGCCAGCTTGGCCGCGGCCACGAACACCTGGCCGTGGAGCTGCGCGGTCAGCGTCCCCCCTCGCCCCGGGTTCTCCTTCTCGCTGCACGACGCCGTCCACAGCACGGGCAGCATCACCAGGGTCACGACGGCCGAACGCATGGGCGCACCTCCGAATCCACCGGCGGGTCGGCCGGATTGTACCCTACGCGGCTTGCATTCGCCCCCGATTCCATGGAAATTAGACGCGCCCTTGACGGGTTGGTGACCCGGGTCTCGGCGGGTGGTGACATGGACCTTGCGACATCGACGGAATCCTCCGGCGCGTCCGCGGGACGCAAGCGGGCCCGGGTGGCCCTGGCGGCCTGCATGCTGCTGTGCCTGGTGGGCATCGGCATCTCCTGGGACCTGACCCGCGTCTGGATGCTCTCGCGGACCGACCTCGACTACCACTCGTTCTGCGCGGTGTCCGAGGGCGTCAACTGCGAGACCGTCGCGCTGTCCAGCTACTCCACGGTCCTCGGCGCGCCGAACTCGGTCTGGGCGATCGCCGGGTACGCCTTCGCGATCCTGCTGGCCGGGATGGCCGCCTCCCGGCGCGGCGACACGTTCGGATACGGCCTGCTGGTGGCGCTGGGCGTGGTCTTCACCGTCGCCTCCCTGGTGCTGCTGTACATCATGCACTTCGTGATCGGGTCGCTGTGCATCCTGTGCATGGCGCTGGACGTGATCAACATCTCGTTCCTCGCGTTCGCCATCGTGGCGACCCGGGCGGTCGAGGCGCCGCTGGTCGGGTCCGTCGGGTCGGACCTGGCGGGCCTGCTGCGGCGGCCGGCGACGGGCGCCGCGATCGTGCTGGCGGGGTTCGGCATGCTGGGCCTGGCCTGGGCCGCGGGGCACCAGGTCGTCGAGGCGGTCGCGCCCGGCGGCGGCCCCACCGGCGGCTTCGTGGCCGCCGCGCCGTCCGTCTCCGGCAGTTGCGGGTCCGGCGGCGAGGCCGGGAACCCGGCCGCCCCGTCGATGGGCGTCAGCCCGGAAGGGCATCCCTGGATCGGCGCCGAGAAGCCCGTCATCGAGATCCAGGAGTTCACCGACTTCCAGTGCCCGCACTGCCGGCGCGCCCACATGATGGTCCGCAAGATGCTGTCGAACGAAGGCAACAAGATCCGCCTGTACCACCGGCACCTGCCGCTGGACCAGGCCTGCAACCCGGCGATCACGCGGCCGTTCCACGACCGGGCGTGCGAGTTCTCCCGCATCTCGATCTGCGCGGGGCGCCAGGGCCGCTTCTGGGAGATGAACGACTTCCTGTTCCAGCAGGCCGGGGAGATCCGGGAGAAGGGCATGTCCGCCAGGGACATCGCGCGCCGGCTGGAACTGGACCCCGAGGCCTTCGAATGCTGCATGGGCGAGGCGGCGACGGGGGAGATGCTGTCGAAGGACGTGGCCGAGGGCAACCGCCTGGGGATCCGGGGCACGCCGGCCTTCCTGGTCGGCGGCCAGATCCACTACGGGAAGATCCCGGCCGAGGCGCTCCTGGAGGCTGGCATCGCAGGGCCCTGAGGCCGGGAACAACGCCCGATACCTGGGAGGGAAGATGCTTCCATACGTGTTCCTGGGCGAGTGGATCCACCCGTCGCTGGCGTGGCTGAAGATCGGTTCCTACGGCGTCATGATGGCGTGCGGCTTCCTGACCGCGGCCTGGCTGCTGTCCCGCGACCTTCGCCGCCGCAACCTGGACCCGGCGATCTCCGATGCCGTGATCCTGCTGGGGATCATCGGCGGCGTGCTGGGCTCGAAGCTGGCCTACATGCTGACCGAGGCCGACCGGTTCGAGTGGGGCGACCTGCTGTCCGGCAGCGGCCTGACGTGGCACGGCGGCCTGATCCTCGCGACGGTCCTGATCGTCGGGTACTTCTACGTGAAGCGGCTGCCGCTTCGGGTGATGCTGGACGCGGTCGCTCCCGAACTGGCGTCGGGGTATGCCTTCGGTCGCCTGGGATGCCAGGTTTCCGGCGACGGCTGCTACGGCCTGCCCTGCTCGGCGGATTCGCTGGACCGCGTCTTCTGCATGGCCTACCCGAACGGCATCGTCCCCACGCTCGAGCAGGTGCACCCGACGCCGGTGTACGAATCGCTGTCGAACTTCGTGCTGTTCGTGATCCTGTGGAAACTGCGCGGGCGCATCCGCAACCCCGGCGTGCTGTTCGCGATCTACCTGGTCGTATCGGGGCTGTCCCGGTTCCTGGTGGAGTTCATCCGGCAGCCGGAGAGCCGCCCGGACCGGTTCTGGAGCCTGCGGGATGCGCACCTGATCGCGCTGGGGCAGGTCCTGCTGGGGCTGATCCTCGGCACGTGGTGGGCGCTGAGGAAGCCGGCCTCGCTGCCGGACTGCGGCGTGATGCCGGTCCAGGCGGAAGCCTCGGCGGTCGCCGGGAAGGGCCGCCGTCGCCGCAAGGGGAAGTGAACTCCGGGGAGGTTGCCGATGGACCGCGTTCGCACCGTGCGGGGATTCCTGGTGCTGGCCGCCCTGGGGGCGCTGGCCTGCAAGGGCGGTGATGCGGGCCCGTCGGTGCCGGCCGGGTCGGCGGCCCGGCCGTGGCATCTTGGCCGGCCGGTGATCGACAGCCACGCGCACGTCTCCCCGAACCTGCCGGCGCTGGCGAGGGCCCTGGAGGTCTTCGACCGGGTCGGGATCGGGCGTTTCGCGGTCAAGAGCGGCGGCCCGGTCGGGACGCCGCGGTACATGGCGACAATGGCGATGCAGAAGGTGCTGGGCGACCGGTTGCGCGTGTTCGTGAACCTCGACTGGCAGAGTTTCGGCCAGCCCGGCTGGGCGGACGCCGAGGTCCGGTCGCTGGAGACCGCGAAGAAGGACGGCGCGGTCGGCGTGAAGGTGTTCAAGAACCTGGGCCTGCAGGTGCGCAAGCCGGACGGCACGCTGCTGTCGCCGGACGACCCGTCGCTGGACCCGATCTTCCAGGCGTGCGGGCGCCTGGGCCTGATCTTCGCGTGGCACATCGCCGACCCGGTCGCCTTCTTCAAGCCCGTCACCCCGGACAACGAGCGCTACGAGGAACTGCAACTGGCCAAGGGCTGGCAGTTCAACGGCCCCGAATACCCTTCCTTCGACCAGTTGATGTCCATCCAGGAGAAGGTGATCGCGAAGCACCCGAAGACCACCTTCCTGCTGATCCACATGGGCAACAATTCCGAGGACCTGGGCTACGTGGACCGCCTGCTGGCGACCTACCCGAACGTATACGTGGACACCTCGGCGCGGGTCCCGGAGTTCGGCCGCCACCCGGCGGACCAGGTGCGGGCCTTCTTCGTCAAGTGGCAGGACCGGATCCTGTTCGGATCGGACTTCATCGTGGACGGCGCCGGGGACATGCAGTTGGGGTCGGTGTCGCCGACGGTCCCGACGGTGGACGACGCGGTGGAGTTCTTCGTCCGGCACTGGCGGTACTTCGAGACGGACGCGAAGCAGATCGACCACCCGACGCCGATCCAGGGGCGCTGGAAGGTGGACGCGATTGACCTGCCCCCCGACGTGCTGCAGAAACTCTACGTGACCAACGCCGAGAAGCTGATCTGGGCCACGCCGCTGCCCTCCACGAAATAGGGACAGCCTCCAATTTCCGATCGTCAGAGCCGGTCCAGCCCGAACCGGCGCCGCAGCATCGCGTCCGTGATAGCGCGGGGCAGCAGCCACCGCAGCAGCGGCATCTGCACGCTGCGCGTCCCGACACGCAGGATCCGCGGCGGGTTCGGCCGCGACAGCGCGTCCACCACCCGGCGGGCGAACGCCTCGGCCGTCATCGCGTCCTGCTGGCTGGTGTTCGCGCGGGCCTCGATGAACGACCGGATCCGGGCGTGCGGGGAGGCATCAAGGTCCAGCATCCGCACGCCCGACGAAGACGTCTCGCCGAAGCGCGACGCCACCGCGCCGGGCTGCAGCGACACCACCGTCACGCCCAGGGGCTCCAGTTCCAGCCGCATCGCGTCGGTCAGCGAGTGCATGGCCGATTTTGAGGCACAGTACGCCCCCGCGAACGGCGTCGTCAGGAGGCCCGACACGCTGCCGACGTTCACGACCATGCCGTGCCCCTGGCGCAGCAGGTGCGGCACCACCGCGCGCGCCACGTCCATCGCCCCGAACACGTTGGTCGCGAACTGGCGCCGCAACTCGTCCGGCGGGGCGTCCATCACCGGTCCCATCAGCCCGTAGCCGGCGTTGTTCACCAGCACGTCGATCCGGCCTGCGCGCCGTAACGCCTCGGCCACCGCCGCCTCGATCGACGCCCGGTCCGTGACGTCCAGCGGCAGCACCTCGATGCCGGGCGCGTCGAACGGCGGCATCCTCCCAGGCGTGCGCGCCGTCGCGAACACCCGGTGCCCCCGGCGTGCCCACTCGACGGCCAGGGCCCGGCCGATACCGGACGAGCATCCCGTGATCAGCACGACGCGGGGATCGGGGGGCGATGCCATGACGACCTCCTTCCTGCAAGGTCCCGGCCCGCCGCTATGGGGCCGTCCCTGCCGGGAACGTCCTGACGAAGGTGAAGGTGTGCCCGTTCAGGTTCACGGTGGTCATGTCGATCCGGCCGTCCCCGTCCAGATCCCCGGGCAGCAGGTCGGCCGGGTCGTTCCCGACCGGGTAGCGCCCCACCAGCGAGAACGTCCGGTCCGACAGGTTCAGGTACACCGCCAGCTCGCCGCGGTTGCGGTCCAGCACCAGGATGTCCAGGTATCCGTCCCCGTTCACGTCGGACAGGGCCACGCGGTGCAGGGTCGGGGTCCACGTCGCGAGTTTCGGGTACTCCACGTACCAGGGCGGCAGGAACTCCAGCGTCTTCGAGTCCGCCGCCACCTCGTCCACGTTGTCCAGCGAGAAGGAGACGTGCAGCCCCTGCGTGGACAGCACGACGACATCCGGCAGGTGCCCCGCGGCCTGATCCGGCGTCGCGGACCCGTCCACCGGCACGTCCAGGTAGCCGACGGCCATGTCCACCGGTGGCCGCCCGACCGAGAAGTTCTTGCTGGCGCCCTCCGCCGACAGGGCCAGGTTTCCCAGCGCGATGAAGACGGTGAAGTCCTGCGTGCCGGCGTTCAGCGTCACCAGGTCGGTCTCGAAGGGGCCGCCCGAGGTGGCCTCGGCCAGCGACCGGCGCATCGAGGCGGCCACCAGCTTCCTCAGGGGGACCTTCGACTTCGTCAAGGTGATCGTGCTGCCGGCCGCCTGGGAGGGCGACTGGATCCTCGAGAACACCGCCACCGTGGGGGGCGTGGCGTCCGTGTACACCGCGATCTCGCCTTCCGGGCTGGCGATCCCCCGTCCCGTGTCGAACTGCCCGGCCGTGGCCAGCGCGGGCTGGCACAACTGGGTGTTCGCGACGACCCGGGTCTCGGGCTGGCCCTCGGCCGTGAGGTCGACCTGATGGTAGACGGCGCCCAACGTGGAGGTGGCCTTGGACGGGTCGCACCGGTCGTTCACCACCAGCACGTCGTCCAGGGGGTGGCCCTCCGGCCGGTCCGGCGTCATGTCGCCCGCGAAGGCGCCGACGACGCCCTTCAGCGGGTTGGCGGCGTTCCCGGCGTCCTGGTCCGGGATCCTCGGCACCCCCCAGGCGGGGTCGTGCGAGAACGGCTTCACCGGGACCTCGATGCCACCGATCGTGACCGAGAAGGTCTCGAGGTCCAGCCCGCGGGGCGCCGTTTCCTCCTCCGAATGGAAGAAGCGTCCCACCACGGTCTGGTTCGGCCGGTAGCACGTCGCCTGCGCGGCCGGCAGGCTGCCCGCGATCGGGCTGGCGCCCTCCTGGTCCATCCAGGCGCACAGCGCCCCGCCGTCGATCGCCCGCGGGACCTCCTGCCGGCCCCAGGAGGCCGCCACGAGGTGGTCGGGGTAGATCAGCAGCGCCTCCTTCGGGCCGTCCCCCTCCAGGTCCGCCAGCGTGACGTCCACGGCCCGCCCGACCGAGAGGCTGTCCGGAAGCCCGGGGCTGTACGCGTCCCCGTCGACGCCCATGGACGTGAACCGCCACGCCTGCAGGATGCGGGAGTTGACGTCCAGCACCACCGCGTCGGCCGTGCCATTCCCGTCCAGGTCGCCGCCCGCGATCCGGGCCGGTCCGAGCGCCGTCCCCTCGTCGGACATCCTCTGCAGCGTGAACGACTGGTCGGCCGGAACGGCGGCGAAGGATCGGAGGTTGGGCAGGGTGACGCCCGCCTCCCGGCACGAGAGGAACAGCCGGTGGGACGCCTTGGGGCCGGGGTTCGCGGGGTGCATGACGGGCAGCAGGTCGCTGAAGTCGACCGGCAGGGGATTTCCCCGCTCGTCCAGGTCGCCGATGAAGTTGTTCTCGCCCTGCAGGACGATGCCGTCCTCGGTCACCGGGAACACGGTCAGCGTCGGCACGGCGGAGGTGGCGATCGTGATCGCGTTGCGGCCGTTGTCGGCCAGGTCGCCCACGGCCACCAGGTTCGGGTCGAAGCCGCCCGCGAAGCGCTCGGGATCCCGGAAGGCCGCGCTGCCGGCGATCGGGGACGAGCGGTACAGGGCCACGGGCCGCTGGGGCTCGGCGACGACGGCCACGATGTCCGGGAAGCCGTCCTGCGAGACGTCGCCCAGCGCGAAGTCCCGGACGTCCAGGGGCTTGTCGACCTCCTTCGGCCCCGGCACCTGGATCTCCTGGAAGACGGGCCGCTCCCCCTCCTGGCGCTGCAGCAGGACCAGGAAGGACTTCTCCTTCGCGCACCAACCGACGGCGTCGTCCATGCCGTCCTGGTCGAGGTCCGCCACCTGGAAGCCCGTGCAGGCGATGTCCGCGTGGATCGGGTGGAAGGCCAGGGCCGGGGAGATCTTCTCCAGCAGGTAGACGTTTCCGGTGCTCGCCAGGACGGCCCCCCAGGGCGCCGACGATTCCGGGCCCAGCCGGATGCCCGCACCTCCGGTCAGCGGGTCCGTCCACTGGTTGGCCCGCTCGGGGAAACCCGCGATGGTCGGCGGCGGCACCACCCGCACCACCCGGTCGTCCCTCCCGGAATGGCCGGCCCGGTCGGTCGCCTCCAGGGTGATCGCGTGGGCCCCGACCACCCAGTCCTTCGCGTCCAGCAGGAAGGAGACGTCATCCAGCCCGGACGACCACTCCTTCTCCTTCGCGCCATCGACGGACAGCCGCGCCGAGGCGATGCCCGTCTGCAGGTCCTTGGCCCGCAGCACCAGTTCGATGCGGCCCGTCACCGCGCCGCCGTCGCCCTCGACCAGCACCTGCACCGAGACCTCCGGCGGAGTGTTGTCGATCGTGATCCTGGCCTCGTCAGCGGCCTCCTGGCCCTTCGCGTCCTTCACCGTCGCCCGCAGCGTCCAGGCGCCGTCGACCAAGGTTGTCGTGTCCACCGGGACAGCCAGCGTGGCCGGGCCTGCACCGCTGCGCGTCACCGGGCTGACGGCCGCGTTGACGAACCCGATCGAAAGGTCCCACGTGGCGCCGGCCGGGGAGGTCACCTCGACCTGCACGTCCAGCGTTCCCGTCAGGATCGCCCCGTCGGCCGGGAACGCGATCCTCAAGGCCAGATCGCCCGCCGGGGGCGCGTCCGGCGCGGCATCCTCCGCGCCATCGCCGGCCTCCAGGGCGTCCCCTTCGACCGGGTCCCGTCCGGTGTCCTTCCCGCCCGTGTCGTCGCGCCCCGGGTCCGTCGCGCCGAGATCGTCCGGATCCTGCACGTCGTCGTAGAAGGGGTAGTCCTTGTCCTTCTGGCACGCGGCCGTCCCGCCCACGACGCAAGCCGCCGCCGCCAAGGCCGCCCACGAGGCAAGTCCCGCCCGTCGCCGGTCCATGATCCCCCCCGCCGATGCCCGCTCCAGGAGTATGTGCGATGCGGGCCCGTGGCCGCAAGGGGCCTACGGCTGGGAATGGGCGGCAGGCGCCAGGTCCATCGCCATCTCGCGGGCGTGGCGCCGGATCGACGACAGGTGGTCCAGGATCGACAGGTACACCGGCGACGACATCGGCACGCACTCGCCGCCGATCATCCGGTCCCGGTGCGACTGCGCGTACTCGTCGGTCAGTGCCTCGGCGCGGTCGCCGGCCTCGACCACGTGGGTCGCCAGGACCGGGCTCCAGGTCCGCACCAGGTCCTTCAGCGCGGCCAGCACCTCCAGCGTCGCCTCCATCAGCGAGTCGACCTCGCGCCGCGCCTTCTCCGTGAAGGGCAGTCCCGCGGTCTTCACCTTGCGGATCGCGGCGGCGAGGGCCTCCCCGCGGTCGGCGATGCGTTCCAGGTGCATCGGCAGGGCCAGGTACAGCCGCGCCTGCTTCTCGAAGCCCGGCCGGTTGCCAAGTTCCGACAGGATCCCGGACGTCAGCGACTGCGCGCCCGCCCGCAGCGTCACGACCGACTCGTTCACCCGGTCCAGCGTCCCCCCGTCCAGCCGCCGGAAGCCGTCGCGCGCCTGCTCCACCATCCCGATCGCCTGGTGGCAGGCCTGGTGCAGGGAGGCCTCCAGCGACCGCGTCAACCCACCCGGTCTGCGGGGTTCCATGGCACACCTCCGGCTTCGCTTCGCCCCCAGGATACCCCCGCCCCTCCCCGAGGTAAACGCCGGGGGCCCCATGACTCGCCTGCGGGCCCGTGCTATAAGGCGCTTCGTGCGGACCAGGATGTCCCCGGGGACGGGCGCGATGCGCCGGCCGGGGGGTCCGCCGGGAGGCACCATGGCGCGCACCGTGCTGATCGTCGAGGACGAGTTCGACTTCGCCGACGTCGTGGCGCTGAACCTGCGGCGCGCCGGGTTCGACACCGTGGCGGTCCGGTCCGGCGAGGCGGGCGTCGCCGAGGCGCGGCACCGCAAGCCCGACCTGGTGCTGCTGGACCTGATGCTGCCCGACATCATGGGCACCGAGGTCTGCCGCCGGCTGAAGTCCGACCCCGCCACGCGCGGCATCCCGGTCATCATGGTCACCGCGCGGGGCGAGGAGATCGACCGCGTCGTCGGCTTCGAGCTGGGCGCCGACGACTACGTGGTCAAGCCCATCAGCATGCGCGAACTGGTGCTGCGCGTGAACGCGGTGCTGCGGCGGACCTCGATGGCGCCCGGGGACCTGGACGCCGCCTCCGTCAGCGTCGGCCCGCTGCGCGTGGACGGCCCGTCCCACCGCGCCTTCGTCGAGGAGGACGAGGTCAACCTGACCGCGCTGGAGTTCCGGCTGCTGATGGTGCTGCTGGCGCGCCGGGGCCGGGTGCTGTCCCGCGAGGCGCTGCTGGACCAGGTCTGGGGCCTGCAGGCCGAGGTCGAGACGCGCACCGTCGACACGATGATGAAGCGCCTGCGCGACAAGCTGGGCGCGGCCGGCCGCTACCTCGAGACGGTCCGGGGCGTGGGCTACCGCTTCTCGGACCAGGACTGACGCGATGGCACTGGGCCTGCGGACCCGCCTGTTCCTGTCGGTCGTCCTGCCGATCTCCATCGCCTCCGCCGCGGTCCTGGCGATCGGCGGCGCGGGCGAGCCCGTGGTGCTGGCGGTCCTGACGCTGCTGGCCACCGCGGTGATCGCAGCCTACTTCTTCACGCGCGCCGAGGACCGGCGGCTGCGTCGGATGGCGGACGCGGCCCTGCGCATGGCGTCGGGCGACTTCGACATCCACCTGCGCGACCGGCGCGGCGACGACGTGTCGCAACTGGCCCACTCCCTGAACCGTCTGGCCGACGCCTCGGCCTCGACGTTCCACCGGTTGGAGACCGAGAGCCGGCTGGTCCGGTCGATCATCGAGACGATGCGCGAGGGCGTGATGGCCGTGGACCAGGACGGCCGCATCACGCTGGTCAACGACGCCATGCTGGGCCTGACGGGGCACCGGGGCGCGGCCGCCGGGCTGGCCCCGGCCGAGGTCATCCAGGCGCCCGAGTTGCTGCAGGCAATCCAGGAGGTCCTGGAGGGCAGCGTGGTGTCGCGCGAGATCCAGGTGGCGAGGCCGCACGCCGCGACGCTGCTGGTCAACGGCGCGCCGCTGGCCGACGGGGACGGAGCGCTGGCCGTCGTGCACGACACCACGGAACTGCACCGGCTGCACCAGGTGCGGCGCGACTTCGTGGCCAACGTCAGCCACGAACTGCGCAACCCGGTGGCCACGATCCAGGCGGCGGTCGAGACGCTGTCCGCCTTCGCGGACGACGCCCCGGCCGGCGAGGACGAGCGGCGGCTGCTGGCGACGATCTCCCGGCAGACGGCCCGGATGGCGGCGCTGGTGCGCGACCTGCTGGGCCTGGCGCGCATCGAGGGCGGCCAGTTGGTGCTGGAGCCCACCGCCACCGACGTCCACGACCTGCGCGACCTGCTGACGGTCATCCTGTCGGTCTTCGAGGGGGCCGCGCGGGACAAGGGGATCGCGCTGGGCCTGGAACTGGACCCCGAAACGCCGGCGGGGATGTGCGACGCCGCGGCGCTGCACACGGTCATCGGCAACCTGCTGGACAACGCGGTCAAGTACGCGCGCCCCGGGGACAAGGTCCGGGTGCACGTCTTCGGCGACTCGGCCGGGCACGTGGCGATCGAGGTGTCGGACACCGGGCCCGGCATCGCCGAGGAGCACCTGCCGCGCCTGTTCGAGCGGTTCTACCGGGTCGACTCGGGCCGTTCGCGCGACCTGGGCGGGACGGGCCTGGGCCTGGCGATCGTGAAGCACCTGTGCGCCGCCATGGGTGGCAGCGTGTCGGTCCGGTCGGAGGTCGGGGTCGGCACCACGTTCGCGGTGCTGCTGCCCGCCGCCGCCGCGCCCGCCACCTCCTGATGCACGCAGTGTGCCTCGAATTCCGACTTCCTCTATGATCTCGCCACCAACCTGCCGATGGAGACGGCGATGCCGGGTTCCGGGGAAGGGATGCTGGGTGCGGGGAAGGGTTGGGGGAGCGTGCTGCTGACGGGCCTGTGCGCCCTGGCCAGCCTGGCGGCCGTGGACGCGGGCCTCCGGGGGGTCGCGCCCCCGAAGTCCCTGCTGGAGATCGACCCCGCGATGGACCAGTACCGGGAGGGCGACCCGACGGTGCTGGCGCTGGGGTCCAGTCACGCCCGATCGTTCATCCCGATGGACCGGGTGCTGTCGGAGAGGACCGGGGGCCGCGCCCGCATCCAGCCGGTGCCCGTCGAGTGGGGCAAGTACGTGCCCTACGACTGGGTCGTGCAGCACCGCATCCGGCCGATCCTGGAGGAGCGGGACGCGACGGGTGCCCTGCTGCGGCCGTCGCTGCGGCACGTGCTGATCGTGACGGAGTGGTGGGACTCGACCGCGCTGGACCCCGGGACCGGCAGCATCACGATGAACCTGCCCGCCCGGGCCTGGCAGTGGAAGGACTTCCTGGCCGACCTGTGGCAGAACAACCTGACCCCCTACAACCAGAACTTCCTGCAGAAGCAGTGGCGCGAGTGGTGGTCGTGCTCGACCTTCGTGGCCGACCGCGGCCACGACAACATCACCCGCGGCCTTCGCGAGGCGATCCGCGGGAAGGATCCGGAGGCCGAGCGGCGGTCCTACGAGACCCGCATCCGCGGCTGGCAGGGCATGGTCGAGGGCGGCGCGGGCGCGCTGTTCGACCCGGACCAGATGAAGGCGCTGGACGAGATCGTGGCCTTCTTCCGGGGGCGCGGGCTGGAAGTCACCCTCGTCCTGTACCCGCGCATGCCGGGCACGCTGTCCGGGAAGGCGAAGGAGACGACGCTGCGGACCTTCTCGGAACGGATGGGGGCCTGGGCGGCGAACCGCGGGCTGCGTTTCGTGGACCTGACCCTGGACCACCCGCTGACCGACGCCGACTTCGAGATCGACTTCGACCACATCACGAAGGAGGGCAACGAGAGGCTGGCAGAGTGGGCGCTGGATGGCCCCCTGTCCTTCCTGGCCGATCCCCCGGGCGCGCCGGCGCACCCGGCCCAGGGAGGTGAACGATGAGCCTCGCCGGCCTGGAGTTCGCGTTCTTCTTCCCGATCGTCCTCCTGCTGCACTGGATCGGCCCGCGCCGGGCGGCCTGGCAGAACGCGGTGCTGCTGCTGGCCAGCATCGCCTTCTACCTGACCTGGAACCCCCGGCTGCTGGGGGTGCTGGCCGGCGCGATCGCGGTGTCGTACGGGGCGGCGGCGTGGATGTCGCGGCTGC